>NZ_LMNY01000005.1:0-2621 GCF_001423135.1 Nocardioides sp. Leaf307 | reverse complement strand
CAACGGGGCATAACAAACTAATTCGTCGACTATGACACACTGTTGAGTTCTCAAGAATCAGACGCACACCGTCCCAGACCGTTTCCAACCCGGCGGCGGGGCAACCCGGAGAAACTTACCCGCTCTCCCTCTCGCTATCAAATCCGCGATCTGGGGGAACTCCTTCGTCCTCCTGACGCACACCAGCAGCCGCTTCGTGGACCGCTCTCGCGGGCCGCGGCCGCCCGTGGCGACTCGGAGAACAGTACGCAGATGCCTGGCAGACGCCAAATCGAGTCGTCCACACCCCTTCGAGCGTTGCACCCCGGCCGCGACGTCGACCCGACCCCGGGCTGCTACCTGCGCTGGCCCGACCACTCACGTCTCCCTGCCATGACGCGGCGCCACCGAGCGGCCAGCCGCCAGCATGGGAAGCGAAGGCGCAGCAGGGTCGGAGACCCTCGAGTGGACGCCTGCGGTCCGTGGTGCCGGAGAGCCAGGGGGCGCCACCGCGACGCACGGCGCAGAGCTGGTCGCTGGACGTGGTCGGGCAGGAGGACGTGCCAGGACGACAGCCACGCGCCTTCCCTCCCCCGACACTCGGCTGCGGTCTGCCCGGTCGGTCGACCTCCCTGTCGGTGGCACCACGGCCTCATCCGGTGCGACCGGGTCGGTGTCGCACTTTGCCACCACCGCACCGCGTGAAGTGTGCGCTCGTCGTCGCGGCCGTGGTCGCACTCGCGGGCGGGGGCTCAGCACCGGAAACGCCCCGGACCACTGCATCCCCGCGGGGGCTCCTGCTCGCGGCGCCGGTCGTCTGGCTCGGCCCCGTCCAGCTGACCGACTCCTCCTCGAGCAGAGGACCGAGGTGGAGGATCCGCGAGACGACTGTGCTCTGCACTCGGTGGGTGTGGACTGCGCTCGGCAAGAGTCACGGCCGGGTCGTCACGTGACCCAGGACGGTTGAGCCCACCACTCGGCTGGGGTGTCCCGGTCAAGGGCCCATCGGGTCGGCGAAGCAGACCTCGAGGTCGGTGGCGATCAGGCTGTAACGGACCGCATCGCCGCTGGGTTCGCAGCCCAGGTGGTCCATCAGCAGGTAGCGGCTGGAGCGCTCGGCGAGCGTCGCAACGGCCGACCCGCCCGCGGTGCCGATCACGGGATCGACGAACCGGGGCCGCCGGGAAACCGGCTGTCGGCGGGGGCGTCGCGCCGATCGCCCGCGGCGCAACGGGAGGCTGAGGTCGCGTCGACGTTCGCCCTCGCGTGGATGTCGATGCCTGGTGGATCGTCTCGGGACCTATGCGCATCTCCGGTGCGGCGAGGGAGTCCACGATCAGCCGGCTGGTGACCTGCTGCGCCGCACACCTGTTCTTCAGACTCACCCCCACGTACTCCCGCAACCCGGGTCCGACCCCCTGCTTGCCCTTCCGAGGGGGAGCGCGGCGTGCGGCCGAGGTCCGATCAGCGGTGTGGGACATCCAGCCGCGCGAGGTGGCGGTGCGTCGCGACTCGCGACTGATGGCGGACCGGGAACGTGCCATCACCGGCGCGATGTGCTTGACCGACTGGTGGACACGCTCGCGAACGACGATCGTGATGCCGTTGTCAGGCCTCGGCTCGTGCGAGCCCCTCCCCCGTCGCCACAGGAGCGCCTCGCGCCGCGGCTTGAGCGTCCGAGCCTCGCTGGTGACGATGCCACCCTGTGCGCGCACGCGTGGCAGGGCACAGCTCGAGGTCCGCGCCGTCTGCGACGTGAGGTCCAACCGCCGTGGGCTAATCGATCGATTGACGATGCGATTCGCGATCGCCGTCGCGGCGTTCGACGCCGCCGTTCTCCGCTGCCGCGCGGAGGGCTCGCGAGCGGCCGCCAGCCTGCTGCACACCAGGACGCCTTCAACCGGTCGTCGCGACATCCCGTCCATCGAGGTGTTGAGTGGTCCGGCATCAACAGGACGCAGATCGGGCGATCCGGCCACAGCTGCGCTCGGCTGGTCATCCGAAGTCCCAGCGCGATGTCGAAGCAGCGTTTAGGCAGAGATCGCGACAGGCGCGCTGCCCAACGAGCCTGTCGTTCGCTATCGCTCGGGCGATCGGCCGCGACCCCGGCACGGTGTCGCGGGAAGTGCGCCGCAACGCTGCGGTGCGCTACAGCAGTGCTGGGTGTCGGGCGCCGGTGGCGCACTGGAAGGCCGAGATGGCCGGCAAGCGGCCGAAGGCGGACACGCTGGTGGCGAATCCACGCCGGCGTTCTCACGTCCAGGAACGCCTTGCCGGACAGATCAGCAGACCACACGGCACTCCGGGTTCCCGGCCCGCTCGTGCTCTCCTCCACCGAACTGAACAGGCGGCACCGCAAGGACCGGCCGTGGACCCTCTACATCGAGGGCCGCACAGTCCCAGGTCACGGAGCAGGCGACCTCCTCGTCGGACTGGAACGACCGGCGGTCGGCACCGTCGCCGGCAGCGCGGCGAACGAAAAGCCACACCCTCGGGGGCACGCCCGGCGCCGTGACCGCGCTTGGCTGAGAGGTCCTGAAATGGCTTGTGGGGCCACCCGGTAACAGGTGACCCCACAAGCACTAAGAATTGTCCGGCGGCGTCCTACTCTCCCACAACCTCTCGGTTGCAGTACCATCGGC
>NZ_LMNY01000004.1:0-14912 GCF_001423135.1 Nocardioides sp. Leaf307 | reverse complement strand
GAGATCGCCCGCTCCGTCACCGAAGCCGCCGGCGGCGCCAACGGCATCGCCGACGACATCGCCCAAGTCGCCTCCGCCGCCGACGACACCCGCCACGGCGCCCACAACACCCTCGAATCCGCCACCGCCCTGGCCACCATGGCCACCGAGCTCAAAGCCCTCGTGGCCCGCTTCCAGGTCTGAGGGGGAGGCGTCACCGGGGTCGGCGTGACCCGACCCACAGGGAGAATGGTTGTCGGGGGCAACGGTCGGGAATACCGTTGCTCTCGACAACCTTCTACCCGTCGTGAAGCGAGCAGACCCCGTGACCCAGACGTCCCCGTCCACCCCGGCCCCTCCGGCGGACCCGCCCGTGGCGGACGCGCCGATGACGCACCGCCAGATCCTGGAGGCCATGAGTGGCCTGCTGCTGGCGATGTTCGTGGCGATGCTGTCGAGCACGGTGGTCACCAACGCCCTGCCGACCATCGTCGCCGACCTCGACGGCAGCCAGACCGGTTACACCTGGGTCGTCGTCGCCACGCTGCTGGCCATGACCGCCACCACCCCGATCTGGGGCAAGCTGGCCGACCTGTTCAGCAAGAAGCTGCTGGTGCAGCTCGCGCTGGTGATCTACTCGATCGGCTCGCTCATCGCCGCCTTCGCGCCGTCGATGGAGGTGCTGATCGGCTCCCGTGTCATCCAGGGCCTCGGCGTCGGCGGCCTCACCGCACTGGTGCAGGTCGTCATCGCCAGCATGGTCTCGCCGCGCGAGCGCGGTCGCTACTCCGGCTACATCGGCGCCACGTTCGCGCTCGCCACGGTCAGCGGGCCCCTCATCGGTGGCCTCATCGTCGACTCGCCCCTGGGCTGGCGCGGCTGCTTCTTCGTGGGTCTGCCCGTCGCCGCGCTCGCCTTCGTGCTGCTCCAGAAGACCCTGCACCTGCCCGTGGTGCGGCGCCAGGTCTCCATCGACTACCTCGGCGCCACCCTCATCATGGCCGGCGTCAGCATCCTGCTGGTCTGGGTCAGCCTCGCCGGCAACCAGTTCGCCTGGGCCTCGGCCACCACCGCCGCCATGGTCGTGGGCGGTCTCCTGGTCATCGCCGCCGCCCTCTACGTCGAGGGCCGGGTCGCGGCGGAGCCGATCATCCCGCTGCACCTGTTCAAGGACCGCACCATCGCGCTCGCGACCGTCGCCTCCACGCTCATCGGCGTGGCGATGTTCGGCTCCACCGTCTACCTCAGCCAGTACTTCCAGGTCGCCCGGGGCATGACCCCGACCGAGGCCGGCCTGATGTCGATCGCCATGGTCGGCGGTCTGCTCGTCTCCAGCATCGTCACGGGCCGGATCATCTCCGAGACGGGCCTGTGGAAGCGCTACCTCGTCGGCGGCATGGTGCTGGTCGTGGTCGCCCTGGGCCTGCTCGGCACCATCGACGACACCACCAGCCTGGTCGTCATCGGCCTCTTCATGGCCGTCCTGGGCGTCGGCCTGGGCGCCACGATGCAGAACCTCGTGCTCGCGGTGCAGAACAACGTGGCGCTCAAGGACATGGGCGCCGCCAGCTCCGTCGTCGCCTTCTTCCGCTCCCTCGGCGGCTCGGCCGGCGTCTCGGCCCTCGGTGCGCTGCTGAGCGTGCAGGTGGCCGACAAGGTCGCCAGCGGCCTCGCGGCCATCGGCGTGAGCGGGGGCAGCGAGACCGAGAGCCACTCCATCCCCGACCTGGACACCCTGCCCGGCCCGGTGCGCGAGATCTTCCAGTCGGCCTTCGGCGAGTCCTTCGGCCACCTGTTCCTCGTGGCCACGCCCTTCGCGGTGCTCGCCCTGGTCTGCGTGCTCTTCATCGAGGAGGTGCCGCTGCGCACCACCAACGACCTGGTGCCCGACGAGGCGGCCGACGGGTCCGACGGGGCCTCCGACCCGCTCGACGGCCTCGAGGACGCGCTCACCGACGGCGGGCGCCACCGCGCCGACGCCGAGCACCCCACTACGCTGCGGTCCTGATGACCGCGCGCACGGAGCACCTGATGAAGCTCGAGCAGGAGGTCGGCGTGCTGATCCGCCGGGTCCGCCGCGTGATCGGCGAGCGCGCGCTCGCCGTCCACGAGGAGCTGCAGCCGGCCTCCTACCTCATGCTCAGCTACCTCGCCGACCACGGCGCGATGCGCTCCTCGTCGATGGCGGAGGCCTTCCACATCGACAAGGGCGCCATCAGCCGCCAGGTGCAGCACCTCGCCGACCTGGGGCTCGTGGAGCGCACCCGCGACCCCGAGGACGGCCGGGCCTCCCTGGTCGCCGCGACCGACGAGGCGGTGCGCCGTCTCACCGACGTGCAGGAGCACCGCCGCAAGTTCCTCGACGAGCGGCTCGGCGACTGGGACGAGAGCGAGCTGGCGGCCTTCGCCGACGTCCTCCACCGCTACAACAGCGCGCTCAACCAGCCGACCGACCGCTGACCGGCCGCTGACCGTCTGCCGACGAACCGCCGACCGGCCGTCGGCCCGGGACTCCCGGGACCGGCGGCCGGTCGGTGTCGTACGGCGGGCGGGTGCTCAGTCGCCGGTGGTGAGCCAGACCGCGGTGTCGACCGGCAGCAGGTCGGAGACCGGGCCGCTGCTGGCCACGACGTCGCCGGCGGGGCGGGTCACCGGCGTCTCGCCGCAGTTGACCACGACGGTGAGCGGGCCGCGGCGGAAGGCGAGCACGTCGCGGCCGAGGTCGAGCAGCTCGACCTCGTCGCCCGCGGTCTCCGCGAAGGCACGGCGTGCCGCGAGCGCCTTCTGGTAGAACGCCAGCGTCGAGTCGGGGTCGGCCTGCTGGGCGGCCACCGTCAGCGGGGCCCAGTCGTCGGGCTGCGGCAGCCACGGCTGGGCGTCGCCGGGGCCGAAGCCGTAGGGGGCGGCGTCGCCGCTCCACGGCACCGGCACGCGGCAGCCGTCGCGGCCGACCTCGCCGGTGCGGAACCACGACGGGTCCTGGCGGTGCTCGGGCTCGACGTCGACCTGCTCCAGGCCCAGCTCCTCGCCCTCGTAGAGGTACGACGAGCCCGGCAGCGCCAGCATGGCCAGGGTGGCGGCGCGCGCCCGTGCCAGGCCGACCGCACCGCCGCCGTAGCGCGTCACGTGGCGCACGACGTCGTGGTTGCTCAGCACCCAGGTGGGGCTCGCACCCACGCCGGAGAGCGCCTCGAGGGTGCCGGTGACGACCGAGGCGAACTCCTCGGCCGACCAGGGGGCGAGCAGCCAGGAGAAGTTGAAGGACTGGTGCATCTCGTCGGGGCGCACGAAGCGGGCCATCGACTCGGCCGACTGCGTCCAGGCCTCGGCGACCATCATCCGGTCGCCCTCGTAGGAGTCGAGGACCGTGCGCCAGCGCCGGTAGACCTCGTGCACCTCGGGCTGGTCCCACATCGGCTCGTCGCGCATGGTCCGCTCGACCATGCTGGAGACCGCCTCGGGGTTGATCTCGCCGCTGGCCGGGGTGTCGCCCTCGTCGACGACCTGGTCGCGCAGCGACTCCTCCTTGACCAGGCCGTGGGCCACGTCGACCCGGAAGCCGTCGACGCCACGGTCGAGCCAGAAGCGCAGGACGTCCTCGAACATGTCGCCGACCTCGGGGTTGCGCCAGTCGAGGTCGGGCTGGGTGGAGTCGAAGAGGTGGAGGTACCACTGTCCGTCCTCGACCCGCGTCCAGGCGGGCCCGCCGAAGACCGAGCTCCAGTTGTTCGGCGGCTGCGAGCCGTCCTCGCCCCTGCCCTCGCGGAAGAGGTAGCGGGCGCGCTCCGCGCTGCCCGGCCCGGCGGCCAGGGCGGCCTGGAACCACGCGTGGGCGTCGGAGGTGTGGTTGGGCACGAGGTCGACGATCAGCTTGAGGCCGAGCTCGTGCGCGGTGGCGACGAGACGGTCGGCGTCCTCGAGGGTCCCGAAGAGGGGGTCGATGTCGCGGTAGTCGGCCACGTCGTAGCCGTGGTCCTTCTGCGGCGAGGTGTAGAAGGGCGAGATCCACAGCGCGTCGACGCCGAGGTCGCGCAGGTAGGGCAGGCGCGAGGTGATGCCCGGGAGGTCGCCGATGCCGTCGCCGTCGCTGTCGGCGAACGAGCGGGGATAGACCTGGTAGATGACGGCGTGACGCCACCACTCCGGGGCCTCGGGGCTCTTTGGATCGTTCAAAGTCATGCCCACAAGTCCATCACACGATCCGGCCCCCTGCCCAGCCCTCGCGGGCCGGGCCGGACGGCCTCGTGTCAGCGGTCCTTGATCGCCGCGTAGCGGTCCAGCGCCTCCAGCCGCTCCGCCTTGTGGTCGACGATCGGCTCGGGGTAGCCGGCCGCCTCCCGGTCCTGCGAGGACGGCTCGTGCGGGTCGGCGGCCTCGGCCAGCTCCGGCACCCAGCGACGCACGTAGGCGGCCTCGGGGTCGAACTTGCGGCCCTGGGTCGTGGGGTTGAAGACCCGGAAGAAGGGCGAGGCGTCGGTGCCGCTGCCGGCGGTCCACTGCCAGCCGTGGTTGTTGCTGGCCAGGTCGCCGTCGACCAGCCAGTGCAGGAAGTGGCCGGCGCCCAGCTGCCACTCCAGGTGCAGGTCCTTGACCAGGAAGCTCGCGGTGATCATCCGCACCCGGTTGTGCATCCACCCGGTCGCCAGCAGCTGGCGCATGCCGGCGTCGACGATCGGGAAGCCCGTGCGGCCCTCCTGCCAGGCGGCGAGCTGCTCGCCGGGGGAGTCGTAGGCCATCCGGGCGTACTCCGGCTTGAGGTAGTCGCGCGCCGTCTCGGGGCGCCGCGCCAGCACGTCGGCGTAGAACTCGCGCCACGCCAGCTCGGTGCGGTAGGTCGCCGCGCCCCGCGAGCGGCGCTGCGCCAGGTCGGCCAGCAGCGTGCGCGGGTGGACCTCGCCGTACTTGAGGTGCACCGACATCCGGCTGGTGCCCTCCACCCCGGGGCGGTCGCGGTCGTCGTCGTAGTCGTCGACGCGGTCCAGGAACTCCTCCCAGCGGGCGCGCGCGGCCCTCTCGCCGGCCTCGGGCAGCTCGAGCCCGGCGGGGAGGTCGGGGTCGGGCACGTCGGTGGTGCCGTCCTCGAGCTCGACCCAGCTCCCGCCCGACGGCGGGTCGACCGGCGCCCGCCAGCCGTGGTCGTTCCAGGCACGGGAGAAGGGGGTGAACACCTGGTAGGCCTTGCCGGAGCCGTTGACGACCCGACCCGGCGCCACGGCGTACGGCGAGCCCGTGCGCACCAGCTCGATCCCGGCCTCGCCGAGCGCCTCCTCCACCCGCTCGTCGCGCTCGCGGCCGTAGGGCCCGAAGTCGGCCGCGACGTGCACGCGCCGTGCGCCGACCGCCTTCGCGGCCAGCACCACCCGGCGCACCGGGTCGCCACGCACCACCGACAGCCGCGTGTGCCGCTGCCGCAGCTGCGCGTCGAGGGCGCGCAGCGAGGCGCCGAGGTAGGCGCGGCGGCTCGGCCCGGCCGGGTCCCACAGGTGGGGGTCGAGCACGAAGAGCGGCAGCACCGCCCCGTCGGAGGCGGCCTCGAGCAGCGCGGGGTTGTCGCCCAGGCGCAGGTCGCGGCGGAACCACATCACGGAGGTCGTCGAGTCAGCCACCCGGCGACCCTGCCACCACCGCGTCGCCGCGGCCTCCCCCCTCCGGTCCCGTTCCGCCACGCCGGGCGCCGGTCGGGACGAGTCGCGCGATGGGGGACAATGGGGGTGTGAGCGACCTCATCGACACCACCGAGATGTACCTGCGCACGATCTACGAGCTCGTCGAGGAGGGCATCGTCCCGCTGCGCGCGCGGATCGCCGAGCGGCTGCACCAGAGCGGCCCCACGGTCTCGCAGACGGTGGCGCGCATGGAGCGCGACGGCTTGCTGACGGTGCAGGGCGACCGGCACCTCGAGCTGACCGAGGAGGGTGACCGGCTCGCCACCCGCGTCATGCGCAAGCACCGCCTCGCCGAGCGGCTGCTCATCGACGTGATCGGCCTCGACTGGGAGCTGGTGCACGAGGAGGCCTGCCGCTGGGAGCACGTCATGTCGGAGACCGTGGAGCGCCGGCTGCTGGAGCTGCTCGACCACCCGACCGAGTCGCCCTACGGCAACCCCATCCCGGGCCTGGAGGAGCTGGGCCAGAGCCGGGTCGGGGAGGAGTTCATGGCCGGGGTCGAGTCGCTGGCCGACGTCGCCTCGGCCGAGGAGGGCCGGGTGCTCGTGCGGCGCATCTCGGAGGAGATGCAGAAGGACGAGGCGCTGATGAGCGCCCTGCGCCGGGTCGGCGCCCTGCCCGACAAGACCGTCACGGTGGTGCAGACCGGCGAGGGCGTGCTGGTCGGGTCCGGTGGCGAGACCGCCGAGATCGTCCTCGACGCCGCCGACCACATCTTCGTCAAGCGCCTCTGAGCCTCGGCCGTCGCCGACCGGGCCGTCCCCGCACTGCGGGGATGGCCCGTTGCTTTACCCCTGTGCTGCGGAACGCGCACCACGTGCGGTGTCGGGTGACCGAAATCGCGGCGCTCTCAGGGGCGGGCGGGCATGATGGTGCTCGACGCACGACTCTCGGAGCACTGGTCCAGACCGGTGCGGTGCGCCGTGACCGCCGGCGTCCCCCCTCGTTGTCCCTGCACACGCACGTACCTGGACCTGAGGGAGGTCGCCATGAGCATGGCGAGGGGAGTGCTCGAGATGGAGCTCGTGGAGGTGCCGGCGACGGCGCTCGAGCTCGGTGTGCTCGAGGGAGACATCGTGGTCAGCCACGTCGGCACGCGCCTCACGCGCGGCCTGGAGATCGACGAGGAGGTCGTCGTGCTCACCGCCGACGGCGAGTTCCTCAGCGCCCGCGTGGTCGACCTGGAGTTCGACCTGGCCGACACCCGCTACGTCCTGCGCCGCGGCGTGCGGATGCCCCCCGAGCTGGCCTGGGAGCGCCTCGAGCAGGGCGACGGCCTCGCGCCGCGCGGCCCCGCCGCCGGGTCGGGCGAGTCGGTGCAGTCCCTGCTCGACCTGCTGGGCGACCTGCGCGACCGCGACCGCCGCGACTGACCGGTCGCAGGACCCGACCCGGGTCCGGCCCGGGACTCAGCCGACGCGCCGCGCGGCGAGGTCGGCCAGGAAGCCCGAGCACCCGGCCTCCACGGCGTACGTCGCGAGCGCGTCGCCGCGCGTGGCGCCACGGTTGACCACGACCACCGGGGTGCCGGCGCGCGCCGCCCGGCGCACGAACCGGAAGCCGCTCATCACCGTCAGGCTCGACCCGACGACCAGCAGCGCACCTCCCGCGCCCAGTGCGTCGACGGCGTCGTAGCAGCGCTGCACCCGCGGGGCCGGCACGTTCTCGCCGAAGAACACCACGTCGGGCTTCAGGATGCCGCCGCAGTCGCAGTCGGGCACCACGAAGGACTCCGTGAGCGACGCCTCGAGCTCGACGTCGCCGTCGGGCCGGGTCTCGGCGTCGTCGTGCCCTGCGCCGAAGTCGGGGTTGAGGGCGCTGAGCCGCTCGTGCAGCGCCGCGCGCGAGGTCGTGCGGCGGCAGCCCAGGCAGACCACGTCGGCGATCCGTCCGTGCAGGGCCACCAGGCGCGGGCTGCCCGCGCGCTCGTGCAGTCCGTCGACGTTCTGGGTGATCAGCAGGTCGGGGTCGACCTCGACGAGCGCGCGGTGCCCGGTGTTGGGGTCGGCATGACGCATCCGGCCCCAGCCCAGGTGGCTGCGGGCCCAGTAGCGGCGGCGAGCCTCGGGGGTGGCCACGAACTCCTGGTAGGTCATCGGGGTGCGGGTCGGCGCCTGCGGCCCGCGGTAGTCGGGGATCCCGGAGTCGGTGGAGAGCCCGGCGCCGGTCAGCACGACGAGGTCGCGGTCCGCGAGCAGGTCGAGGGCGGCGGCACGGGTGGCCGGGTCGTGGGCGGTCGCGTCGGGGTCGCGCTGCTGCGACGGGGAGGTCGCGGCGGGGGAGCGGGTGGGCAGCAGGCTCACCGGGCGTACCTCACCTCGGCCCGCGCACGCGCCTTGGCCGCCTCGACCTCGCGGTCCTTGGGCGGCGCGGCGGTCACGAGGTCGTCGAGGAGGTGCTGGGTCAGGTGGGCGATCTCGCGCACGGCGCGGTCGAAGGCCTCCTGGTTGGCCTGCGAGGGCTTGGAGCTGCCGCTCACCTTGCGCACGTACTGCAGCGCCGCCGCCGTGACCTCGTCTCGCGTGGCCGGCGGCTCGAAGTTGTGGAGCTGGCGGATGTTGCGGCACATGCGACGAGCCTACGCCGCCCTCAGCGGGCCGGCGGCTGCTCGGAGCCCGGCGCCGGATCGGGCACGGGGGTGGGCCGGGCCGCGTCGAGCAGGGTCGTGGACCGGTCGGTGAGCAGCACGACCCGGCGGTCGGCCAGCAGCACCGTGCGCACGCCGCGGGCCTCGGTGCCACGCGGCAGGGGCAGGGTGCGGGCCGAGACGCGACCGTCGGTGAGCGACACCACGGCCAGGTGCGGTCGGGTGCGACCCGGTCCGTAGACCACGCTCAGCGCGGTCCGGGCGCCGGGCAGCCAGGTCAGCTGCCGCGGGTCGACCGACGCGCCCAGCGTGGTGCCGGCGGCGAAGTGGTGGACGCCCAGGGGGCGGGGGTCCGCGAGGTCGCCCAGGTCGAAGAGACCGACCTGTGCACCCCACGCGCCGCGGTCGGGCCCCTCGCCGATCCCCAGCAGCCGGCGCGGCCCGAGCGGGTGGAGGTGGGCGGAGAACCCGGGCACCGTCAGGGTCCCGAGCAGCCGCGGCCGGTCGGGGTCGGAGAGGTCGACGGTGTGGAGCGGGTCGACCCGGCGGAAGGTCACCACGATCGCGAGGTCGTCGAACCACCTCACCGACTCGATGCTCTCGAAGCGGCCCAGCCCGTCGACCCGGCCCGCCTCGACGAGCCGGTCGCCGTCGCGGCGCAGGGTGGCCACGGCGTTGGCCGGCCCGGTGCCGGCACCGGGGCCGAGGGCCAGGCGGAGCACCCCGTCGGCCTCGTCCATGGCCCACCGGTCGGCGAGCGTGCCGAGCACCTCACCGGAGGCGACGTAGGAGGTGGAGACGCCCTCGAGGTCGAGCTCGTGCACCGTGGTGAGCCCGGTGCCGGTCGCGCCGGTGGGGTCCCAGCCCGCCCAGGCGGGGGCGGTGGCGACGTAGAGCCGCTCGGCGGAGGCGTAGGCGAGGTCGGTGTCGACCAGCAGGCCGGAGCCGCTCGGGTCGACCAGGCTCCGCGCCGCCGACTCCGGGGTGGACGCGTCGAGGCCGAGCACCGCCAGCGTGCCGAGACCGGCCTCCTGCGACGGCACGGCGACGTCGTCGCAGGTCACGGCGGGCGCGGTGGTCGACGCGCCGTCGGCCGTCAGGTCGTCCACGGTGGCCCCGGGCAGCCAGTCGGCCGCGGTGGCGGCGCGCACGACCCCGCGGTTGGCCAGGGTGGCCGCGGTGCTCCCGCCCGCGCGGCGCGGCGTGGTGAAGGGCAGGTCGGGCAGGCCGGAGGACAGCACGAGCCGCACCACCGTGCCGTGCTGCACCGCCCGCACGAGCCCCGCGTCGTACGCCGTCGACGCGGTCACCCGCGGGTCGGTCGGGTCGGAGACGTCGACGGTCAGGACCCTGGTCGAGGGCGCGGTCGAGGTCGAGGCCGGCGTGCCGGCGATCCGCGGGGTGGTCGCCGCGGCCCGGTCGCGGCCCACGACCACGACGGTGTCGCCCACCAGCAGCAGCTCGGGGTCGACCAGCGACGTCGCGGTCAGGTCGAGCGAGCCGAGCCCGACGACCTGCGCGCCGCCCACGTCGTGGGTGCTCAGCGTGCCGCCGGTCACGCGCACCAGCCGGGAGCCCTCGGTCTTGACCGTGTCGGGCTCGTCGACGCCGGCCTCCTGCACCGTGGTGCCGGTGGCGCTGGGGTCGGCCCGGGTCATGCCCGCGGTGGGGCCGCTCGCCACCCGGTCCGACGCGGCGAGCTCCGGCGCGCCGCCCCGCGCCGCGAAGAAGGGGGAGTCGAGGAAGAAGTACGGGTCCTCCCAGCCGTGGGGGCCGACGAGGTCCTCGCCCAGGTCGGCGTACGCCGCTGCGAGGTCGGCGCACGAGTCGGCGGGTGCCAGGTCGCCGCCGAGCCAGGTGGCCTGTGCGGTCCCGTCGCCGGTGGTTCGGAGGCCGGCGGTCCCGAGGGCGGGGCCGGCCGGGCCGGCGGCGGGCCCGTCGTCCGCCGGCGCTGCGCCGCACCCGGCCGCGAGCGCGCCGGTGAGCAGCACGGCGAGCAGCGTCGCGACCGGGGGGCCGGGCCGCCCGGCGCGGGCCCGACGGGGCGCGACGACGGGGCGGAGGAGGCGGTGCGTGGGGGTGGCGGGCACGGGGCTGTGACGGCGGGTGGCCCGCGCTGGTTCCCGGCGACGGCGCGGTGCGAGGATGACGGGCATGCCCGACTCCCGCGAGCTCGACCTCGTCCTCTTCGGCGCCACCGGCTTCACCGGGGGCCTCACCGCCGAGTACCTCGCCCGCACCGCGCCCACCGGGCTGCGCTGGGCCCTGGTGGGTCGCAGCCGCGACAAGCTCGAGCGCGTGCGCGCCCGCCTGGTCAGGATCGACCCCGCCCTCGCCGACCTGCCGCTCCTCGAGGCCGACGCCACCGACGCCGCGGGCCTGGCCGACCTGGCGGCACGCACGAAGGTCGTCGTCACCACCGTCGGGCCCTACCTCCAGCACGGCGAGCCGCTGGTGCGCGCCTGCGCCGAGGCCGGCACCGACTACGTCGACCTGACCGGCGAGCCGGAGTTCGTCGACCGCATGTACGTCGCCCACCACGCCACGGCTGCCCGCACCGGTGCCCGGATCGTGCACGCCTGCGGCTTCGACTCGATCCCGCACGACCTCGGTGCGCTCTACACGGTGCAGCAGCTGCGGGCCAGCGGTCCGGTGGCCATGCGGGGCGTGGTCCGCGCCAGCGGCATGGTCTCGGGCGGCACCTTCCACTCCGCCATCGGCGCCTTCGCCCGGGCCAAGCAGATGAGCGAGGCCCTCAAGGCCCGCCGCCGTGCCGAGCCGCGACCCGAGGGCCGCTCCTCGCGCGCGGTCGCCGGCAAGCCCCACCGCGACAAGGCCCTCGGTCTGTGGCTGCTGCCGATGCCCACCATCGACCCCCAGGTCGTCGCGCGCAGCGGGGCGGCGCTGGAGGCCTACGGGCCGGAGTTCCGCTACTCCCACTTCGCCGGCACCAAGACGCTGCGCTACGCCGCCGGCGGGGCGCTCGGCGTCTCCGCGATCGGCCTGGCCGCCCAGGTGCGCCCGCTGCGCAACGCGCTCCTCGGCCGGATCAAGCAGGGCGAGGGCCCCGACGAGAGCCGCCGTGCGCGGTCGTGGTTCACCGTCGACTTCGTCGCGGAGAGCGAGGGACGCTCGATCCACACCCGCGTGTCCGGCGGCGACCCGGGCTACTCCGAGACCGCGAAGATGCTCGCCGAGTCGGCGTTGTGCCTGGTGCTCGACGAGCTGCCCGCCACCGCCGGCTGCGTCACCACGGCCCAGGCGATGGGTGACGCGCTCATCGCGCGGCTGGTCGCCGCCGGCCTCACCTTCGAGGTCGTGGCCTGAGCCCCGCCTGGGCGGGTACGTCGGCGCCTAGGCCCACAGCGACCCGGGTCGGCCCCCGTCGAGGGTGACCACGCCGCCGTTGACGATCGCGGCGTGGGGCGAGCAGAGGAACGTCACCGCCGTCGCCACCTCGTCGGCGGTGATCGCACGCCCCAGGGCGTTGTCGGCGGCCTTGACCAGGTAGTCGCCGTCGTCGGCGTTGCGCTCGGTGACGGTGAGGCCGGGGTGCACGCACACGGCGCTGACGCCCTGCGGCCCGAGCTCGTCGGCGAGGTTCTTGGTGAGCGCCACGACCGCGATGTTGCGCACGGAGCCGGTGATCGAGCCGGTCTTGCGGGCGTTCATGCCGGAGACGTTGACGATCCGCCCGCCCCCGTCGAGCAAGTACGCCGAGGCCGCGCGCACGACGCGGGCGTAGCCCAGCGCCTTGGTGTCCATCTCCACCAGGAACTCCGCGTCGTCGAGGCCGGCCAGCCCCGGGGTGCGCCCGCCGCTGGCCCGCGGAGCGGCGGCGTTGACCACCACGTCGAGGCCGCCGAGCTCGTCCGCGGCGCGCTCCACCGCGGCCCGCACGGCGGTGTCGTCGGTGGTGTCGGCCTGCACCGTCACCGCCCCCTCGATCGAGGCCGCGGCCCGCTCCAGCGCCTCGCCGTCGCGGGCCAGCAGCGCCACCCGCGCCCCCTCCGCGCTGAGGCGACGCGCCGTCGCCAGGCCGATGCCGCGGTTGCCGCCGGTGACGAGCGCGCGGGCGCCCGAGAGTCCCAGGTCCATGCGCCCGAGCCTAGGTCGCCGCTGCCAGCACGGCGCGACGTCGTGGCCGGACGGCCGGTCGTGTGGACCGCCGACCGCGCGAGCCGTGGGTGCCCCAGGCAAGAGTCGAACTTGCGACCTTTCGCTTAGGAAGGCGAGCCGTGGTCTGAGCGTTTGCCCAGGTCAGGCGGTGTTTCGGCAGCTCGAGGCCCGAATCCAGGTGAGGCGCTGACCACGCCTGACCATGCCCGACCACGGCCTACAGGTGGTCGATTCGTGGTCTTAGCCAGTTAGGCGCGCGGTGGGAGCGCTAGAACCTGTGCCTTGAACCGATCCGTGAAGGAACGCGTTCGGACGGTATCGCGATTCAGGGCGACTCCTGGAGTCTCCGCTTCGACGGCCTTATCCAATGCCGGCAGAAGCTCGTTCACTAGTTGCTCGGACGCCTGTGCGTCCCAGACGACCTTGAGGAGCTTGTCTAGCTCGGTCTTTGACTTTCGGTCGCCTTGGGGCAACGGCTTGTCACCAAGGACTCGCAACTTCAGCGCGGCTAGGAGTTGGTACCTGGCTGGGGAGTACTTACGGTCTAACCGCTTGTTTCTGAGCAGCCACTCGATGCGGTAGTAGGCGGCCGCGCTCGCATAGTAGGCGAGGGTATTTGTCGATGGGTTGAAAAGATCGTTCTTGCGCGTCTCCCTCAGTTCTCGAACATACCGCCCAGCTCGCGCTGGCTCATCCAGGAACATTGAGGCGTACGTTCGCACAAGCTGAGAGCGAGTCAGGATTCGTGTGCGCTCGATTTCCTGTCCTGCGTATTGCTTCGACCTTCGTTCATAATGCAATTCTTGCCCTGCAGGAAACGTTGTAAACAGGGCCTCAAGATCTTTGTGGTACTGCTCCCTAGCCTCGAGATCGTCGTCCGATACTGCAGTTTGCCGATTTGTGGCGGCAGTGATGCCGGCAATGACATCTTCGTCTTGAGATTGAATGAGGCGTAGGCTCACATGGACGTCGTCGTTCAACTGATCCTTCGCGTGAAAAAGCACGTGGCACGTCTGACAGCCATTCACAATCTGGAAATCGCTGATGGAGAACTCGTCGCCTGCTGGAGTCAACGAACGGGTCACGATCGTCACGCCGTTGTTCAGGACTGAGAACTGACTCTTCCGAGTAGTGTCGTTCAGTGACGCCAGGATCTCCTGGTTGACAGGGTTGAAGTCTTGGAAGTCTCGGACGTTGTCGAAAAAGAGGCTTTTGCGGATGCCGCCGGAGCCATCTGTGATCATCGCGACGAGGTCTTTGGCGGCAAGAACGCCGATGAAGGCTTGGTTTACGCCCGGCATCTTGGGCAGGGTGAGCCGCTTGTCCATGCTGAACTGCGCTGTGACTGCGGACGTCGAAGCCTGATGCTGGTCGCGCAGTTGGCGCGCCCCAACGGCCTCCACCACGACCTTGTCGAAGTAGTTGGTGTCGTCAAGGACCTTGATCGCCGACTGTCGCTTCTCCTCCAGAAGTGCGTCACCTACAACGCCTGTCGTCGCGTACCTGACAATGACAGTAGGGAGCCCATTCGTGAATTTCGACAGA
The DNA here is from genome assembly GCF_001423135.1 of Nocardioides sp. Leaf307. Taxonomy (NCBI): domain Bacteria; kingdom Bacillati; phylum Actinomycetota; class Actinomycetes; order Propionibacteriales; family Nocardioidaceae; genus Nocardioides; species Nocardioides sp. Leaf307. Next base: position 1,016 of record NZ_LMNY01000004.1, on the reverse strand, counting down.
TCGGCGAATACGTGCTTTATTGCCTCTCTCAAGTTCACGACATCTGCATTTGCCGGATACCTTAAAGTGTCATCTTTGATCAGGTGTCGTAGGTTGTCCGCGAGGTCGGTAAAGACGGCCGCAGTGAATGACTCAGGCCTCTTTGCCTGGATGAAGATGAACTTCACATCAAGTTGCTTCGAAGCGCTGACGGCCTGCTCAACGTCGACGGCATCAAGAAGTAAATCGCCGTTGATGACAATTGCAGCGATATCGACGCCCAGATCGCCGCCCGCGCCGATCACGAAGTCGAGCGGGTTGAACTCCTCATCGTAGAAAGCGCTCAAAGTGGCGTTCGCTACGAAGGCTTCGAACTGAACTGACTCTTCCAGGGCCGTAATGCCCTGTTCTTGGGCGAACGTGCTCGTAAGCGACTTGACGATCTGATCCACAGTTCTTCCTTTCGGCTAGCCGTGCCGACTGCGTAGGTGAAGCCGCGTGCGTCCGGGCTGGCCCGCCTGAACCTGTTCCGGACAGACTCGGCCTAGACAGTAGACGGTCGGACCGCCGCTGACCTGCGCAGACGCTCCGACAGCTCGCCATTCGACCACGCAAACGACCACCACGCGCCCGCTGCCCGCCCCTTCCTGTACCTTTCCCGCGCTCTCCCCGCGGGCACCGCCACGCGCGCGCAGACGGCGGGCAGAACGCGCGCCGCTGGTGCACCGGCAGGCAGGCCGCACTCGGTGATCTGGCCCGGCTCGGGCAGGCGCAGCGAACTTTCTCAGCGACCGTCTCCCCAGGTGGTCGCCGAGACGGGCCGACGGGTCCCAGATTCGCTCTGAACATTCGCCGCGATCTTCTGCACCTTGGTCTCTCCGGGGGCCCGACAGCGGGTCCCACGACAGGCCAGGAGGTCAGCATGTCCACCACCGCCACCGCCACCGCCACCCGCAAGCCCGCCACCCGCAAGCCCGCCACCCGCAAGCCCGCCACCCGCAAGCCCGCCACCCGCAAGCCCGCCACCCGCAAGCCCG
>NZ_LMNY01000003.1:0-701782 GCF_001423135.1 Nocardioides sp. Leaf307 | reverse complement strand
TGAGCAGGGTGGAGAGGCCGGCGGCGAGCTGGCCGATGGCGTCGGTGCCGGTGAGGGTGACCTCGCGGGTCAGGTCGCCGGCGGAGGCGGCGCGCACGACCTCGAGCACCTGCTCGACCCTGGCGGCCATCTCGGCGGCCCGGTCGCGCTCGACCTGCTCGGCGGAGAGCTTCTCGAGGGTCGAGGAGACCAGGCGGCCCACGTTGCGCAGCGCGTCGAGCCGCTGGGGCGAGGGCGAGAGGGTCTCGGTGGCGAAGAAGTCCATCGTGCCGACCACCTGGCCCGACTCGGTGACGGGGAAGCACACCCCCGACTTCACGCCCACCCGCTGGGCCACGGGGGCGCGCACGCAGTCGGTCATCTCACCCAGGTCGGGGGTGAAGAACAGGTCGCGACTGCGCCAGGCCCGCCCCGAGAGCCCCACACCCTCGGCGAAGGACGCCTCGAGGGTGACGGCACGGAACTCGGGTCCGGCGTCACCGGACTCGAGGGCGAACTTCAGCGTGCGGTCGGCCTCGTCGATCCTCCAGTAGGACCCGTAGGCCCACCCGAACTCCTCGCGCACGGCGTCGAGGGCCGTGCGCACGGCGTCGTCGACGCTCTGGGCGGCGGACAGACCGGCGAGCACCTTGTTGACCGCGCCGGCGTCGGCCATCGACTCGGCCAGCTCGCGCTCGCTGCGCAGCTTGTCGGTGATGTTCTCCCACGTCGCCATGGCCCCGACGTACTGGCCGTCCTCGTCGTGGATCGCGTGCACCTGCAGGTCGAGGGTCTCCGGGCCGACGCTGATGTGGGCCCGGCGCGGCAGCAGGCTGGGGTCGGCCAGGATCATCCGCTGGTAGGCGGGGTTCTTGTGGAAGATGTCGAGGTTGGCCCCGACGATCTGGTCGGGGCGGATCGGCAGCCAGTCGGCCAGGCGGACCAGGCCCTCCCGGGTCGCCTCGTTGACGTAGGTGATGGTGAAGTCGCGGTCGGCCAGCATGACCCGGCTCGGGATCGCGGCGAGCACGCCGGGCAGGCTCGCCAGGTCGACGCCGGCGCCGGGGGCCGGCGCCGTGGCGACCTCCTGCTGCGACACCACGCCCACGTGGGCGTGCGGGCTCTGACCGTGGGGGGCCTGGCCGTTCGGGCTGGGGGCGACGTCGAGCTCGGTCATGACGGGGTTCCTCCGGTGGTGAGGTGGGACGAGACGTCGACCGCGCGGTCGGCGTCGACGACGAGCAGGATGGAGCCGGCCAGGGGCAGCACGCCGGTGACGACGTCCTGCACACCGGGCGGCAGGTTGGCGGGTGTGGGCTGGAGCAGGTGGTCGTCGGTGTCGATGACGTCGCCGATGTCGTCGACGAGCAGCGAGACCACCTCGCCGCGGCTGCGGACGATGACGTTCATCGGCAGGTCCTCCCCTGCCCGCGGCGGCAGCCCGAGCCGGCAGCGCAGGTCGAGGGCGGTGACGATCTGCCCGCGCAGGTTGATCAGGCCGAGCACGGCGGCGGGCGCGCGCGGCACGACGGTGAGCTGCTGGTAGCGCAGCACCTCCTGGACGTGCTCGACGCTGATGCCGAGGAAGAGGCCGTCGACCCAGAAGGTGCACATCTGGCGGGTGGTCACGGTGTGCGCCGTGGCCGTGGCCGTCGTCGCGGCGGGCGCGGCGGCCGTGGTCGTCGCGGTCATCGGGCACCCACCAGCTCGCGGGCGCCGAGCACCGGCCGCACGACGGCGTCGAGGTCGACCAGGTCGGTGACCCGGTCCTGGACGACGGCGGAGCCGAGCACCCCGGGCCGACGGCCGACCTCGGTGAGGACGACGTGCTCCTCGACCACGTCGAGCACGCGGTCGATGACGATGCCGACGCGACGCCCCTCCTCCTCGTGCACCACCACGGAGAGCTGCTCCTCGGGCGGCGGCGACTCGGGCAGCCCGATGGCCGCGGCCAGGCGCACCAGCGGCAGGATGCCGTCGCGGTACTGCACGACCTCCACCGACCCGGAGCGCTCGACACGGTCGAGGTCGAACTCCTCCAGCCGCGAGACCGCGGTGAGCGGCAGCGCCGCCCGCCGGCCGTGGGAGACCTCCAGCACCAGCAGCGCCCGGCTGTCGGCCTCGTCGACGCGGGCGACCGGCTCGACGGTCTCGACCGAGGTCAGCGCGCGCTCGCGGGCGATGCCCCCGACGTCGAGGATCAGCGCCACCCGGCCGTCGCCCATGATCGTGGCGCCGGCGTACATGGCCAGCTGCTTGAGCTGACGCCCGATCGGCTTCACCACGATCTCCTGGGTGTCGTGCACGTCCTGGACGCACAGGCCGAAGCGGACGTCGTCGGACTGCACCACCACGACGGTGAGCGGGTCGGTGGCGGAGCGGACGCCGGCGCCGTCGCGGCCGAGGGTCTCGGACAGCGACACCAGCGGCAGCAGCCGCCCGCGCAGCCGCAGCACCGGCGCGCCGGCCAGCACCTCGACGTTGTCGCGCAGGTCCTGGCCCTCCAGGCGCACCAGCTCGACCAGGTTGGCCTGCGGGATGGCGTAGCGCTCGTCGGCCTCGCCGATGACGAGCGCGGGGATGATGGCCAGGGTCAGCGGGATCCGCACCCGGCAGGTCGTGCCGGAGCCGACCACCGACAGCATGTCGACGCTGCCGCCGATGCGCTCGATGGAGGTGCGCACCACGTCCATGCCGACGCCGCGCCCCGAGACGTTGGTGACCTGCTCGGCGGTCGAGAAGCCGGGGCGGAAGATCAGGTGGAGCACGTCGCGGGGCTCCATGCGGGCCAGCTGCTCGCGGGTGACCACACCGCGCGAGACCGCGGCCGCGCCGATGACGGCGGGGTCGATGCCGCGACCGTCGTCGGAGATCTCCACGACCACCTGGCCGCTCTCGTGGAAGGCCCGCAGGTGCAGCCGCCCGGCCGCCGGCTTGCCCAGCGCGACCCGCTGCTCGGGGGGCTCCAGGCCGTGGTCGAGGGCGTTGCGCACCAGGTGGGTGAGCGGCCCGCGCAGGGCCTCCAGCAGCGAGCGGTCGAGCTCGGTGTCGTGACCCTCCATCTCCAGGGCCACCTCGCGCCCGAGCAGGTGGGCCAGGTCGCGCACGATCCGCGGCATCTTCGACCAGACCTGGCCGATCGGCTGCATGCGGGTGCGCATGACGCTCTCCTGGAGCTCGCTGGCGACCAGGTCGAGGCGCTGCGCGGCGCGCACGAGCTCGGCGTCGCCGGCCGCGGCCGTCGTGGCGTCGGTGCGCTGCATGATCTGGTTGCGGGTCAGCACCAGCTCCCCCACCAGCTGCACCAGGCCGTCGAGCAGCTCGATGTCGACGCGCACCGAGGAGTCCACGACGCCGCGGGGCGCCGGGTCGGCGTCGGGGTCGAGGGGCTCCGCGACCGCGGCCGGCGCGGGCGCCGCTGCGGGCGCGGCTGCGGGCGGCGCTGCGGCGACGGGGGGCGTGGCGGGCGCCGGCGCGGCGGGCGCCGGCTCCGCCGCCGCCGGCGCGGTGGGCGCGGGGTCGACGTACGACGGGGTGACGGGCTCGGGCGCGACCACGGCCTGGACCGGGGCGGGGTCCGGGGCCACGACCGGGGCGCTGCCGCCGGCGAGGACCCGCTCGAGCTCGGCCACGACCACCTGGACGTCGACGGTCGGGTCCTGGTCGGTGCCGGAGCGCTCGATGACCTCGAGCAGCGCCCGCACGGTGTCGACGGTGCGCAGCAGGACCTCGGTGACCTCGGTCGTCAGGTCCATCTTGCGGTCGCGCAGCCGGGAGAGGAGGTTCTCCCCCGCGTGGGTCAGCGCCTCGAGCCGGCCGAGGGCCAGGAAGCCGCTCGTGCCCTTGATGGTGTGGATCGTGCGGAAGATGCTCGAGAGCAGCTCGCGCGACCCGGGCTCCTGCTCGAGGGCGACCAGGTCGCGGTCGAGCTGGTCGAGGTTCTCGTGGCTCTCCACGAGGAACTCGGCCACGATCTCGGCGTCGTCATCCATGCCCGCCCCATCGGCGGGGCCGGGGGCGAACTGAGCGGTCGTCCGGTGCTCGTGGGCCGGCGGGCCGGGGTGGACCGGACCAGCTCAGGTGCGCTCGCGCCCCGCCGATCCAGGCGGGTTGGCCGGCCGACCGCGCAGGGCCTGCGCGAGGGACGCGACGGCCTCCTCGCTGGGCGAGGCGGCGGCCTGGTTCGACGACTCGAGCTCGGCCAGCAGCTCGGCGCGGTTGACCGCCACCGAGCGGGGCGCGTCGATGCCGACCCGGACGACGTCGCCACGGACCTCGAGGATCGTGACGGTCACGTCGTCGCCGATGACGACGCTCTCGCCGACGCGGCGGCTCAGGACCAGCATGGGGCCACGCTACTCGCACCGGGGCGGGCCGGGCCGCAGGACGCCTCGGCCCGGGCTGCGGCGTCGCGCACGCGGCTCACGCGACGAGCGGGGTGCTGACCGAGAGCGAGGTGTCGTCGAGGATCACCTGGCACGCACGCCGGTTGACGGTGTTGACCAGCACCGGCGCGAGCAGGTTGGCGGTCGTGCCGGCCAGGGTCTGCGCCGGCGTCACCACCGCCAGCACCAGGACGTCGCCGGGCGCGTCGATGGCGAGGTCGGCCACCACCGCGTCGTCGACCTCGGGGGCGTAGTCGGGGAAGAACGCCTGCGGCGGCACGACCAGGAAGCGCAGCTCGGGGTCGTCGAGGGAGCGCAGCGCGCACAGCAGCCCGTCGTCGTCGAGCTGCACCAGCGCGAAGCGCTGCCGGTCGGGGAACCCCGGCATCGGGTGCACGAGCTCGATCACGGGGATGTCGAGCACCGCGGCGTCGGGGGCGGGCGCCTCGGGCATGGGGGTCCTCACGGTGACGGGCTGGGTGACGGGCTGGGTATCGGGCTGACTCGTGGATCGGGTCGGAGCAACGGTGGCGATCATCGCAGGAAGTCCACCAGGCTCGGCTGCATGACGCGCGAGGTCGAGGCCAGCGCCGCCTGGTAGGCGACCTCCTGGAGCTTGAGGTCGACCATGGCCTTCGGCAGGTCGGTGTTCTCGATCTCCGACAGCGACGCCGACAGCGACACCACCTGGCCCTTCGCCGACTCCACCGCCCCCTCGATGCGGTTGTACGCCGCACCGACGCCGGCCTGCACCGTGGCGACCGTGGTGAGGCGGGTCGCGAGTGCGTCGAGACCCGCCCGCATGCCGGCCTCGTCGCCGCTGGTGAGGGCGGTCGAGAGGGCATCGAGCTCCGCGAAGAGCGACGTCGCCCCGTCGCCGAAGACGTCCGGGCCGGGCACGTCGACACGCACCTGCACGCCGGCCCCGACGGTGCGGTTGACCGCGCCCGGGGCGCCCACGTAGGAGCCGGTGGCGTCGTAGGCCGCGCCTCCCGCGGTGACCCCGCCGAAGACGGGTCGGCCCAGGTAGCCGGTGTTGGCGTCGGCGAGGGCCTGCTCGCGCAGCTGGTCGACCTCGGCGGCCAGCGCAGCGCGGGCCGTGGGGCTGCTGCTGGCCGAGACGCCCTGGAGGGCGAGCTCGCGCGCGCGGCGTACGGAGTCGCTGACGCTGGAGAGGGTGGTGTCGGCGGCGCTGAGCCACCCGAGACCGTTCTCGGCGTTGCGCACGTACTGCTGCTGGTCGGCGATCGACCCGCGGAAGCGCATGGCGGCGCCGGCCGCGGTCGGGGAGTCGGAGGCGCGGTTGACGACCTTGCCGGTCGACAGCTGCTCCTGGATCTTGGCCAGGCGGGTCAGGCTGCCCTGCAGCGAGCCGACCGACCGGTCGGCGAGCATCGACTGGGTGACGCGCGAGATGCCCATCAGCGCAGCAGCCCGGTGCGGTTGATCAGCGTGTCGAGCACCGAGTCGACGACGGTCATCACGCGGGCCGCCGCCTCGTAGGAACGCTGGGCCGAGAGCATGGAGACCATCTCCTCGTCGAGGTTGACGCCCGAGAGCTGCTCCCGGGCGGAGTCGACCTGTGCGGTGAGCAGCTGCTGGGTGGTGGCGAGCCGCTGCACCGAGGCGACCTCGGTGCCGAAGCCGGTGACCAGGCGCGCGTAGGCGCCCTCGGCGGCGCCGGCGGTGGCGAGCCGGTCGGCCTGGGTGCCGTCGAGCCCACCACCCGCGGCCGCCGAGGCGGCGACGCCCGAGGCGGAGGTGACCGCGACGGCCAGGCTGCCGGCCGGGTCGGCGGGGTCGAAGGAGAAGAACGGCCCGCCCGCGGCGCCGCCCTGGTCGTAGCCGGCCTGGTGCAGCGCGTTGACCTCGCCGGCCAGCGTGGCCACGACCGCGCCGAGCCCGGCGGCGTAGGCCGGCAGGGTGGTGGTCAGCAGGTCGGCCACCGCGCCGGTCTCGCCCTTGAGGCCGGCCGGCACCGCCGTGGTGGTCGGCGCGGCCCCGCCGGTGGTGATCGAGAAGGTGACCGGCTGGCCGTCGTCGCCGCCGCCGGCCGTGACGCCGCTGGCGATCTGCAGGGTGTGGGCCGTGCCGCCCTCCACCAGCGGCACGCCACCGAGGGAGACGTCGAAGCCGCCGTCGCTGCGCGGGCTCGCGGTGCCGCCGGTGAGCGAGGCCAGGCGCAGGGCCAGGGCGTCGCGCTGGTCGGCCAGGTCGGAGGTGTCCACGCCGTCGAGGGAGGCGGCGGCGAGGGCACGGTTGGTGGCGGCGAGCTCGGTGGCGGTGGTGTTGACGTCGGCGACGACCCCCTGGAGACGCACCCGCTGGTCGGCCTGCTCGTCGGAGACCTGGCGGGCCTGGGCGTGCACGGAGTCGACCAGCGCCGTGGCGCGGGCCAGCACGACCTCGCGGGCCGCCGCGCTGCCGGGGTCGTTGGCCAGGTCGTGCCAGCTGCTGCGGAAGGAGGTCAGCGCAGCCGAGACCCCGGAGTCGCCGGGCTCGCCGATGCCGCTCTCCACGCGCTGGAGGGTGGCCGAGCGCACGTCGAGGTAGGACTGGTTGGCGTTCTCCCGGCGCGAGCGCGCGTCGAGGAGGTCGTCGGTCATGCGGTCGACCGAGCGGGTCATCACGCCCGCGCCGACGCTGCCCGAGGCGCCCTCGTAGCGCGACCACATCGCCGGCACGGAGGCGCTGCCGATGGTCTCGCCGACGACGCGGCGCCGCGTGTAGCCCTCGGTGGTGGCGTTGGCGACGTTGTTGCTGGCGACGTCGAGGGCGACGCGCTGGTAGCGCAGCGCCGTGAGGGCGGTGTTGAGGGAGGACAACGAGCCGCTCACGTCAGATGCTCCGGTCGACCAGGCGCGCCGTGCCGCTCGCCGCGACGGCGGCGCCGGCCGGGGTATAGCTGTGGGTGGAGTCGTCGAGGGAGAGCAGCGTCTCCCGGGCGGCGCGGTAGCCGCTGGTGATGAGGTCGCGGTTGGAGTCGGCCAGCTCGGTGACCTGGCGGGTCACCGAGACGAAGGCCTCGCGGTGGTCGAGCAGGATCGTGCGCCACGGCTCGTGGGTGGCCTCGGCCAGCGCCTTGAGGGAGGGGTTGTCGGGGCAGCCGACCTGGGCCGCCGCCTCGTCGGCGGCGACCGCGCGCAGCACCTCGGTCTCGCGCAGCACCTGCAGCGTCGCCTCGACCTCGCGGGCGGCCCGCATCAGCCACGCCGTGCGACCGCTCGCCAGGACCAGCTGCTCCACCTCGAGGCGGTAGAGCAGCGTGTCGAGCAGCTCACGCTCGCGCCACAGCGTGAGGGAGAGTCTCTCCACCGCGTCGACCACGTCATCGCCTCCCGGCACCGTGCGGGCCCGACCGGGGTGGTCGTGCCTCGTCGACGGAGCAGATCGGCGCAGGCGGCGACCACCTGAGCGGAACGACGGGACCAACCGGACGGATGAGTCCCTACCTCAGTCGATCGGCGACCCGGTATAGCCCCCTCGGGTCATTCGTGCCGGATCGCCTTTCAGACCCGTCCCCGGGACGGCAGGGTTCGAGCCGTCGCACGTCAGGGAGGGCGCGCGCCGCAGGACGAGGGGGGAACACCGTGAGCACTCACGACCACACGCAGGACCGGTCCGTCGACCAGGAGCAGGCGCTCCACGGTCTCGACACGCCCACGGGCACCGCCGACTCCGAGCAGATGATCGTCGACCACATGGGGCTCGTCGGCCACATCGTCCGCGAGACCATGAGCCGGGTGCCGAGCCACGTCAACCGCGACGACCTCCACTCCGCCGGCCTCACCGCGCTCGTCAAGGCCGCCCACGCCTTCGAGGCCGACCGCGGCGTCCCCTTCACGCGCTACGCCGCGAGCCGCGTGCGCGGAGCGATCCTCGACGAGCTGCGCCAGATCGACTGGGCCTCGCGCTCGGTGCGCCGCCGCGGTCGCGACCTCGACCAGGCCCGCACCCGCCTCGCCGCCACCCTCGGCCGCGTGCCCGACAACGCCGAGGTCGCCGCCTCGCTGGGCCTGAGCCTGGCCGAGGTCGAGAGCAACGACGGCGACGTCGCCCGCGCCAACGTCCTCTCCCTCCAGGGCGGCAGCGAGACCCCCTACGAGGAGATGCTCGTCAGCACCTCCCCCTCCCCCGAGGCCGCGGTCGAGCACCAGGAGCGCCTGGACTACCTCGCGGAGGCCATCGAGGAGCTGCCCGAGCGACTCCAGGTCGTCGTGCGCGAGTACTTCCTCGCCGAGCGGCCCATGGCCGAGATCGCCGAGACCCTCGGCGTCACCGAGTCGCGGGTCTCCCAGATCCGCGCCGAGGCCCTCGTGCTGCTGCGCGACGCCCTCAACAGCGCCCTCGACCCCGAGCTGGTCACGCCCCACCCGCGCCCCGACGGCTGCGCCGCCCAGCGCCGCGCCGCCTACTTCCAGGCCGTCGCCGCCCGCCACGCCGCCACCCGCCAGCCGGCCCGCGTCACCGCCCGGCTCAGCGGCACCGCCTGAGCCCCGCGCTCCCGGCCCGCACCGGCCCGCGCCAGCCCGTCGTACGACGGAGCCGGCGGCGCCGCGGCGCGCCCACGCAGCGCCCCCACCGACCCGCCGAAAAAGATCGGCGAACCGCTCAGGCCCGGACCGTCCGGGCCGATCAGCACCCCGTGAGCCCATGGACGGGCTCCACGACTCGACACCCAGGAGGGACCCATCATGAGTCTTCGCATCAACCAGAACATCGACGCCATGAACTCGTACCGCAACCTGTCGGTCACGCAGGGCCAGATGTCCAAGTCGCTCGAGAAGCTCTCGAGCGGTTTCCGGATCAACCGGGCCGCCGACGACGCCGCCGGCCTCGCGATCTCGGAGGGCCTGCGCTCGCAGGTCGGTGGCCTCAAGGTCGCCTCGCGCAACGCCCAGGACGGCGTCTCGGTCGTGCAGACCGCTGAGGGCGCGCTCACCGAGACGCACTCGATCCTGCAGCGCATGCGCGACCTGGCCGTGCAGGCCTCCAACGACGGCGGTCTCAACACGGATGCCAAGAAGAACATCCAGGACGAGATGAGCCAGCTCAAGACGGAGATCACCCGGATCGCCGACACCACCGAGTTCAACGGCACCAAGCTCCTCGACGGCTCGTTCAACGGCAGCTTCCAGGTCGGCGCCAACAACACCGCCCAGGACCGCATCTCCGTGGACCTGGTCCGCACCAACGGCCTCAGCGCCTCGGGTCTGGGACTCTCCGGTCTCGACGTCACCGCGGTCGCCGCCAACGCGACCACCGGCACCAACACCACGGATGCCGAGAGCGGCACCGCCGGCGTCATGACCCTGGGCGCGGCGACCGACTACAGCGACGACGCCACCGCCGTGGCGGAGTTCAGCAAGCTCAACGGCACCGTGACGATCGGCAACAAGTCCCTCGACCTGAGCTCGGTCAAGTACGACACGGCCACGGACGCCGCCACCGCCCAGGCTGCGCTGCAGAGCGCCCTGGACAGCACCTTCGGGGCCGGCGCCGCCACCGCCGACGCCTCCGGTGGCGCGGGCATCGAGATCACCACGGCCTCCGTGACCGGCACCGCCGCCGAGGTGGCTGCGGCCGAGGCGTCCTTCAAGCCCGCATCGGGTGCCCAGGAGGCGATCAGCCTGCTCGACACCGCGATCAAGGACGTCTCCTCGGTGCGCTCGCAGCTGGGTGCCGCCCAGAACCGCTTCGAGCACACCATCAACAACCTCAACGTGGCCGTCGAGAACCTGTCGGCCTCCGAGAGCCGCATCCGCGACACCGACATGGCCCAGGAGATGATGAGCTTCACCCGCTCGCAGATCCTCTCCCAGGCCGGCACGGCGATGCTCGCCCAGGCCAACTCGGCCTCGCAGGGCGTGCTCAGCCTGCTGCGCGGCTGACGCACCCGCACCACCCGCGGGCTGAGCGCCCGCACGCCCGGACGGCCGGTGCGGGGTCGGCACACCCGACCCCGCACCGGCCCCCGGCCCCGCACCAGCCGACACACCCGAGTCACCTGAGGCACCCGCACCGACCCGAGGAGGTCCCATGGCCACCAGCAGCATCAGCGGCCTGGCCTCGGGCCTCGACACAGCCACACTCGTCGACCAGTTCATGCAGCTCGAGGCGGCGCCGCAGACGCGGTTGAAGTCCAAGGTCACCACCGAGACCTCCCTGGCCAACCTGCTGCAGACGCTCAACACCAAGACCTCGGTGCTGGCCAGCAAGGCCGAGGCCCTCGCGAAGCCGACCGCCTGGACGCCGCTCACCGCCACGTCCAGCAACGCCGCGGTCTCGGTGACCGCCGGCGGCGGCGCCGGCCCGGCCACGCTGTCGGTCACCGTCACCGGGGTGGCCCGCAGCCACCAGCTCGGCTTCGCCCAGGCCCACGCCCTGACCGACCAGGTCACCGGGGCCTCCACGAGCGTGCGCCTCGACCGCTTCGACGGCTCCCCCGTCGACCTGGCCACCGACGGCACGCTGTCGGGCCTGGCCCGGGCGATCAACGACCCCGCCCACGCCACCGGCCTCGCCGCGAGCCTGGTCAAGGTCGCCGACGGCTCCTACCAGCTGCTCGTGGAGTCGACCGCCACGGGCGCCGCGCAGGACTTCACGCTCACCGGCTCCGACGGCGCGGCCCTGCTCGGCGGCGCCACGGTGCGCGCCGGCAGCGACGCCTCGATCGACCTCGGCGCCGGCATCGTCGTCACCTCGACGACCAACACCTTCACCGACGTGCTGCCCGGCGTCACCCTCACCCTCGGCGCCGCGGCCGCCACCGGCACGACCTCCTCGGTCGCCCTGACGCGCGACACCTCGAAGCTGGCGACGTCGGTCAAGGACCTCGTCGACACCGTGAACTCGCTGCTGGCCGACATCGACGCCCAGACGTCCTACAACACCGCTACCAAGACCTCCGGCGCCCTCGCCGGCGACGCCACCGTGCGCAGCCTGCGCTCGGCGCTGCTCGACGCCGTCTACCCCAGCGACGGCACCTCGCTGGCCTCGCTCGGCATCCAGGTGTCGCGCACCGGCACCCTGACCTTCGACCAGAGCGCCTTCACCCAGGCCTACGCCGCCGACCCGGCCGGGGTCGCCGAGCGCTTCTCCACCGCCGGCGACGGCTTCGCCGCCCGGGTCGCGACCGTCGCCAAGGGCGCCAGCAACAGCACCACCGGCACCCTGACCGCGGCCATCACGGGGCGCCGCACCGGCATCGAGCGGCTCCAGGACGGCATCGAGGCGTGGGACACGCGCCTCGAGCTGCGGCGTACGACGCTCCAGCGCCAGTTCACCGCCCTCGAGACCGCGCTGGGCCAGATGAGCAGCCAGTCCAGCTGGCTGGCCGGCCAGATCTCCTCGCTGCCCTCGAGCTCCTCGTGACCAGCGCGTGCGCCACCTCCTGCACCACCACCGGCACCACCCCCGGCACGACGCCGGGGTCCGACCCGACATCGACCAGCAGCCAAGGAAGGCACTGAGATGATCAACGCCCGCAGCACCTACATGGACGCCTCCATCGCCACCGCGAGCCCCGCCCGCCTGCTGGTGATGCTCTACGAGCGCCTCGTGCTCGACGTCACCCGCGGTCTCGACGCCCAGCGCGCCGGCGACGTGCAGACGGCGCACCAGCAGCTGCTGCACGCCCAGGACATCGTCCTCGAGCTGCGCTCCAGCCTGCGCACCGAGGAGTGGGACGGCGGCCCCGGCCTCGCCTCGATCTACGACTTCCTCCACACCCAGCTCGTCCGCGCCAACGTGGGCAAGGACAGCACCGTCACCGAGAGCTGCCTGGCCCTGGTCACCGACCTGTGCCAGACCTGGCGCGCGGCGGCCCTCCAGGCCGCGTCGGTGGCCTGAGCCGGCCATGCCCTACGACGCCGGACCCGTGCTCGGCGACGCGCGCCGCACGCTGCGGCCGCGCGACCCCGACGCCGACCTGAAGTCGTGGCAGATCGAGCTCGACCGCGTCGAGCTCGACGTCATGCGCGCCGAGCGCGGCCTGGCCCACGGCGCCGTCCTGCAGACCGACCCGTGGCACGTGCCCGACGACCACGGTCCGCTGCCCGAGGCCCTGCGCGAGCGGGCCGAGGAGATCCACGCCCGCCAGCAGGTCGTGCTCGCCGCGATCGCCGAGACCCTGGGTCGCACGCTGCGCCAGCAGGCCGTCGCCACCGCCCTGGACCGCTCCTCGGCGCGCCACAGCGGCCCCGTCTACGTCGACGTCTCGGCCTGAGCCGCCGGCCTCCGGACCCACCAGACCACTCTCCTCCCCCCGCCGTCGCCCGGCGTCCCCGTCCAGGGGGCGCCGGGTGTCGTGCGTCCGGGCGAAGCCGCTCGGTGACGCCACCCCAGCACCTAGTCTTCGACGTGGGCGGCCACAGGGCCGCGCCGACGCCCCCCGCGTCGGACAGGCCGCACCCCAGGAGACGCACCCACCATGACCCACCGCCTCGCAGCAGCACTGCTCAGCACCGCCCTGCTCACCGCTGGGACCGCCGTGATCGCTCCTGCGACCCACGCGGACTCCCCCGGGTGCGTGACCCGCAAGGAGTTCAGGAAGGTCGGGGAGGGCATGGGCATGAAGAAGGTCCACGCCGTCTTCGACACCGCGGGGCGACGCGTGGCCAAGGACAGCCAGGACGGTCTGACGATCGAGACGCGCCGCTACTCGACCTGCTCCGGCGACGGCGGGGTCGGCGTCCTCTTCCGCAACGGCCGGCTGAGCAGCAAGTCGGGGTCCTTCTGATGCTCGGCACCGCCACGTCCGCCCGAGCCTGCTGACCCGGCACGACCAGGGGTCGTGCGGAGCTCAGGGAGCGGGGGTGAGGGCGCGGCCGGCGAGGCCGGTCAGGGCGCCGGCGATCCGGTCGAGCGGGAGCACCTCGTGGGCGAGGCCCGCGCCGGCGACGGCGCCCGGCATGCCCCAGACCACCGAGGTGGCCTCGTCCTGCACCACCACGCGGCCGCCGGCGTCGACGACCGCGCGTGCGCCCTCGAGGGCGTCCTGGCCCATGCCGGTGAGCACCAGACCGAGCACGCCGGGGCCGTGGACGCCCGCGGCGCTGCGGAAGAGCGGGTCGGCGGCGGGTCGGCAGAAGTTCTCCCGCGGGCCCTGGTCGAGCTGCGCGCGCACCGAGGCCGCGCGTCGCACCAGGGTCAGGTGGTGGTCGCCGGGGGCGATCAGCACCAGCCCGGGGCGCGGCTGGTCGCCGTCGGCGGCCTCGCGCACCTCCAGCGGCGACACCCGGTCGAGGCGCTGCGCGAACTGGGTGGTGAACACCGGCGGCATGTGCTGGGTGACCAGCACCGGCAGCGGGAAGGCGGCCGGCAGCGCCGCCAGCACGCGGGAGAGGGCGTCGGGCCCACCGGTCGAGCAGGCCACGACGAGCACCTGCGGCGGCGCGGCGGCGCGCGGCGCGGCGCGGCGTACGACGGGGACGGCGGCGACCATGCGGCGGGCGCCGACCAGGGCCTTGAGGCGCGGCACGAGGTCCTCGCGCACGCGCGCCATCGACTCCCCCACGTTGCCGGCCCCGGTGGGCTTGGCGACGTAGTCGGACGCACCGTTGGACAGCGCCTGCAGCGTCGCGGCGGCCCCGCGCTCGGTGAGCGTGCTGAACATGACGACCGGCAGCCGGGGGTGGTTGCGGTGGATGACCTCGACCGCGCCGATGCCGTCGAGACGGGGCATCTCCACGTCGAGGGTGACCGCGTCGGGGGCCAGCTCGTCGACCTTCTCGATCGCCTCGAGGCCGTCGACGGCGGTGCCGACCACCTCGATGTCGGGATCGGCGGCCAGCACCGTGGTGATGAGGCGGCGCAGCACGGCGGAGTCGTCGACGACCAGGACCCGGATCACGCAGGGACGATCGGCCGGAGCGCCCCCGCCCTGAGCAGTACGCCGACGCCACGGGGTGGGCCCCTGCCCGGGGCCGTCGCGGCGGCGGGGTGGTCCGGTCCGGTGGGTGCGAATCTGGGGCGGACCGCTCAGGTGCGGGGCCTGCGCGGTCGATGGGTGCGGCGTGATCTCCGAGTCCAGCTTCGCCTACGTCGCCGACCTGCTGCGGCGCGAGACGGCCATGCTCTGCGACCCGGGCAAGGAGTACCTCGTCGAGGCGAGGCTGCTGCCGCTCGCCCGGTCCGCCGGCGACGCCGACGTCGACCGCTACGTGGTCCGGCTCCGCACCGGGCCCGACGCCGTCGCCGAGCGCGCCCGCGCCGTCGACGCCCTGACCATCAACGAGACCTCGTGGTTCCGCGACCTCGCGCCCTACCAGGCCTTCACCGACGTGATGCTGCCCCACCTGCTCCAGGCGCGGGCCACGACCCGTCACCTGGAGATCTGGTCGGCCGCGTGCTCGAGCGGGCAGGAGGCCTACAGCCTCGCGATGCTGCTCGACGAGTCGCTGCCGCCGGGCTGGACCTGGCGCATCCACGCCACCGACGTCTCCCCGACCATGCTGGAGCGGGTGCGCGCGGGCCGCTACAGCCAGGTCGAGATGAACCGCGGCATGCCCGCCACCCGGCTGGTGCGCTACTTCTCCCGGGTCGGCAGCGAGTGGGAGGTCGGCGCCGAGCTGCGCTCCCACGTCACCACGGCCCCGCTCAACCTCGCCGCGGCCTTCCCGCCGATGCCGGTCTTCGACGTGGTCTTCCTGCGCAACGTGCTCATCTACTTCGACCTCGACACCAAGCGCGACATCCTGCGCCGGGTCAGCCCCCGCGTCGCCCCCGACGGCTACCTCCTGCTCGGGTCCTCCGAGACCACCCTCGACCTCGACGACGCGTGGGTCCGCGAGCCGGCGGGCCGCGTCGCGCTCCACCGCCCGCGCTCCACCGCACGCCGCGCGGCGCCCGCCGCCGCTGCGTCCAGTCCTGCCTCCGCCCTGTCCACCGCACTCCCAGGAGCCCGCGCATGCACGCCCTGATCATCGACGACTCCCGCACGATGCGGACGATCCTGCGCCGGATCGTGACCGAGCTGGGCTTCGAGACCACCGAGGCCGGCAACGGCCAGGAGGCGCTCGACGCCCTCGAGGCCGGGCTCGAGCCCGAGCTGTGCCTCATCGACTGGAACATGCCGCTCATGGACGGCTACACCTTCGTCACCCGGGTGCGCGCCGACCCGCGCTGGCGCAACGTGACGCTGATGATGGTCACCACCGAGTCCGAGCACGGCCAGATCGTGCGGGCGCTCGCCGCCGGGGCCCACGAGTACGTCATCAAGCCCTTCACCCCCGACGCCATCGTCGAGAAGCTCGAGCTGCTCGGCCTGGTCGTGCAGGAGGTGCCGGCGTGATCGCCGCCGTCGAGCCCGAGATCGGCGACGTCTACGCCGTCGTCGAGGAGGTCTGGTCGACCTTCCTCGGCACCGACGAGCCGATCCTGCCCGAGGTGGCCCCGGTAGAGCGCCCGCAGGAGTGGACGGCCATGACGACCGTCGGCGGAGCCTGGGAGGGCGCGGTGCTCGTCGCCGTCACCGACCGCCTCGCCCGCGACGTCGCCGCGGCGATGCTCGCCCTCGACCCCGCCGACCTCGCCCCCGAGGACGTCAGCGACGCGCTCGGCGAGCTGGTCAACGTGATCGGCGGCAACGTCAAGAGCCTCATGCCCGGGCCGAGCACCCTCTCGCTGCCGCTGGTGGCCAGCGGCGCCGTGCCGGCCTCCCACCAGCGCCGCGAGGTCTGCCGCCTCGACCTGAGCTGGCGGCGCCAGTCGCTCTGCGTCTCCGTCTGCGTGCCCACCGGCGCGAGCCCCGACCCCGGTCCCACCCCCGACTCCAGCACCAGCACCTCCGAGGAGACCCGATGAAGATCCTGGTCGTCGACGACAGCCGCGTGATGCGGCAGATCGTCATCCGCACCCTGCGCCAGGCCGGCCACGGGGGCCACGACGTCGTGGAGGCCGAGAACGGCCGCGACGGCCTGGAGAAGGTGCGCGCGGAGGCGCCCGACCTGGTGCTCTCGGACTGGAACATGCCCGAGATGACCGGCATCGACTTCCTCGACGCGCTGCGCGCCGGCGGCAGCGCCGTGCCCTTCGGCTTCGTCACCTCCGAGGGCTCCCCCGACATGCGGGCGCGCGCGGAGGCGTCGGGGGCCGCCTTCCTCATCGCCAAGCCCTTCACCCCCGAGGCCTTCGACGCCGCGCTCGCCCCCGTCGTCGGAGCCCTGTCGTGACCGCGGCGACCACCGGCCTGCCCACGCACCTGCCGGGCCCCAAGGAGGTCCGCGACCTGCTCGGCGACCTGGTCGACAAGCAGGTCGACCTGCGCCCCGGCCCGCCCTTCGCGGTGAGCGCCTACTACCCCGCGAGCGTCGCGAGCTACGTCGACGACTCCCTGGTGGTGCGCGCGGTCGTCGCCTGCGACCTGCCCCTCTCGGCGTACGCCGGGGCCGCGCTGGCCCTCGTGCCGCCCGGGGCGGCGGCCACCGCCATCGAGGAGGGCCGGCTGTCGGCGTCGATCGCGGAGGCGCTGGGCGAGGTCTTCAACGTCATGGCCTCGCTCTTCAACGCCCCCGGCTCGGCGCACCTGCGCCTCTACGCCAGCGTGCCCGCCGGGCAGGCCCTCCCGGCCGACGCCCGCGCGCGGACGCAGGTGCTGGGCCGGCGGGGCGACTTCGTCGTCGACGTCGCCGGCTACGGCACGGGGCGTCTCGCGGTCGTCCTGACCTGAGTCGCGCCACCCGTCTGCACCACCCGTCCGGACCACCTGGGAAGCGGTCCGGACTTTTCCTCAGGTCCCCCCGGAGGGGACCGATCAGACCCCGCGAGCAGGGACTGCTCGCTCGCCCTCGCCGACGGACCGGCACTGACTCGCCTCACAGCGGGAGGTTCACCGTGTCCGTACCGTCCTACGCCTCCGTCGACTCCGTGTCGTCGGTGCTGGGCTTCGCCCTCGACGGCCTGGCCCTGCGCCAGCGCACCATCGCCGACAACCTCGCCAACGTCGACACCCCCGACTTCCGGGCCACCTCCGTCGACTTCGAGAGCACGCTGGCCGCCGCCATCTCCGGGGCCGGCGGCGGTGCCGACGCCGACGCGGCGATCACCGGACGCCTGGCGGGCGCCGTGCCGTCGATGGTCGCCACCGACACCCCGGTGGGCGCCAACGGCAACAACGTCGACCTGCGCAAGGAGACGCTGGCCGCGATGCAGTCGCAGTTCCAGTACCAGATGGTCGCCCGTGCGGTCACCGACCGCTTCGAGCTCGTGCGCACCGCGGCAGGTGCCTGATGGGCGCCTTCGACGTGCTGCGCATCGCCGGCTCCGGCCTGGGCATGCACCAGACCTGGCTCGACGCGCTGGCCTCCAACATCGCCAACGCCAACACGGTGGTCTCCACCGACCAGACCGCCTTCCAGGCGCAGCTGGTCATGGCCGGCGCCCGGCAGGACGGCGGCGTCGACGTCACCGGCATCGCCCTCAGCGACCCCGAGGGGATGCTCGTGCACGACCCCGACCACCCGCTGGCCGACGCCGAGGGCTACGTGCGCGCCCCCGCCATGGACATGAGCGCCCAGATGAGCGAGCTGATCATGGCCCAGCGCGGCTTCCAGGCCTCGGCGCAGGTCACCAAGTTCGCCCAGGACACCTACTCCACCGCCATCGGCATCGGGAGCCGTTGATGAGCGTCAGCGGGATCGAGTCCCTCGGCGCCGCCGGCTTCACGCCGTACGTCGCCCCCACGGTCGCCCCCAGCGCCGCGCCCGCCCCCACCGGCACCTCGGCCGCGGGCGGTGCCGGCAGCGACTTCGGCCGCATGGTCGTCGACGGCCTCGACCGCCTCGACGCCACCCAGCGCACCGCCGACGGCATGGCCGTGCAGGCCGCCACCGGGCAGCTGGAGAACCTCCACGACTACACGATCGCGGCCACGCAGGCCCAGGTCACCACGCAGGTCACCGTGGCCGTGCGCAACAAGGCCGTCGAGGCCTTCACCGAGATCATGCGGATGCAGGTCGGATGAAGGACACGATCACCCGGACGCTGGGCGGTTGGCGCCAGTCGTTCGCCGGCTTCACCGCGGGCCAGAAGGTCGTCGCGATCGTCGGCACCCTGGCCCTGCTGCTGGGCGGCTTCCTGGTCTTCCGCTGGGCCTCGGCCCCGACCTACTCGCCCCTCTACTCCGACCTCTCGGCCAGCGACGCCTCGGCCGTGGTGGAGCAGCTCGACTCCCAGGGCGTGCCCTACGAGCTCGCCGACGGCGGCGCGACGGTCATGGTGCCGCGCGACGCGGTCTACAAGGCCCGCATCGACCTCTCCGGCGAGGGCCTGCCCTCCGAGAGCGACGGCGGCTACTCCATCCTCGACGACAACGGCCTGTCGACCTCGGAGTTCCAGGAGCAGACCGACTACAAGCGGGCCATGGAGGGCGAGCTCTCGGCCACCATCGAGGGCATCGACGAGGTCGACACCGCCGTGGTCCACCTGGCCATGCCGGCCAAGGACGTCTTCGCCGACGAGCAGGACCCGCCCACCGCCTCCGTGCTCGTCGAGACCGGCGCCGGCACCCGCCTGGGCGCCCAGCAGGTGCAGGCCATCGTGCACCTGGTCGCCTCCAGCGTGGAGGGCCTCGACCCCGCCGACGTGACCGTGAGCGACACCGAGGGCCTGCTCTCGGGCGCCGACGGCACCGGCGTCGACGCCACGACCCGCAACCAGGAGATCGAGGCCCGCCAGGAGGAGCTGCGCCAGGACATCCAGGCCACCCTCGACCGCGTCGTGGGCCCCGGCAACTCCACCGTGCAGGTCGCCGTCGACCTCGACTTCGACAAGCGCACCACCCAGACCACCACCTTCACCCCCGAGGAGGACAACCCCGCGACGTCCTCCTCCACCAGCACCGAGACCTACGCCGGACCGGGCTCGCCCACCGGCGGCGCGGAGGGTGTGGTCGGCCCCGACGGGCAGATGGACACCGGCGCCACGGGCGGCTCGGCGGACTCGTCGTACGAGAAGGAGGTCACGACCACCGACCGTGCCGTCGGCAGCACCGTCGAGCACGTCGAGTCCACCCCGGGCTCGGTGGAGTCGATGCACGTCGGCGTCGTGCTGGACACCAACAGCACCCAGGCGATCTCCACCGCCGACGTGCGCGGCCTCGTCGAGGACGCGGTCGGTCTCGACCAGGCCGCCGGCGACTCGGTGCGCGTGGTGACCATGCCCTTCGACCGCACCGCCGAGGAGGCAGCCGCCGCCGAGCTGGAGGCCGCCGCCGCCGCCGACGCCAGCGCCGCGCGCAACGACCTGATCCGCAAGGTCGGCCTGGCCCTGCTGGTCGCCCTGGTGCTGCTGCTGGCCGTGCTCAAGGGCCGCAAGCGCGCCAAGCAGCGCGAGCAGGCCACGACCTACGTCGTGGAGCAGCTGCGCGAGCAGTCCGCCGCACGCCAGCTCACCGAGCCCGTGCCCGCCGCCCTGGCGCTGGAGGAGTCCGAGCGCAGCGAGGAGAACGACATGCGTGACGAGCTCAACGCGCTCATCGAGCGCCAGCCCGAGGACGTCGCCGCGCTGCTGCGCGGCTGGCTGACGGAGCGCGGCTGATGGGCGGCGCACTGGCCAGCACCCTGGCCGGCGTGGGGGCCCGCAAGGCCGCCGTGCTGCTCGTGCAGATGGGCAAGACCCGCGCGGCGACCGTGCTCAGCCACCTCGAGGAGCACGAGGTCGAGGCCATCACCGCCGAGATCGCCCGGCTCGACTCGATCTCCGCGGCCGAGTCGGAGGCCGTGCTGGTGGAGTTCCGCGACACCATGACCGCCCGCGAGCACATCAGCCGCGGGGGCCTGGCCTTCGCCCAGCAGGTGCTCGAGCAGTCGATGGGCTCCGAGCGCGCCGCGCAGATCATCGAGCGGCTCCACGCCGCCGCGGTGCAGATGCCCTTCCAGTTCCTGCACCAGGCCGACCCCGCGCAGCTGCGCTCCTTCATCGTCGACGAGCACCCGCAGGTCATCGCCCTGGTGCTGGCCCACATGACCGCCGACAAGGCCTCACTGCTGCTCTCGGGGCTGCCCCCGGAGCAGCAGGCCCAGGTCGCCCACCGCATCGCGGTGATGGACCGCACCTCCCCCGACATCGTCCGGGCCGTCGAGGCCACCCTGGAGCGCAAGCTCTCCTCGATGCTGCAGCCCACCGACATGTCGCGCGTCGGCGGCCTCGACCCGCTGGTCAACATCATCAACGCCTCCGACCGCTCCACCGAGCGCCAGATCGTCGAGGGCCTCGAGGTGCTCGACGCCGCGCTGGCCGACGAGGTCAAGAGCCGGATGTTCATGTTCGAGGACGTCGTGCACCTCGACGACCGCTCCGTGCAGCAGGTGCTGCGCCAGGTCGACACCGCCCAGCTGGCGCTCGCGCTCAAGGGCGTCGCCGACGCCGTGCGCGACAAGATCACCCGCAACCTCTCCAGCCGTGCCGCCGAGGGCCTGGTCGAGGAGATCGAGCTGCTCGGCCCGGTGCGCCTGACGCAGGTCGAGGAGGCGCAGCAGGGCGTCATCCGCACGATCCGCCAGCTCGAGGAGCGCGGCGAGATCATGGTGCGGCGAGGGGGCGACATTGAGTTCGTCGACTGAGGCCCTGCTGCGCGGGGCCCCCGCCGAGGCCGCCACGGTCGCGGCCACCCCCGAGCTGCGTGACGGCTCCTGGACCCGCCTCGGCGGGAGCAGCGTGCTCGGCGACCTGGTCACCGAGCAGGCGCTGGCCGGGCTGGCCGAGAGCACCCGCACCGCCGCCCGCGCCCAGGGCTACGCCACCGGCTGGGCCGAGGGGCGCCGCGAGGCGGCCGCCGAGGCCGCCGCCGTCGCCGCGCGGGCCGAGCAGGAGCGCGTGGCCGCCGAGACCCGCCGCGAGGCCGAGCACCGCGCCGCCCTCGCCGGTCTCGAGCGCGCCGCGAGCGCCCTGCAGCGCACGGGCGCCACGGTGGCCGCCGACCTCGAGGAGCAGGCCCTGCGCCTGGCCCGCGAGCTGACCCGGGAGCTGGTCGGCCACGAGCTGCGCACCTCCCCCGACCCCGACGCCGACGTCGTGCGCCGCGCGCTGGTCGTGCTGCCCTCCGGCGTGCCGGTCACCGTGCGCCTGCACCCCGAGGTCGCCGCCAGCACCGTGGCCGCCGACCTCGCCGGCCTGGCCGGCCCGGCCGGCCAGCAGCTCACCGTCGTGCCCGACGCCGGGCTCGAGCGCGACGACGCCGTCGTCGAGACCGCCGAGCAGGTCGTCGACCTGCGCGTCGGCGCCGCCCTCGAGCGCGTCGCGGAGGCCCTGCGATGAGCGCCGTCACGACCTCCCCCGTCACGCACCCCGTCACGCATCCCGCCGGCGCCACGTCGCTGCGCGAGCGCCTCGACCGCGGCCGCGGCGGGGCCCTGCGCGCCGCCGCACCGCTGCGGCTGGGCCGGGTCAGCGAGACCGTGGGCCTGCACCTGCGCGTGGTCGGGCTGCGCGGCGCCGTGGGCGACCTGCTCGAGGTGCGCCCCGCCGACCGTGCGCCCGTGCTGGTCGAGGTGGCCGCCAGCTCCACCGAGGGGCTGGTCTGCCTGCCGCTGGGCCGCACCGCCGGCATCGAGGTCGGTGCTCCGGTGCACCACACCGGCGGGCCGCTGCGGGTGCTCGTCGGCGACGCCCTGCGCGGGCGGGTGCTCGACGGCCTCGGCCGCCCCGTCGACGGCGGGCCGGCGCTCGACACCCTCCCCGGGCTGGCGCTGGTCGACGTCGACCACGCGGCCCCCGACGCGCTCTCGCGACCGCGGATCGACCGGCAGCTCGGCCTCGGCGTACGCGCCCTGGACACTCTGGTGCCCTGCGGCCTGGGCCAGCGCCTGGGCATCATGGCCGGCTCCGGGGTCGGCAAGTCGAGCCTGCTGTCGATGATCGCCCGCGGCACCGACGCCGAGGTCTCGGTGATCGCGCTGATCGGCGAGCGCGGCCGCGAGGTCCGCGAGTTCATCGAGAACGACCTCGGCCCCGAGGGCCTGGCCCGCTCGGTGGTGGTCGTCGCGACCTCCGACGCCCCGCCCGTCGAGCGGCTGCGCGCCGCCTTCGTCGCCACCCGCATCGCGGAGTCCTTCCGCGAGGCCGGCCGCCACGTCGTGCTGATGATGGACAGCCTGACCCGCGTGGCCATGGCCCAGCGCGAGATCGGGCTCTCGGCCGGCGAGCCGCCCGCCACCCGCGGCTACCCGCCCAGCGTCTTCGCCCTGCTCCCGCGCCTGCTCGAGCGGGCCGGCACGGCCCCCGGCGGCTCCATCACCGGGCTCTACACCGTGCTGGTGGAGGGCGACGACCTCCAGGACCCCATCGGCGACACCGCGCGCTCGATCCTCGACGGCCACGTCGTGCTCACCCGGCGCCTGGCCACCGCCGGGCACTTCCCCAGCATCGACGTGCTCGAGTCGATCTCGCGCACCACCGGCGCCGTCACCGGCCCGGCCCAGCGTGCCGACGCCGTGGCCCTGCGCCGCATGCTGGCCGCCCACCGCGACGTGCGCGAGCTGGTGGAGATCGGCGCCTACGTCGCCGGCACCGACCCCGACGCCGACGCCGCCCTGGCGCGGATGCCCCGCATCGAGTCCTTCCTGCGCCAGGACATGGAGGACAGCACCCCGCTGCCCGAGGCCTGGTCCCGACTCCAGGAGCTGGTGGCGCCGTGAGCCGCACCGTCCACGACCCCGGGCTGCGCGCCGTCGCCCGCGTGCGCGGCGTGCGCGAGCGCGACAGCCGCCTCGGCCTCCAGACCGCCCTGCGCGAGCAGCGCACCCACGAGCTGCGCGTGGCCGAGCTCGAGCAGGCCGTGCGCGACCACGCCGGCTTCGTCTCCGGCGACCTCGCGGAGTTCGTGGCGCTGCGCCAGTCGCTGGCCGCGCTGCGCCACGCCGCGGTCGAGGCCCGCTCCGACCTCGACACCTCCCGCCGCCTGGCCCTGGACGCCGGCGCCTGGTGGCGCGCCGACAAGGCCCGCCTCGGCGCCGTGGAGGGGCTGCTCGAGCGGCGCGCCGACGAGCGCGCCGCCGAGGCCGCCCGCGGCGAGGCCGTCGAGCTCGACGAGGTCGCCGGCCGGCTGTGGCTGCGCGCCGAGCAGGCCGCGCAGGTCGGCGAGCCCGGCGCCACCACCACCACCGCCACCACCACCACCGGGAGGGCCGCGTCGTGAGCGTCAGCGAGATCACCTCCCGGATCGCCCAGATCCAGTCGCAGCTCGCCCTGCTCGGCCCGTCGCAGAGCAGCGGCAGCGCCTTCGCGGCGAGCCTCAGCGCGGCCTCCTCCGCGGCGGGCGCCTCGGCCACCGGCGCCGCGGGGTCCGGCTCGTCGTCCGGCGGCGGCTCGGCCCTGGCCGCCGACGTCATCGCCGAGGCCAAGAAGTACGTCGGCATGCCCTACGTCTGGGGCGGCAGCAGCCCGGCCGCGGGCGGCATGGACTGCTCGGGGCTGGTGCAGTACGTCTACGGCAAGTTCGGCGTCGACCTGCCCCGGGTCTCAGCCGACCAGGCCCGCGCCGGGCAGCCGGTGGCCTCGATGGCCGAGGCCCGCCCCGGCGACCTCATCGCCTGGGACAACTCCAGCCGCAACAACGGCGCCGACCACATCGCCATCTACCTCGGCGGCGGCAAGATGCTCGAGGCACCGCGCACCGGCCTCGACATCCGCATCGTCGACGTGCCGAGCACGCCCGACTACATCCGCCGGGTCCTGCCCGACGCCCCCGTCGGGGCGGCCGGGGCGCCCGCGGCCGCGGGCAGCAGCCGGGTCAGCGGCGTCCCCTTCAGCGACCTCTTCAACGCCGCGGGCCAGCGCTACGGCGTCGACCCCGTGCTGCTGGCCTCGGTGGCCCGCCAAGAGTCGGGCTTCGACCCGAAGGCGGTCAGCCCCGCCGGCGCACAGGGCCTCATGCAGCTCATGCCCGGCACCGCCGACGGCCTCGGCGTCACGAACTCCTTCGACCCCGCGCAGGCCGTCGACGGCGCCGCCCGGCTGCTGCGCGACCTGCTCGACCGCTTCGGGCGCACCGACCTGGCCCTCGCCGGCTACAACGCCGGCCCCGGCGCGGTGCTGCGCTACGACGGCATCCCGCCTTACCCCGAGACGCAGCACTACGTGCGCTCGGTCATGGCCATGGTGCGTGCCGCATGAGCGTGATGCCCCAGGGCGCCGCCCTGCCCGCCACGGCCCGCGCCGCCTCCCGCCCCGGTACGCCGACCAGCGCCACGACGCCCGGCCCGGCCGGCGCGGGCGCGGTCGACGGCGCCGCCTCCGGCGGGGGCTTCGCCGCCCTCGTCGCCGGCCTCGTCGACGCCATGGCCGACCACGACGGCGGCGGGCCCGGTGCGCCCGGGACCGCCACCGCGGCAGGTCCTGCCACGGGCGCCGGCCCCGACAGCGGCAGCGAGGGCGGGACCGACGGCGAGGCCGGGGCCGAGCAGGCAGGCACCCTGGCCGTGGTCGACCCCACCGCGGTGCTCCTCGCCGCCCTGCCGCTGCCCCAGCAGCCCGGGGCCACAGGGCAGCAGGCGGCGACCGCCGGGGCCGGGACGACCACCGGTGCAGGCACCGGCTCGAGCACCGACGGGTCCGCCCCCACCGACCTCACCGAGCTCACCGCCCCCACCGCCCCCGAGGCGCCCACCGCCGCCGGGTCGCAGCAGCACGGGGCGCAGCAGCACGGGGCCCAGCAGCACGGGGCGGAGACCGCAGCCGCGGCCCCGGCGCAGACCGGACCGCAGGACACGGCGTCCACCCGCGCCGACCGGACCGTGCAGCCGGGACAGGGAGGGGCGGACCTCGCGGCGCTCGACGGCGCGTCACCCGCCACCGCCCCGGACGCCGCGGGAGGCACGGGCGCCACGACCGCGCCGGCCGGCACGACGCCGGCCCCGCCGTCCCCGTCGACTCGCCAGGTGACCAGCCAGGTGACCGGCCAGGTCTTCCCCGAGGTGGTGCGGCTCGCGCAGACCCAGGCCGGCCCGGGGCAGCGCACCACCCAGCACCTCACGCTGCGTCTCGACCCCGGCACGCTGGGCGAGGTGCGGGTGACGCTGAGCATGGGCGAGCACGGCCTGCGGGTGCGGATGGTGGCGGCCCACGAGGGCGCGCGCGACGCCCTCCAGCAGGGCGCGCCCGAGCTCCAGCGGCTGCTCGAGCACCTCGGCGAGACCCGTGTGAGCGTGCGCGACGCCGCCGGTGCGCCGGCAGCCGCGGCAGCCACCCCCGGGGGCACGAGCGCGCAGGACGCGCGCGGCGACGCCCCCGGCTCCTGGTCGGGCTCCGACCACACCGACTCCGGAGAGCGTCCCTCGGGCGACGCGAGCCGGCAGCAGGAACGGCAGGCACGGACGTCTGCCGACCACATCGCCAGGGATGGCACCACGAGACCGGCCCACCCAGGATCCCTGGGAGCCGGCTCAGCCGACCCGCAGACGTCAGGGGCCCGTCGGGCCCTCGACGTCAGCATGTGAGGAGGACCCGTGTCGATCTCGGCCACGGAGGCGGTCACCGGGGGTGGACTGCAGGCGCTCGCGCCGGCGACCACGTCCGCGTCGTCGCCCGACAAGGACATGTTCCTGCAGCTCCTCGTGGCGCAGCTGCGCTACCAGGACCCGATGAACCCCGCCGACACCGGGGAGTTCCTCTCCCAGTCGGCGCAGTTCACCGCCCTGGAGAAGATGCAGGACGTCGCCGACCAGACCGCGCTCGTGCTCGGCGCGCAGATGGCCTTCGGGGCCAGCAGCCTGGTCGGGCGCGAGGTCAGCTACACCCTCGCCGACGGCACCGAGGGCACCGGCACCGTGCAGGGCGTCACGTTCGAGGCCAGCGGCCCCGTGCTCGACGTCGACGGCACCGACGTACCCCTCGTCAACGTCCTCACCGTCGCCGGCGGAGCCTCCGCCCCGACGGCCGCCGGCAGCGGCACCAGCTCCGCCAGCACGTCCGCCACCCCCGCCCGACCCTGACCAGCACCTCCGAGAGGACCCCCTCATGCTTCGCTCGCTCTTCGCCGGCATCTCCGGCCTGCGCGTCAACCAGACGATGCTCGACGTCACCGGCAACAACATCGCCAACGCCAACACCACGGGCTTCAAGTCCAGCACCACCGTCTTCAGCGACACCCTCAGCCAGATGCTGACCGGCGCGTCGGGCGCCAACGCCAACCGCGGCGGCACCAACCCGATCCAGGTCGGCCTCGGCGTGCAGGTGGCCGGCACCGCCAGCAACCTCAGCCAGGGCTCGGCGCAGATGACCGGCCGCTCGACCGACCTGATGATCCAGGGCGACGGCATGTTCGTGGTGCGCTTCGGCAACGAGCAGCTCTACACCCGCGCCGGCGCCTTCACCTTCGACGAGTCCGGCACCCTGGTCACCCCGTCGGGCGCCCGCGTGCAGGGCTACGCCCTCGACGCCGCCGGCGACCCCACCGGCGGGCTGGTCGACATCACCCGCGACACCGCCGGCCTGACCCCGGCGGTGCCCGCCGGCGTGGAGCTCACCTCCTACTCCTTCGGCAGCGACGGCAAGCTCCGCGGCGTCTTCTCCGACGGCGTGCAGCGCGACATGGCCCAGCTGGCGCTGGCCGACTTCAACAACCCGATGGGCCTCGAGCGCGTCGGCGAGACGGCCTTCCGCGAGTCGGCCAACTCCGGCCCGGCCGACCTCGGCGTCTCCGGCCAGGGCGGCCGCGGCACCCTGATGGCCGGTGCGCTGGAGATGTCGAACGTCGACCTCGCCGCGGAGTTCACCAACCTGATCCTCGCCCAGCGCGGCTTCCAGGCCAGCAGCCGCGTCATCACCACCTCCGACTCGGTGCTCGAGGACCTCGTCAACATCAAGCGCTGACGCGACCGCGCCGTCGCACGGCGCGCTCGTCGTCGCCCCGGCCCGCGGCCGGTCGCCCACCCGGGCGGCCGGCCGCGCTCGCGGGGAGGACCGGACTGATCCCGTGCCGACCCCTCAGGTCGGCCCCGCCCCGACCGATGGACATCGTGACGGCCACGGACGGCTGTCGCTCGACCGCACTAAGGATGGTGCCCCGCATGATCTCGCTGACCCGTCTCTCGGGCTCGGTGTTCGCCCTGAACTCCGACCTGATCGAGCGCATCGACTCCACCCCCGACACCGTCATCACGCTGGTCGACGGGTCCAAGTACGTCGTCGCGGAGAGCATGACCGCGGTCGTCTCGATCATCCGGCACCACCGCGCCGAGCTCATCGCCCTCAGCGGCTACGTGCGCATCGGGGAGCAGACCCCCGAGGCCCTCGGCAGCGCCCGGGCTGCCCTCGACGTCGACCTCGGCGAGCAGCTCGCCGGGCGTCGCCCGGCCCTGAGCGTGGTGGCCCACCACGCGCCGCGCGCCGCCGAGACGGGGCCCGACGCCGGGCTGGCCACGGGTCTCGACACGGGGCTCGACGTCGGCGCGGACCACTCGGCGCTCGCGCCGCTCGGACCGGGAGCCACCCGATGAAGGACGCCGCCACAGCCATCGGCATCGGCCTGGGCCTGGTGGTCATCGTGACCGCCAACGTGCTCGAGGGCGGCAACCCGATGAGCCTGCTGCTGCTGCCGCCGATGCTGCTGGTCTTCGGCACCACGCTGCTGGTCACGGTGGCCGGCGGCACCATGGCCGACGCCAAGGGGGCCGTGGCCTCGCTCAAGCGCGCCTTCACCGGCGGCGACGTCAAGCCCGCCGGCGACGTCGTCCCGGCGGTCGTCTCCCTGGCCGAGAAGGCCCGGCGCGAGGGCCTGCTGGCGCTGGAGGACATGGTCAAGGACGTCGACGACCCCTTCCTGGTCAAGGGCGTCACGATGGCCATCGACGGCACCGACCCCGACGAGGTCCGCGACATCCTCGAGGCCGAGGTGGCCGCGAAGCGCAAGGCCGACAAGCAGTCGGCGAAGTTCTGGGCCGACGCGGGCGCCTACGCCCCCACCATCGGCATCATCGGCACCGTCATGGGCCTCGTGCACGTGCTGGAGAACCTCGCCAGCCCCGAGGAGCTCGGCCACCTCATCGCCGCGGCCTTCGTCGCCACGCTGTGGGGCGTCATGTCGGCCAACGTGCTCTTCCTCCCCCTCGGCAACCGGCTCAAGCGCCTCGGCGAGCTCGAGGTCGCCCGCATGGAGATCGTCATCGAGGGCGTCGCCGCCATCCAGGCCGGCTCCAACCCCCGCGTGATCGCCGCCAAGCTCACCTCGCTGCTGCCCGCCGGCGAGCAGCCCGCGGCCGTCGCCCCCGGCCAGGCCCAGGCGGCCTGAGCCGTGTCGGCCCGACGCAAGCGCCACGAGGAGCACGAGGAGCACGAGAACCACGAGCGGTGGCTGGTGACCTACGCCGACATGGTCACGCTGCTCATGGTGCTCTTCATCGTCATGTTCGCCATGAGCCAGGTCGACGAGAAGAAGTTCGCCGAGCTCAAGGAGGGCCTCGCCGCCGGCTTCGGCGCCAGTGACCAGGTGCTCCAGGGCGCCTCGTCGATCCAGGAGCAGCCCGGCTCGGCCGCCGTGGCCCCGGTGCGCCCGCAGCTGGCGCTGGCCGACCTGTCGGAGAAGGACCGCGCCGTCGTCGAGGAGGCGCTCGCCGAGACCGAGCGCCTCGAGCAGGACCGCCGCCGCGCGGAGGCCGGGTCGGAGGCCGAGCGCCTCGACGAGGTGCGCGAGCGCCTCGAGCGGGCGCTGCGGGCCCAGGGCCTGCAGGACGACGTCAAGGCCACCTACGACGAGCGCGGCCTGGTGCTCAGCCTGGTCTCGCGCCACGTCGTCTTCGAGTCCGACCTCGCCACCCTCACCGCCCGCGGCGAGGAGGTCGTCGACACCCTCGCCCCGGTGCTGCTGGCCATCCCCGACCGGCTGCAGATCGACGGGCACACCAACCAGGTCGACGTGCAGCCGAAGTACTTCGCCACCGACTGGGACCTCTCGGCCGCCCGCGCCCTCACCGTGCTCCGACGGCTCGACGAGCGCTTCGGGGTGCCGGCCGAGCGGCTCTCCCTGGCCGCCTACGGCCACGAGAAGCCGCTGGTCGACCCGTCGGAGCCCGGCTCCCAGGCGGTCAACAAGCGCGTCGACATCGTCGTGCTCACCCGCCTGCCCCGCGAGGTCGCGCAGCTGCTGCCCGACGCCGCCGGAGCCCTGCCCCGCGACGGCGCGCCCGGCGGTGACCGGCGCGGTGCGGGCGAGCCCCGCGAGGAGGACGCCACCCCGACCCCCGGCGGGTCCACCGACGACGGCGCCGTGCGCGCCGACGGCCTGCCCGCCGATCCCACCGACCCGACCGACCCCTCCCAGGGAGCCCCCCGATGACCACCACGACACTGCCGGCGGCCGAGGCGACCGCGGCCGAGCCGAAGAAGAGCAAGAAGAAGCTGATCGTGATCGCCCTCGTGCTGGTGCTGGCCGCGGGTGCGGCGTACTGGTTCGTCCTCAAGCCCTCGGGCGCCGAGGCCGCGCCGGAGCCCGGCGAGGTGCTCGTGCTCGAGCCGGTGCAGGTCAACCTCGAGTCGGGGCACTACCTGCGCGTCGGCATCGCGCTGCAGCTCACCGCCGACGCCCACGAGGCCGACGGCAGCAAGGCCCTCGACGCCACGATCGAGCTCTTCAGCGGCCGCACGGTCGAGGAGCTGGCGGTGGGCGAGGACCGCGAGAAGCTGAAGGAGAAGCTCAACCACACGCTGGAGGAGGAGTACCACGGTGACGTGATGGAGGTGTACTTCACCGAGTTCGTCACCCAGTAGCCCCGCCGCTCCACCCTCCTCAGACGGCCGTCGCCACGACGGCCGGGGGTCCGTCGACCCGTTTCTCCTCAGGTGCTCCCACGCGCCGCCGATGGGCGGGGCGTGAGCCTGCCGACCGCGTTGCCGTCCTCCCCGGTCGCCGACC
Organism: Nocardioides sp. Leaf307; assembly: GCF_001423135.1. NCBI lineage: Bacteria > Bacillati > Actinomycetota > Actinomycetes > Propionibacteriales > Nocardioidaceae > Nocardioides > Nocardioides sp. Leaf307. Next base: position 671,572 of record NZ_LMNY01000003.1, on the reverse strand, counting down.
CCCGACGGCTCGGACCGACGGGTCGCTCGCGCCGCCGCGACGGCGCCGCCACGGCCGTGCCCTACGACTTCCGTCGCCCGATCCAGCTCTCGCGCGAGCACCTGCGCATCCTCCAGGTGGGCTTCGACGGCTTCGCCCGGCAGGCCACCACGGTCTTCACCTCCGCGCTGCGCTCGGTGTGCCAGGTGAGTCTGGCCGGCATCGACCAGCGCACCTACGCCGAGTACGTCGACAGCCTCGCGCCGACCACCTACCTCACGCTCTTCGCCCTCGACCCGGTGCCGGGCCGCGGGGTGCTCGACCTCCCGCTCAACGCGGTGATGTCGTGCGTCGACCACATGCTCGGCGGGCCCGGCCAGGCCGACCAGCCGCAGCGCCCGCTCACCGAGATCGAGAGCGGCGTGATCGCCGGCCTGGTCGAGCGCCTGCTGGCCGAGATGCGCTACTCCCTGGCCGCCATCGTCACCCTCGACCCCGAGGTGACCGGCGTCGAGTACAGCCCGCAGTTCGCCCAGGTCGCGGGCGCCGCCGACGTCATGGTCTCGGTGGGCCTCGACCTGCGTATCGACGAGCGCGCGCACCGGATGTCGCTGTGCCTGCCCTTCGGCGGGCTGCTGCCGCACCTCACCGCGGCCGCCGCGCCCGCGCCCGTCTCCAGCCGTGAGCGGACCCAGCGCGCCGAGGCCGCCGCGCTGCTGCACGAGACCTTCCAGGAGGTGCCGGTCGACGTGGCCGTCCGCTTCCGCAGCACCGCGGTCGACCCCGCCACGCTGTCCGACCTGCGGCCCGGCGACGTGCTGCGCCTGGCCCACCCGGCCTCGGCCCCGCTCGACGTGACCGTCGACGAGCAGGCCTTCGCCCACGCCACCGCGGGCACCCAGGGCGCGCGTCTGGCCGCCCTCATCGTCGCGGCCGGCGCCGCTCACACCCAGGAGAACCGATGACCAGCACCCTGCCCGCCGGGGGCTCCCCCGCCGACGCCCTCGCCCTGGCCGCCGCGGAGGCCTGCGCCACCGTGCTCCCCGCCAGCGAGCCGCTCTCGGCCGGCGACCCCCAGCCCGGCACCGAGCACGTCGTGGGCGTCTTCGCGGGCGCGGCCGTCGCCGACCTCAGCGGTCCGGCCGGCGGCCGGGTCTCGGTGCTCGTGGGCGAGGAGCTCGTCTCCGCGCTCCAGGCCAGCCCGCTCGGCGGCCTCGATCTCGGCGCCGCCGTGCAGCCGGCGCTCGACGCCGCTGCCGCCGCGCTGGGCGCCACCGCCCAGGCCGCCCGCTCGGTCGACCTCGAGCTGCTCGTCCCCGAGCTGACCGGGCCCAGCGGCGGCGGCTTCACCGCCGTGCCGCTGCTCGGCGCCGGCATCGTCGCCGCCCTCCTGGTGCCCGACACCACCCTGGCCGCCGCGCTCGCCGCCCAGGCGGCCCAGTCAGCCCAGGCGTCCCAGGCCGGCCAGGCGGGCCAGGGCTCCCCGGCCGGCGGCCCGGCGGCCACCACGGTGGACCCCTTCGGCCAGCCCGTCGCCGGCCGTCCCCTGCCCGCCACCGGCCAGGCCGACAACGTCCGCTCCATCGCCGACGGCCGCCGCGGCATCGAGATGCTCCACGGTGTGGAGATGGAGGTCACCGTCGAGCTCGGTCGCACCCGCATGCCCGTGCGCGACCTCCTCGCGCTGGCCCCCGGCGCCGTGCTCGCCCTCGACCGGGCCGCCGGCAGCCCCGCCGACCTGCTGGTCAACGGCCGCCTCATCGCCCGCGGCGAGGTCGTCGTCGTCGACGAGGACTTCGGCCTGCGCGTCACCGAGATCCTCGACCAGGGCGCGGTGGGCTGAGCATGGCCGAGCTCGCCCTCCGGATGGTGGTGTCGCTGGCGGTGGTCGTGGGGCTGCTGCTGCTCATCGCCCGCCTCGGCGCGCGCCGCTTCTCCGGCCGCGCCGGCGCCGCCGTGCAGGTGCTCCACCGCCAGCAGCTGGGCCGCGGCTCCGCGCTCACCGTGGTCACCGTCGGCGGCCGCACCCTGGTCCTCGGCACCACCGAGCAGCAGGTGCGCGTGCTCGCCGAGCTCGACGCAGACGAGGCCGCCACCGTTGCCGGACAGGACGGCGCCGCGCTCGACACCGACGCCGACGCCGACGCCGGCACCGGCACCGGCGACGGCGACCGCGAGGACGTGACCACGCGGTCGCCCCGGCTCGCCACCGTGACCGCGCTGCCCTCGCTCAGCGTCGTGCCCGCCCCCGCCGACGAGCCCGAGCCCGCCACCGAGCAGCCCGAGCAGACCTCCCCCACCGACCTCGGGGACCCGGTCGACCACAGGAGCGAGGGCCCGCAGCAGCAGGGGACGGCGGTCACCGTCGTCACCGACGACGCCCCGGCCCAGTCCGCGTCGTCCGCCCCGGCCGCCCCGGCCGTCGCGGCCGTCGCGGCGGTCCTGCCCGCCCTCGGCGAGCAGCCGGGCCCCTACGCCGGCCACGCCGCCGCGATCCTCGGCCGTCTCGCCCCGGCCGGCACCAGCGCCGGAGCCGGCCCCCGCCCCACGCACGAGGCCACCGTCGGGACGGCCGCCGAGGCCGCCCCCGACCTCACCGGCGACCTCACCGGCGGGCTCACCGCTCCGGACACCGCCGTCGACACCGGGTCGCTCGCCGCGGCCGCCGTGTCGGGCCGCCACCGCTCCGACCACCCGGCCCTCACCGGCCCGGCCCCCGCGGCCGCCTTCGAGCCCGTGCGCCCCGACCCGACCGCGCCTCGCGTCGTCGCCCGTCACCGGGTCGCCACCACCGCCCCGGCCCTCGGCCCCGGCGCCACCCCGGTCGCTCCCGCCGTCGCGGCACCCGCAGACGTGCCGGCGGTCGTGCCCGCGCTCGTGCCCGCGGTCCTGCCCGCGGCGGGCACCGCCGCCGTCCCCGCTCCCCCGCTCGGAGCCACCGCGCCTGCCACGGTCTCCGGGCTCCCCGCGGCCGCGGCCGTGGCGGTCCCGGCTGTCAACCCCGCCGAGCTGCTGCTCGCCCAGGAGACCGCGACCGCCGCCACCACGGCAGCCACCGTCACCGTCGACACAGCGACCCCGGCCACCGCGGTCCCCGCGGCCGACGACTTCGCGGCCCAGCTCGCCGCGTGGCTGGCCGACCCCACGCCCCTCACCACCACCGCGGCCGACGCGACCGGCACCGCCACCACCGGCACCGCCACCACCGGCGCCACGCCCGGCACCGAGGCACCGGCGGCCGGCCCCGGGCGCGCGACCCGCACCGAGCGGCGCACGGCCCGCGGCCTGGTGCGGCGCGCGCGCCGTACGGTCACGGAGCCCGCCGCCACCCAGGCCGCGCCGGCCGCCCCCGCGACCCCCGCGCCGGCCCCCGCCCCCGCCCGGCCCGCTGCCCGCGGCACGGCCCCGGCGACGCCCACCACGTCGGGCCCGCTGGCCGGATCGGTCCTCTCCCCCCAGACCTGGCGGCAGGCCCTCGCCGCGGTGTCGGGGCGCGCGTCGTGACCCCGGCGCGCCTCGGGCGCGCGACCCGGGCCCCCCGACGGGTGGGCGCGCTGGTCGCCGCTGCCCTCGTGACCGGTCTCGTCACCCTCGCCGCGACCGCCGTGCTGCTGCTCGGCGCGTCCGCTCCCGCCTCGGCCACCGACCTCGCCCCGGCGCCGACCGCCCCGGCCTCCCCCGCCCCGACCGCCGGAGCCACCGACCCCGCGCCGGCCGGCACGGGCGCCCAGCGGCCCGGTGCCGGGCTCACCGGCCCCGCCGGCCCGACCGCCGACCCCGGCGGCGACGTCACCATCGACCTCACCGGCCTCACCGACAAGCCCAGCTCCTCGGTGACCCTGCTGGTCACGCTGACCCTGCTGTCGCTGGCGCCGGCGATCCTGCTGACCTGCACCAGCTTCACCAAGATCCTCATCGTGCTGGGCCTGACCCGCAACGCGCTGGGCCTGCAGCAGACCCCGCCCAACCAGGTGCTCGCCGGGCTGGCGCTCTTCCTCAGCCTCTTCATCATGACCCCGACGCTGTCGGCCATGAACGACGCGGGCGTGCAGCCCTACCTCGACGGCGACAAGACCTCGGCGCAGTCCTTCGAGGACGGCATCGAGCCGCTGCGCGAGTTCATGCTCGACCAGACCGGCGACGAGGAGCTGCGGCTGCTCACCAACGTCGCGCGCCGCGACCTGCCGGACGACCGCGACGACGTCGGCATGACCACCCTCGTGCCGGCCTTCATCCTCAGCGAGCTCAAGGCCGCCTTCATCATCGGCTTCATCATCTTCATCCCCTTCCTCGTCATCGACATCGTCGTGAGCGGGGCGCTGATGGCGCTGGGCATGATGATGATGCCGCCGGTGATGGTCTCCCTGCCCTTCAAGCTGCTGCTCTTCGTGCTGGTCGACGGCTGGGCCCTGGTGATCAAGGCGCTCGTGTCGAGCTACGGCACCACCTAGCTGCCCCCACCGCCCCGCGCCCACCACGCCGCCACCACCCCGCGCGCCACCGCCGCCTGTCCGAGGGACCCACGCCGATGACCGACACCGCCATCATCGAGATCGCGATGCAGACCATGATGGTCGCGCTCAAGCTCTCCGCACCGATCCTGGTGACCGCCCTCGCGGTCGGCTTCGCGGTCTCGCTGTTCCAGTCGATGACCCAGATCCAGGAGTTCACGCTCGCCTTCGTGCCGAAGGTCGTGGCCGTCGGCATCGCCATCCTGGTCAGCGGCAACTGGATGCTCCACACGCTCGTGGTCTTCACCCAGGACCTCTTCGACATGATCCCGCGCCTGCTCGCCTGAGCCGGCCACCGGACCAGCCCCCGACCCGCACCAGACCCCGCCCCAGACCGAGACCCAGACCGAGACCGAGCGAGCACCAGATGACCGTCACCGTCACGGGCGAGCCGCTGCTGGCCTTCGTGCTGGCCGCGGTACGCATCGTCGCGTGGCTGGTGGTCGTGCCGCCCTTCGCGTCGCGGTCGATCCCGACCACGGCCAAGGTCGTCCTCAGCCTGGGGCTGGCCTTCGCCGTGGCGCCGCTCATGGCCGACTCCACCATCCCGGTCGACACCTTCGGGCTCCTCACCACCGTGCTGACCCAGGTGATGATCGGGCTGTCGATGGGCTTCCTGACCTCGCTGCTGTTCGCGGCCGTGGCGGCGGCGGGCAGCATCATCGACGTCTTCGGCGGGTTCGCGCTGGCCGCCGCCTTCGACCCGCTGGCGATGAACATGAACACCGTCTTCGGCAAGTTCCACCAGATGCTGGCCACGGTGCTGCTCTTCGTCAGCGGCGGCCACCTGCTCGTCGTGGGCGGGCTGCTGCGGACCTTCGAGATGCTGCCCATCGGCCGGACGCCCGACCTCGACGGCGGCGCCGACCTGCTGCTGCGCGCCTTCGGGGTCTTCTTCGTCACCGCCGTGCAGGTCGCCCTGCCGATGATCGCGGTGCTCTTCGTCGCCGACCTCGGCCTGGCCCTGATGACCAAGGTCGCGCCGCAGCTCAACGCCATCAACGTGATGTTCCCGGCCAAGATCGGCCTGACCCTCATGCTGCTCGGCCTGTCGTTCCCGGTGCTGCCGGGCCTGGTGCGCCGCCTGGTCGAGCTCTCCCTCGAGCTCACCGCGGCCTTCGCGGGAGGAGGCTGAGGTGAGCGGGTCCAGCGGGGAGAAGACCGAGAAGCCGACACCGAAGAAGCTCAAGGAGTCGCGCAAGGAGGGCCAGGTCGCGCGCACCCAGGAGCTCGGCCCGTGGATCGCGCTGACCCTGGCCGCGATGGTGATGCCGCTGCTGCTGACCCGCGAGCTCGACGCGATGCAGCGGCTGATGACCGCCTGCCTGCGCGCGGTGGAGGACCCCTCCCCGGAGCGGGCGATGGCGCTGCTGGGCGAGGGCGTGGGCGGGGCCTTCCTGGCCCTGGTCGTGCTCGCCTCGGCCGTCGCGGTCGTCAGCGTCGCCGGCACCCTGGCCCAGGGCGGCTTCTACCTCGCCACCAAGGCGGTCAAGCCCACCTTCTCCAAGCTCGACCCGATCAAGGGCGCCAAGCGCATCTTCGGCCCGCAGGCGCTGTGGGAGGGCGTGAAGATGCTGGCCAAGTGCTCGGTCGTCGCGATCCTGGTCTGGTCCTCGATCAAGGCGCTGATGCCGCTGCTGGGCGGCATGGTGCCGATGGGCGTCGTGCTCACCGCGGGCGGCGAGCACGCGCTCGCCCTGCTGCGCAACGTCGCCGTCGCCGGCGTGCTGCTGGCCGGCGTCGACTACGGCATGCAGCGGCGCCGGGTCGGCAAGCAGACCCGCATGACCAAGGACGAGGTCAAGCAGGAGCACAAGATGTCGGAGGGCGACCCGCTGGTGAAGAGCGCCATCCGCGCCCGCCAGCTCGCCGCCGCCCGCAACCGCATGATCGCCGACGTGCCCACCGCCGACGTCGTGCTCGTCAACCCCACCCACGTCGCCGTGGCCCTGAGGTACGACGCCCAGCGCGGCGCCCCCCTCGTGGTGGCCCGCGGGGCCGGCGCGGTCGCGGCGCGCATCCGCGAGGTCGCCACCGAGGCCGAGGTGCCGCTGGTGCAGGACGTGCCGCTGGCCCGGGCGCTGCACGCCTCCTGCGAGGTCGGCCACGAGATCCCCGCCGAGCTCTTCGGCGCCGTCGCCCACGTGCTGGCCTTCGTGATCAGCCGCAAGCGCCAGGGCCGCCGCGGCGGCAGCCACCGCAGCCCGCGCCTCGACGCCGCGCTGCCCACCGTGCCCCGGGCGGGCCGGCGCCGGCGGCGTACCGCTCCGGTCGTCCCGGCCATTTCCTCAGACCCGGCGCCGAGCGGCCGATAGGCCGGGCGACGCCAGGACGGTGTCGGCTGCGCCACGGACGGCGGGGACCCGCGATCGACCCGATCGCCCCTGACGCAGACGACCCCGGAAGGCGGCTCCATGGACGGCTCGCTCAAGCGGCTGACCCAGCTCGGCGTGCCCGTCGGCATCGTCATGATCGTCGTGATGCTGGTCATCCCGCTGCCGGCCGCCGTGCTCGACCTCCTCATCGCCGCCAACATCACCGGCGCGCTGCTCATCCTGCTCACGGCGATGTTCGTGACCCGCCCGCTCGACTTCGCGTCGTTCCCGGCGCTGCTGCTGGTGATGACGCTCTTCCGCCTGGCGCTCAACGTGAGCGCGACCCGGCTGGTGCTCATCGACGGCTACGCCGGCAAGGTGATCGAGACCTTCGGCCACTTCGTGGTGGGCGGCTCGCTGATCGTCGGGCTGATCATCTTCTCGATCCTGCTGATCATCCAGTTCGTCGTCATCACCAACGGCGCGGGCCGCGTCGCGGAGGTCGGCGCCCGCTTCACCCTCGACGCGATGCCCGGCAAGCAGATGGCCATCGACGCCGACCTCAACTCCGGTCTCATCGACGAGGACCAGGCCCGCCAGCGCCGCGCCGAGGTGCACGCCGAGGCCGACTTCTACGGCGCGATGGACGGCGCCTCGAAGTTCGTCAAGGGCGACGCGATCGCGGCCATCATCATCACGCTGGTCAACCTCGTCGGCGGCTTCGCCGTCGGCATGGCCCAGATGGGCATGTCGGCCGGCGACGCGGTGACGACGTACTCGCTGCTGACGGTCGGTGACGGCCTGGTCTCGCAGATCCCCGCCCTGCTGCTGTCGGTGGCCACCGGCCTGGTCGTCACCCGCAGCGCCGGCGAGGGCGACATGGGCTCCGACATCGTCCGCCAGATCACCGCCAACCGGATGCCGCTGCGCATCGCCGGCTTCGCGGGCATGGCGCTCTGCCTGATCCCGGGCCTGCCCAAGATCCCCTTCCTGCTCACCGGCGGGGCGCTGCTGCTGCTCTCGACCCGCGTGCCCGACGACGCCCCCGCCACCCCCGGCAGCCCGGCGGCGCTGGCCGCCGCCGCGGAGGCCGCCGCGATCGAGGCGCCCTCGCGCGACCACCCCGAGACCCTCGCCGAGGAGATCCAGGTCGACCCGCTGGGTCTGGAGCTCTCGGCCGACATCATCGACCTCGTCGACGTCGGCTCCGGCGGCGACCTGCTCGAGCGGGTCAAGGCGCTGCGCCGCAAGGTCGCCGGCGAGCTCGGCGTGGTGGTGCCGCTCGTGCGCACCCGCGACAACCTCGACCTGCCCTCGCGCACCTACGTCATCAAGCTCTTCGACATCGAGGTCGCGCGCGGCGAGGCGCCCCCGGGCACCGTGCTGGCCATCGGCGACTTCCTGGGCTCGCTGCCCGGTGAGCCCACGCAGGAGCCGGTCTTCGGCCTCGACGCCAAGTGGATCCCCGCCGAGCTGCGCAGCCAGGCCGAGCTCAGCGGCGCCACCGTCGTCGACCGCAGCGCCGTCATCACCACCCACCTGGCCGAGGTGGTCTCCTCCCACGCCGCGCGCCTGCTGGGCCGCGAGGACGTGCGGATGCTCACCGACGTGGTCAAGCGCAGCCACCCCAACGTCGTCGAGGAGCTCACCCCGGGCGCCCTGTCGCTGGGCGAGGTGCAGCGGGTGCTCCAGCACCTGCTCGACGAGGGCATCTCGATCCGCGACCTGGTGCGCATCTACGAGGCGCTCTCGCTCAAGGCGCAGTCGAGCAAGGATCTCGACGGCCTCGTCGAGGCCGCCCGGGCCGCGCTCGGCCCGGCCGTGGTCGCGCCGCACCTGGTCGACGGCGTCGTGCACGTGATCAGCTTCGAGCCGCAGTTCGAGCAGCGGATGCTCGAGTGCCTGCGCATCACCGAGCAGGGCGCCATGATCGCGCTCGACCCGGTGACCCTCCAGACGGTCATCGGCGGGCTGGCCCAGCTGCTGGTCGACGCCGAGAACCGCAACGTGCGCCCCGTGCTGGTGTGCGCGCCCGGGCTGCGGCCCGCCGTACGCCGTCTCATCCGACCGGCGGTCGACCGGCTGCCCGTGCTGTCCTACCCCGAGCTCACCGGCACCGCCCAGGTCCGCTCCGCGGGCGTGGTCAGCGGCGAGCGCGTCATGGAGGTCACCTCGTGAACCTGCTCTCCGGCCCGGTGCTCGGCGCCGCGGCGCTCGTCGCCTCCCCCGCGCTCTACGGCGGGTTCGTCTCGGGCGCGGTCACCGTCGACGTGGCCGTCACCCGCTGGCTCGTGGCCGTCGTGGTCTGCTGGGTCGCGATCTCGCTGGTGGCGATGATGGTCGGCGAGCCGCCGGCCGCGCAGCCGGCCGTCGTGCCGGCCGACGAGACCCCGACCGAGGAGCTGCCCGCCCAATGAACGGGTCCGGTGAACGGGTCCGGTGAGCTGGGCCCGGACGTGGGACGACCCGCAGGTGTGGCTCCGGGGAGCCGCTCCGGCGGACGTGCGACCGGATCACCTGCGGGTCGGGTGACTGCTGAGGATTCACCAGCAGCCGGAGGGACTTCCACCCCTCGTTGGCGCTGGGCTGCTAGCGGGCAGCCACCTCACGCGTCCTAGAAGAAATCATTCTTCGGACCACCTCCTTTCCCGTGTGCGACCACGGTAGGTCGACGTCGGCGGCGTCACAAGGGGTTTTCGTCGGGCCCCTGGACCGACCCCCGGACCGCCCCCTGGACCGCCCCGTCGGCCGGGGCCTCGACCGCGGCGAACTGGCTGGCGTGCAGCCGGGCGTAGGCCCCGGCGGCGGCGAGCAGCTCCTCGTGGGTGCCCTGCTCGACGATGGCCCCGTCCTCCATCACCAGGATGAGGTCGGCGTCGCGGATGGTGGAGAGCCGGTGGGCGATGACGAACGACGTGCGGTCGGCGCGCAGCGCCGCCATCGCGTGCTGCACCAGCACCTCGGTGCGGGTGTCGACCGACGACGTCGCCTCGTCGAGGATGAGCAGCGCGGGCGCGGTGAGGAAGGCCCGGGCGATCGTGACGAGCTGGCGCTCCCCCGCGGAGAGGTTGGAGCCCGACTCGTCGACGACGGTGTCGTAGCCCTCGGGCAGCGAGCGCACGAAGCGGTCGACGAAGGTCGCCCGCGCGGCCTCGAGCACGTCGTCGGCCGACGCCCCCGGCCGGCCGTAGGCGATGTTGTCGCGGATGGTGCCCTCGAAGAGCCAGGTGTCCTGGAGCACCATGCCGATCTGCCCGCGCAGCCGCGCCCGCGACATCGACGACACGTCGACGCCGTCGAGGGTGATGCGGCCGCCGTCGAGCTCGTAGAAGCGCATGACGAGGTTGACCAGCGTGGTCTTGCCCGCCCCGGTCGGCCCGACGATGGCCACGGTCTGGCCCGGCCGGGCCACGAGGGAGAGGTCGGTGATGAGCTCGCGGTCGGGGCTGTAGGAGAACGACACGTGCTCGAAGGCCACCTCACCGCGTCGTACGCCGGAGCCCGCAGCCACCGTCGTGCCCCCGGCCCCGGCCTCGGTCGCCTCGTCCGGGTCGGGGCGCTCGAGGTCGGCGTCGAGCAGCTCGAAGACCCGCTCGGCCGAGGCGACGCCCGACTGCAGCAGGTTGGCCATCGAGGCGACGGTGGTGAGCGGCTGGGTGAACTGGCGGGTGTACTGCACGAAGGCCTGGACCTCGCCCAGGGTCAGCGAGCCGCTGGCCACGCGCAGGGCGCCCACGACGGCGACGACGACGTAGTTGAGGTTCCCGATGAACATCATCGCCGGCATGATCAGGCCGCTGACGAACTGCGCGCGGAAGCTGGCGTCGAAGAGCGCGTCGTTCTCCTCGGTGAAGCGCTGCTCGACCTCGCGGCGACGACCGAAGACGCTGACCAGCTCGTGGCCGGAGAAGGCCTCCTCGACCTGGGCGTTGAGCTGGCCGGTGCGCTTCCACTGGGCCACGAACTGGCCCTGCGAGCGGCGCATGATGGCCCGGGTCACCAGCAGCGACAGCGGCACCGACACCAGCGCCACGAGGGCCAGCAGCGGGGAGATCCACAGCATCATCGCGAGCACGGCCACCACGGTCATCAGCGAGGTGAGCAGCTGGCTCATCGTCTGCTGGAGGGTCTGGCTGACGTTGTCGATGTCGTTGGTGACCCGGCTGAGCAGCTCGCCGCGGGGGCTGCGGTCGAAGTAGGTGAGGGGCAGCCGGTTGAGGGTCTCCTCGACCTCCTCGCGCATCCGGTAGACGGTGCGCTGCACCACCCCGTTGAGCACGTAGCCCTGCAGGAAGGCCAGCAGCGAGGCCGCGACGTAGACCCCGAGGGCCAGCAGCAGCACCTGACCGACGGCGTCGAAGTCGACGCCGCGCCCGGGCACGACGTCGAGCCCGCGGGCGGCGTCGGGGAGCTCGGCCGCGTCGGCCCCGGCGTACTGACGGCCCAGCAGGCCCGCGAAGACGAGGTCGGTGGCGCGCCCGAGGATGCGGGGGCCGACGGCCATGAGCAGCACGCTGACCACGCCGAGGGCGACCACGAGCAGCGCCGCGGTGCGCTCCGGGCGCAGCCGCGCGACCAGGCGCTTGGCCGACGGGCCGAAGTCCATGGCCTTCTGCGCCACGCCCCCGCCGCCCATCGGGCCGCGGCCGGGGCCTCCCGCCGGCGGCGGGGGCCGGTCGGTCGCGCGCAGCTGGCCGGGGCGCTCCTCGGTCGTGCTCACGCGCCCACCCCCGCGGTCGCGCTCTCCTGCGAGGCCACGATCTCCTGGTAGGTCGGGCACGAGGCGAGCAGCTCCTCGTGGGTGCCCTGGCCGACCACCCGCCCGTCGTCGAGCACGACGACGAGGTCGGCGTCGCGCACGGTCGAGATCCGCTGCGCCACGACCACGACGGTGGCGTCGCGGGTCACGGGCCGCAGCGCGGCGCGCAGCCGCGCGTCGGTGGCCAGGTCGAGGGCGGAGAAGGAGTCGTCGAAGAGGTAGAGCCCGGGGCGGCGCACCACGGCGCGCGCGATCGCGAGGCGCTGGCGCTGCCCCCCGGAGAAGTTGGTGCCGCCCTGGGCCACCGGCGCCTCCAGGCCCTCGGGCAGCCGCTCGACGAAGTCGCGGGCCTGGGCGATCTCGAGCGCGCGCCACAGCTCCTCGTCACCGGCGTCGGCGCGGCCGTGCCGGAGGTTGGAGCGGATGGTGCCGCTGAAGAGGTACCCCTGCTGCGGCACGAGACCGATCTGCTCCCACAGCACGTCGGGGTCGAGGTCGCGCACGTCGACGCCGGCCACCCGCACCTGGCCGGCCGTGGCGTCGACCAGGCGGGGCACGAGGTTGACCAGGGTGGACTTGCCCGAGCCGGTCGAGCCGACGACGGCCACCACCTGCCCCGGCCGGGCCGAGACGGTGACCCCCGAGAGCACCGGCGACTCCGCGCCGGGGTAGGAGAAGCCGACGTCGACCAGGTCGAGGTGGCCGCGGCGGGCGGGGTCGGGCGTGGTCGGCGTGGCCGAGGGCACCACCGAGCTCGACGTGCCGAGCACCTCCGCGATCCGGTCGGCGCACACCGCCGAGCGCGGCACCTGCATGAGCATGAAGGTCGCCATCATCACCGACATCAGGATCTGCATCAGGTAGGACAGGAAGGCCGTCAGAGCCCCGACCTCCATCTGGCCGCTGTCGACGCGCTGCCCGCCGAACCAGATGACCGCCACGCTGGAGACGTTGACCACGATCATCACCAGCGGGAACATCGCGGCCAGCCAGCGCCCGGCCCGGGTCGCCACGGCGGTCAGGTCGGCGTTGGCGTCCGCGAAGCGCTCGGTCTCGTGGGGCTCGCGCACGAAGGCGCGCACCACGCGCACCCCGGTGATCTGCTCGCGCAGGACGCGGTTGACCTCGTCGATGCGCGACTGCATCAGCCGGAAGCTCGGCACCATGCGGCTCACCACGAAGCCGACCGTCACGAAGAGCGCCGGCACGACCACGGCGAGCACCCAGCCCAGCCCGACGTCCTCGCGCAGCGCCATCACGACGCCGCCCACCATCATGATCGGGCTCGACACCGCGATGAGGCAGGCCATCAGCACGAGCATCTGCACCTGCTGCACGTCGTTGGTGCCGCGGGTGATGAGCGAGGGCGCACCGAAGTGGTCGACCTCGCGCTTGGAGAAGGTGCCGACCCGGGCGAAGAGCTCCCCGCGCAGGTCGCGACCGAGGCTCATCGCCGTACGCGCCCCGAACCAGGCGGCGCCCACCGAGCACACGATCTGCACCACCGAGACCGCGAGCATGACGGCGCCGACGCGCCAGATGTAGGCGGTGTCGCCGGTGGCGATCCCGCGGTCGATGATGTCGGCGTTGAGGCTGGGGAGGAAGAGCATCGCCAGCACGCCGACGAACTGGAGCCCGACCACGGCCAGCAGCCAGGGCCGGTACGCCGCGAGGCGCTCGCGCAGCAGCGGGATCAGCACGACGCCTCCTCCCGCACCGGCCGCGCGGGCCGCGCCGGTGTGGTGGCGCGCTCGGCCGGGACGACGGGGTCGGCGGGGTCGGCGGGGTCGGCGGGGTCGGCGCAGGTGGGCCTCGCTGCGGGGGCGAGCAGTCCGGTCAGCACGGTGTCGACGATCTCCTCGGGGCTCAGCAGGCGGCCGTCGGCCACCTGCTCGTGGCTGCCGGCGAAGGTGAGCAGGCGCAGCCGGTGCACCATCTCCCCCGGCTCGACGCTCAGGTGCTCGGCGTCGGCACCGACCAGCTCGACGCACGCCCGCTCGAGCCGGGCCCGCACGGCGTCGGCCTCCGCGGAGTCGTGCAGGTGGGCGGGCGGCCCGAGCATCCCGACCTTGCGGATCAGCCCGAAGGTCGCGCGGAAGCGCTGCTGCAGGATCGACACCAGGCGCACCATCCGGTCGCGCAGGTGGAGCGCCGGGTCGATCTCGGCGATGCGGTCGAAGATCGCGCCGTGGTCGAAGGCCCGCACGAGCGCCGCGTCGACCAGCTCGTCCTTGCTGGCCACGACCCGGAAGATCGTGCCCTCCGCGATCCCCGCGGCCTCCGCGATCTGCTTCGTGGTCACCGCGCGGCCGTGCTCGCGCAGCAGGCGCAGGGTGACGTCGACCAGCTGGTCGTGGCGCTCCTGCGGGGTCATCGGCGCGGCGCGGGGAGGCATGCCTTCGAGCGTAGATGAGTGAGCACTCACTCACAAGGCTGTCCGGACCTCCTGCGCAGACGTGGCGGCCCAGGACGGCTCGGGGCCGCCGACCCGCTGTACGCCACCCTTCCGCCACCCGCCGCGACCGCCCGCCGGAGCAGCGGCGCGCCGGCTCCCGCGACTGACGACCCCCGCCGGGTCCGGCGCGCCTGACAGCCACGGTGGACTCGCGGCGCCCGCGACCGATGTCCACCGCAGCCGGCGCCCGCCGCCACCCCCGACAAGTGGCGGCAAACGACGAGCCGGAGGGTCACCAGCCTGTCGTTCGCCGCCACTCGGCGACCAGCGGACGACCCCCGCCAGCGCCGGCGCGGCACCCACGGTGGAGTCGCGGCGCCCACGACGGACGCCCCCGACAGCCGGCGCGCGCCGACGTCCGCGACAAGTGGCGGCAAACGACGCACGCGGGCGCCACCGAGCTGTCATTCGCCGCCATTCCACGACCAGCCCCGCCAGGTCGGGCGCGCCCCAACACCCACCGCGGTGCGGCGCGCCAGCAGTGGGGTCGCGGCGCCCACGACGGACGCCCCCCGCAGCCGGCGCGCGCCGACACCAGCGACAATTGGCGGCAAACGACACACGCGGGCGCCACCGAGCTGTCATTCGCCGCCACTCCACGACCTGCCGAGCCCGTCGACCGGGACGGGTGCGCCCCACGCCCGCGACGAAGTGGCGGCAAACGACGCACCCGAGGGCCACCAGCCTGCCGTTCGCCGCCACTCCACGACCGGCCGAGCCCGGCGACCGGGACGGGTGCGCCCCAACGCCCGCGACGAAGTGGCGGCAGACGACGCCCCATAGGGCCGCCAGCCTGTCGTTCGCCACCACTCCACGACCAGCGGACGACCTTCCTCGGGGCGTGCGCGGCAGGGCCCGCGGTGGAGTGGCGACACCCGCGACGAAGTGGCGGCAGACGACGCACCGGAGGGCCACCAGCCTGTCGTTCGCCGCCACTTCGCGACCTGCGGAGGACCTTCCTCGGGGCGGGTACGCGACAGTGCCCACGACGGAGTCGTGACCGGTGAGCCGTCGGCGGCGCCCGTCCCCGGGAGCACGTCGGGTCGCAGCACTCACCGACCGGCCGCTCACCGGCCTTCGACTGACCGCCCGACCACCGAGGTCGGCGCGGCGCCGGCGTGGGCGCCACCGTCCCCACCTCCGAGCTCGTCGGCCAACGAGACCACGAAGCCGCCGAGCATGAACGCCGCGATGGCCGCGACCAGCGTGGAGGTGGCGGGGGCGGGCACGAACCGCCGCAGCCCCACCACCTCGACCGTCGTCGCGTGGAAGGCGTGCGTGAGGGCGTGCCCCTTGCCGCGGGCGAGGAGCCGCCGGTTGACGGGGTAGGCCGCCGCGAAGGCGGCGAGCAGGGCGATCGACATCGACAGCCAGAAGGTGGTGTTGACCAGCCCCGCGTCCATGGCGCCCGGGATGAGCGCCATGACGGCGTTGTCGACCAGCTCCATCGTGGCGATCGAGAGCGTGTCGGCGGCGAGCACCACCGACAGCGCGGCGCCGAGCCCCAGCCCGGCCCGCAGGAGCGGCAGGGTCGAGAGGAGGTAGCCGAAGAAGAAGGCGAGCGAGACGGCGAGCAGCACGGTCCAGCCCGTGCTCAGGCCGATCGCGGTGCCGATCATCAGCCCGAGGATCTCGCCGACGGCGCAGCCGGTGAGGCAGTGCAGCGTCGCGCTCACGGCCATCGACCGTGACCCGAGGTCGTGCCCTGCGTGCCCTGCGTGGCTCTCGCGGCCGGCGTCGTCGTGGCCGTCGTGGTGGTCGTGCTGGTGGTCCTGGGTGGTGCTCATCGTCTCCTCCTCGGGTGGTCTCACAGACACAACATATACCCCCAGGGGGTATATGTTGTCTAGGCTCCCGGCATGGAGGACGCCAGCGCCGCGCAGCGGTCGAGCGACGGGACCGACCGCTTCGTCGCCCACGGCCTCGTGGAGCGCTGCGGGCGGTACCTGCTGCTCAGGCGCCGCGAGGGGCGCTACCTCGGCGGGCAGTGGGACGTGCCGGGCGGCACGGTCGAGCCCGGCGAGTCACCGGCCGCGGCCGCGGTGCGGGAGTGCTGGGAGGAGGCGGGGCTGACGGTGCGCGCCGGCGCCGAGGTCAGCCACCACCGCAACCGCGACACCGAGGGCCGCGACCTGGTCTTCCACACCCTCACCTACGCGCTGCAGGAGACCGGACCGCCCGTCGAGGTACGGCTCAGCGCGCACGAGCACGACGCCCACCGGTGGGCCACGCCGCAGGAGGCGGGGTCGCTGCCCCTGGTGTGGCACGTCGCCCTGACCCTCGCCGCCGTCAGCGCCGCACCCGAGGCCTGAGCGACAGGACGAGGCGGGACGGGTCGGCTCAGGCGGGCGCCGAGGCGCCCTGCCAGCTGGCCAGCATCGGCAGCACCCGCGCGGTCCGCGAGTCGGGCTGCGCGGTGTAGACGACCAGACGCTGGTCCTGGTCGTGGGGCGGGGAGACGATCTCGATGTCGAAGGCCAGGTCGCCCGCCACCGGGTGCGCGATCTGCTTGGCCACCGAGGCGTAGTCGCGCACGGCGTGGTCGACCCACCAGCGCTCCACGTCGGGGTCGCGGCGCAGCTCGGCCACCAGGTCGCGCAGCCGCGCGTCGTGGGGATGGCGGCCGAGGTCACGGCGCAGCGCGGCCACGGCGGTCGCGGCGAAGTGCTCCCAGTTCACGATCCGCTCCCTGGCGAGCGGATCCAGGAAGAGGAAGCGCACGAACGACGTGCCCGGCGCCAGCGGTCTCAGCACCGCCGCCAGCAGCGCGTTGGAGGCCAGCACCTCGGTGCGCTGGCCCAGCAGCACCACGGGCAGGTGGTCGAGCGCGGTCATCAGCCGCAGCAGTCCCGGGTCGGGACGCTGCGACGCGGTGGTGGACCGCGCGGTGCGGGCGGGCGGTCCCGCCAGGTCGACCAGGTGGGCCTGCTCGGTCTCGTCGAGTCGCAGCGCCCGGGCGAGCGCGTCGAGCACCTCGCGCGAGACGTTGGCCTGCCGCCCCTGCTCGAGGCGGCTGTAGTAGTCGGGGCTGACCCCGGCCAGCACGGCCAGCTCCTCCTTGCGCAGGCCCGGCACGCGCCGCGGCCCCGGGAACGGGTCCATCCCCGCCTGCGCCGGGGTCAGCCGGTCACGCCGCGAGCGCAGGAACGCCCCCAGCTCCGCCCGGTCCCGTCCCATCACCCCAGCCTAGGCGCGCCGCGCGGCCCCTGCCTGGTCCTGGCGTGCCCAGGTCGGACCCGCCCTGGCGCACGGCCCACCGAGCCCGTTGGCTGGCGCGGTGACCTCCACCGGACCCACCACCGCACCCACGTCCCCCACCACCGACCCCGCCACCGACCCCGCCACCGACCCCGCCCGCTTCCTCGCCGGCCGCACCGCCCTCGTCACCGGCTCCAGCAGCGGCATCGGCGCGGCGATCGCGACCGACCTCGCCGCCGCCGGGGCCCACGTCGTCGTCAGCGGCCGCGACGTCGCCCGCGGCACGGCCGTGGTCGAGCGGCTCCGCGCCGCCGGCGGCCGCGCCGACTGGGTCGCGGCCGACCTCACCGCGTCGTACGCCGACCTGCGCCGCTTCGCCGGCGAGGTCACCGAGGTGCTCGGCGGGGGTGTCGACGTCCTCGTGCACAACGCCGCGGTGTGCCCGCCGGTGGACACGCTCGGCCTCACCGACGAGGACCTCGACACCGCGCTGGCGGTCAACGTCCGCGCGCCGCACGTGCTGACGGCCGCCCTGGCGCCGGGCATGCTCGGGCGCGACGGCGCCTGCATCGTGGTGATCGGCTCATGGATGGCCGGCGTGGGGCACCCCTTCGTCGGCCTCTACTCCGCCACCAAGGCCGCCGAGGCGCAGCTGGCGCGCAGCTGGGCGGCCGAGTTCGGCCCGCGCGGCGTCCGGGTCAACACCGTCTCACCGGGCCCGACCCGCACCCCCATCAACGACTCCGACGGCGACGTCATCGCCTCGATGGTCGCGGGCACCCCCGCCGGTCGCGCGGGGCGACCGGAGGAGGTCGCCGCCGCGGTCACGTGGCTGGTCTCCCCCGCAGCCGCCTACCTCCACGGGGTCGACCTGCCGGTCGACGGCGGCATCACCGCCACCCGCCCGGTCTGAGACGACCGGGCGGCACGACCGTGGGGCCACGGCCGGGCGAGAGACGCTCAGGGCGCGAGGCGCCGCGTGGTCCAGCCGGCGCCCTCGCGCCGGTAGACCAGCCGGTCGTGCAGGCGGCTGGGCCGGCCCTGCCAGAACTCCACGACCTCGGGGCGCACGACGTAGCCGCCCCACTCCTCCGGCACGGGCACGTCGCCGCCCGCGAAACGCTGCGCGGCGGCGGCGTAGGCCCGCTCCAGCTCGGCGCGGTCGGCCACCTCCGAGGACTGGTGGGAGGCCCAGGCGCCCAGCTGGGAGCCGCGCGGGCGCACCGCGAAGTAGGCCTCGACCTCGGCCCGCGGGAGCCGGGCGGCCGTGCCCTCCACGCGCACCTGGCGCTCGAGGTCGTGCCAGGGGAAGAGCAGCGCGCAGCCGGGGCGGGCGTCGAGGTCGCGGCCCTTCGCGGAGGAGTGGTTGGTGTAGAACACGAAGCCCCCCTCGCGGCCGTCCCCGTCGGCGCCGTGCAGGCCCTTGAGCAGCACGGTGCGCGACGTCGGCGTGCCGGCGGCGGTGACGGTCGAGACGACGACGGCGTTGGGCTCGCCGATCCCGGCCGCCACGGCCTCCTCCAGCCAGGTGCGGAAGAGCTCGAGCGGGTCGTCGGTCAGCTCGGTCTCGGCGAGGCCGCGGGCGGCGTACTCGTGGCGGAGCGTTCGCAGGTCGGTGGCCATGTACCTGACAGTAGGACGGCTGACACAATGCCGAGGTTGCCCACCGCGGCGACCCCCTCTGACCATCCGACACAGGAGTCGAACGCATGCCCGAGGTACACCACGGACTGGAAGGCGTCGTCGCCTTCGAGACGGAGATCGCCGAGCCCGACAAGGAGGGGTCCGCGCTCCGCTACCGCGGCGTCGACATCGAGGACATCGTCGGCCGGGTGCCGTTCGAGAACATCTGGGGCCTGCTGATCGACGGCACCTACGCCCCCGGCCTGGCCCCCGCCGAGCCCTACAACCTGCCCGTGCACACCGGCGACGTGCGCGTCGACGTGCAGGCCGCCGTGGCCATGCTGGCGCCGGCCTTCGGCTTCGGCCAGACCTACGACATCTCCGACGAGCAGGCCCGCGAGGACCTCGGCCGCGTCGCCGTCATGGTCCTCTCCTACGCCGCGCAGTCCGCCCGCGGCCTGCACGCCCCCGTCGTGCCCCAGAAGCTCGTGGACGAGGGCAGCACCCTCGCCGAGAAGTTCCTCCTCCGCTGGAAGGGCGAGGCCGACCCGCAGCACGTCAAGGCCATCGACGCCTACTGGAGCAGCGCCGCCGAGCACGGCATGAACGCCTCCACCTTCACCGCCCGCGTCATCACCTCCACCGGTGCCGACGTCGCCGCCGCCTTCTCCGGAGCCATCGGCGCGATGAGCGGCCCGCTGCACGGCGGCGCCCCGAGCCGCGTGCTCGGCATGATCGCCGACGTCGAGGAGTCCGGCGACGCCGAGGCCTACGTCAAGGGCCTGCTCGACCGCGGCGAGCGGCTGATGGGCTTCGGCCACCGCGTCTACCGCGCCGAGGACCCCCGCGCCCGCGTGCTGCGCCGCACCGCCAAGGAGCTCGACGCCCCCCGCTACGAGGTGGCCGAGGCCCTGGAGAAGGCCGCCCTGGCCGAGCTGCGCGAGCGTCGCCCCGACCGTGTGCTCGAGACCAACGTGGAGTTCTGGGCCGCGATCGTCCTCGACTTCGCCGAGGTCCCGGCCACCATGTTCACCTCGATGTTCACCTGCGCCCGCACCGGCGGCTGGTCGGCGCACATCCTCGAGCAGAAGCGCACGGGCCGCCTCATCCGCCCCTCGGCGATCTACACCGGCCCCGCCGCCCGCGGCGCCGACGAGGTCGACGGCTGGAAGGCCGAGTGGGCCGGCTGAGCCCGCTCCGCACCTCCTGACGGGCGCCCGGTCACGCCGCACCGCCCGCCCCCGAGCCCCCCGCCCCGCCAGGGACGGGGGGCTCAGTCCTTCGCGGGGAGCCGGTCGTCGTACCAGCTGGTGAGGCCGCGCCCGGCCCGGCGGGTGAGGGAGACGTGCACGTGGTCGCGGTGGCGCAGCGTCTGGCTGCACTTCTTCTTCGTGGCGCACGACGAGCTGAGGTAGGGCGCGGGCTCGAAGGCGTTCCACGCGCTGTAGATCTCGTCGTCCCAGATCAGGTACATGATGCCCATCCGGCGCGCCCAGGCGTCCTCGCGCCCGGCCCCGTCGGCGCGGAAGAGCCGCTCGAAGACCTCCTTCACCTCGCGGCGGTCGGCCTTGGTCCGCGCGCTCATCATCCAGTCGAAGGCGCGGCCCTCCTGGTGCTCGGAGGTGGTGTGCTTCGCGCAGGTCGACCCGATCCGGCCGAAGCCGCCGCCGTGGTGGCGCACCAGCCAGCGCCCCAGCGCCACCGTGCCCGGCTTGGCCTGGGGCGAGCAGCGGGTCTGCGGCTGGTAGGAGGCGTAGTCCTCCAGCGGGCGGGGCTCGGCGTGCGCCGCGCCCGGCACGAGCGCGGCGCCGAGCAGGACGACGAGGGTCACGAGGGCCGCCGCGGCGGCCCTCAGGTGCTGGTGCTGGTGCTTGTGCTGGTGCTGGGTCATGGTCGGTCCAGGGAGGGGGCGGCGCGGGGGCGCCGGGTGGCGGGTGTCGGTGACCGTCACTACGGTCGCGGCGTGGACGACCTGAGCGGACCGCCCCGATCCGAGCCGACCGACGACCCCGGGCTGGCCGGGCGCATCGCGGTGTGGGACGGCGAGGCGGCGGCCTACGACGACCCCGCCGACCACGGCCTGCGCGACCCGGCGGTGCGCGCCGCGTGGTCGGCGCTGCTGCTGCCCCTGCTGCCGCCGGCCCCGGCCCGGGTGGCCGAGCTCGGCTGCGGCACCGCCACCCTCAGCGCGCTGCTCGCCCGCGCCGGTCACCACGTCGACGCCGTCGACTTCTCCCCCGCCATGCTCGAGCGGGCCCGGGCCAAGGTGGCCGGGCTGCCCGGGTCGCCCGTGCGGGTGCTCGCCGGCGACGCCGCCCACCCGCCCCTGACGGCCGACTCCTACGACGTCGTCCTGTGCCGCCACGTGCTGTGGGCCCTGCCCGACCCGGTGGCGGTGCTGCGGCGCTGGGCGGCGCTGCTGCGCCCCGGCGGCGTGCTCGTGCTGGTTGAGGGCAGCTGGTCGACCGGAGCCGGCATCACCGGCGCGGGGTGCGTGGCGCTGGCCGAGGAGGCCGACCTCGAGCCGGCCCACACGCCGCTCGTCGACCCCGCGCTGTGGGGCCGCGAGATCAGCGACGACCGCTACCTCGTGGTGGCGCGCCCCCGCAGGTCGGTGGCGAAGCAGCGCGAGAGCGGCGAGTCGCGGTAGTGGCCGAAGCCGGGCACCGGCACGTAGCCCGCCGAGGTGTAGAGCGCGATCGCCTCGGGCTGCAGCGTGCCGGTCTCCAGCACCAGCACCTCCACGCCGGCCTCGGCCGCGGTGGCCTCGAGGTGGGCCAGCATCCGGCGGGCCAGGCCCCGGCGCTGGGCGCGCGGCACGACGTACATCCGCTTGACCTCGGCGGTGACCGAGGACCCCAGCGCCTCCACCGGGCTGCGGCGCCAGGCGCCGGTGGCGACGGCGTCGCCGTCGAGGTAGCCCACGAAGAAGGCGCCCGAGGGCAGCGCGAAGACCTCCTGGTCGAAGGGGCTGGCGTCGGGCGAGCCGTAGCGCGCGACGTACTCGGCCTGGACCTCCTCGACCAGCCGCACCGCGTCGGGGTGGTCGGCCGGCACGCGCACGACCTCGAGCGTCCCGGCCGCCACGCGCCGGCCGGGGTCGGGCTCGCCGACGGGCTCAGAGCCCGGTGCCGCAGCGGTCACAGAACCGCGCCTCCTCGTCGTTGAGCGCTCCGCAGCGAGCGCAGGTGCGGGTCCGCACGGTCTCGGGCGGCGCCGAGGTCCTGGGCGGTGAGCTGCCGAAGCCCTGCTCGACCACCACCCGCGACCAGCCGCCGGCCGATCGGAACGCGGCGGCCCGGGCGAACGCGACCACGCCGAGACCGACCACCATAGCCAGTCCGCCGCCCGCGAAGAGCAGCAGGTCGGAGCCCGGCCCGTCGTCGGCGCCGGGGGCGGGGAAGGGCTCCGACTGCGACCCGACGGAGCCGGTGAAACCGACCACCAGGGCGACCAGCCCGCCGAGGAGCAGGAGCACGCCAGCCACGAGCGCCGCGGCCTGCGCCGGCGTACGCCGACCGGTGGCCGGCGCGCTGCGGGCGGAGGGGTCGTGGGGGGTCATGGGCTCTCCCGAGGGTTGGCGGCGCGAGGGGCCGGGGGTGGCGCGGTGACAGAATAGGACCGCCCGATCCACCGGGTGGCCCCGGCCGTGCCGCCCTCGACGGAAGAAGCACATGACCCGCCCACCGCGCATCCCCGACCACCTGCTGCCCGCCGACGGGCGCTTCGGGTCGGGCCCCTCCAAGGTGCAGCAGTCCCACCTCGACGCCCTGGCCGCCACCGGGTCCACGCTCATGGGAACCTCGCACCGCCAGGCGCCGGTGCGCGGCCTGGTCGGCCGGGTCATGGAGGGCGTCGCAGGTCTCTTCGACCTGCCGGAGGACTACGAGGTCGTGCTGGGCAACGGCGGGTCCACCGCCTTCTGGGACGTCGCCACCCACGGCCTGCTCACCCGCCGCAGCCAGCACCTGGTCTGCGGGGAGTTCTCCTCCAAGTTCGCCACGGCCGCCACGGCCGCACCCTGGCTCGAGGAGCCGTCGGTGATCTCCTCCGCGCCGGGCTCGCGGCCGGCCCCGGCCGCCGAGGCCGGCGTCGACGCCTACGCCTGGGCCCACAACGAGACCTCGACGGGCGTGATGACCCCGGTGCTGCGACCCGAGGGCACCGACCCGGGGTCGCTGGTGCTCGTCGACGCCACCTCGGGTGCGGGCGGGCTGCCCGTCGACGTCGCCCAGAGCGACGTCTACTACTTCGCGCCCCAGAAGGGGTTCGCCTCCGACGGCGGGCTCTGGGTGGCCCTGATGTCGCCGGCGGCCCTGGCGCGGGCCGAGGAGGTCGCGGCGGGCGGGCGCCACGTGCCGGCGTTCCTCGACCTGCCCACCGCGATCAGCAACTCGCGCAAGCAGCAGACCTACAACACCCCCGCCGTCGCCACGCTCTTCCTCATGGCCGAGCAGCTGGACTGGATGCACGCCCAGGGCGGGCTCGACGCCATGGTCGCGCGCACCACGGAGTCCTCGGGCGCGCTCTACGCGTGGGCCGAGGCCTCGTCCTACGCCACGCCGTTCGTCGCCGACCCCGACCACCGCTCGCTGGTCGTCGGCACGATCGACCTCGACGAGGACGTCGACGCCCCCGCGGTGATCGCGACGCTGCGCGAGCACGGCGTGGTCGACGTCGACCCCTACCGCAGCCTGGGCCGCAACCAGCTGCGCGTGGCGATGTTCCCCGCGATCGACCCCGACGACGTGCGCGCCCTCACCGCCTGCGTCGACTGGGTCGTCGAGCACTCCTGAGCAGACGCGCCTAGCGGCCCAGCACCGAGCGCACGTCGACGTAGGCCGTGCGGCCGAAGGCGACGATGGTGGCCGTCTCCACCTGAGTGGGGGTCGCGCGCAGGGTCTCGATCGCCGCGGCCACGGCGTCGGCGCGGGGCCAGCCGTAGACCCCGGCGCTGACCAGCGGGAAGGCCATCGTGCGCACCCCGAGCTCGTCGGCGACCTCGAGCGCACGGCGGTAGCAGGACTCGAGCAGCCCGCGGTCGGTCTGGCCCGCCGCGTGGTCGGGACCCACGACGTGGATGACCCAGCGGGCGGGCAGGTCGCCGGCGGTGGTCCAGCCGGCGTCGCCGGTGGCCAGCCCGTCGGGGAAGCGCGCGACGCAGTCGGCGAGCACCGCGGGCCCGCCGACGCGGTGGATGGCGCCGTCGACGCCTCCCCCGCCGCGCATCGCGGTGTTGGCGGCGTTGACGACCGCGTCGACGCGCTGGGTGGTGAGGTCGCCCTCGACGACGTTGAGCTGCATGGTGCTCCGTCCTGCCGCCCCGGTAGCCGGGACGGTCGACCAGGAGCGGCCCCCCGACGGGGGGCTCAGCTCTCCTTGATCAACCTCAGGGTCGCACGCTCCAGGGCGGCCTGCCGCACGTCGGGGCTGTCGTGGTGGCGCCGGGTGGTGCCGACGATGGTGCGGCCGTCCTCGTAGGCCTCGATCACGCGGGGGTCGACGTAGGAGGAGCGCGCCAGCGTGGGGGTGTTGCCGAGGAAGGAGGAGACCTCCTTCATCGCCCCCGACACCGCCCGCTTCTGCGAGGCCCGGGTCTCCCCGTGCTCGGGGGTCTCGGCCAGGGCGGCCGCGGCCAGCACGGTCGCGTGCCAGGTGCGGAAGTCCTTGGCCGTGGCCTCGATCCCCGTCGAGGAGCGGACGTACTCGTTGACCAGCTCCGGCAGCACCGAGCGCCACGAGCGCCCGGTGCGGTAGGACAGCAGCCGCAGGTCCTCGCCGCGGCGGCGCCGCATCACCTCGATCGCCTCGATGACCACGGCGTCGTCGATGCGGATCTCGTGGGAGACCCCCGACTTGCCCACGAAGGTGAACACCAGCTGCTCCTGGCGCCGTCGCACGTGCCGACGCTCGAGGGTGGTGAGCCCGAAGCTGCCGTTGGTGTCGGCGTAGACGTCGTTGCCGATGCGGAAGTAGCCCAGGTCGATCAGCCGGACGGCGGCGGCGCACGCGCGCTCCAGCGGCATGCCCTCGCGGCCGAGGTCGGCCACCACCAGCTCGCGGGCCCGGGTCAGGGCCTTCCCGAACTCCAGCATCCGGTCGAACTTCTCCGCGTCGCGCCGGGTGCGCCACTCGGGGTGGTAGAGGTACTGCCGGCGCCCGGCCTCGTCGGTGCCGACCGCCTGCAGGTGGCCGTTGGCGTGGGGGGTGACCCAGACGTCCTGCCACGCCGGCGGGATGACGAGGTCGCGCACCCGCTGGGCGTCGTCGGCCGGCAGCCGGTCGCCGGCCGCGTCGAGGTAGCTGAAGCCGCTGCCCGCGCGGCGACGCGTCCACCCCGGCTGGTCGGGTGAGGTGCGGCGCAGGCGGACCATGGCCCGAGACTAGGAGCGCCCCCGCGCCCGCGGCTCACCCTCAGCGGCGACGGCGCAGCAGCAGCACCACGAGCCCCACCAGCAGGCCCAGCACCGCCAGCGCGCCCCCGAGCATCCAGCCGGTGAGCAGGGTCAGCTCCGCGGTGTCGGTCACGGTGACGAGGTCGGGGTCGCGCCCGGCCTCCCGTCCGGCGCGGTCGGCCTGGCCGGCCCGGTCGGCCCGGTCGGCGACGGAGCCGTCGACGACGGCCCGCACGTCCGCGGGCAGGTCGAGCTCCAGCACCTCGGCGTACTGCCCCTCGCTGGAGAGCAGCACCCGCCCGTCCTCGTCGACCGCGATCCCCTCGCCCTGCTGCTGCGCGGGCAGGTCGAGGTCGGCGACCTCCTCCATCGAGGGCCAGGCGTAGACGACCGCGCCGCCGTAGCCGCGCACCACGAGGTGGCGCCCGTCGGGGAAGAAGGCGCCGTCGGTGGCGATCGACAGCACCGAGCCGACCGGCTCGAGCCGGTTGGGGGCGTCGGGCGAGAGCCGCGCCGGGGCGCGGTAGAGCGTGCCGCCCAGGAAGGCCTTGGAGGCCACCAGCAGCCGCCCGCTGCGCGGCTCCACCAGCAGCGTCTCGGCGTCCTGCCCGCCGTCGGGGTAGACCAGCTCGTACGTCGTGCCCGCGGCCCCCAGCGCGCCCCGGCCCACGGCCACGCGGGTCACCGACACCGAGGTCCGCTCGCCGGGGTTGTCGCCGATGTCGCCGACCCAGACCTCGCCGGGTCGCGCGCCGGGCCCGTCGGCGGGGGCGAGCGCCTCGACGTCGACGGGGTCCTGGCTCCAGGTGGTGACGCCCACGGTGCGGCCCGTGGCGGGGTCGACGGCGAAGACGCGCCCGGTGTCACCGGAGTCGTTGGTGGTGAGCACGAGCCCGTCGCGGGCGACCAGGCCGCTCGACTCCACGACGGCGGGGTCGCGGAAGGCGAAGGCGACCTCGGCGTCGGGTCCGCCCGGCCCGACCCCGAGGCCCACGGCGAAGGGCAGCGCGACCGCTGCGGCGAGCAGGCCGTCGATCACGCGCTCACGCACCGGCCCGGTCGGCCTCGAGCAGCTCGGCGAGGCGGGGCCGGACGCCCCAGGCGCCCACGAGCTCGTCGTACTCCTCGCGCGCCTCGGGGGCCTCGCCCCCGGTGCGCACGGCGCGCAGCATGGTGTTGCGCGGGGTGTGCTGGCTCTCCACGAACTGCACGACGTCGACGCGGTAGCCGCGCTGGCGCAGCAGCGAGGCGCGCAGGCCGTCGGTGAGGGTGTCGGCGAGGCGCTCGCGCAGGATGCCGTGGCGGGTGAGCATGGCCCAGGGCGCCGGGGTGGGCAGGCGTCGCAGCTGGGCGGCGACGTCGTGGTGGCAGCAGGGCGCGGCGAGCACCAGCGGCGCCTCCCAGCCCACGGCCCGCGCCAGCGCCTCGTCGGTGGCGGTGTCGCAGGCGTGCAGCGCCAGCACCACGTCGGGCGGCTGCGGGAGCTCGACGTCGGCGATCGAGCCGACCACGAACTCCGCGTCGACGCCGAGGCGGGCGGCCACGGCGCTGTTGTGCTCGCGCGACTGCTCCTTGACGTCGGCCCCCGTGACGACCACCGGCAGCCCGCGGGTGGCGGTGAGGAAGCGCTGGGCGGCGAAGGTGAGGTAGGCGTTGCCGCAGCCGAGGTCGACGATCCGCAGCGGGTCCTCGGGCGTCGGCCGGCGCAGGTGACCCTTGGACCGGGCCTCGGTGATCGAGGCGTCGAGCAGCCGGAGGAACTCCTCGACCTGGCGGTACTTCGCCTGTCGGGTGGGCTTGAGCCGGCCCTGGGCGTCGGTCAGGCCGAGCTCGCGGAAGACGGGGTCGTCCTCGGCCAGCAGCCGGGGCTTGTCGCGGTCGTGGGCGCGGTCGACCGCGACGGCCTCGGCACGGCGCGCGGTGTGCACGACGGCGTCGAGCTTCTTGGTCACCCGCAGCTGCACCGTCTCGGTCGTGGTCTCGACGTGCCAGTTGCCGAAGGGCAGCGCCAGCAGCGCGTCGAGGGCGTCGGCGGCGTCGGCGCCGGTGAGGGCGTGGTTGGAGGTGTGGGCCTGCGTGGCGTCGTAGGCCGTGACCTGCAGGTGGGGCCCGGCCTTGAGGTCGACGTGGCGCAGCTCGAGGCGCCGCCACCGCGGCGGCTCCTGGCCCTTGCGCCGGCCCGACGCGACCGCGCGCACGAGCCGCTCGGGGTCGAGCAAGGGCGCCCGCAGGCGCGCGAGCGCCTCCTCCAGGGCCCCTCCCGTCGCGCCGCTCACCGGTCGAGGACCGAGGTCACGACCACGATGAGCAGCAGCGCGGCGAGGGCGACCGGGATGATCCAGCGGCGCTGGCGGGGGCTCACGCGCGGTCCCCGCGGGCGCCGGCCGGCAGCCGGGAGGCCCACAGCTCGGCCAGGTGCATCGTCGGCACGTCGGCGAGGTCGTCGAGCTGGACCCGGCACGACATGCCGTCGGCGAGCACGACGGCGTCGGGGTGCGAGCGCACCGCCGGCAGCAGGTGGGTCTCCGCCACGGCCACCGACACCTCGTAGTGGCCCTTCTCCATGCCGAAGTTGCCGGCCAGGCCGCAGCAGCCCGACACCTTCGTCACCGAGGCCCCGGCCCGCTCCAGCAGGGAGCGGTCGGCCTCCCAGCCGAGCACGGCGTGCTGGTGGCAGTGGGGCTGGGCCACGACCTCGACGCCCGTGAGGTCGGGCAGCGGCAGGTCGAGGCGGGTGGCGAGCTCGGCGAAGGTCAGCACCCCGCCGGCGACCTCCGCGGCCCGCGGGTCGGCGGTCAGCTCGGTCGCGTCGCTGCGCAGCGTGGCCAGGCACGACGGCTCGAGCCCGACGACCGGCACCCCGGAGGCGACGTACGGCGCGAGCGTGGCCACCGTGCGCTCCATGATCGCCCGGGCCTTGTCGAGCTGACCCGTGGTGATCCAGGTCAGCGCGCAGCAGGCGTCGTCGGAGATCACCCGCACCCGCAGCCCGGCGGCCTCCAGCACCTCGATGGCCGCGAGGCCGCTGCGCGGGAAGAAGTGGTCGGTGAAGGAGTCGGCCCACACCCACACGTCGGGCGCCCGGTCGCCGCCGCGGCCCCTGGTCGTGCGGCGCAGCGTCTTCGGGGCGAAGGCCGGGATCGAGCGGCGCTGGTCGATGCCGGCGCTCGCCCGCGCGGCGCTGGCGACGGGGCGCAGGCGCATCATCGCGTTGGCCACCGGCGCCACGGGCGCGGCGAGGGCGGCCCAGCGCGGCAGCCGACCGAGCAGGTAGTGGCTGCGCGGGCGGCGGGCGGTCGCGTCGGGACCGTCGTACTTCTGGTGGAGCGCCTCGGCCTTGTAGGTCGCCATGTCGACCCCGGTCGGGCAGTCCGACGCGCAGCCCTTGCAGGCCAGGCACAGGTCGAGGGCCTCGGAGACCGCGGGGTCGCCCAGGCCGCCGACCAGGGAGCCGTCGACGGCCTCCTGGAGCACGCGTGCGCGGCCGCGGGTGGAGTCCTTCTCGTCGCGGGTGGCCTGCCACGAGGGACACATCACGCCGGTCGCCGAGGGCGCCACGCACTTGCCGACGCCGGTGCAGCGGTGCACGGCGTCGCCGAAGGACCCGCCGTCGTGGGCCAGCCGCAGCAGCGGGCGCACCCCCGCG
Organism: Nocardioides sp. Leaf307; assembly: GCF_001423135.1. Taxonomy (NCBI): domain Bacteria; kingdom Bacillati; phylum Actinomycetota; class Actinomycetes; order Propionibacteriales; family Nocardioidaceae; genus Nocardioides; species Nocardioides sp. Leaf307. Next base: position 642,691 of record NZ_LMNY01000003.1, on the reverse strand, counting down.
CGCGGCCGGGCCGGGCGCAGGGAGGCGTCGAAGGGGTCGGGGTCGACCAGCACGCCGGGGTTGAGCAGGCCGTCGGGGTCGCAGACGGCCTTGGCCGCGCGGAAGAGCCGCAGCGACTCCTCGTCGTACATGTGGGTCAGCAGCTCCGAGCGGGCGCGGCCGTCGCCGTGCTCGCCCGAGAGCGAGCCGCCGTGCTTCGACAGCTCGCGGGCGCAGTCCTCCACGAAGGCCCGGAAGCGGCGCGGGCCGGCGGCGGCGTCGCTCTCGCGGTCGGTGAAGTCGAAGTCGATGCGCACGTGCACGCAGCCGTCGCCGAAGTGGCCGTAGGGCACGCCCTGCAGGCCGTGCTCGAGCAGCAGCGCGTCGAAGTCGCGCAGCCACGCCCCGAGCCGGTCGGGGGGCACGGCCGCGTCCTCCCAGCCCGAGAGGGCCTGGCGCTGCGTGCTCCGCGCGGCGAGGCCGGCTCCGTCCTCGCGGATCCGCCACAGCGCGGCGGCCTCGCGGGGGTCGGTGACCAGGCGGTGGTCGAGGGCCCCGGAGACCGCGACCAGCGGCGCGACCAGACCCGGGTCGGTGACCTCGACGAAGAGCCAGCCTGCCCCGCGGGGCAGGTCGGGCACGGCGCCGCGGGCGCGCACCAGGTCGACGATGCGAGCGTCGATGCCCTCGCAGGCGACGAGCCCGGCGCCCGCGGTCTCCATGCCGGCGGGGCTGTCGACGGGGGTGCCGGCGGCGGCCAGCAGGGCCGGCACGGCGTCGGCGGCCTCGACCATCGAAGGGTAGCCGAGCACGACGAGCTGGCGCGAGGTCTCGTCCACGACCAGCCGCACGGTGGCGTCGAGCACCAGGCCCAGGGTGCCCTCCGAGCCGGTGAGGAACCGGTCGAGGCGGCGACCGTTCTCCGGCAGCAGCTGCTCCATGGCGTAGCCGCTGACCTGGCGGGTGAACCGGCCGAAGGAGGTGCGCACGTGCTCGAGGCTGGCGTCGGTGATCGCGGCCAGGCCGTCGGCCACCGCACCGCCGCCGCCCGACCAGACCTCGCCGGTGCCGAAGGCGACCCGCAGCGACTCGACGTTGTCGGAGGTGCGGCCGTAGCCCAGGGCGCGCGAGCCGCAGGCGTTGTTGCCGATCATGCCGCCGATGGTGCAGCGGGTGTGGGTGGAGGGGTCGGGGCCGAAGCGCAGTCCCTGGGCCTGGGCCTGCTGCTGCAGCGTCGCGTGCACCACGCCGGGCTCGACGCGCGCCGTGCGGGCCTCGGCGTCGATCTCCAGCACGCGGCCGAGGTGGCGGGAGGTGTCGACGACGATGCCGGGACCCACCGCGTTGCCGGCGATCGAGGTGCCGGCGCCGCGCATCGTCAGCGGGGTGCCGCTCGCCCGGGCGACGTCGAGCACGGCGAGCAGCTCGTCGGTGTGACGCGGCCGAGCCACCACCTGGGGCAGCACGCGGTAGAGCGAGGCGTCGGTGGAGTAGAGCGCCCGGGTCAGCACCGAGTCGTCGACGTCGGTGACGCCCCGGCGGCGCAGCTCGCCGAGCAGGTCGCCCACCCCTGCGCCCCCGGAGGTGCTGTCGGGGCCGGCGTGGTCGGGGAGGTGCAGGGTCACCAGTGCTCCATCGAGCCGCGGAACACCGCGGCCAGGTCGTCGGGGGTCGCCTCGCGCGGCGCGGTCGCGAGCAGGCGCTGCTGCTGCAGCGCTCCGCCCACGAGGTCGTCGACGTCGCCGTCGCCGTAGCCGACCTCGGCCAGGCCGCTGGGCAGGCCGATGTCGCGCATCAGGGTCGAGATGACGTCGGGCAGGACGTCGGGGCCGGTGCCGGTGGCCGAGGGGTCGAGCAGGCGGGCGGCGGCCAGGTGGCGCTCGGGCGCGGCCTCGTAGGTGAACCGGAAGGCCTCGGGCGCGGTGAGCGAGACGGCCATGCCGTGCGGCACCATCGCCTCGTCCTGGGGGTAGCCGGCGGGGCGGTAGTCGCGCACGCGCCCGGCGATCGGGTAGGCGTTGGCGTGGGGGATGTGCACGCCGGCGTTGCCGAAGCCCAGCCCGGCGAAGGTCGCGGCCATCGCCATCTGCTCGCGCGCCAGCTGGTCGGTGCCGTCGGCCACCGCGGCGCGGAAGGAGCCCGCCAGCAGGCCCATCGCGCGCTCCGACCACAGGTCGGCGATCGGGTTGGCGCCGCAGTAGGGCACCCGCTGCTCGGGGCGCTTGGCGTCGAAGTCGGCGTACCACTTCGCGGTGTAGCTCTCCAGGGCGTGGCACAGGATGTCCATGCCCGAGGCGGCCGTGACCATCGACGGCTGGCCCAGCGTGAGCTGCGGGTCCACCACGGCCAGGGTGGGGCGCAGGGCGGGGTGGCTGATGCCGGTCTTGACGTGGAGGCTCAGCACGTCGAGCACGCAGATGGTGGTGCTCTCGCTGCCGGTGCCGGTGGTGGTCGGCACCGCGACGAGCGGCAGCAGCCGGTTGACCGGGGCGAGCGCCTTGCCGACGGGGGCGTTGATGTAGTCCATCAGCTCGCCGGGGTTGGTGGTGAGCAGGTTGACCGCCTTGGCGGTGTCGATCGACGACCCGCCCCCCACGGCCACGACGGCGTCGAAGGGCCCGGCGTCGCGCGCGAAGTCGATCGCCAGCTGCAGCGACTCGTCGGTGGGCTCGACGTGGGCCTGGTCGAAGACGACGACCTCGATGCCGCTCGCCCGGACCTGCTCGGCGATGCGCTGGGGGTGGCCGGTGGCCGCGAGGCCGGGGTCGGTCACCAGGATCACGCGACGCGCGCCGAAGCCGGCGAGGTCGTGGCCGACCTCGGCCGAGGACCCGCTGCCGAACTTCAGGGCCGGTGCGGCGTAGGTGAAGATGGTCTCGCTCAAGGTGTGCCTCCTGGGTCCAGGCCACGATATCCGCCGGGTCCCACCAGGCCGGCACCGTCTCGGCCGTCCGCGCCGTGGAGCGCCTCAGCGGCGGGTCGGCGGCGGGTCAGCGGCGGGTGAGCGCGGCGCGCACGACCTCGAGCACCTCGACCGCTCCGGCCTCGACCTCGGCGACGTCGACCCAGGCCACGGCGTCGGTGGTGCCGTCGGCCTCCACGACCCGCGGCGCGACGTCGGGGTCCACCTCGGCCCGGAAGACCAGGTGCACGCCGTGGAAGTCCTCGTGGCGCCCCGAGGGCGCGGTGCCGGCGAGGTGCACGTCGTCGACGGCCACCACGTCGCCGACCACGCCCGCGAGCCCGCACTCCTCGGCCAGCTCGCGGCGCACGGCGTCGCGTGGGGCCTCGCCGTGGTCGACGCCGCCGCCCGGCAGGGTCCAGCAGCCGGCGTGGTGCCCGCGCGCGGAGATCCGGGTCAGCAGCACCTGGGCGCCGCCGGCCCGGGTGACCAGCGCGTAGGCGCCGACCCGCTGCCGTCGGGCGGGGGTGTGGTCGGCGAGGGCCTCGCGCACCAGCGCGCTGACCCGCACCCGTCCCGAGCGCACCGCCGCGAGGGGGTGCCAGGCGGCGTCGACGGTGGTGCCGTCGACCTCGACCACGCGCGGGGCCGGTGCGTCGCGCGGCACCCAGCCCTCGTAGACGATGCGCAGGGACCAGGAGTCGACCCGGCGCCCGCCCCGGCGGTCGCGGCGCTGGCGCTGGGAGTAGACCCGGGAGGTGTCACCGACCCGCACGTCGAGGCCGGTCTCCTCGTGCACCTCGCGCACGACCGCGTCACGGGGGTCCTCGCCGTGCTCGAGACCCCCGCCGGGCAGCGTCCAGAGCTCGGAGCGGCTCAGGCGCGGCGCGAGGCGGCTGAGCAGGACCTGCTCGTCGCGCACGACCACGGCGTAGGCCGCGACCCGTTGCGTGCGCGGCAGACCCCCCATGTCCTCACCGTAGCCGCGCGCGGCCCCCGGGCTCCGTGCCGGGCCCCCAGGTGGGCGCGAGCGCCGCGCGGGGCACCGAGTCCCAGGCCCGCGCCGCCTCCCGGTCGGGCGCGGCGCCGCCGAGGTGGGCCGGGTGCCACACGGCACGCTCGCCGGGCCGCGGCCGGTGCTCGGAGCGCTGCTGGAGGTCCTCCAGCAGCCCGGTCAGCACGTGGCCGAGCCGCCGGGTCGTCGTGACCAGGTCGTCCTCCGGCGCCACCCTCATCGGCTCGCCGAAGGACACGTCCACCACCCGCCCCCGACGCAGGCTCGGCGCGGGCTTGCGCCCGTCGACCGGCAGGCCCACCGACCACATCCGCTGCGTGCCCCACACGGCCACCGGCACCAGCGGCGCCCCGGTCTCGCGGGCCAGCGCGGGCAGGCCGCGCATCAGGGAGCGCACGGTGTAGGACCACGAGATGCCGGCCTCCGGGAAGCCGCACACCACCTCCCCCGCGCGCAGCAGCCGGCGGGCCTGCAGGTACGCCGCCGCCGGCGCCTCCCGGTCGACGGGCACGTGGCCCATGGCCGTCATGGGAGCCGCGACCGGGCTGTGCCAGATGTCGTGGCGGCACAGGAAGCGCACGTGGCGCCCCTGCTCGAGCCCGGCCTTGCCGACGAAGAGGAAGTCGGGGTAGCCCACGTGCACGCTGGCCATCACGGCCGGGCCGGTGCGAGGCAGGTGCTCGGCGCCGTGGACGCGGGTGGTGACGTCGAGGGCGCGCAGGGCCACCCGGCCCAGCGCGATCGTCAGGTCGTAGGTGCGATCCCCCACCGCCGGCTCCCGACGGCTCAGGAGAAGGGCGGACGGTGGTCGACCGCCAGCGAGCGCCGCCCGGCCCAGCGCCACACGCGCGCGGCCCGGTCGCGGTCGTCGTCGGTCACCAGGTTGCCCATCCAGCGCAGCGCCAGCGTCATCAGCCAGTCCGAGCGCATGCCCGCCGGCCCGAGCGTCGGCAGCAGCCGGGGCACCGTGACCAGCCCGGCCAGGCGCCGGGCGATGGAGAAGGACTCGCCGTAGTGCTCGCGCAGCAGCGCCGGCCAGCCGGCGGCGAGGTCGCCGCTGTCGGCGATCATCTCCGCCACGAGGCGACCGGTCTCCAGGCCGTAGTCGATGCCCTCGCCGTTGAGCGGGTTGACGCAGCCCGCGGCGTCACCGATCAGCGCCCAGTTGGGGCCGGCCACGTGGCTCACCGCACCGCCCATGGGCAGCAGCGCCGAGGTCGGGGCGCGCAGGTCGCCGTCGAGGTCGAACTCCTCGCGGCGCTGCTCGGCGTAGAAGGCCATGAGGGGCTTCACGGCGATGTCGGCCGGCCGCTTGGCCGTGGCGAGCGTGCCGACGCCGAGGTTCACCTGGCCGCCGCCGAGCGGGAAGATCCAGCCGTAGCCGGACAGGATCGCCCCGTCCTCGCCGCGCAGCTCGAGGTGGGAGCTGATCCAGGGGTCCTCCGAGCGCGAGGAGTCGACGTAGGACCGCCCGGCGACGCCGTAGACGGTCTCGCGGTGCCACTCGCGGCCCAGGACCTTGCCCAGCGGCGAGCGCACGCCGTCGGCGACCACGAGGTGGCGGCAGCGCACCTCGAAGCGCTCGCGGCTGCCGTCGCCGCGGCGCTCGAAGACGACGGCGGCGACCCGGTCACCCTCGCGCCGGACGTCGACCGCGCGGACGCCGTCGAGGGCCGAGGCGCCCCAGGAGACCGCGGTGGTGCGCAGGTGGTCGTCGAGCTCGGTGCGCGGCACCGCGCTGCCCCAGTCGGGCAGGGTGCCGCCGGGCCAGGGCAGGTGGAGGGTCTGGCCGAAGCCGTGGGCGCGCAGGCCCCGGCTGGTGACCCGCTCGCGCAGCCAGGGCTCCAGGCCCAGGCGCTGCAGCTCGCCGACCGCACGCGGGGTCAGGCCGTCGCCGCAGGTCTTGTCGCGCGGGAAGGTCGCCGCATCGGTGAGGAGGACGTCGAGGCCGGCACGCGCGGCCCAGGCCGCCGCGGCGGACCCCGCCGGCCCTGCGCCGACCACGAGGACGTCGGTCTCGACCGGAGTGGTGCTCACGCCCCGATTCTCGCAGGCGGGTGGGCACCGGGCCACGCCGCCTCGACCCGCTGCGGGGTCGGGGCGGCGTGCGCGGGCTCAGGTGTCCTGCTCCTCCACCGGCGGGAACACCGCGGGCGCCTCGTCGTAGCCCTCGGCGTCGGTGAACATCGCCTTCTCGGCGTCGAACTCCCGGTCGGTGTTGTCGACCTCGGCGTTCTGCGGGCGGTGGTCGGGGTCGAGGCGCTCGTCGCGCTCGGCGGCCACCTCCTCGGGGCTCGCCTCGGCGATCGGCTCGTCGTGGGGCTGGCTCATGGGGCCATCGCCTCACGCGCTCTGCTGCGTGTCAACCGTCACGGTCGACGGAAGGAGCGGTGCGACAGCAGGTGCACCTCGTCGTCGCGGCACCCGGTGGTGGCGTGCTCGACGAACTGCGACCGGGTCGCGTCGGGCACGTAGACCCGGAAGCCGTCGACCGCGGTGGGGCGGCACTCCTTGCGCGGGAAGTTCGCGGCGTCGAGCTCGTCGACCCGGCTCACCACCCGCTGACCGGGTCGCAGGGTCACCGCGGGAGCGGCCTCGCCCGTGCGGTCGGCGGCCGCGCCCACCTGCGTGCCGTCACCTCCCCCGACGTACGACAGACCGCCGAAGCCGCGCACGCGGCAGCTGCTGTCGGAGGTGTTGGTCAGCCGGATCCGGCCGTAGGTGTGACCGGCCGCGCCCTCCCCGCCGTGGTAGGACGCGGTGAGGTCGGCGTTGCCGCACGTGCGCACCGCCGGTGCGGGGGCCGCGCCGGCGGGGCCGGCGAGGACGACCGTGCCGGCGGCGAGAGCCGCGGCGAGGACGAGCCGGAACGAGCTGCGGGGGGTTGTCATGGTGCCTCCTTCGACAGTGGGTGACCCTCACCCACCTGACATGAGACGCCGCCGGGGCCGTGGTGGTTGGCGCAGGAGCCTGAGAAGACGCGAAGAACCCCCGCCGCCCGGGTGGGCGACGGGGGTCCGTCGGTGGTGCGGTGCTGCGGGGCTACGCCGGGGTCAGTTCTGGTACGACCCGAAGTCGAAGTCGTCCAGGGCGACGGCCTGGCCGGCTCCGGCGTTGCCGAACTCGTAGTCGTAGGAGTCGTAGCCGGTGACGGAGTACGCCGCGGCCCGTGCCTCCTCGGTGGGCTCGACGCGGATGTTGCGGTAGCGCTCCAGGCCGGTGCCCGCCGGGATCAGCTTGCCGATGATCACGTTCTCCTTCAGGCCGCGCAGCGAGTCGGAGCGGCCGTGGATCGCGGCGTCGGTGAGCACGCGGGTGGTCTCCTGGAAGGAGGCCGCCGAGAGCCACGACTCGGTCGCGAGCGAGGCCTTGGTGATGCCCATGAGCTCGGGACGACCCGAGGCCGGCTTGCCGCCCTCGGAGACCACGCGACGGTTCTCCTCCTCGAAGAGCACGCGGTCGACCAGGTCGGAGGGCAGCAGGTTGGTGTCGCCCGACTCGATGACCGTGATCCGGCGCAGCATCTGCCGCACGATGATCTCGATGTGCTTGTCGTGGATCGACACGCCCTGGCTGCGGTAGACCTGCTGGACCTCGTCGACGAGGTGCTGCTGGGTGCGACGCACGCCGAGGATGCGCAGCACCTCCTTCGGGTCGGGCGTGCCGAGCGTCAGCATCTGGCCGACCTCGATGTGGTCGCCGTCGCCGACGAGCAGGCGCGAGCGGCGGCTCACGACGTACTCGATGACGTCGGAGCCGTCGTCGGGGGTCACCAGCACCTTGCGCGCCTTGTCGGTCTCCTCGATCTCGACGCGGCCGGCGGCCTCCGAGATCGGGGACAGACCCTTGGGCGAGCGGGCCTCGAAGAGCTCGACCACGCGGGGCAGACCCTGCGTGATGTCGTCGGCCGAGGCCACACCACCGGTGTGGAAGGTGCGCATGGTCAGCTGCGTGCCGGGCTCACCGATCGACTGGGCCGCGATGATGCCGACGGCCTCGCCGATGTCGACGAGCTTGCCGGTCGCCAGCGAGCGGCCGTAGCACTTGGCACACGTGCCGGTGCGGGCGTCGCAGGTCAGCACGGAGCGGACCTTGACCGACTCGATGCCGGCCTCGACCAGCTCGCCGATCTTGACGTCGCCCAGGTCCTCGCCCGCGGTGGCCAGCACCTCGCCGGTCTCCGGGTGGGTGACCTCGGTGGCCGCCGAGCGGGCGTAGGCCGCGGTCTCGGCGTTCTCGTGCTTGACCACGGTGCCGTCGGGACGGCGCTCGCCGATGACCTTGGGCAGACCGCGCTCGGTGCCGCAGTCGTCCTCGCGGATGATGACGTCCTGCGAGACGTCGACCAGACGACGGGTGAGGTAGCCCGAGTCGGCGGTGCGCAGGGCGGTGTCGGCCAGACCCTTGCGGGCACCGTGGGTGGAGATGAAGTACTCCAGCACGGTCAGGCCCTCGCGGAAGTTGGCCTTGATCGGGCGCGGGATGATCTCGCCCTTCGGGTTGGCCACCAGACCACGCATGGCGCCGACCTGACGGATCTGGTTCATGTTTCCGGACGCACCCGAGTCGACCATCATGTAGATGGGGTTCGACTTCGAGAACGCCTTCTCCATGGCGTCTCCGACCTTCTTCGAGGCCTCGGTCCAGATCTCGACGAGCTCCTGACGACGCTCGTCGTCGGTGACCAGACCGCGCTCGAACTGCTTCTGCACCTTGGCGGCCTGCGCCTCGTAGCTCTCGAGGATCTGGAGCTTGTCGGCGGGGGTGGTGACGTCGTCGATCGAGACGGTGACACCCGAGAAGGTCGCCCAGCGGAAGCCGGCGTCCTTCAGCGCGTCGAGCGAGGCGGCCACCTCGACCTTGGTGTAGCGCTCGGCGAGGTCGTTGACGATCGCGCCGAGCTGCTTCTTGCCCACCTCGTAGTTCACGAAGGGGTAGTCGGCGGGCAGCGTGTCGTTGAAGAGGGCGCGACCCAGCGTCGTCTCGACGATGAGCGGCTGACCCTGCTCCCAGCCCTCGGGCAGGGCCTGGTCGGCGGCCGGGACGATGTCGTCGAGGCGGATGCGGACCTTGCTCTGGATCGAGATCTCGCCGCGGTCGAAGGCCATGATCGCCTCGGCCGGGGAGGAGAAGACCCGGCCGTCGCCGACCTGGTCCTCACGGTCGGTCGTCAGGAAGAACAGGCCGATGATCATGTCCTGGGTGGGCATGGTCACCGGACGGCCGTCCGACGGCTTGAGGATGTTGTTGGTCGACAGCATCAGGATCCGGGCCTCGGCCTGGGCCTCGGCCGACAGCGGCAGGTGCACCGCCATCTGGTCGCCGTCGAAGTCGGCGTTGAAGGCCGAGCAGACGAGCGGGTGGATCTGGATGGCCTTGCCCTCGATCAGCTGGGGCTCGAAGGCCTGGATGCCGAGGCGGTGCAGCGTGGGCGCACGGTTCAGCAGCACCGGGTGCTCGGTGATGACCTCCTCGAGCACGTCCCACACGACCGGACGGGCGCGCTCGACCATGCGCTTGGCCGACTTGATGTTCTGCGCGTGCGACAGGTCGACCAGGCGCTTCATCACGAAGGGCTTGAACAGCTCGAGCGCCATCTGCTTGGGCAGACCGCACTGGTGCAGCTTGAGCTGCGGGCCCGAGACGATGACCGAGCGGCCCGAGTAGTCGACGCGCTTGCCGAGCAGGTTCTGACGGAAGCGGCCCTGCTTGCCCTTGAGCATGTCGGACAGCGACTTCAACGGCCGGTTGCCCGGGCCGGTGACGGGACGACCGCGGCGGCCGTTGTCGAACAGCGAGTCGACGGCCTCCTGGAGCATCCGCTTCTCGTTGTTGACGATGATCTCGGGCGCGCCGAGGTCGAGCAGCCGCTTGAGGCGGTTGTTGCGGTTGATGACGCGGCGGTACAGGTCGTTGAGGTCGGAGGTCGCGAAGCGGCCACCGTCGAGCTGCACCATCGGGCGCAGGTCCGGCGGGATCACCGGGACGGCGTCGAGGACCATGCCCTGGGGCTTGTTGCCGGTCTTGCGGAAGGCGTCGACGACCTTGAGGCGCTTGAGCGCGCGGACCTTCTTCTGGCCCTTGCCGTTGGCGATGGTGTCGCGCAGCGACTCCACCTCGGCGGGGATGTCGAAGTCCTGGAGGCGCTTCTGGATCGCCGTGGCGCCCATGTGGCCCTCGAAGTACTTGCCGAACCAGTTCTTCATCTCGCGGTAGAGCATCTCGTCGCCCATCAGGTCCTGGACCTTGAGGGACTTGAAGGTGTTCCACACCTCGTCGAGGCGGTCGATCTCGCGCTGCGCACGGTCGCGCAGCTGCTTCATCTCGCGCTCGGCGCCGTCGCGCACCTTGCGGCGGGCGTCGGCCTTGGCGCCCTCGGCCTCGAGCGCGGCGAGGTCCTCCTCGAGCTTCTTGCTGCGGTCCTCCAGCGACTGGTCGCGACGCTTCTCGAGGCGCTCGCGCTCCAGGCCGACCTTGTTCTCCAGCGAGGAGAGGTCGCTGTGGCGGGCCTCCTCGTCGACGGAGGTGATCATGTAGGCCGCGAAGTAGATGACCTTCTCGAGGTCCTTCGGGGCCAGGTCGAGCAGGTAGCCCAGCCGGCTGGGCACGCCCTTGAAGTACCAGATGTGCGTCACGGGAGCGGCCAGCTCGATGTGGCCCATGCGCTCGCGACGCACCTTGGAGCGGGTCACCTCGACGCCGCAGCGCTCGCAGATGATGCCCTTGAAGCGCACGCGCTTGTACTTGCCGCAGTAGCACTCCCAGTCCCGGGTGGGACCGAAGATCTTCTCGCAGAAGAGGCCGTCACGCTCGGGCTTGAGCGTGCGGTAGTTGATGGTCTCCGGCTTCTTGACCTCGCCGTGGCTCCAGGTGCGGATGTCGTCCGCGGTGGCCAGGCCGATCTGAAGCTGGTCGAAGAAGTTCACATCGAGCACGGTGGCTGTTGTCCTTCGTTAGATCTGTGTGAAACGAGTCGTGGACTGGCGGGGGCGGGGCGCCGCTGGGGGCGCCCCGCCGTCACGCTCAGACTTCTTCGACGCTGCTGGGCTCGCGACGCGACAGGTCGATGCCCAGCTCCTCGGCGGCGCGGAAGACGTCCTCCTCCGCGTCGCGCAGCTCGATCGACGAGCCGTCCTGGCTCAGGACCTCGACGTTCAGGCAGAGCGACTGCATCTCCTTGACGAGCACCTTGAACGACTCGGGGATGCCCGAGTCGGGGATGTTCTCGCCCTTGACGATCGCCTCGTAGACCTTGACGCGTCCGGGGACGTCGTCGGACTTGATCGTGAGCAGCTCCTGCAGGGCGTAGGCGGCGCCGTAGGCCTCCATCGCCCAGACCTCCATCTCGCCGAACCGCTGGCCGCCGAACTGGGCCTTACCGCCCAGGGGCTGCTGCGTGATCATCGAGTAGGGGCCGGTGCTGCGCGCGTGGATCTTGTCGTCCACAAGGTGGTGCAGCTTGAGGATGTACATGTAGCCGACCGAGACCGGGTCGGGGAACGGCTCGCCGGAGCGGCCGTCGAACAGGTCGGCCTTGCCGGTCTCGTCGATCATCCGCACGCCGTCGCGGTTGGGGATGGTCGCACCGAGCAGGCCGGTGATCTCGTCCTCGCGCGCACCGTCGAAGACCGGGGTCGCGACCTTGGAGTTCGCGGCGGCCTTGTCGGCGTGGATCTTGATCAGGCGCTGCTTCCAGTCGGCGTCGCTCTTGTCGTCCGACAGGTCGAGGTCCCAGCCCTGCTTGGCGAGCCAGCCGAGGTGGAGCTCGAGGATCTGGCCGATGTTCATGCGTCGCGGCACACCCAGCGGGTTGAGCACGACGTCGACGGGGGTGCCGTCCTCCATGAACGGCATGTCCTCGATCGGCAGGATCTTGGCGATGACGCCCTTGTTGCCGTGACGACCGGCCAGCTTGTCGCCGACCGAGATCTTGCGCTTCTGGGCGACGTAGACGCGGACCAGCTGGTTGACGCCCGGGGGCAGCTCGTCGCCGTCCTCGCGGTCGAAGACCCGGACGCCGATGACCGTGCCGGACTCACCGTGGGGCACCTTCATCGAGGTGTCGCGCACCTCGCGCGCCTTCTCGCCGAAGATCGCGCGCAGCAGGCGCTCCTCGGGGGTCAGCTCGGTCTCGCCCTTCGGGGTCACCTTGCCGACGAGGATGTCGCCGGTCTGCACCTCGGCGCCGATGCGGATGATCCCGCGCTCGTCGAGGTCGGCCAGCATCTCCTCGGAGACGTTGGGGATGTCGCGGGTGATCTCCTCGGGGCCCAGCTTGGTGTCGCGGGCGTCGACCTCGTGCTCCTCGATGTGGATCGAGGTGAGGACGTCCTCCTGCACCAGGCGCTGGCTGAGGATGATCGCGTCCTCGTAGTTGTGGCCCTGCCACGGCATGAAGGCGACGAGCAGGTTGGTGCCCAGCGCCATCTCCGCGTCGTCGGTGCAGGGGCCGTCGGCGATGGGGCTGCCGACCTCGAGGCGGTCGCCCTCGGCGACCAGCGGGCGCTGGTTGATGCAGGTGCCCTGGTTGGAGCGGCGGAACTTCGCCAGCTTGTAGCTGGAGTAGGTGCCGTCGTCGTTCATGGTCTCGATCAGGTCGGCCGAGACCGACGAGACGACACCGGCGGCGGTCGCGGTGACGACGTCACCGGCGTCGACGGCGGCGCGGAACTCGATGCCCGTGCCGACGAAGGGCGAGTCGCTCTTGATGAGCGGCACGGCCTGGCGCTGCATGTTGGCGCCCATGAGCGCGCGGTTGGCGTCGTCGTGCTCGAGGAACGGGATCAGCGCGGTCGCGACCGACACCATCTGGCGCGGCGAGACGTCCATGTAGTCGACCTCGTCGGCCAGGATCTCCGAGACCTCGCCGTCGCGCTGGCGCACCAGCACGCGCTCCTCGACGAACTTCCCGGCGTCGTCCATGGCCGCGTTGGCCTGGGCGATGACGAAGCGGTCCTCGTCGTCGGCGGTGAGGTAGTCGATCTGGTCGGTGACGGTGCCGTCGACGACCTTGCGGTAGGGCGTCTCCACGAAGCCGAACGGGTTGATCCGGCCGTAGGAGGCCAGCGAGCCGATCAGACCGATGTTGGGACCCTCAGGGGTCTCGATCGGGCACATGCGGCCGTAGTGCGACGGGTGGACGTCGCGGACCTCCATGCCGGCGCGGTCACGGGACAGACCACCGGGACCCAGCGCGGAGAGGCGACGCTTGTGCGTCAGGCCCGCGATCGGGTTGGTCTGGTCCATGAACTGGCTCAGCTGCGAGGTGCCGAAGAACTCCTTCAGCGCCGCGACGACGGGGCGGATGTTGATCAGCGACTGCGGGGTGATGGCCTCGACGTCCTGGGTCGTCATCCGCTCGCGCACGACCCGCTCCATGCGCGCCAGGCCGGTGCGGAGCTGGTTCTGGATCAGCTCGCCCACGGTGCGCATGCGGCGGTTGCCGAAGTGGTCGATGTCGTCGGGGGAGATCGGGAGCTCGCCCTGGGGCGTCTCCAGCTGCTCCTGGCCGTCGTGCAGCGCGACGATGTACTTGATCGCGGCGACGATGTCCTCGACGGTCAGCGTCTGCTGGTCGAACGCCTGCGTCAGCCCCAGCTTCTTGTTGATCTTGTAGCGACCGACCTTGGCCAGGTCGTAGCGCTTGGGGTTGAAGTAGTAGTTGTTCAGCAGCGTCTGGGCGGCCTCGCGCGTCGGCGGCTCGCCCGGGCGCAGCTTGCGGTAGATGTCGAGCAGCGCGTCGTCCTGGCCCTGGGTGTTGTCCTTCTCCAGGGTCAGCATCATCGACTCGTACTGCCCGAACTCCTCGCGGATCTGCTCGTTGGTGTAGCCGAGCGCCTTGAGGAGCACCGTGACGTTCTGCTTGCGCTTGCGGTCGAGGCGCACGCCGACCATGTCGCGCTTGTCGATCTCGAACTCCAGCCACGCGCCGCGGCTCGGGATCATCTTGGAGGTGTAGATGTCCTTGTCGGACGTCTTGTCGGCCGAGCGCTCGAAGTACACGCCCGGCGAGCGGACGAGCTGGCTGACGACGACACGCTCGGTGCCGTTGATGATGAACGTGCCCTTGTCGGTCATCAGGGGGAAGTCACCCATGAAGACCGTCTGGCCCTTGATCTCACCGGTGTCGTTGTTGGTGAACTCGGCGGAGACGTAGAGCGGTGCGGAGTAGGTGAAGTCCTTCTCCTTGCACTCGTCGACGGTGTACTTGGGGTCGTAGAAGACCGGGTTCTCGAACGAGAGCGACATGGTCTCGGAGAAGTCCTCGATCGGCGAGATCTCCTCGAAGATCTCCTGCAGACCGGACTTGCTGGAGACGTCCTCGCCCTCGGAGCGGCGACGCTCGACGACGGCGTCCCACTTCTCGTTGCCGACGAGCCAGTCGAAGCTGTCGGTCTGGAGGGAGAGGAGCTGCGGCACCTCGAGCGGTTCGGTGATCTTCGCGAACGAGATGCGGGACTTGCTTGCGACGGAGGAGGCAGTGGTGCTGCGCGCGGCCAAGAGGGAGTCCTTCGAGAGAACGCTGGGCGAGAGGCGCCGACCGACCACACGTCAGCCACCGGGAAGGCTGAGGGCATCTGAGGGCAGGCGCAAAGCGCAACAGTACCCGAACAGAGGGCGCGCGACAACTGCGGCAGGCACCTCGCAGGTGAGCGTTCGCGACGATGATGACTGCCGGCACCGGCGAGGTCAAGCACCGCCGCGGCGAGGCTGTGGACGGTCCGGTCGCCGACGGCTGCGCGCTACTCCCCCGCGGCCGGGCCGGCGCCGGTGGTGACGAGCTTGTCGATGAGCCAGTCCTCGCCGTCCTTGACCATGGTGACGACCACCCGGTTCTGGTAGGTCTGCGGCTCGGTGAAGCGCACGTTGGTGGTGGGCTGGTCGACGAAGAGCAGCACCTCGACGCGGTCCTCGCCGGTGCGCACGACGCCGGAGTCGACGACCTCGGCCTCGACCACGGTCTCGGTCTCGGCGACGTTCTCCTGGAGCACCGCGAAGAGCGGGTCGTAGTCGCGCGTCTTGAACGCCGAGGTCATGTAGGTGCTCGCCGCCGCCGCGCTCTCGTCCATCGAGCGGTAGTCGTAGGACAGCACCGGCACGATCGCGCGGACCGCCACCTCGCGGGCCTCCTCCGCGTCGGCCTCGCCGGAGGCGGCCGGGCTGACGAGGGCCAGGACGGTCAGCGCCGCCAGCGCCACCGCGAGCACCCCCGCCACCACCAGCGACCAGCCCGGGACGACCCGGGGGCTGCGCGGCGGGCGCGGCCCCGAGGGCACACGGGTGGTGACCGGCGCAGCGGTGCCGCCGTCCGCTGCGTCGGTGTCGGTGTCGGTGCCGGTGTGGGTGTGGGCGTCGATGTGAGCGTCGGCGTCGGCGTCGGCGTCGGGCTCGAGCGTGGCGTCGTAGGCGGCGCGGCGCTCGGGGTCGAGCAGCACCTCCGCGGCCTGGTTGAGCGAGCGGAAGCGCCGGTCGGCGGGGTCGAGGTCGGCGATGGCGGCGCGCCAGGCGGCGCGCACCTCGTCGGTGCTCGCGTCGGGGTCGACGCCCAGGACGTCGTACCAGCTCGGGGTCACGGGGTGGCTCCTCCGCTCGGTCGTCCGCTGCCGCCGCCCTGGCCCGGCGACGGCGCGGTGGAGGCGCCGGGAGCAGCGCCCGAGGGCAGCTCGACGCCGTCGCCGGTCGCGGGGACGAAGTCGTCGACCAGCCACTCGCCGTCGACCAGGAGCACGGTGACGACGAGGCGGAACTGCGCCGGCCGGTCCTGGAAGGGCTCGCCGTCGTCGGCCTGGGTGTAGGTGTTGGTGAACTCCCCGGCGACGAGCACCTCGGCGGAGTCCTCGTCCATCGAGGAGACCCCCGAGGCGAAGACGTCGCACGTGCGCTCGAGGTCGGCCTGAGCCACGGTCTGCTCGGCGAGGTTGACGCTCTGCTCGAACTCCGTGCGGAACTTCGGCGTGATGACCTCCGACACCGAGGCGCGGTAGCCCGGCATCTGACCGGAGTCGTCGAGGTCCTCGGGGCCGTAGCTGTTGAGGCGGAGCACGAACTGGGTCGCGGCGTCCATGACCTCCTCGCGCTGGGCCTGCTCGCCGTCGTCGGAGGACCCGACGAGGCTGCCCAGGCGCTCGCCCAGGCCACCGTCGGCGCGGGTCGCGGCCAGCGTCACCAGCGAGGCGACCGAGGCCAGCGCGACCGCGACGAGGACCACCAGCAGGGCGAACCGGAACCGCGCCGACGCGCGGGAGGGCGCCGCCGGTGCCGGCTGGGTGCGTGCGGGGTCGTCGGTGCGGCTGTCGTCCGTCAGTCCTGAGACATCAGGGGCTGGAGGAACAGCCACTTCCACGACTCCTCTCCCAAGGTCGGAGGCGCCACCGTACCCCGGCTCTCCAGACGCTGCGCACGCTCGGCGCCCCAGACCAGCTCGCCGGTCGCGGGGTCGTAGGTCGCGGCGGGAGCCGAGTAGTCGGCGGCCGGGCGGGGCGCGTTCTGCGCACCGCGGGGGTTGGTGACCGTCGGGGGCTCGTCGCAGCGCGCGTCGACGTTGAGCGGCCGGTTGCCCCGGTCGTCGGGCGGGCGGGTGTCGGTGCCCTGGTAGCCGCGCTCGCAGAGCTGCGCCGGGGTCAGCACCAGGCCGAAGTGGGCGTCGTAGAGACCCGTGTCGGGCGACTTGGAGACCACCGTGACACCGCCCTCGACGACGTAGGGGTAGATCACCAGGAGCTGCTCGATGCCGTCGAGGTGTCGCGTGACCACCTCGCCGGTGGTGATGAGGTTGTTGATGAGGTCGCCGAGCTCGACCTGGTTGTCCTCGATCAGGCGCCGCAGCTGGGTGGCCGCGGGGCTGGCATTGTCGATGAGGCGGCGCAGGTCGGGGTCGGCGTCGGCGAGGGTGTCGCTGAAGAGGCCGAGCTGGTCGGCGAAGGTGCGGATCGAGCTCTCGGAGTCGATCTGGGTGCCGAGCACCGTGTTGGCGTCGCGGATGAGGTCGGTGGTGACCTCGAAGTTGTCGTCGGCGGCCTGGATGAAGGAGTTGCCGGTGTCGAGGATCCGCTGGAGGTCCTCGCCGGTCCCGGAGAACGCCGCACCCAGCTCGGTGATCGTCGTCTTGAGGGCCGGCCGGTCGACGGAGGAGACGGTGTCGGAGAGGTCCTCCAGCAGCTTCTCGGTGCGGATGGGCGTCTCGGTGTCGGCGACGTCGATCTGGGAGTCGTCGGAGAGGTAGGGCTTGGAGTCGGTCCGCGGCTGGAGCTCGACGTACTGCTCGCCCACGGCGGAGCGGTTGCCGACCAGGGCGAGGGTGTCGGCCGGGATCGAGTCGTAGCGGTTCTCGATGTCGAGGTAGACGTCGACGCCGCTGTCGGTGAGCTCGAGCTTCTCGACCTTGCCGATGCCGACGCCGCGGTAGGTCACCTCGCCGCCGGCGAAGATGCCGCCGGACTCCGGGAAGTGCGCCACGACGGTGTAGGAGCTGTCGTAGAACAGCCGGTCGAGGCGCGCGTAGCGGGCCCCGACGTAGCTCACGCCGACGATGGTGATGATGACGAAGACCAGCAGCTGGATCTTCGTGCGACGGGTGATCACCGGACCACCGCCGCGGGCACGAGCAGCTGGACCAGGCCGGGATCGAACATCTGGGTCATCTCCTGCATGGTCGGGCCGCGCTCGCCGAAGGCCTGCGAGGCGGTGCCGTCGCCGGGCAGCGCGCCCGGGCGCAGCAGGCCGTCGAGCAGGCCGCCGCCGCCGGTGCTGCCGCCGAGGCCGGGGAGGTCGGGCAGCCCGGGGAGCTCGGGCAGCCCGGGCACCTGGTTGAGCAGCGTGCACACGGCCTTGTCCTTGTTCTTCGGCTTGCGGCACAGCTCGCGCAGCTCCAGCAGCGCGGCTGGGGTGTTGAGCACGTCGCGACAGGCCTTGCTCGTGAGGTCGCCGCTCTGGAGGCACTTGAGCACGTTGTCGACGATCGCGGTCGGGTCGAGCTCGGTGGGCAGCAGCGTCGGCAGCTCGGTGGGGATGCCGGTGATGCCGAGGGAGAGGTCGAGGTCGAGCTGCACCGACAGGTTGGTGTAGTCGCCGACCTGCAGGTTGCGCGCGACCTGCGGGTCGCGGCCGACGACCTCGTCGACGAAGGGGTAGGTGAGGAAGACGTTGAAGGCCTTGACGAAGTTGTCGCCCGAGGCGGCCAGCTGCCCCAGCACGGGCTGGAGCTGGCGCACCACCTCGATGGTGTCGGCCTTGGAGGCGCGGATGACCCGCACGCCCACGTCGCCCAGCCGGTTCAGCGACTGGAGCATGCGCACGAGGTCGTCGCGCTGGCGGTCGAGCGAGGTGATCGCGCTCGGCAGCTCCTCGAGCGCGGCGTTGATCGTCGGCTGCTCCTTCTTCACCGCGAGCGCGAGCCGGTTGAGGGACTCGATCGCCTCGACGATGTCGGCCTTGTTGTCGTCGAGGTTGCTCACCAGCGTGTCGACCTGGGTCAGCACGGAGCGGGCGGAGTCCTCGCGGCCCTCCAGGGCGTTGTTGAGCTCTCCCGCGATGGTCTTGAGCTGGGCGACGCCGCCGCCGTTGAGCACCAGGCTCAGCGCACCCAGCACCTCCTCGACCTCGGGGTTCTGCCCGGTCCGCTCGATCGGGATCTCGTCGCCGTCCTCCAGCCGGCCGCTGCCGCCGTCGGTGGGCGCGGCCAGGGAGACGAACTTCTCGCCGAGCAGGCTGGTCTGGCGGATGGTGGCCACGGCGTCGGCGGGCAGCTCGGTGCCGTCCTGGATCTCCAGCGTCACCGTGGCGGCGTAGTCCTCCAGCTCGATGTCCTTGACCTGGCCCACCGTGACGTCGTTGACCTTGACCGTCGACTGGGGGACGAGGTCGAGCACGTCGGAGAAGACGACCTCGATCTCCATCGGGTTGTCGCCCACGTCGGGGCCGCCGGGCAGCGGGATCTGGTAGACGTCGAAGTCGCAGCCGCTCAGCAGCATCGAGCCGAGCGCCAGGCCCACCAGGGCCCGGGCGCCGCGGCGCACCGGGCGGCGGCGCTCGGCGGGTCGTGTCGCGTGTCGCCTCATCAGGGCA
Source organism: Nocardioides sp. Leaf307 (assembly GCF_001423135.1). Classification (NCBI taxonomy): domain Bacteria; kingdom Bacillati; phylum Actinomycetota; class Actinomycetes; order Propionibacteriales; family Nocardioidaceae; genus Nocardioides; species Nocardioides sp. Leaf307. The sequence goes on along the minus strand of NZ_LMNY01000003.1, from coordinate 623,732 downwards.
CCTCCACCAGTCCACCGAGCGAGGAGTCGAACAGCGGACCGCTGCGGGCGGCCCCGTCTCCCCCGCCGCGCAGGGCCTTGAGCGCCCCCGGGCGCGGGAGCACGCCGTCGAGGAGGTCGCACAGGTTGCCCGTCGAGTCGGCCTGGTCGACGATCGTGCACAGCAGCAACGCGGGATCGTTCTGGATCTGACCCAGGGCGTTCTGGATGTTGGCGCTGACGTCGAGGGTGCCGGCCTGCGGGTTGTAGGTGAGGGCGAGGTTGTTCAGCGCCAGGGGCGCCACCTCGAGGGTCTCCTCCAGCGCGGCCCGCTGGCGCACCAGGACCTTGGCCACGCGGTTGAGGCCCTCGATGTCGCGACCGAGCACCTCGCGGTTGGTCTCGACGAAGGTCGACACCTCGCCGAGAGCGGTCGACAGGTTGGCTAGCGACGAGGCCAGCTCCTGGCGCTCGCCGGCAAGGACCTCGGAGACGCCCGCGAGGGACTGGTTGAAGTCGCGCACCGTCTGGTCGTTGCGGGCCAGCGTGCCGATGAAGCTCTCGAGCTCGTTGACCGAGGCGAAGAGCTCCTCCTTGTTGTCGTCGAGGGTCGTCGACAGCTTGCCGAAGTCGGAGATGGTCTGGTTGAGCTGCTCGCCCTCGCCGCCGAAGTTGCGGGCGGTGACCTGGAGCAGGTCGGTGAGGGCGCCCTCGGCGTTGGCGCCGTTGGGGCCCAGGGCCACGGTGAGCTCGTCGATGCTGGAGTAGATCTGGTCGAGCTCGAGCGGCACGCCGGTGCGGTCCTCGCCCAGGATCTCCTCGTCGCCGATCTCCTGGTCGCCCTCGGCGAAGGTCGGGGTCAGCTGGATGTAGCGGTCACCCACGACCGCCGGGGCGACGATGAGGGCCTTCGCGTCGGCCGGGATCTTCACCTCCGCGTCGTAGGACATCGTGACGACCACGTCGGTGCCCGACGGGGTCACGGTGTCGACCGTGCCGACCGGCACCCCGAGCACGCGCACGTCGCTGCCCTCGTAGATCGACACGGTGCGCGGGAAGTGGGCGGTGAGGGTCTTGAGCTCCTCGCGACCGGTCAGGAACACCACGGCGGTGACGACGACGAGCAGCAGGATCACCGGGGCGATGAGCCGCTGGAGGACGTTCATCCCAGACCACCTCCGTTGGCGAGGTCGGGCACGGGCGGGAAGTTCTGGATGTAGGTGTCGAACCAGGGGCCGTTGCCGAGGGTGTTGGCGAAGACCCGGTAGAACGGCGCCGCCAGGCGGATCGCGTTGTCGATGTTGTCCTCGTTCTTGTTCAGCACGGCCAGCACGTCCTCGACCTGGTCGAGGGCCGGCTTGAGGTCGCTGCGGGTGTCGCGCACGAGCGTGGTCAGCTCGCGCGAGAGCGTCGAGGTCGAGACCAGCAACCGGTGGACGGCGTCACGGCGGGCGATGAGGGCCCGGAAGAGGACGTCGCCGTCCTGCATGAGCGCCACGATGTCCTCGTCGCGGTCGTCGAGCACCGACGAGACCCGCTGGAGGTTCTTGAGCAGGCTGTTGATCTGGTCGTTCTTGGCGGCGATGTTGGTCGAGAGCGCCGAGACGCCGTCGAGAGCCCCCTTGAACTCCTCGGGGGTGTTGCGGGTCAGGTCGGCCAAGGTGGTGAGCGACTGGGCGAGCTGGTCGGTGTCGATGCCCTCGGAGGTCTCGGCCAGGCCCTCGAAGGCGTCGACCACGTTGAAGGGCGAGCTGGTGCGCGCGACCGGGATGGTCGAGCCCTCCTCGAGCTGGCCGGAGCCGGCCGGCTCCAGCGACACGAACATCGCCCCCAGCAGGGTCTTGACCTTGATCGCGGCCCGGGTGTCGGGGCCGAACTCCGAGGGGGTGTCGACCCGCATCCCGACCATCACCTGGTCGCCGTCGAGCTCGATGCTCTCGACCTTGCCCACGCGGACACCGGCGATCCGCACCTCGTCGTTGACCTTGAGGCCGCCGGACTCGGAGAAGGCGGCGTAGTAGGTGTCTCCCCCGCCGATGAGCGGCAGGTCCTGCGCACGGAAGGCGGCGAGGACCATCAGCACGATCACGGCCATGCTGATCGCGCCGATCATCACGGGGTTGCGCTCCCGGAAGGGCTTGCTCATCGCCGGGCTCCCCTCGTGGTCGTGTCGCTGGTCGGTGTCGGTGTCGGTGTCGGTGTCGGTGCGTGGGCGGCGGGACTCATCCGAGGTCGCACCTCGCTCCCCCGGTGTTGTAGGTGAGCGGCACGCTCGAGCCGCCCGGCAGTCGCACCCGGCCCTGGAACTGGCACAGGTAGAAGTTGAAGTACGAGCCGTAGGTCGCCGTGCGGCCGACCTTGTTGAGCTTGATCGGCAGCACCTGGAGCGCCCGGTCGAGCTCGCCGCGGTTGGCGTTGATGTTGCCGGCGAAGCGCCGCAGCTGCTTCACGTCCTCGGTCAGCGGCTCGCGGATGCCCGAGACCAGGCCCGCGGTCTGCACCGACAGCTCGGAGATCTGGTCGAGGGAGTCGAGGATGGCCACGCGGTCGTCCTTCAGCCCGCCGACGAGCTGGCGGAAGTTGATGATGAGCTGGCTCAGCTGCTGGTCGCGGTCGCCGAGGTTGTCGAGCACGCCGTCGAGGTTCTCGATGAGGGCGCTGATGACGTCGTCGCGTGCGGCCAGCGTCTTGGTCACCGAGGCGGTCGAGGCCAGCAGGCTCTCGAGCGTGCCGCCCTCGCCCTGGAAGACCTGGACGACCTCGTAGGAGAGCTTGTTGATGTCGGAGGGCGACAGCGCCTGGAAGAGGGGCTTGAAGCCGTTGAAGAGCACGGTCAGGTCGAGGGCGGGCGAGGTGTTGGCGACCTCGATGGTGTCGCCGTCCTCGAGCGGCTGGGTGTCACCGACGCCCTCGGTCAGCGAGATGTAGCGCTGCCCGACGAGGTTGCGGTAGCGGATGCTGGCCTGGGTGGCCCCGGTCAGGCGCACGTCCTCCTCGACCGAGAAGCTGACGACCGCGCGGGTGCGGTCGACGATCTGCACGTCCTTGACCGAGCCGACCTTGACGCCGGCGACACGGATGTCGTCGCCCTTGACCACGCCGGTGGCGTCGACGAAGACCGCGCGGTAGTCGGTGCTGGGCTTGAAGGAGATGTTGCCGATCGTGATGACCAGCAGGCCCGTGGCCAGGGTCGTCACCACGATGAAGATCAGCAGTCGGACGAGGTCGCCCGTGGTCTTCTTGTCCAGCAGCTTCATCGCAGCTCCACCTCCGCGCCGCGCGCCAGCGGACCGACGAGCAGGCCGCCGAGGTCGGGCACGTCGTCGGCCGCCACACCCATGCCGGGCGCCAGCAGCGAGTTGATCAGGTCGGTCTCGGCCGCGCTGCCGGCGTAGCCGTCGCCGGAGCGCAGCCAGTAGCTCGGCGCGACGCGCGAGGTGCCCTTGCCGGTCGGCTCGTCGACACCGTCGTCGAAGTTCGGCACCGAGCGCAGCGGGTTGTCCTGGTCCCAGGGCGGGTTCGGCAGGTTGAGGCAGCTCGGGCCTCGCGACTCGCCGTAGCGGGGCGCGTCGGCGGCGGTGTACTTGCGGGGCTGGTTGGGGATCGTCTCGAGCACGATGTGGAGGGTGTAGTCGCGGAAGGCCTCGGCCTGCCGCGAGCCGGCGTTGACGACTCCACCCAGCAGGCAGGGGAACTCCGGGGCGTACTTCGCCAGCAGCCCGACCTGGGGCACGGAGAGGTCGGCGAGACGGATGAGGTTGTCACCGTTGGTCTCCAGGAAGCCGCGGGTGGTGTCGGAGAAGGCGGTGACGTCGGTGAAGACCGCCTGCAGCCGCTCCTCGCGGTCCTCCAGGGTCGAGGTGGTCGTGATCGTGTTGCGCAGGATCTGACCGACCTCCGGGAGCACGTCGGAGTAGATGTCGGAGACCTCGGCCGTCAGGCGCAGGTCCTCGACGAGGGCCGGGACCTGGGGGTTGAAGCGCTTGAGGTAGGCGTCGAGGGTCTCGATCGTCTCGCCGAGGTCCTCGCCGCGACCCTCGAGCGCGGTGGCGAGCGCGTTGAGCGTCATGTTGAGCTCGGCCGGCTGCACGGTGCGCAGCAGCGGGTAGAGGTCGGAGAGCACCCGCTCGACCTCGGTGGAGACCACGGTGCGGTCGATGGTCGCGCCGGCCTCGATGTGGTCGCGGGCGGGGTCCTGGGGCACCACCAGGGAGACGTACTTCTCGCCGAAGAGGGTCTTGGGCACGATCGAGCCGGTCACGTCGGCGGGGATGGTGTCGATCTCGTCGGGGAAGATCCCGAGCGTGAGCGTGGCTCCCGAGGCGGTGGTCTCGGCGTCGAGCACCTCGCCCACGATGACGCCGCGGATCTTCACGTCGGCGCGGTTGGGCAGCTGCAGGCCGATGCTGGAGGTCTCCAGCGAGACCTCCTGGTAGTCGGTGAACTTCTTGGTGAAGACGGCGTAGGTCAGCCACACCGCCCCCACGGCGAGGGCCAGGAAGACCACGCCGAGGACCTTGACGTACTTGAGGATCGCCATCAGCCCGCCAACCTCACCGTCGTGGTCGTGCCCCAGATCGCCATGGACAGGAAGAGGTCGATGACGTTGATGGCCACGATGCTCGTGCGCACCGCGCGGCCCACGGCCACGCCCACGCCGGCGGGTCCGCCGGAGGCGTTGTAGCCGTGGTAGCAGTGCACCAGGATCACCACGACGGCGAAGATCAGCACCTTGCCGAAGGACCACAGCACGTCGCCGGGTGGCAGGAAGAGGAAGAAGTAGTGGTCGTAGGTGCCGGTGCTCTGGTCGAAGAACTGCGTGATCGTCAACCGCGTCGCGAAGTACGACATGAACAGGCCCACGACGTAGAGCGGCACGATGGCGATGAGCCCGGCCACGATGCGCGTGGTCACCAGGAACGGCAGCGACGGGATCGCCATGACCTCGAGCGCGTCGACCTCCTCGGAGATCCGCATGGCCCCCAGCTGCGCGGTGAAGCCGCAGCCGACGGTGGCCGCCAGCGCGATCGCCGCCACCACGGGCGCGATCTCGCGGGTGTTGAAGTAGGCCGAGACGAAGCCCGACAGCGCGGCGGTGCCGATCTGGTTGAGCGCGGCGTAGCCCTGGAGGCCGACCTCGGTGCCGGTGAAGAAGCACATGGCGGTGATGACGCCGACGGTGCCGCCGATGACGGCCAGCGACCCGGAGCCGAGGGTCACCTCCGCGAGGATGCGGAGGATCTCCTTCTTGTAGCGCCGGATCGTGCGCGGGGTCCAAGCCAGTGCCTTGATGAAGAAGGCGAGCTCGGAGCCGAGGTTGTCGAGGGTCTTGAGCGGGCGCTCGTAGACCGATTTCACGGAGGCCATGGGCTATCCCGTCTTCGGGGGGACGAGCTGGAGGTAGATCGCGCTCATCACGAAGTTGACGAGGAACAGGAGCATGAAGGTGATGACGACCGACTCGTTGACGGCGTCGCCGACGCCCTTGGGGCCGCCACCGGCGTTCATGCCCTTGTAGCAGGCCACGATGGCGGCGATCAGCCCGAAGACCAGCGCCTTGATCATGCCCTGCCACAGGTCGGGCAGCTGGGCGAGCGCGGTGAAGCTCGCTAGGTAGGCCCCTGGTGTGCCGTCTTGGAGGACGACGTTGAAGACGTAGCCGCCGGCCACCCCGACCACGCTGACCAGGCCGTTGAGGAAGACCGCGACGAGCATGCACGCCAGCACCCGGGGGACGACCAGGCGCTGGATGGGGTCGATGCCCAGCACCATCATCGCGTCGAGCTCCTCGCGGATCTTGCGGGCGCCCAGGTCGGCCGCGATGGCCGACCCGCCGGCCCCGGCGATGAGCAGCGAGGTGGCGATGGGCCCGGCCTCCCGCACCACCGCCAGGACGGCCGCGGAGCCGGTGAACGACTGCGCACCGAACTGCTTGATCAGGCCGCCCACCTGCAGCGCGATGACCGCGCCGAAGGGGATGGCCACGAGCGCCGTCGGGATGATGGTGACCGAGGCGATGAACCACGCCTGCTGCAGGAACTCGCGCAGCTGGAAGGGACGCCGGAAGAGCCCGCGCCCGACGTCGAGACCGAAGGCGAAGAGCTTGCCCGCGGTGCCGATCGGGGCGAGGACCCGGGTGGCGGTGCCAGATGCCACCTCAGACCCCGGTGACCATGGACATGTTGTCCTCGAAGGAGCCGGGGGGCGGGGTGATGCCGTTCTCCCGGCACCAGGCGCCCGGCTCGCGCTGCGAGCGCCGGGCGATGCCGTTGGAGGGCTCGAGCTGCATGGGGATCGGCGGGATCGGCGGGAGCTCCTGGTCGGCCTCGGCGGCGAGCTCGTCGGCGTCCTTCTCCTCCGACATGCCGATCGGGCCGACCCGCTGGGCGTTGAGGAACTGGCGCACGACCGGCTCGTCGGAGCTCAGCAGCATCTCGCGGGGCCCGAACATCGCCAGGTGCTTGTGGTAGAGCAGGCCGATGTTGTCGGGCACCGTGCGGGCGGTGTTGATGTCGTGGGTGACGATGAGGAAGGTCGCGTCGATCTGGGCGTTGAGGTCGACGATGAGCTGGTTGAGGAACGCGGTGCGCACGGGGTCGAGGCCGGAGTCGGGCTCGTCGAAGAGCACGATCTCGGGGTCGAGGACCAGGCCGCGCGCGATGCCCGCGCGCTTGCGCATGCCGCCGGAGATCTCACCGGGCAGCTTGTCCTCGGTGCCGATGAGGCCGACGAGGTCCATCTTCTCCATGACGATCGCGCGGATCTCCGACTCCGACTTCTTGGTGTGCTCGCGCAGCGGGAAGGCGATGTTGTCGTAGAGGTTCATCGAGCCGAACATCGCGCCGTCCTGGAACAGCACGCCGAAGAGCTTGCGGATCTCGTAGAGCTCGCGCTCGGAGCACGAGGCGATGTCGGTGCCCTCGATGATGATCGAGCCCCGGTCGGGCTTGAGCAGCCCGATCAGGGTCTTGAGGAAGACCGACTTGCCGGTGCCGGAGGGGCCCAGCATGACGCAGATCTCCCCGGCCGGGATGGTGAGCGTGACGTCGCCCCAGATGAGCTGCTTGCCGAACGACTTCGTGAGCTCGTTGACCTTGATCTCCACGCCCATGACGTGCATCTCCCCTCGACCGTCCGACCGCTGCCTCCGCGTGACGCGCGTCCCAATCCGCGCAGCACACTGATGAGTAACAACGGGGTTACCGCGGTGAGGTTACGCAATATTGTCACCTCCGTCACGGCGAACCCAGGAACCGAGACCGACCCGAGACCCGGTGCACGACCGTGCACCCGACCGGTCGGCACACCGGACCGGGCCCGCCTCGCGCGAGGGCGCCGGGCGCGACGGCGGAGACGTCGCTGAACGACGCTGAACGACGCGGAACGACGCTGGGGGCGACCCCGCGCACGTCGTGCGCGGAGCCGCCCCCAGCGGGTGCAGCGGTGCCGGCCGGGGCCGGCGGTGGCGTGACCGCAGGGGTCACGCCGAGGTCACTTCAGGGAGACGGTGGCCCCGGCGCCCTCGAGGGCCTCCTTGGCCTTGTCGGCGGTGGCCTTGTCGACCTTCTCGACGACGGCCTTCGGCGCGGCCTCGACCAGCTCCTTGGCCTCCTTCAGGCCGAGCGAGGTGAGGGCGCGCACCTCCTTGATGACGTTGATCTTCTTGTCGCCGGCAGCCTCGAGGATGACGTCGAACTCGTCCTGGGCCTCCTCGGCCGCACCGCCGGCGGCGCCGCCGGCAGCGGGGGCGGCGGCCACGGCGACCGGGGCCGCAGCGGTGACGCCGAAGGTGTCCTCGAACTGCTTCACGAACTCGGAGAGCTCGATGAGGGTCATCTCCTTGAACGCGTCGAGGAGCTCGTCGGTGGTGAGCTTCGCCATGGTGGCGGTTCCTTCCATTCGGTGGCTCGACGCTCGCGCGCCGGGCCGGGTTTCAGGTGGTGGGTAGCCGGAGCCGGATCCTGGACGGATCAGGCCTCGGTGGCGTCGCCCTCGTCAGAGGCGTCCGCGGCAGCGGGCGCCTCGTCGGCGGGGGCATCGGCGTCGGCCGGAGCCTCGGCCGGGGCCTCCTCGGCGGCGGCCGGCGTGCCGGCACCACCTGCGAGGATCGAGGGGTCCTGCTCGGCCTTCGCCTGGAGCGCACCCGCGACGCGGGCGGCCTGGGCGAGGGGGGCGTTGAGCAGGTAGACGGCCTGGCTGAGGCTGGCCAGCATGGCGCCGGCCATCTTGCCCAGGAGCACCTCGCGCGACTCGAGATCGGCCAGCTTGGCGATCTCGGCGGCGTCGAGGGGCTGTCCGTCGAGGACACCGCCCTTGATGATCAGGGCGGGGTTGGCCTTGGCGAAGTCACGCAGACCCTTGGCCGCCTCGACGACGTCGCCCTGGATGAAGGCGATCGCGGTCGGGCCGGCGAGCAGGTCGTCGAAGCCTGAGATGCCCACCTCGTTGGCGGCGATCTTGGCCAGCGTGTTCTTGACCACGGCGTAGTTGGCGTTCTCGCCGAGGGAGCGCCGCAGTTCCTGCAGCTGCTTCACGGTGAGACCGCGGTAGTCGGTCAGCACGGCGCCCGCGGCGTCGTTGAACGACTCCACGATCTCCGCGACAGCCGCCTGCCTGTCAGCTCGCGACATGGGTCTCCTTCCGATCTGGGAGACCACCGCCCGATCCCCGGAAAAGACGAACGCCCCGAGCGCAGGCTCAGGGCGGGGATCGTTGCGATCAGCTGCTCTGCATCCTGCGCGGGTCGTCCGCTCTCGCGGAGCCTTCGATCGTGCTGCTGGTGCGACACGACAACCGGCGGTCTCTGGTTACAAGGCAGGACAGTACGCCGCGCGGCGGGGCGCACCCAAATCGCGGGCGGCCCGCCGCTGCGCCGGCACCGCACCCCTCCCGACGCCGGCACCGGCCCCCCTCCCGCCACGGACCGCGCGTGCCCGCGGCCCGCGACGCTGGCAGGATCGGGGCATGACCCAGCGAGCCCCGCTCAGCACCCTGTCCGCCGACGACCTCGCGGCCTACCGCTCGGCACGCGCCGACGACTACGCCGCCCTCCAGGCCCGCGGCCTGAAGCTGGACCTGACCCGCGGCAAGCCGTCGAGCGAGCAGCTCGACCTCTCCGACCGGCTGCTCTCGCTGCCGACCACCACCACGGACCGGGCCGGCACCGACGTGCGCAACTACGGCGGTCTCGAGGGCCTCCTGGAGCTGCGTGAGATCTTCGCCGACCTCCTCGGCGTCGAGACCGCCCAGGTGCTGTGCCAGGGCAACTCCAGCCTGACCCTGATGCACCAGGTCGTCACCGACCTCCTGCTGTGGGGGGCGCCGGGCGTCGACCGCCCCTGGAAGGACGAGGAGGTCGTGAAGTTCGTCTGCCCGGTGCCCGGCTACGACCGCCACTTCTCCATGCTGGCCGACTTCGGCATCGAGATGGTGACGGTGCCGATGCACGAGGACGGCCCCGACGTCGACGCCGTCGCCGCCCTGGTCGCCGACGACCCGAGCGTCAAGGGGCTGTGGATCGTGCCCACCTACGCCAACCCCTCGGGCTCGGTGTGCTCCCAGGAGGTCGCGGCGCGACTCATGGCGATGCCGACCGCCGCGCCCGACTTCCGCGTCTTCTGGGACAACGCCTACGCGGTGCACCACCTCACCGACGCCGAGGTCAAGAGCGCCGACGCCTTCAGCCTCGCCGCCGCCTCCGGCCACCCCGACCGCCCGATCATGTTCGCCTCGACCTCCAAGATCACCTACGCCGGCGCCGGTGTCGCCGTCGTGGCGCTCTCGGAGGCCAACAAGGCGTGGTTCCTGCGCCACCTCGGCATGGCCTCCATCGGCCCCGACAAGGTCAACCAGCTGCGCCACGCCGAGTTCTTCGGCGACGCCGACGGGGTGCGCGCGCACATGCGCAAGCACCGCGAGATCATCGCGCCGAAGTTCGCCGCCGTCGACGCGGCCCTCACCGCCGAGCTCGAGGGCCTCGACGTCGCGGAGTGGACCCGTCCCACCGGCGGCTACTTCGTCAACCTCGACGTGCTCGACGGCACCGCGTCGCGGGTGGTGGAGCTGGCGAAGGCGGCCGGCATCGCCCTGACCCCGGCAGGGGCGTCCTTCCCCCACGGCCGGGACCCCCGCGACCGCAACATCCGCCTGGCCCCCACCTTCCCCTCGCTGGGCGAGGTCGAGACCGCGATGGCCGGCGTCGCCACCTGCGTGGCGCTCGCGGCCGCCGAGTCGCTCAGCGGCTGAGCCGGCGCTCCCGGCGTACGACGAAGGCCCGGTGCCCCCTCGCGGGGGCGCCGGGCCTTCGTCGTCAGGCCGGTCGCGCGCCAGCGGCGCGCGGGACCGCAGCGCTCAGGCCGTGGCCTCGTCGTCGGAGGCGACGTTCTTCACGCGGTTCGGGTCGACCTGGACACCGGGGCCCATGGTCGTCGAGACGGTGACCTTCTTGATGTAGCGGCCCTTGGAGCTGGCGGGCTTGAGCCGCAGCACCTCCTCGAGCGCCGAGGCGTAGTTCTCGGCCAGCTGGGTCTCGGAGAACGAGGCCTTGCCGATGATGAAGTGCAGGTTGGCGTGACGGTCCACGCGGAACTCGATCTTGCCGCCCTTGATGTCGGTGACGGCCTTGGCCACGTCGGGGGTGACGGTGCCGGTCTTCGGGTTCGGCATGAGGCCGCGGGGGCCGAGCACGCGGCCGAGGCGGCCGACCTTGCCCATCATGTCGGGGGTCGCCACGACGGCGTCGAAGTCGAGCCAACCGCCGGAGACCTTCTCGATGAGGTCGTCGCCGCCGACGACGTCGGCGCCGGCCTCGCGGGCGGCCTCGGCCTTGTCGCCGTTCGCGAAGACGAGGACGCGGGCGGTCTTGCCGGTGCCGTGGGGCAGGTTGACCGTGCCGCGGACCATCTGGTCGGCCTTGCGGGGGTCGACGCCGAGGCGCATCACGACGTCGACGGTCTCGTCGAACTTCTTCTTGCTGGTGGTCTTGGCGATCTTGATCGCGGCCAGCGGGGCGTGGATCTCGTCCTTGTCGAACGACTCGGCCGCCGCGCGGTAGGTCTTGCTGCGCTGCATGTCTGGGTCTCTTTTCGTCGAATGCCAGGTGTGGTCAGGTGGGCCAGCGCGGCCCTGCCACGTGGTGCGTGGAGGTGGTGCGTCAGTCGGTGGTGATGCCCATGGAGCGGGCGGTGCCCTCGACGATCTTGATCGCGGCGTCGATGTCGTTCGCGTTCAGGTCGGGGAGCTTGGTCGTGGCGATCTCGCGCACCTGGTCCTTGGTCAGCTTGCCGACCTTCTCCTTGTGCGGGACGCCCGAGCCCTTCTTGAGGCCGGCGGCCTTCTTGATCAGCTCGGCGGCCGGAGGGGTCTTCGTGATGAAGGTGAAGGACCGGTCCTCGTAGATGGTGATCTCGACCGGGATCACGTTGCCGCGCATGGCTTCGGTCTGGGCGTTGTAGGCCTTGCAGAAGTCCATGATGTTGACACCGTGCGGACCGAGGGCGGTACCGACCGGCGGGGCCGGCGTCGCGGCGCCGGCCTGGAGCTGCACCTTGACCAGTGCGGCGATCTTCTTCTTCGGAGGCATCTCTACTTCTCTCTTCCGTGGTCATGACGGGGGCGGTCCCCCTGCCACATGTGCGTGGTGCTGGCCGCCTCGGGGGCGGCCGGGCCTCAGACCTTCTGGATCTGGCTGAAGCTCAGCTCGACCGGGGTCTCCCGGCCGAAGATCTCGACGAGGGCCTTGACCCTCTGCGACTCACCGTTGATCTCGGTGATCGTGGCGTGGAGCGTGGCGAACGGACCGTCGACCACCATGACGGAGTCGGACACGTCGAAGTCGGCGACCTCGACGGGCTTCCTGGCGGTGGTGGCGCTGCCGGGGGTCGAGGTGCCGGTCGCGACGGCCTCGGCCTCGGCGCGGGCCACGACGGCGGGGGCGAGCATGTCCTCGACCTCGCTCATGGTCAGCGGCACGGGCTGGTGGCTGTTGCCGACGAAGCCGGTGACCGACGGCGTGTGGCGCACGGCCGACCACGACTCGTCGGTGAGGTCCATGCGCACGAGGACGTAGCCCGGCAGGACGGTGCGTCGCACCATCTTGCGCTGGCCGTTCTTGATCTCCGCGACCTCCTCGGTGGGGACCACGATCTCGTGGATGTAGTCCTCCATGTTGAGGGAGATGATGCGGTTCTCGAGGTTGGACTTCACCCGGTTCTCCATGCCGGAGTAGGTGTGCACGACGAACCAGTCGCCGGGCTTGGCCCACAGCTCGCGGCGGAAGCGCTCGAGCGGGTCGTCCTCGTCGGGCTCGTCACCGTCGGACCCGCCGTCGGCCTCATCGGCCGCGTCGGCCTCGGCGTCGTCACCGGGGAGGCCCTCGGAGTCGCTGGTGTCCTCGACGACGTCCACGGGCTCGGTCGCCTGGAGGGGCAGACCCAGCTCGTCGACGGCGCCGGGCGCCTCGTCGGGGTTGCCCGACGTCTCGAGGGCCGCGTCGGTCTCCTCGGTCTCGATCGAGTCGTGCTGCTCCGTCACAAGTGCTCCATCAGGTCTGTGTCTCGTCGTCGGCACGGCGTCGGCCGGTGCCGGGTGCCCGCCCCGGGGGGCTGGCGGTGGGTGCGCGTCGCTACTGCGCGGCGTTGCCGGTGAAGACGGCGAACGCCAGGCGGCCCAGGCCGAGGTCGAGGGCCGACACGAGCGCCATCATCACGAGGACGAACACCATCACCACGAAGAAGTAGGTGACCAGCTGCTCCTGGGTCGGGTAGACGACCTTGCGGAGCTCGGCGACGACCTGGCGGTAGAACGTCGGCAGGCTCGTGCGCTTCGCGGTGCTGCTGTCGCCCGGGTCGCGGACCGCCTTGCTGTCCGACACGACCGTCACCTCTCCTCGTTGAGTCCGACCGGTCGGGTCCGACCGGTTGTCCTGCAGGGCACGAGGGACTTGAACCCCCAACCTTCGGTTTTGGAGACCGATGCTCTGCCAGTTGAGCTAGTGCCCTCCGGCGGACTGCGGGCATGCCGAAGCATGTGGACAGACCGCCAGTCGAGAACTCTACGCACTGCACCCGGCAGGCGCCAAAAACCGGTCCGGGCGCCCTGGGCGACCAGCCCTACGATGGCCGGCGTGCGCGACCTCCAGGCCCTGCCCAAGGCCCACCTCCACCTGCACTTCACGGGGTCGATGCGCCACGCCACGCTCCTGGAGCTGGCCGAGCGCGACGGCATCGCACTGCCCGACTCCCTGGTGGAGGACTGGCCGCCCCGGCTGAGCGCCGCCGACGAGAAGGGGTGGTTCCGCTTCCAGCGGCTCTACGACGTCGCGCGCTCGGTGCTGCGCACCGAGGCCGACGTGCGCCGGCTCGTGCGCGAGGCCGCGGAGGACGACGTGCGCGACGGCGGCCGGTGGCTGGAGATCCAGGTCGACCCGAGCGGCTACGGCGCCCGCTTCGGCGGCATCACCGCCTTCACCGACCTGGTGCTCGACGCCGTGGCGGAGGCCTCGCGCGCCACGGGCCTGGGCATCGGCGTGGTCGTCGCCGCCAACCGCACCCGCCACCCGCTCGACGCCCGCACCCTGGCCCGGCTCGCCGCGCAGTACGCCGGGCGGGGCGTGGTCGGCTTCGGGCTCTCCAACGACGAGCGCCGCGGGGTGACCGAGGACTTCGGCCCGGCCTTCGCCATCGCCCGCCGCGCCGGCCTCCTGCTCGCCCCCCACGGTGGGGAGCTGCTGGGGCCGGCCTCGGTGCGCCGCTGCCTCGACGCCCTGGGGGCCGACCGCCTGGGCCACGGCGTGCGCTCGGCCGAGGACCCGCGCCTGCTCGACGAGCTGGTCGCGGCCGGTGTGGCGCTGGAGGTCTGCCCGGTCTCCAACGTCGCCCTGGGCGTCTACAGCGACCTCACCTCGGTGCCGCTGCCCACCCTGCTGGCCGCCGGTGCCCAGGTCGCCCTCGGCGCCGACGACCCGCTCCTCTTTGGCTCGCGCCTGGCCGGGCAGTACGCCACGATGCGCGCCGCCCACGACCTCGACGACACCCGGCTGGCCGACCTGGCCCGGATGTCGCTGCGGGCCTCCCGGGCTCCCGACGACCTGCGTGAGCGCGCGCTCGCCGAGGTCGACGACTGGCTGCGGGCCCCTGCGCCCTAGGCTCCCGCGCCCGGCACCCGGTCGGCTGCTCCCGGCCACCCGGTCCCGATCGCCGCGGCGGCCCCCGCGAACGCGTCCCGGGTGGGAGGATCGGCCCGTGAGCGACCCCGACGAGACGATGCCCCCCACGCACCAGCCCTACGGCGGCGCCGGACGGTCAGGCGACGCTCCGGCGTCCGGGCAGGGCCAGCCGCCCGAGCCGCAGGCCCCCTACGGGTCCTCCTCCCAGCAGGGTCCCTACGGACAGCCGCCCGCGACCCAGCCCTACGGACAGCCCTACGGACAGCCCTACGGCCAGCCCTACGGACAGCAGCCCTGGGCCGGCCAGCCCTACGGGTACGCGGCCCCGACGACCACCCACCCGCAGGCCAACACCGCCCTCGTGCTCGGCATCGTGGCGATCGGCGGCATGTTCGTGTGCGGCCTGCCCGTGCTGGTGTCGCCCTTCGCGTGGTACGTCGGGGCGAGGGCCAAGCGGGAGATCGAGGCCGAGCCGGGCCGCTGGAGCGGGCGCAGCGAGGCCAACACCGGCATGGTCCTGGGCATCGTCGGCACCGCGCTGCTCGCGCTGGGCGTGCTCGCGGCGGTGCTGCTGGTCACGCTCGCGGTCGCCGGCTCCTCGGTCTGAGGACCCGGTCCGGGGTCACAGCGAGCAGCCCACCAGCACCGGCTCGTTGACCAGGCGTACGCCGAAGCGCGCCTCGACGCCGTCGCGGACCTCGCGGGCCAGCGCCAGGACGTCGGCCGCCCGCGCCGCACCGCGGTTGGTGACGGCGAGGGTGTGACGCGTCGACAGCGTCGCGGGGCCCGAGCCGTGGCCCTTGCCGAAGCCGGCGTGCTCGATCAGCCAGGCCGCCGACGTCTTGACGCGACCGTCGGGCTGCGGCCAGGCCGGGGCGCCCTCGGGGAGGTCGCCGGGGGCCACGACGGGGTTGGTGAAGAACGAGCCCGCGCTCCACGTGTCGTGGTCGGCGGCGTCGAGCACCATGGCCTTGCCGCGGCGCAGTCCGAGCACGGCCGCGCGCACGTCGGCGAGCGGGGCGCGCTGGCCGACCTCCACGCCGAGGGCGCGCGCCAGCTCGGCGTACCGGACCGGCTCGCCGAGGGTGCCGACGCGCAGCTGGAAGGTCACGCTGAGCACGACGAAGCGCCCGGGCTCGGTCTTGAAGCGGGAGTGGCGGTAGCCGAAGCCGCAGTCGGCGTTGGCCAGCGTGAGGACCCGGGAGTCCACCCGGTCCCAGACGCGCACCGAGGCGATGGTGGAGGCGACCTCCTGGCCGTAGGCGCCGACGTTCTGGATCGGGGTGGCGCCGACCGCGCCGGGGATGCCGGCGAGGGCCTCGATGCCCGCCCACCCGGCCTCGACGGCACGGGCGACGAGGGCGTCCCAGCCCTCCCCCGCGGCGACCTCGACCATGACCCCGCCGCAGGCGGCGGCCTCCTCGGGGTCGACGTCGGGCCGCACCCCACGGGTGGCGACGGCGACGACCGTGCCTGCGAAGCCCTCGTCGGCGACGACCAGGTTGCTCCCGCCGCCGAGCACGAGCACCGGGGTGGCGTCCGCGTCGGCCTCGCGCACGGCGGCGAGGAGCTCCTCCTCGGTGGTCGCGGTGACGAAGCGCTGCGCCGGACCCCCGACGCGCAGGGTGGTGTGGTCGGCCAGCCGCTCGCTCATGCGCGCACGACGGCACGGGGCATGCCGAGCACCTTCGTGCCCCCGCAGGTGACCTCGAGGGCGAGGGTGACCAGACCGTCGTCGACCTCCTTGACGCTCGCGCCCACCACGACCTCGACCCCGTCCTCGTCGTCGGGCACGACGACCGGCTGGGTGAACTTGCAGCCCAGCTCGACCACCTCGGCGCCGTCGGTCCAGTCGGCCACCGCCCGCGCGGCGAGGGCCATCGTGAACATGCCGTGCGCGATGACCCCCGGCAGACCCACCGACGTCGCGACGCGCTCGGACCAGTGGATCGGGTTGAAGTCGCCGCTGGCGCCGGCGTAGCGGACCAGGTCGGCACGGGTCACGGAGAAGGTGCGCGGCTCCAGCACGGCGCCCTTCACCAGGGCCCCCGCCCCCGGCACCGCGCTCACGCCTCGCCCCGGTGGACGAGGGTGGCGGTGGCGGTGCAGACGAGCGCACCGTCGGCGTCGGAGATGTCGCTGCTGGTGCCGATGATGTCGTTGCCACCGATCTGGCGCAGCGTCGCCACGGTCAGCTTCGCGGTGAGCACGTCGCCGGCGACCACCGGGCGGGCGTAGGTGAAGCGCTGCTCGCCGTGGACGATGCGGCGCAGCTCGACCTGCTCGGCCTCGAGGAAGTCGTTCATGGCGTCGAAGGCGAGCACGATCGGGAACGTCGCGGGGGCCGGGCCACCCTCCCAGGAGCCGCCCGAGGCCTCCGCGAACGCCCGGAGGCGCTCCTCCGAGACCGGGTAGGGCCGTGTGGGCGGGTAGGCACGACCGACGAGCGAGGAGTCGACTGGCATGCTCCCCAACCTAGTCGCAGCCGACGGCCGGGACGACGCGGCGTGGCCCTGGAGGGCGGCCCGTGGAAAGCAGACGACCCGCCCGGTGGAACCGGGCGGGTCGTGGAGCGTCGAGGACGCGGCGTCAGCGGGTCTCGCGGTGAGCCTGGTGCTGACGGCAGCGGGGGCAGAACTTCGCCAGCTCGAGCCGGTCGGGGTCGTTGCGGCGGTTCTTCTTGGTGATGTAGTTGCGCTCCTTGCACTCGACGCAGGCGAGCGTGATCTTGGGGCGAACGTCGGAGCTCTTGCTGGCCACGGGAAGTCCTTGCGGGTCGTCGATGGGTGCGGAGATTGGTAGCGGGAGCGGGACTCGAACCCGCGACACCACGATTATGAGTCGTGTGCTCTAACCACCTGAGCTACCCCGCCACACGGGCAGGAGTGCGCCCCCCAGAGTAGCCCGGGGGGCGTCACGCCTGTGCCAGAGCCCCTTTACGGAATCGAACCGTAGACCTTCTCCTTACCATGGAGACGCTCTGCCGACTGAGCTAAAGGGGCAACGACCGAGAACCATACACACGCCGGGCGGGATCGAAAAATCGGCCCGCAACGACGCTCAGGACACGGCCCCGGGAGCCGCTCCGGGCCCCCTCACGGAGGCGAACGGGCGGGCCTGCTCGAGCTCCAGCGACAGCTCGAGCAGCAGGGCCTCGCGCCCCGCGCCGGCGGACAGCACGACCCCCTGCGGGAGCCCCGAGGAGGTGGTCGCCAGGGGCAGCGACACCGACGGGTCGCCGGTGACGTTCTGCACCGGGGTGAAGGCCACCCAGGCCAGCAGCCGCTCCACGATCGTGGCGTGGTCGAGGGTCGGTGACAGGTGGCCCAGGAGCGGCGTCTCGTGGGCCACAGTAGGGGTCAGCAGAACGTCGTGACGGGCGAAGAAGGCCGCGGAGCGGTCGGGGGCCCGGCGCATCCGCAGCAGTGCCGCGGGCAGGTGGTGCACGTGGCGCCGCAGGTGCCGGTCGAGCCCGCGGGTGAGGTGGTCGAGCCGCTCGGGGTGCCAGTCGCGGCGGTGGACCAGGCGGCCGGTGCGGACCACGGCGGAGGCGAGGAAGGCCCAGTAGAGCAGGAAGTCGTCGGGGAGGGACGCGTCGGCGGGCACCTCGGCGACCTCCTCGACGTGGTGGCCGAGGTCCTCGAGGAGCGCGCCCACGCCCCGGGTCAGCGCCGCGACCTCGGGGCTGGCGCCGTGGCGCAGGCCGGTGGTGTTCAACGCCACACGCAGCCGGGCACGACCGGGGCGGGTGATGTCGCCCACGGGCGGGAGGTGGAGCGCGCGGTAGACCCGCTCGGCCTCGCGGAGGAAGGCGGCGGTGTCGCGCACCGAGCGCGTCAGCACCCCGTCGCTGACGATGCGCACGGGCATGTCGCGGTGCACGCGGTCCTGGGCCAGCCGGTCGCGCGTGGGCTTGAGGCCGACCAGGCCGTTGACCGAGGCGGGGATGCGGATGGAGCCGCCTCCGTCGTTGGCGTGGGCCAGCGGCACCGCCCCTGCGGCCACGAGCGCGGCGGCGCCGGCCGACGAGGCCCCGGCCGGGTGGTCGGTGGACCAGGGGCTGCGCACGGGCCCCAGGCGGGGGTGCTCGGCGACCGCGTTGAAGCCGAACTCCGAGAGCCGGGTCTTGCCCAGCACGACGAGCCCCGTCGCACGGACCATCCGGGCCACGTCGCCGTCGCGCCTCGCCACCGGCGCGGTGTAGGCGTCGGTGCCGTCGCCCGTGGGCATCCCCGCCGCCGCGACGTTGTCCTTGAGGTACGTCGGCACCCCGGCGAAGAAGCCCGGCCGGGGGTCGAGCGCCTCGGTGCGGGCCCGGTCGTGGGCGGCGTGGGCGACCGCGCCGAGGACCGGGTCGACCCGCTCCACCCGGGCGATGGCCGCGTCGACGACCTCGCGCACCGAGACCTCGCCGCTGTGCAGCGCGGCGACCAGGCCGACGGCGTCGTGGTCGGCCAGGGCGTCGTCGGTGAAGGCGTGCACGCGCATGCCGGGACGCTACTGCGTGACCTCGCCCCTGCGGTGGCAACCGAGCAGGTGGGGGTCGAAGACGCCGACGGCCTCCATGAGGGCGAACATCGTGGTCGGCCCGACGAAGGCGTAGCCGTGCCGCTTCAGCGCCTTCGACAGCGCCGTGGACTCCGGCGAGGTGGTCTGCTGCTCCCCGGTGTGGCGCGGGGCCGGAGGAGCCTGCGGAGCGTGCTCGAGCACCAGCGCCTCCAGGCCGCCGGAGGAGCGCAGCGCGACCGTCGCCGCGGCGTTGGTGAGCGCGGCCTCGATCTTGCGGCGGTTGCGCACGATGCGGGCGTCGGCCATCAGTCGCTCGGTGTCGGCGGCGTCGAGGGCGGCCACCCGCTCGGCGTCGAAGCCGAGGAACGCCTCGCGGAAGGCCGGGCGCTTGGCCAGGATCGTCGACCACGAGAGGCCCGACTGGAAGGCCTCCAGCGTGAGCCGCTCGAAGTACGCCGACTCCCCGGACACCGGCCGACCCCACTCCTGGTCGTGGTAGTCGCGCATCGTGCCGGGCGCACCCGCCCACGGGCACCGTGCCACGCCGTCCTCCCCCACGACGGGCCCCACCCCGGTGCCGCTCACCGGCGCTCGCGCAGCCGCACCCGCGGCAGGTCGGGGGCCGGGATCGGCGCCAGCGACTCACCGGGCACGACGCCGAAGGGACCGTCGACGGCGTGGTCGGGGGAGCCGTCGGCGCCCGCGCCGGCCTCGACCTGGGCCTGCCAGGCCGCGCGGTGGGCGACGACCTCGTCGTGGTCGCGGCCCACGAAGTTCCACCACATCACGATGGCCTCCCCGAAGGGCGGGCCGCCGAGCACCAGCAGGCGCGCCCCCTCGGCGCCGGCGTGCAGGGCCAGGACGCCCGCTCCCGGTGGCACGTAGGCGAGCTCGTGGGCCTCGACCGCCTCCCCCGCCGCGTGGACCGAGCCGGTGTCGACGAGCACCCCGTGCTCGAAGGAGGGGTCGACGTCGAGGTCGAGCCGCGCCCCGGGCTCCAGCAGCAGCTCGGCGCCCAGCAACGGGGTGTGGGTGGACACCGGGGAGGTCTCCCCCAGCAGCGACCCGAGGAACACCCGGGCCACCCAGCCGTCCCCGGTGCGCGGTGCGGGTGCGTGGTGGTCGAAGGCGGGGTCGACGAAGCGGGCGCCGTCGGGCAGGGCCACCCACAGCTGCGCGCCGTGGAGGGTGGTCGTGCCGGGGGGCGACACCTCGGAGTGGCTGATGCCCCGGCCGGCGGTCATGAGGTTGAGCTCCCCGGGGCGCACCATCGCGGCCGTGCCGAGGCTGTCGCGGTGCTGCACCTCGCCGGTGAACAGCCAGCTCACGGTCTGCAGGCCGGTGTGGGGGTGGGGTGCGACGACCATGCCGCCGGTGGAGGCGACGTCGTCGGGCCCGTAGTGGTCGAGGAAGCACCACGCGCCGATGAGGGAGCGCCCTCGCTGGGGCAGCGTGCGTCGCACCGTCATGCCCCGCGGGCCACCGAGCGGCACCAGCCGCGGGGCGACGACCTCCACGGTCGTCGACCCCGCGACGCAGGTGACCTCGTCGGGACGCTCCTCGAGGTTGCTCACCGCTGCTCCGTCCTGGGCCGGGCCGGTCAGGAGAGCTGGTCGGGCTCGACCCAGTGCTTGCCCTCGTCGTCGGCGTCGACGCTGGGGTCGAAGAGCACCCCGGCGTTGCTGTTGATCTCGTCGCCGGCGACCGCGTCGGTGGGCCGCAGCGTGACGATCACGGACTTGAAGGCCGGCTGGTTGCTGCCGAGCGCCTTGGACTCCAGCGGGACCAGGGGGTTGGTCTCGGGGTAGTAGGCCGCCGCGCAGCCGCGGGGCTGCTCGTAGGAGACGACCCGGAAGGCCGGGGCCTCGCGCCGCGAGCCGTCCTCCCACTCGCTGCACAGGTCGACCATCTGGCCGTCGACCAGGCCCAGCTCGGTGATGTCCTCGGGGTTGACGAACACCACGCGGCGACCGTTCTTCACGCCGCGGTAGCGGTCGTCGAGACCGTAGATCGTGGTGTTGAACTGGTCGTGCGAGCGCATGGTCTGCAGCACCAGCCGGCCCTGCGGCACCTCGAGGATCTCGGTGGGGATCGCGGTGAAGACGGCCTTGTCGACCTTCGTGGGGAAGGTGCGGGAGTCGCGCGGCGGGTGCGGCAGGACGAACCCGCCGGGCTGGGCGACCTTCTCGTCGTAGGACTCGCACCCGGGCACGACGCGCGCGATGCGGTGGCGGATCTCGCTGTAGTCGGAGCGGAACGCGTCCCAGGGGAGGTCGTGGCGCTCGCCGATGGTGGCCTGGGCCATCGAGCAGATGATGTCGACCTCGCTGCGCAGGTGCTCCGAGGCCGGCTTGAGCGGGCCCTTGGAGGCGTGCACGGCCGACATCGAGTCCTCGACGGTGATGCGCTGCTCGCGGCCGCCGGTGTGGTCCTTCTCGCTGCGGCCCAGCACGGGGAGGATGAGGGCCTCGGTGCCGTGCACGACGTGCGAGCGGTTGAGCTTGGTCGAGACGTGCACGGTCAGGTCGGCGTTGCGCATGGCAGCCTCCGTGACCGTGGTGTCCGACATCGCCGAGACGAAGTTGCCGCCCATGCCGAAGAAGACCTTGATCTTGCGGTCGCGCAGCTCGCACACGGCGGCCACCGCGTCGACGCCGTGCTCGCGCGGCGGGTCGAAGCCGAACTCCGCCTGGAGGGCGTCGAGGAAGTGCGCCGGCGGGCGCTCCCAGATGCCCATCGTGCGGTCGCCCTGCACGTTGGAGTGCCCGCGCACCGGGCACAGACCCGCACCGGGCTTGCCGATGTTGCCCTGCAGGAAGGCGAGGTTGGAGATCTCCTTGACCGTGGCCACGCCGTTGCGGTGCTGGGTGATGCCCATGGCCCAGCAGATCGTGGTGGCGTCGGACTCGGCGAACATCCGCGCGGCCGCCTCGATCTGCTCACGGCTCAGGCCGGTGGCGCGCAGGACGAGGTCCCAGTCGAGCGCGCGGGCGGTCTCGGCCCAGGCCTCGAAGCCGGTGGTGTGGCGCTCGATGAAGTCGTGGTCGAGGGCGTCCCACTCCAGGAGCAGCGAGCCGATGGCCTGGAAGAGCGCCTGGTCGCCGTTGATCTTGACCGGCAGGTGCATGTCGGCGATCTCGGTGCCGTTGAGCGCCATGCCCTTGGGCGTCTGGGGGTTCTTGAACCGCACCAGGCCGGCCTCGCGCAGCGGGTTGATCGCGAGGATCTTCGCGCCGTTCTTCTTGGCGATCTCCAGCGCGCTGAGCATGCGCGGGTGGTTGGTGCCGGGGTTCTGGCCGGCGATCACGATGAGCTTCGCGACGTGGATGTCCTCCAGGCTGACCGAGCCCTTGCCGATGCCGATCACCTCGGCCAGGCCGACCGAGGTCGACTCGTGGCACATGTTGGAGCAGTCGGGGAGGTTGTTGGTGCCGAAGGCGCGCACGAAGAGCTGGTAGGCGAACGCCGCCTCGTTGGAGGTCTTGCCCGAGGTGTAGAACACCGCCTCGTCGGGGCTGTCGAGGCCCTGGAGGTGGCCACCGATGAGGGCGAAGGCGTCGTCCCAGCTGATCGGCTCGTAGTGGGTGCCGCCGGCCCGCACGACCATCGGCTCGGTGAGGCGACCCTGCTGGCCCAGCCAGTAGTCGGTGCGCTCGCGCAGCTCGGCCAGGGGGTGGGCGGCGAAGAACTCCCGGCCGATGGTGCGCTTGGTGGCCTCCTCGGTGACCGCCTTGGCGCCGTTCTCGCAGAACTCGGCGGTGTGGCGGTGCGACGGGTCGGGGTCGGGCCACGCGCAGCCCTGGCAGTCGAAGCCGTCGGCCTGGTTGAGCTTGAGGAGCGTCTGCGCGGTGCGCACGACACCCATCTGCTCGATGGAGCGCTTCATGGAGACCGCGACCGCGGTCTTGCCGGCAGCGGCGTGGGCGGTGCCGCCGACCTCGAGGTCGGATTCGTCGATGTCGTGGCGGGGGGCGGTGCGGCTCATGGGCACCATCATGCTCCGGCGCACCAGCGCCACCACACCTGCCCGGGTGGCAGACCTGGCTCGCGCCCGCACCGCGCCGCTAGATTGCGGGCCCCGAGGTGTGCGAGCACCCACCGAGCCCCACCCAGGAGAGACCATGTCGTCCTACGACCCGCCGAACCCCCCGAACCCGCAGGACCCCTACGGCCAGCAGGGCGCCGGCCAGCCCGGCTACGGCGCACCCCAGTACGGGGCTCCCCAGTACGGCGCGCCGCAGTACGGCGGCCAGCCGGGCGGCCCGGTGCCCGCGGGTCTGCTCGAGCGCTTCCTGGCCCGGCTCATCGACGGCGTGCTGATGGGCATCGTCAGCTTCATCATCGGCCTGGTCTTCGGCGGCGCCGTGGTCGCCACCGGCGGCACCGGCACCGACGGCCAGAGCTACGCCGCCGCCGCGGCCGCCACCGTGCTCGGCGTCATCGTCAACCTCGCCTACTTCGGCTTCCTGGAGTCCTCCCGCGGCGCCACGCTGGGCAAGCAGCTGCTCAAGCTGCGCGTGGTCGCCCCCGAGGGCGGCAACCCGACCCTCGCCACCGCGGTGAAGCGCAACATCTTCCTCGCCTTCGGCCTGGCCGGGCTGGTCCCGTTCCTCGGGATCATCGGCAGCCTCGCGACCCTCGTGGCCGTCATCGTCATCGCCGTGCAGATCAACGGCGACAAGGCCCAGCGCCAGGGCTGGCACGACAAGTTCGCCGGCGGCACCCACGTGGTCAAGGTCGGCTGACCCGACAGCACCAGCAGCACCAGCAGCACCAGCAGCACCCAGCAGCACCGCCTCGGGGCGGGTCAGGCCGACAGCCTGGCCCGCCCCGACACGCGTGCGTGCACGGCGAGCATCGCCTCGACCGTCTGCGGCCAGGTGAAGAGCTCGGCGCGGGCCCGGGCGCCCGCCCGGCGCGCACCCTCCGGCCGGGCCGCGAGCTCCAGCACCGCGTCGGCCAGGGAGGCGGCGTCGGGCGCACCCCAGGCGCCCGAGGCGGCGTCGACCAGCTCGCGGGCGCCACCGCGGTCGGCGGTGACGACCGGGGTGCCGCAGGCCAGGGCCTCGAGCACGGCCAGCCCGAAGGTCTCCCCCGGGCACACCGACAGAGCGACGTCGGCCGCGGCCAGCCGACCGGCGACCTCGGCGCGACCGGCGACGTAGCCGTGCAGGCGCACCGGCGCGGCGCCCGCCAGCGCCTCCAGCTCGTCGCGGTGCGGGCCCTCGCCGTAGACGTCGAGACGCACGGGCACCCCGCGACGGTGGAGCTCCACGGCGGTGGCGACGGCCAGGTGCGGCGACTTCTCCCGCGAGAGCCGGCCGACGTGCACCAGGCGCAGCTCCGGCCCCGCCGTCGGGCGCGACGGGTCGGGGCGGAAGGTCGCGAGGTCGACCCCGAGCGGCACCTGCGCGACAGGGCAGCCGGCGGCTGCGGCTACCTGCGCGAACTCGCGGCGCGCGTAGTCGGAGGTCACCACGAGGGTGTCGACACTGCGCACGAGCAACCGGTTGAGCACGCGCACCGAGGCCTTGGCCCCGAGGTCGAGGCCCGTGCGCAGGGCGAGCATGTCGTCGAGGCGCTCGTGGGAGAAGAGCACGCTGCCGACCCCACGGCGACGGGCCCAGCGCGCCACGGGCAGCAGCGTCGTCTTGTCGCTGAGCTCCACCGAGGTGGGCGCGAAGTCCTCCAGCACGTCGGTGACGCGCCAGGGCTCGACGATCAGGCGGTAGCCGCCACCGACACGCGGCGCGCGCAGCTGCACGACGTCGCCCTCCGGGGTCTCGGTGCGGGCGTCGACCGGGCCCGGCACGACGAGCAGCCGTCGCGCGCCGGCCGCGGCGTACCCCTGTCCGAGCGCGGCGACGGCGGTCCGCATGCCGCCGGAGGAGGGGCCGATGAAGTTGGCCAGCTGGGCGATGCGCACGCGGGTCACCGTGGCGGCACGCGGTGAACGGACGGCGACGTCGCCGTGGCCCCGGTGTGGCCGGCTCCGGCCCTCTAGGCTGCCGGTCGTGCCCGCACCGTGGACCCACGCCCTCGCCGACGCGGTCGTGAGCGACCCCGCCCTCCCCCCGTCGTACGACGAGCGCCTCGGCTCCCTGCCGGGCGCGGCGCTCGTCGCCGACACCGACCTGCCGCGGCTGGCGCTGCCGCAGGAGGGCCGGCTCGCCGTGGCCGTCGCGGTCACCGGCGGGGCCGGCCAGCTGGCCGGTCCGGCCGGGTGGTGCGCACGCCGGCCGCAGGTGTGCCTGACGAGGCTGGCGGTGACGCTGCGCGACCTCGACGACCTGGCCGGCAACGCCCGCCGGGTCGTCGCCGCGGTCGACGCGGCGCGCGGGGAGGGCGCCCTCGCCGACGACGTCGTCGTGCAGGTGGGCGTGCCGGCGGGCCACCTCGGCCCCACCGGCCCCACGACCGCCTGGCTGGCGGCGCTCGACGAGCTGGCCGCCGCCGAGCTCGGCCTGCTGCTGCCCGCCGCCACCGAGCCCGGGCTGCTCGCGGCGCTGGTCGACGCCGCCCTCGACCGCGAGACCCCGTGGCACGCCACCGGCGCCGGCGCCGCACCGGTGCCCGCCCCCGGCCCGCTGGCGCTGCTCGGGGCCACCCGGCTGGCCTTCGACGGCGCCTCGCGCGGCGAGGTCGTCGAGGCGCTCACGACGGCCGACGCGGCCGCGCTGGTCGGCCTGGACGGGCTCGCGGGGGCCCGACGCTGGCTGACCGGCGCCGACCTGGCCTCCCCCACCGAGGTCGAGGCCCTCGGCGCGGCCCTGCGCGACCTGGGCGTGGCCCTGTGAGCCCTGTGAGCCCCGACGGCGCCGGGGACGGCGCGGCGGACGGCTTCGGCCTCGACCACCTGCCCTACGGCGTCTTCTCCCGCGACGGCGGTCCGCGCCGCGTCGGGGCGCGGCTGGGCGACCGGGTGGTCGACCTGGCCGAGGCCACCGGGCGTCCCGAGCTCGCGACGGCGTCGCTCCACGCGCTGATGGCCCTGGGGCCGGCGGTGTGGGCCGAGACCCGGGAGCAGGTGCGCGACCTGGCCGCCACCGGGGTCGCGCCCTCCCACGACCTGGCCGACGTCGTGCTGCACCTGCCCTTCGAGGTGGCCGACCTGGTGGACTTCTACGCCTCCGAGCACCACGCCACCCGCGTGGCGGAGATCCTGCGGCCCGGTCAGGACCCGCTGCCCCCGCAGTGGCGCCACCTGCCGGTGGGCTACCACGGCCGCGCGGGCACCGTGGTCGTCAGCGGCACCCCGGTCGTCCGCCCCCGCGGCCAGGGTCGTCCCTCCCGCGAGGAGCCCGACCGACCGGCCTTCGGCCCCACGCGGCGCCTGGACCTCGAGGCCGAGCTCGGCTTCGTGGTCGGCGTCCCGAGCGCCCTGGGGAGCACGGTGGGCGTGGACGCCCTGGCCGACCACGTCTTCGGCGTCGTGGGCGTCAACGACTGGTCGGCGCGCGACCTCCAGGCGTGGGAGTACGTGCCGCTCGGTCCGATGCTCGGCAAGTCCTTCGCCACCTCGGTCTCGGCGTGGGTGACCCCGCTGGCGGCGCTCGACGCGGCCTGGTGCGACCTCCCGGGCCAGGAGCCCGCCCCGCTGCCGCACCTGCGCCACGCCGACGGCTCCACCCCGCGGGGGCTCGACATCGACGTCGAGGTCGAGGTGGCGGGCACGGTGGTGAGCCGGCCGTCGTACGCCACGACCTACTGGGCGCCCGCGCAGATGCTGGCCCACCTGACCTCCAACGGCGCCGCGCTGCGCACCGGCGACCTGCTCGCCTCGGGCACGATCAGCGGGCCCGGTGACGACGAGCGGGGCTGCCTGCTCGAGCTGACCCGGGGCGGGCGCGTGGAGATCGCGGGGCGCGGCTTCCTCGAGGACGGCGACGAGGTGGTGCTGCGCTACTCCGCGCCGTCGACCACCGGCGGTCGGATCACGCTCGGCGAGGTGCGCGGCACCGTCGCTCCCGCCGCGGGCTGAGCGCCCGACGCGGGCCCCGCACCCCGGGCGGGCGCGCGCGACGGGCTGGCGTGGACGATGCGCCCGAGCCGGGCACGGGCGCGGCGGGTGAGCAGGAGCACCGGCAGCAGCGCCGCCACGAGCAGGCAGCCCAGCACGATCGCCAGGTAGGCGCCGTGCAGCGAGGAGTCGAGGGGGGCGACCAGCCCGAGCACGGTGGAGGCCGCGAGCAGCGCGACCATCCCGAGCCGGTCGAGGCGCAGCACGGCGAGGAAGGGCGCGGCCCACAGGAAGTACCACAGGTGCACGACGGGGCCGAGGACCACCGTGGCCCCGACCACCAGGGCCACCGTGGCCACCGCCGAGGCGCGGTCGCCCGCGGGCCGGCGCAGCAGCGCCCACAGGCCCAGCAGCAGGGCGGCCAGCGTGCCCGCCGTGCGCAGCACGTCGACGAGGTCCAGCGGGCCCGGGCCGAGCCCGACCAGTCCGGCGACACGGTCGAGCGCGCCGCCCACCAGCGTGGTCGACGACAGCGGGGTGCTCACGGTGCCCGGCACCCCGAGCGCGGCGACCCACCCCAGACCGAGCCCCGTGACGGCGCCGAGCCCCACCAGCACGCCGACCGCGACGCCGGCCACCGCCGCGGCGCGGCGCACCCGCTCGAGCGCCCCCGCGGCCGCGGGCAGCCCGACCAGGACGACGCCCAGGCACACCAGGCCGCCCGGCACCTTGACCGCGGCGGCGAGGCCGCCCAGCACCGCACCGGCCGCCCAGCCGTGCTCGGCGGCCACCACCAGCGCCGCGGCCATCAGGCCGACCATCAGCAGGTCGTTGTGCAGGCCTCCCACGCCGTTGGCCAGCATCAGCGGCGACACGAGCACCACCGCGCTGGCCAGGGCGGGGTCGACCCCGCTCCAGCGGGCCAGCCGCGGCACCGCCCAGGCCAGCAGGAGCAGCCCCACCAGCGCCACGCCCCGGTGGGCGACCACCAGCACCCACGGGTTGCCGGTGTGGGCGGCGGCGAGGTCGCCCAGGGCGAGCGGCAGCGGCCCGTAGGGCGCCGGGGTGTCGAGCCACATCGGGTCGACGGCCTCGACCACCGGGCCCGAGAGCACCGACGGGCCGTGCTCGTAGGGCGAGAGCCCGAGGTGGGCCAACGTGCCCTGGGCGGCGTAGGACCAGCCGTCGCGGGAGAACAGGGGCGGTGCGAGCACCAGCGGTGCCGACCAGACCACGCACGCGTGGCGCACCAGCGCCAGCCGGTCGGCGGTGCTCTCACCGTGGGGCAGCGCGACGCGACGGCACAGGCGCAGCCAGGAGGCGGCGAGCAGCCCCAGACCGGTGAGCACCACGGCCAGCCCGAGCATGCGCCCGGCCGGGTGCGCGCGCAGCGCCACCAGCGCGTCGGCGTCGAGCACGGGCGAGCTGGCCGGCAGCGTCGAGACCACCAGGCCCCCCAGGAGCACGAGCAGGCTGCCGGCGAGCCCTCGAGTCAGCACCAGCGCAGGCTAGGGAGCCCGGAGGGCCGCCGCCCGCACACGGGTCGACCCCGCGAGGAGCGGTCGGTGAACGTCAGCCGAACTCGCTCCCCGCGGGGTCGCCGGGGGTCCTGCGTGGTCGATCGGGTCGTGCGGGTCGTGCAGGTGGGACCGGGGGTCAGCGACCCGCGGGCACCGGGGCCTCGGTGAGGACGACGTAGAACGGCTTGCGGGTGCCGTCGGTGGTGACGGAGCCGTCGCTGTTGCGCGGGGAGACCACGAAGCTCTGGGCGTTCTGGGCGCCGGTGGGCGCGCAGTTGGTCGGGCCCGAGGGCGGGGTGGTCGGCGCACCGACGTTGCAGCGGCTGACCGAGATCTCGCCGGAGAACTCCGGGTTGGCGTCGGCACCGGGCGCACGGCCGGTGGTCACGCCGTCGCCGTTCTGGTCCACCGTGTTCTGCAGGGAGATCGTGGCGACCAGGCCGCTGTCGGAGATGTCGTCGCCGGCGCTGATGTAGACGTTGCCGTTGGCGCGCAGGCTGTTGTCGGGCGAGCCGGCGGGCGCGGTGTTGGGGAGCGTGGGGTAGGCCGCCACGATCGAGAAGCCGCCCGACTGGTCCACGATGCTGCCGTCGGCGCCCACGAGCACCCAGCGGCCCGCGCCGTCGGCCCCGTCGGCGCCGGCGGGACCCGCCGGGCCCTGGACCAGGGTGCCGTCGCGGAAGTCCTTGGCCTGCAGCGTGCCGTTCTTGACGTCGATCGAGGCCACCGAGTCGTTCTTGATGTCCTGGCCGGTCAGCGAGTTGTTGACGACGTCCTCGGAGCTGATCTTGACCGCGGCGTAGGAGGTGCCGCCCATGGCCACGACGAGCGCCATCACGGAGACGGCCATGGAGGGGGTGGGGCGACGCAGGCGAGGGAGGTTCACAGGACGGCCTTTCGAGGAGGGTGTGATCCGGGCCACGGAGGCGTGACTGACCCTGCTTCGGAGCCGTCGGCGTCTCGGATGGGTGCCGACGGCGTGTCGCTGCCCCGAGGTCTGGTCCGGCTCCGCCCCGTCGCGTCCGGCCCCACCCCTCGGGGCGGGGGAGGCCGCGGCGCACGCGGGTAGCGTCGGGCACGACCCGTCCCCTCGTGCGGAGGTCCGCATGCACCCCACGCACGATCCCTCGTCCGGCCCCTCCACCGAGGCCCCCGGGCGCCCGTCACCGGCCAGCACCGGCGGCCTGAGCGGCGACCACCGCGCCGCCCGCCCCGCCGTGCTCGTCGTCGGGGCCTCCTCCGGCATCGGCCTGGCCACCGCCCGGCGGCTGTCGGCCCGTGGCGCCCGCCTCGTGCTGGCCGCCCGCGACCCCGCGGCGCTCGACCGCGCCGCCGCCGCCTGCCGCGACGCCGGGGCCGCCGCCACCCTGGTGGTGCCCACCGACCTCACCGACCCCGCCCAGGTGGAGGCGTGCGTCAGGGCCGCGGTGGCGGCGTACGGTCGGCTCGACGCGGTGGTCACCACCGCGCAGGGCATGGCCTACGGCACCGTGGAGCAGGTGCCGCGCGAGGTCTTCGAGCACGTCGTCGAGACCGCGGTGCACGGCACCGCCCACCTCGTGCGCGCCGCACTGCCCGTCTTCCGGGCCCAGGGCGCGGGCACCCTCGTCGTCGTCAGCTCCCTGCTGGCCGAGGTGGCGGTGCCCTCGATGAGCACCTACGTCACCGCCAAGTGGGGCCAGCTCGGGCTGGTGCGGTCGCTGCAGCTGGAGCTGCGCGACGAGCCGGGCCTCCACGTGTGCCTGGTGTCCCCGGGCGCCATCGACACCCCCATCTACGACGAGGCGGCGACCTACGCCGGCAGCCGCGGGTCGGCCCCGCCGCCGGTGGTCGGGCCCGACCGGGTGGCCCGTGCGGTCGAGCGCTGCCTCGACCACCCGCGCCGCCGCCACGTCGAGGTGGGCCCCGCCAACCTGGCCACGATCCTCGGCTTCCGGCTCGCGCCCTTCGTCTACGACCGCGTCGTCGGTCCCGCCGTGCGGGCCGTGGTGCTGCGCGGGCCCGCCGTGGGCCCCGACGGCGGCAACGTCCTCGAGGCCGCCCCCGGCGGCCACACCGAGCGCGGCGTCTGGACCCTCCTCGGTCGCCGCCGCACCCGCGAGGGCAGCGGGGCCCGCTGGCGGCGCTGAGCCCGCCTCGCGCCCCTCGCGCCCCGCCACGACCGCTGCACCGTCCCGGCACCGTCTCGGCACCAGCCCGGCACCATCCCCTGCTCGACCCCACCGCACCAGGAGTCCCCGTGCCGTCCCTCCCCTCCTTCCTCCCCCAGCTCCCGCGCCTGCCCCTGCCGCTGCTCCTGCCGGCACCGGCCGCCGTCGCCCGGGCCGCCGGGCTGCTGCGCCGCTCCGACGCCGGACCCCACCCGCGGGTCGTGGTGGTCACGGGCGCCTCGAGCGGCATCGGCCGCGCCACCGCCCTGGAGCTGTCGCGCCGCGGTGACCACGTCGTGCTCGTCGCTCGCCGCGAGGAGGTGCTCGACGAGGTCGCCGAGGTGTGCCGCGACGAGGGCGCCGCCTCCGCGCTGGTGCTGCCCGCCGACCTCGACGCCGACGAGGACGTCGCCGCGCTGGTCGACCTCGTGCTCGAGCGCCACGGCCGCGTCGACGCGCTCGTGCACTCGGCCGGGGTCGTGGCCTACGGGCGCGCCGAGGAGCTCGACGCCGAGACCTTCGACGCCGTCGTGCGCACCAACCTGCTGGCCTCGGCCAACGTGGCCCGCCACACCATGCGCGTGCTGCGACGCCAGGAGCGCGGCGTGCTCGTGCTGGTGGGCTCCCTGCTCGGGCACGTCGCCGTGCCCGACATGACGCCCTACGTCGTGAGCAAGTGGGGCGTGCGCGCCCTGGCCCGCCAGCTGCAGATCGAGAGCTCCGACCTCCCGCACGTGCACGTCTGCCACGTCTCGCCGGGCAGCGTCGACACCCCGATCTACGACAGCGCCCTCGACTCCGCCGGCATGGTCAACCGGCCCCCGCCGCCGAGCATCAGCCCCGAGCGGGTGGGCCGCCAGCTCGTCGCCTGCCTCGACGCCCCCGGCCCGCGGGCCCAGACCGGCCTGACCAACTACGCCCTGGTCGCGGCCTTCACCCTGGCCCCGGCGGTGTGGGACCGAGCGATCGGGCCGGCCTTCGACCTGCTCTCGCGGCGCCCCGCCGGCACCCAGGACTGACCCCGACCGGGTCGGGCCCGCCTGGGCCGGGCCGCAGACGAGGAACGCCCCCGGTCGGTGGAGACCGGGGGCGCTCGTGGCAGGTGAAGGATTCGAACCTTCGAAGGCAAAGCCGACGGATTTACAGTCCGCTCCCATTGGCCGCTCGGGCAACCTGCCGGGTGTCGCTCGCCCCCGGCTTGGCCGGAGGACGACGAGGCGAAACAATAGCGCAGCCCCCGGCACAGGAGGAAAACACCGGCCGGGGCCGACCCGATCACCCGCAGCGACCAGCTGCCACCAGCGCAGAGGACCGACATGGCCGACTCGTCGTTCGACATCGTCAGCAAGCTCGACCGCCAGGAGGTCGACAACGCCCTGGGGCAGACCGCCCGCGAGATCGCGACCCGCTTCGACTTCAAGGGCACCGGCGCCACCATCGAGTGGCAGGGCGACCAGGCCATCGAGATCAGCGCCTCGGCCGACGACCGCGCCAGCGCCGTGCTCGACGTCTTCAAGGGCAAGCTCGTCAAGCGCGACGTCAGCCTCAAGGTGCTCGACGCCTCCGAGCCGCGCCAGTCGGGCCAGCAGAGCAAGATCGCGATCGCGCTCAAGGAGGGCATCACCTCCGAGGACGCCAAGAAGATCTCCAAGCTGATCCGCGACGAGGGCCCCAAGGGCGTCAAGGCCCAGATCCAGGGCGACGAGCTGCGGGTGTCGTCGAAGAAGCGCGACGACCTCCAGGCCGTGCAGGCGCTCGTGCGGGGCCAGGACTACGACTTCGCGGTGCAGTTCACCAACTACCGCTGAGGCGCCCCACCCGGCCACCGGACGAGGGGCCCGGCCGCGGGTGGGAGGGTGCGGTCCCACCCGCGGCCGGGAGTCTCAGACCCCCGAGGTGACGGCCGCGCGGCGTCCGGCCGGCGCCATCGAGGAGACCGTCGTGGCGCCGGAGGCCGGCGTCAGCCACACCTGCGTGCCGGCGTCGAGGCCGAGCTGGCGGGCGTGGGTGCGGGTCAGCACCACGGTGGTGTCGGGGCTGGCCTGGGCCGAGACCGCGGTCGGGTCACCGTCGCCGGTGCGCACCGTCACGCGGACCTCGAAGCCGACCCGCAGCACACGGGTGACCGTGCCGCGCACCGCGCCGGCGAGGCCGGGCTGGAGCGCGACCTCGACGTCGTGCGGTCGCAGCACGACGCCGCCCAGGGTGGTGACCTCGCCCAGGAAGCCCATGACGAAGTCGTTGGCCGGCTCGTCGTAGAGCTGGTCGGGCGAGCCCACCTGCTCGACGCGGCCCTCGTTGATCAC
Organism: Nocardioides sp. Leaf307; assembly: GCF_001423135.1. NCBI lineage: Bacteria > Bacillati > Actinomycetota > Actinomycetes > Propionibacteriales > Nocardioidaceae > Nocardioides > Nocardioides sp. Leaf307. The sequence continues at coordinate 591,145 of NZ_LMNY01000003.1, read as the reverse complement.
CACGATCTCGTCGGCGACCTCGAGGGCCTCCTCCTGGTCGTGGGTCACGAAGACCGTGGTCACGTGCACCTCGTCGTGCAGCCGGCGCAGCCAGTCGCGCAGCTCCTTGCGGACCTTGGCGTCGAGCGCACCGAAGGGCTCGTCGAGCAGCAGCACGCTCGGCTCGACCGCCAGGGCGCGGGCCAGGGCCATGCGCTGGCGCTGGCCGCCCGAGAGCTGGGAGGGCAGGCGGTGGGAGAACTGGGAGAGGTGGACGAGCTCGAGCAGCTCCTCGACCCGGTGGGCGATCTCCGCCTTGGGCCGCTTGCGGATCTCCAGGCCGAAGGCGACGTTCTTGGCCACCGTCATGTGCTTGAAGACGGCGTAGTGCTGGAAGACGAAGCCGACGTTGCGCTTCTGCGCCGGCAGCCCGGTGGCGTCGACGCCCTCGATCGAGACGGTGCCGGAGTCGGCGGTGTCGAGGCCCGCGATGATGCGCAGCAGGGTCGACTTGCCGCCGCCCGAGGGGCCGAGCAGTGCGGTGAGCTGGCCCGTGGGCAGCGAGACCGACACGTCGTCGAGGGCGACGAAGTCGCCGAACTTCTTGGTGAGACCTGAGACTTCGATGCTCATGGGTGGCTCCTTCGGGAGGTCACGAGTCGTGCTTGGGGCGGAGGAAGGCGACGACGAGGAGGCAGGCGATGCTGACCAGGATCAGCAGGAAGGACGTCGCGTAGGCCGTCTCCTGCTGGAAGTTCTGGTACTTCTGCTCGACGACGAGGGTCGCGGTCTGGGTGCGGCCGGTGATGTTGCCCGAGACGATCTTGACCGCGCCGAACTCCCCGACCGAGCGGGCGAGGCTGAGCACCACGCCGTAGACCACGCCCCACTTGATGCTGGGCAGGGTGATCCGCCAGAACGTCTGGGGCGCGTTGGCGCCGAGGCTGCGCGCGGCCTGCTCCTGGTCGTCGCCGACCTCGACCAGCACCGGGACGACCTCGCGGATGACCAGCGGCAGGGCCACGAAGCAGGTGGCCATGATCATGCCCGGGGAGTCGAAGATGACCTGCACGCCGCGGGCCTCCAGCTCGGGCCCGACCAGGCCGTTGCGGCCGTTGTAGGCCAGCACCAGCGCGAGCCCGACCACGACCGGCGACACCGACAGCGGCAGGTCGATGAGCGCCGAGAGCACCCGCTTGCCGGGGAACTCGTAGCGCACCAGCAGGATCGAGATGGTCACGCCGAAGACCAGGTTGATCACCACGGCCCAGAAGGCGATCATCGCCGTCAGCTGCAGCGCCCCGGTGACCTGCTCGTCGCCGAGCGCGTCGACGAGGTTGCCCAGGCCGTTGCCGAAGGTCTGGCGCACCAGCAGCGCCAGCGGCCAGGCCACGAGGAAGAACACGTAGCCGACGGCCAGGACCCGCAGGCCCCACTTCACCGGCGGCGAGACCATCGTGGTGGTCGTGCCCCGGCTAGCCACGACGCGACACCCGTCGCTGGAGCACGTCGAGCAGCACGATGACCACCAGCGCGATGGCCAGCATCACCGAGGCCAGCGCGGCCGCGGAGGCGGTGTTGCCGTTCTCGATGAAGGTCAGCACCCGCACCGAGACCACCTCGGTCTCGTAGGGCTTGTTGCCGCTGAGCAGGACCAGCGAGCCGTACTCGGAGATCGCGCGGGCGAAGGACAGCGCCGCACCGGCGGTGATGGCCGGCACGAGGCTGGGCAGGATGATGCGCCGGAAGATCGTCGACCGCTTGGCCCCCAGCGAGGCGGCCGCCTCCTCGACGTCGGTCTCGAGCTCCTCCAGCACCGGCTGCACCGTGCGCACGATGAAGGGCAGCGTCACGAAGGCCAGGGCCAGCGTCACGGCGTTGGGCGTGAAGGCCCAGTGCAGGCCCAGCGGGCTGTTGGGCCCGTAGAGCGAGAGCAGCACAAGCCCGGCGACGATGGTGGGCAGGGCGAAGGGCACGTCGATGACGACGTCGAGGGCGCGCTTGCCCCAGAAGCGGTCGCGCACCAGCACCCAGGCGATGACGGTGCCGACCACGACGTTGACCAGCGTGACCAGGACGGCCTGGGAGACGGTCAGGGTGACCGCGGCCCAGGTCTGGTCGTTCTGCAGGACCGAGAGGTAGCGGCCCCAGCCGCCCTCCGCGGCCGCGGCGACCACGGCGGAGAGCGGGAGCAGCACCAGGATGCTGAACCACAGCATCGCGATGCCCAGGCCCAGGCCCGCGCCACGCGTCAGCGTGCTGCGGGGCGTCGTACGGCGCACGCGCCGGGGCCGGCGTCCCTCGGGGGACGCCGGCCGCTCGAGCACAGGGGTGCTGGTCACTCCTCGCCGACCTTGCCGGTCTCCTGCTGCAGCTCGGTGATGATGCCCAGCGGGTTGCCGTCCTCGCCGTCGCCGAAGTAGAGGTCGGCCGCCTCGCCCCAGCCACCGAAGTCGTCGTCGATGGTGAAGAGCTCCTCGGGGGTGGGGAACGGGTCGGCCGGGTCGTTGGCGCCCTCGACCTCGCCCACGTCGACGCCGTCGACGACGGGGCGGAAGCCCGACTGCGCGTAGTCGGCCTGCGCCTCGGGGCTGGTCATGAAGTCGAGGAAGGCCTGGGCGGTCTCGTCGGCGTCGACGGTGACGGCGGCGGGGTTCTCGATGAGCAGGGTGTCCGGCGGCACGACGTAGTCGATGTCGGCGCCGCTCTGCTTGGCCAGGATGGCCTCGTTCTCGTAGGACAGCAGCACGTCGCCGCTGCCGTCGGTGAAGGCCGTGGTGGCCTCGCGGCCGCTGCCGGGCAGGGCGATGGTGTTGTCGAGCAGCGAGGTCACGAAGTCGCGCGCCTCGTCCTCGGTGCCGCCGTTGCCGGCGATGTGGGCCCAGGCCGCCAGGATGTTCCACCGCGCCGAGCCCGAGGAGCCGGGGTTGGGGGTGATGACCTCGACGCCGGGCTCGACGATGTCGTCCCAGGTCTCGATGCCCTCGGGGTTGCCCGAGCGCACGACGAAGACGACGACCGAGGAGGTCGCGATGCCGTTGGTGGCGTTGTCCTTCCAGTCCTCGGCCACGAGGCCGTCGCCGACCAGGCGGGTCACGTCGGTCTCGAGGGAGTAGTGCACGACGTCGGCGTCGGCGCCGGCCTCGACCGCACGGCTCTGGTCGCCGGAGGCGCCGTAGGAGGTCGTGAAGTCGCCGACCGACATCCCCTCGCCGGCGTCGGTGCCGACGAAGTCCTCGAAGACCGGCTCGTTGGCCGCCTCCATCACCGAGAAGGCGTTGACGCTGATGGTCTCGCCCGACTCGCTGCCGCTGGAGGTGGAGCACCCGGTCAGGGCCAGCACCCCCGTCGCACCCAGCGCCAGCGCCGCCTTGAGCTGCTTGTTCATCGTGTGTCCCTTGTCCGCCCCTGCACCCAGAGGCTGCTCACCACTCCTGACGGAACAGGAGTGAACAACCAATCTCACGTAGATTACTGCACAAAAGATGTTTAAGTGACCACTGGTCTGGACAGAGTCGTCCGGCGCGTCGCGCGGGCTCTCGTGGGCGGCGCCGGCGGGGTCGTCCAGCACCTGGAAACCCGGGGCGCCTCGCGTGACGCGGGCTACAGTCCGAAGACGTCCGAGGCGAGGAGTGTCGCGAGGTGTCGAAGCAGGTCAAGCAGCTCGATCGGGTCATCATCAGGTTCGCCGGGGACTCCGGTGACGGCATGCAGCTGACCGGCGACCGGTTCACCCAGGAGTCGGCGGCCTTCGGCAACGACCTGGTCACCCTGCCCAACTTCCCGGCCGAGATCCGCGCCCCCCAGGGCACGCTGCCGGGCGTGTCCTCCTTCCAGGTGCACTTCGCCGACCACGACATCCTCACCGCCGGCGACGCCCCCGACGTCCTGGTCGCCATGAACCCCGCGGCCCTGCGGGCCAACCTGCCCGACCTGCCCCGCGGGGCGACGATCATCGTCGACACCCACGACTTCGGCGGCCGCAACCTCACCAAGGCCGGTTACGACTCCGACCCGCTGGCCGACCTCGGGTCCCCCGGCTCGCCGCTGGCCGACTTCGCGGTCCACCCCGTGGACCTCACCGGCATGACGGTGGGGGCGGTCAAGGAGTTCGGGCTCTCGCGCAAGGACGCCGCGCGGGCCAAGAACATGTTCGCCCTGGGGCTGCTGTCGTGGATGTACGGCCGCCCGACCGACTCCACCGAGGCGTTCCTCGCCAAGCGCTTCGCCAAGGTGCCGGCCATCCGCGACGCCAACCTCGCCGCCTTCTCCGCGGGGTGGAGCTTCGGGGAGACCACCGAGACCTTCGCGGTGCGCTACGAGGTCAAGCCGGCGCCGATGGCCCCCGGCACCTACCGCAACATCACCGGCAACCTCGCGCTGTCCTACGGCCTCGTCGCCGCGGGCGTGCAGTCGGGGCTGCCGGTCTTCCTGGGGTCCTACCCCATCACCCCGGCCTCCGACATCCTCCACGAGCTGAGCAAGCACAAGGCGTTCGGCGTGACGACCTTCCAGGCCGAGGACGAGATCTCGGGAGTCGGCTCGGCCATCGGCGCCTCCTTCGCGGGCCACCTCGGGGTGACCACGACCTCCGGGCCCGGCGTGGCGCTGAAGTCGGAGGCCATCGGCCTGGCGGTCATGACCGAGCTGCCCCTCGTGGTCATCGACGTGCAGCGCGGCGGACCCTCCACCGGGCTGCCCACCAAGACCGAGCAGGCCGACCTGCTCCAGGCGATGTTCGGGCGCAACGGCGAGGCCCCGGTGCCGGTCGTCGCGCCGCAGTCGCCCGGGGACTGCTTCGACGCCGCCCTCGAGGCCACCCGGATCGCGGTCACCTACCGCACGCCGGTCATCCTGCTCTCCGACGGCTACCTCGCCAACGGCTCCGAGCCGTGGCGCATCCCCGACGTCGAGGACCTCCCGCGCATCGACCCGGGCTTCGCCACCGAGCCCAACCACGTGGTCTCCCCCGACGACCCCGACACCCGCGACTTCTGGCCCTACCTGCGCGACGAGGACACCCTGGCCCGCCCCTGGGCCGTGCCGGGCACCCCCGGCCTCGAGCACCGCATCGGCGGGCTCGAGAAGGGCGAGGGCCACGGCAACATCTCCTACGACCCCGCCAACCACGACCGCATGGTCCGCACCCGGCAGGCCAAGGTCGACCGCATCGCCGCCTCGCTGCCGCCGCTGGAGGTCGACGACCCCTCGGGCGCAGCCTCGGTCCTGGTCATCGGCTGGGGCTCGACCTACGGCCCCATCGGCGCGGGCGTGCGTCGCGTGCGCCGTGCCGGCCACCGCGTGGCGCAGGTGCACCTGCGCCACCTCAACCCCTTCCCCGACGACCTCGGGGAGATCCTGCGCGGCTACGACAAGGTCCTCGTGCCGGAGATGAACCTCGGGCAGCTCTCGCTGCTGCTGCGCGCGCGCTACCTCGTCGACGCCGTGGGCTACAACCACGTGCGCGGGCTCCCGCTCAAGGCCGCCGAGCTCGCCGAGGCCATCGGCGCCCTCGTGGCCGAGGCGGAGGGCGTCGAGGTCGACCTGTCCGCACCCGCCGGCGACCCCGCCGACCACCCGGAGGACTGAGCGATGACCACCACCGACCTGCCCGTGCCCGCGATGCGCGGCACCGAGGGCGTGCCGACCTTGGCCGAGGGCGAGAGCCAGACCGGCAAGGACTTCACCTCCGACCAAGAGGTGCGCTGGTGCCCCGGCTGCGGCGACTACGCCGTGCTCAAGGCCGTGCAGTCCTTCCTGCCCGACCTCGGCCTGCGCCGCGAGAACATCGTCTTCGTCTCCGGCATCGGCTGCTCCAGCCGCTTCCCCTACTACCTCGACACCTACGGGATGCACTCCATCCACGGCCGGGCCCCGACGATCGCCACCGGCATCGCCACGGCCCGCGAGGACCTCTCCGTGTGGGTCGTCACCGGCGACGGCGACGCGCTGTCGATCGGCGGCAACCACCTGGTCCACGCGCTGCGGCGCAACGTGAACATGACCATCCTGCTCTTCAACAACCGGATCTACGGCCTCACCAAGGGCCAGTACTCCCCCACCTCCGAGGTCGGCAAGATCACCAAGTCGACCCCGATGGGCTCGGTCGACCAGCCCTTCAACCCCGTGTCGCTGGCGCTGGGCGCGGAGGCCACCTTCGTGGCCCGCACCATCGACTCCGACCGCAAGCACCTCACCGGGGTCCTCGCCGCCGCGGCGGCCCACCGCGGCACCTCGCTGGTCGAGATCTACCAGAACTGCCCGATCTTCAACGACCACGCCTTCGACGGCCTCAAGGACCGCGACTCGGCCGAGCGGGCGGTCATCCCCCTCGTGCACGGCGAGCGGATCACCTTCGGTGGCGGGACACTGGGCCTGGCGCGCGACGCCACCTCCGGCGGTGTCAGGGTGGTCGAGGTGGGCGACGTCGACGAGACCGAGCTGCTCGTGCACGACGCCCACGCCGAGGACCCCTCGACCGCCTTCGCGATCAGCCGGCTCACCGACGCGGGCTACCTCAACCGCTCGCCCATCGGCGTCTTCCGCCAGGTGGAGCGCCCCACCTACGACGACCAGACCCGCGCACAGGTCTCGGCGGCCCGCGACGCGGCCCCGGGCGAGCCGGCCGAGCGGCTGGCCGGCCTCATCGGCGGCGGCGACACCTGGACGGTCGTCTGAAGCCGGGTGGGTGGGCGCCGCGGCTGGGCGCCGAGGCCCCCGCGACGCAGCAGGGCCCCCGACCGCTGGTGCGGCGGGGGCCCTGCGTGGTCGCGCGCCTCAGGGGCGCCCGGCTCAGAGCTTGTAGATGTAGATCGCGTTCGGCGACACCGCGGCCTTGTAGCGCTCGGTGGCGCGGACCTTGACGCGGTAGTAGACGCGCTGGGCGCCACCCTGGGGGCCGTAGACCCGCTTGGTGTAGCGACCGGCGTCGTTGGTCTTCGCCTTGGCCCAGGTCTTGTAGGAGTTCTTGCAGTTGGTGTTGCGCTGGCAGACCTTGCGCTCGACGATGTACTTGATCGGGCCCGAGCCGGGGGTGATGCGGCCCTTGATGAAGAACTTCTGGCCGTCCTGGTCGCCCTTCAGCTCGATGGTGCGAGCCTCCTTGGCCGGGGCCGGCGCAGCGGTCGAGGGGGAGGTGAAGACGAGGGAGATCGAGAGGGCGAGCAGCAGCGACGCGAGGCCGGCGACGAGGCGGGTGATCCGCATGGGGGCTCCTGGGTTCAGGTGTGGGGGACGCCTCGAACCTGCCCCGCGCGGACCGCGGTAAACACCGGTCTCGACCGGACTTATGCTCCCCCGGTGTCCGACTCTCGCCGCGGCGTGGCCCTCGGGGCCGCGGCCTACCTCATGTGGGGCGCCTTCCCCCTGTACTTCCCGCTCCTCGAGCCCGCCGGCGCGCTCGAGATCCTGGCCCACCGCATCGTCTGGTCGGTGCTCACCATGGGCGTGCTCGTGCTGGCGCTGCGACGGACCGCCGGGGTCAGGGCCCTGCTCGCCTCCCGACGCACCACCGCCCTGCTGGCCCTGGCCGCGGTGACCATCACCTGCAACTGGGCCACCTACATCTACGGCGTCACCAACGGCCGCGTGGTCGAGACCTCGCTGGGCTACTTCATGAACCCCCTCGTGACGGTGCTCATGGGCGTCCTGCTGCTCGGCGAGCGGCTGCGTCCGCTGCAGTGGGTGGCGGTGGGCATCGCGGCCTCCGCGGTCGCCGTGCTCACGCTCGACTACGGCCGACCGCCGTGGGTGGCCCTCGTGCTCGCCTTCTCCTTCGGGACCTACGGGCTGGCCAAGAAGACCGCGGGCGCCCCCGCGGTGGAGAGCCTCGCGGTCGAGACGGCCTTCATCGCGCCCTTCGCCGGGGCCTACCTGGCGTGGCTGGCCACCACCGGCACCGCGCAGTTCGGGCAGCACGGCGTCGGGCACGCGCTGCTCTTCACCACCCTCGGCGTCGTCACGGCGGTGCCGCTGCTGTGCTTCGGCGCGGCCGCCACGCGGGTGCCGATGGTGACGCTGGGGCTGCTGCAGTACCTCGCGCCGATCCTGCAGTTCGCGCTCGGCGTGCTCTGGTACGGCGAGGACATGCCGGCCGGCCGCTGGGCCGGCTTCGTCCTGGTCTGGCTCGCGCTGGTGCTCTTCACCGTGGAGGCGGTCGGCCACCACCGGCGCCAGCTGCGGCTGACCGTCGCGGCCTCGAGCGCCGCCTGAGCGGCGCAGCTCGCCCGGAGGAGCCGCCGAGGGCTCAGGCCGTGCGGAGCGCCACGAGGTCGGCGAAGGCCTCCAGGGCCTCCTTCACCGGGCTGTCGGGCAGCACGTCGAGCAGCGCCTTGGCCTCGTCGGCGCGGGCCACGACGTAGGCGCGGGCCTGCTCCATGGCGGGGTGGGCGCGCAGCAGGCCCAGGGCCTCGGCGTGGCGGGCGTCGTCGGTGAGGTCACCCGCGAGGAGCTCGAGCAGGCGCGCGTCGGCGGGGTCCTCGGAGGCCCGGGCCATGAGGACGGGCAGCGTCGGCACGCCCTCGCGCAGGTCGGTGCCGGGCGTCTTGCCCGACTCCTGCGACTCCGAGGCCACGTCGAGGATGTCGTCGGAGAGCTGGAAGGCGCTGCCCACGATCTCGCCGTAGGCCGCGAGCGCCTCCTCGACCTCGCGCGGGGCGCCGGAGAAGCGGGCGCCGTAGCGCGCGGAGGTCGCGATGAGCGAGCCGGTCTTCCCGGCCACCACGTCGAGGTAGTGCTGGAGGGCGTCCTCGTCGGGGCCCGGCTCGACGGTCTCCATGATCTGGCCCTCGACGAGCCGGGTGAACGTCTCGGCCTGGATGCGCACGGCGTCGGCGCCCAGGGTGGCGGTGAGCTCGGAGGAGCGGGCGAAGAGGAAGTCGCCGGTGAGGATGGCGACCAGGTTGTCCCAGCGGGCGTTGGCGGAGTCGGCGCCGCGGCGCAGGTCGGCCTCGTCCATCACGTCGTCGTGGTAGAGCGAGCCGAGGTGGGTGATCTCCACGACGCAGGCCGCCGTGAGCACCTCCGCGGCCTCCGGGTGGGGGCCCGTCTCGGCCGCGAGGAGCACCAGCAGCGGACGGAACCGCTTGCCGCCGGCCTCGAGCAGGTGCCGCGCGGCCTCGGAGACGTAGCGGGTCCGGCCCTCGACGTGGCCGGCCAGGAGCGCCTCGACCTCCGCCATCCGACCGTGGAGACGGGCGGCCAGGGCCTCGTCGGTGACCGGGAGGGCCAGGGCGGCCGGCGCGGGAGAGGACGTCACCTGATGAATTCTCCCGCATGGCCCGCGAGGTCGAGCACCGGGCCGGGCACGATGCCGAGCAGCACCGTGGCGAGCACGCCCACCGCGATGGTCGCCGACGTCAGCAGCGAGGGCGCGACCACCGCGGCCGAGTCGGCGGTGGGTGCGGTGAAGAACATCAGGCGGATGTGGCGGACGTAGAAGTAGATGGCCACGACGCTGGAGAAGATCGCCACCAGCACCACCGGCCAGGCCCCGGCGGAGAAGGCGACGGTGAAGACCGCCCACTTGCCCACGAACCCTCCGGTGAGCGGGATGCCCGCCATCGACAGCAGCAGGAACGCGAAGGCCCCGGCGACCCACGGCGAGCGCCGGCCCAGGCCGGCCCAGCGGTCGAACGCGGTCGCCTCGCCGCCGGAGTCGCGCACCAGCGTGACGATGGCGAAGGCCGCGACCATCGAGAAGCCGTAGGTGGTGAGGTAGAAGAGGATCGCCTGGAGCGAGGTGACCTGGCCGTCGGCCAGCTCGGCGCTGGTCTGCACGCCGAGGACCCCGGTGAGCAGGAAGCCGGTGTGGGCGATGGAGGAGTAGGCCAGCATCCGCTTCACGTCGGACTGCGAGATGGCCAGCACGGCGCCGACGACCATGGTGAGGATCGCGACCACCCACAGCATCGGCTGCCAGGTCCAGCGGTCGGACCCGAAGCCGACGTAGAACAGCCGCAGGATCGCGCCGAAGGCGGCGATCTTGGTGCCGGCGGCCATGAACGCCGTCACCGCCGTCGGGGCGCCCTGGTAGACGTCGGGGGTCCAGGACTGGAACGGCACGGCCCCGACCTTGAACAGCAGCCCGACCGCGAGCAGGCCCATGCCGATCGCCAGCAGGGTGTGGTTGCCGGTGTCGGCGCGCACGGCCTGGTCGATCGCGGCGAGGTCCATCGAGCCCGCGAAGCCGTAGACCAGGGCGACGCCGTAGAGGAAGAAGCCGGAGGAGAAGGCGCCGAGCAGGAAGTACTTCATCGCGGCCTCCTGGCTCAGCAGGCGGCGACGGCGGGCCAGCCCGCAGAGCAGGTAGAGCGGCAGCGAGAGGACCTCGAGGGCCACGAACATCGTGAGCAGGTCGCCCGCGGTCGGGAAGATCATCATGCCGGCCACCGCGAACATCATCAGCGGGTAGACCTCGGTGTGGTCCAGGCCCTGGGCCTGGCGCTCGGCCTCGGTGCCCGGCAGCGCGGCCGCCTGGCCGGCGAAGGCCGAGACCCCGCCCTCGAGGCGACGCTCGGCGAAGAGCAGCACCCCGCCGACCGCGAAGATCAGGACCAGCCCCCACAGGAAGACCGCGGGGCCGTCGATCACCAGGGTGCCGCCCGCGGTGAGCAGGCCGCGCGCGGCGCCGTCGCCGACCTCGGTGAGGTCGAGGCCGACCAGCACGGTGCCGACCAGGGCGGCGACCAGGCCGGCGAGGGCGAGCACGGTCTGGGTCACGAAGCGGCGGGTGCGGGGCACGAAGGCCTCGACGACGACGCCCAGGGCCGCGACGCCCAGCACGACCAGGATCGGCCAGAGGTGGAAGTAGTCGAGGGTGGGCTTGACGAAGGTCGTGGAGTCCATGGTCTAGCTGCCTTCCTCGGCGGACGCCGGAGTCTCGGACTCCGGGGAGGTGACGGTGGGCGCGTCGTCGGTGACCCCGACCCGCTCCAGCAGCGTCCCGACGTAGGGGTTGCTGGCCTCCAGCAACGGCCCGGGGTAGAAGCCGAAGAGGACCAGCCCGACCACCAGCGGCACCAGGACGACGCCCTCGCGCACGGTGAGGTCGGTGCGGGTGGACCCGGCCCCGTCGGAGCCGGTCCCGTCGGAGCCGGCGCCCGGGTCCTCGGCGCCGGGCAGGGCGGGCACCGTCGGGCCGGTCATCGTGCGCTGGTACATCCACAGCACGTAGATCGCGGCCAGGACGATGCCGGTGACCGCGATCGCGCCGACCCACCACTGGTACTGGAAGGCGGCGATGATGACGAGGAACTCCGAGACGAAGGTGCTCAGCCCGGGCAGGCCCAGGGTGGCCAGGCCCGCGATCAGGAACAGCCCGGCGAGCACCGGGGTGACCTTCTCGACCCCGCCCATCTGGCTGATCAGCGTGGTGCCGCGGCGGCGGATGACGAAGCCGGCGGCCAGGAAGAGCGCCGCGGTGCCGAGACCGTGGTTGACCATGTAGAGCACGGCGCCGGACCCGCCCTGGGTGTTGAGCACGAAGATGCCCAGCGTGATGAAGCCGAAGTGGCTCAGCGAGGTCAGTCCGATCAGGCGCAGGATGTCGTCCTGGCCGATCGCGATGAGCGCGCCGTAGACGATCGAGACCAGGGCGAGGGCGACCACGACCGGCGTGGCCCACTGCGAGGCCTCGGGGAAGAGCCCGAGGCAGAAGCGCAGCATGCCGAAGGTGCCGATCTTGTCGAGCACGCAGACCAGCAGCACGCTCGTGGCCGGGGTCGCCCGCTCCGTGGTGTCGGCCAGCCAGGTGTGCACCGGGAAGAGCGGGGCCTTGACGGCGAAGGCGATGAAGAAGCCCAGGAAGAGCCACCGCCCGGCCTCGGTGCCGATGTCGAGCTGCTCGAGGTCGGAGAGGAGGTACGACGGGCTGCCCTGCTGGGCGGAGACGACGTAGAGCCCGATCACCGAGGCCAGCAGCACGAGGCCGCCGGCGAGCTGGAACATGAGGAACTTCAGCGCCGCGGCGCTGCGACCCTCGCGGCCGAAGCCCCCGACCAGGAAGTAGGCCGGGATCAGCGTCGCCTCGAAGACGACGTAGAAGAGGAAGACGTCGGTCGCGGCGAAGACCGCCAGCGAGAGCGCCTCCAGGGCGAGGGTCCAGGCGACGAAGGCCCGGCCGGTGCCCTGGCGGGTGCTCTCGTCCTCACCGTCGGGGCCGAGCGGCTGGTCGGTGTCGGACCAGGCGGCGAGCAGCACCAGCGGCACCAGCACGGCGGTGAGCAGGATCAGCAGCAGCCCGAGGCCGTCGACGCCGAGGGCGTAGTGGACCCCGAAGGCCGAGATCCAGTCGTGGGTCTCGGTGAGCTGCATGCCGCCGTCGACGTCGAACTGCGCGGCGACGGCCGCGGCCAGGGCGAGGGTGACCACGCTGACGGCCAGACCGGCCTGCTTGGCCTGCGCCGCGGGCAGCGGGAGCAGGGCCACGGCGACGGAGCCGACCAGCGGCACCAGCACGAGCACCGTGAGCCAGGGGAAGTCGGACATCAGGAGTTCACCACCATCAGGGCGATCACGACGATCAGGACGCCGGCGAGCACCGACAGGGCGTAGGAGCGCACGAAGCCGTTCTGCACACGGCGCAGCAGCCCGCCGACCCCGGCCACGGCCGAGCCGCCGCCGGTGAAGAGCCCGTCGGCGCCGCGGCGGTCGACGCCGAGGAGCAGCGTGACCAGCCGGCGGCCGGGCCGCACCACGACGGCGTCGTTGATCGCGTCGCCGTACAGGTCGGCGCGAGCCGCGCGGACCGCGAACGAGACGTCCTGCGGGGCCGTGCGGGCCACCTCGCGGCGACCGACGAGGAACCACGCGGCGGCGACGCCGACCGCGACGACCGCGACCGTGAGGACCGTGAGCACGATGACCGGCACCGGGGGCTCGTGGTGCGGGGCCTCGCCGACGACCGGGGCCAGCCAGCCGACGATCCAGTCGCCGAGCAGCAGGATGCCGCCGAGCACCGAGAGGGCGGCCAGCACGACGAGCGGCACGGTCATCACCGAGGGCGACTCGTGGGGGTGCACGCCCTCCTTCCACCGCTTGTCGGTGAAGAAGGTCATCAGCATGAGGCGGGTCATGTAGAAGCCGGTCACGCCGGCACCGACGAGGGCGCACACGCCCGCGACCGGGCTCTCGACCAGCGCGGTCTCGATGATCTTGTCCTTGGACCAGAAGCCGGAGAAGAGCGGGAACCCGATGATCGCGAGGTAGCCCATCGCGAAGGTCAGGAAGGTCACCGGCATCGCCTTGCGCAGCGCGCCGTAGCGGCGCATGTCGACGTCGTCGGCCATGCCGTGCATCACCGAGCCGGCGCCGAGGAACATGTTGGCCTTGAAGAAGCCGTGGGTGATGAGGTGGAAGATCGCGAAGGCGTAGCCGTACACGCCCAGGCCGGCGGCCAGCATCATGTAGCCGATCTGGCTCATCGTCGAGCCGGCCAGGACCTTCTTGATGTCGTCGCGGGCGCACCCGATCACCGCACCCCACAGCAGCGTGACCGTGGCGACCACGACCACGACGGTCTGGGCGTGGGGAGCGAGCTCGTAGACGAAGTTGGAGCGCACCACGAGGTAGACCCCCGCGGTGACCATGGTGGCGGCGTGGATGAGGGCCGAGACCGGGGTGGGACCCTCCATGGCGTCGAGCAGCCAGGCCTGCAGCGGCACCTGCGCCGACTTGCCGCAGGCCCCCAGCAGGAGCAGCAGGCCGAGCGCGGTCAGCGTGCCCTCGCCCGCGCCGGAGGTCAGCTCGCTGACCTGCGTGAAGCTGGTGGTGCCGAAGGTGACGAACATCAGGGCGATGGCCAGGCTCAGGCCGATGTCGCCGACGCGGTTGATGACGAAGGCCTTCTTGGCCGCGGCAGCCGCCGACGGCTTGTGCTGCCAGAAGCCGATGAGGAGGTAGGAGGCCAGGCCCACTCCCTCCCAGCCGAGGAAGAGCACGACGTAGTTCTCCGCCAGGACCAGCGTGAGCATCGCGGCGACGAAGAGGTTGAGGTAGGCGAAGAACCGTCGGCGGCGCGGGTCGTGCTCCATGTAGCCGATCGAGTAGACGTGGATCAGCGTGCCGACACCGGTGATGAGCAGCAGGAAGAGCGCCGAGAGCGGGTCGTAGAGGAGGTCCATGCCGACGGAGAAGCCGCCGACCTCCATCCACTCCCAGAGCCGCTGGGCGACCTGGCGCTCGGACTCCTCGCGACCCAGCAGGTCGACGAAGAGCACGACGCTGAGCACGAACGACGCGAGCGCCGTGGCCGTGCCCAGCAGGTGCCCCCAGCGGTCGGTGCGGCGACCGCCGACGAGCAGCACCGCGGCGCCCAGCAGCGGCAGGGCCACCACCAGCCACAGCAGCGTGGAGGCGCCCTCGGCCTCGAGGGGGGCGACCACGGGGATCGTGTGGCCGCCCTCTGACATGAGGTACATCTGCGGTGTCACCGGTCCTGTCTCAGTACTTCAGCAGGCTCGCGTCGTCGACCGAGGCCGAGCGACGGGTGCGGAAGATGGTCATGATGATGGCCAGGCCCACGACGACCTCGGCGGCGGCGACGACCATCACGAAGAAGGCGGCGATCTGGCCGTCGAGGTTGCCGTGCTGGCGGGCGAAGGCGACCAGCGCGAGGTTGCAGGCGTTGAGCATCAGCTCCACGCACATGAACACGACGATGGCGTTGCGGCGGGTGAGCACGCCGACGGTGCCGATCGTGAACAGGATCGCGGACAGGACGACGTAGGGCGTGGTGTCCATCAGCGGCCCTCCTCCTCGAGCGAGTGCTGCTCGGTGTTGTGGCCGGTGGCGGTGGCCTGCTCGCCGCTGGCACCGCCGGGCACGCCGTCGATGGAGCGGCGCACCTGCTCGATGTCGTCGGCCAGGGCCGGCGCGGAGCGCACGGTGCCGCGCGAGGAGAGCACCCGCGAGACCGAGTCGGGGGCGGGTGTGCCGTCGGGCAGCAGCGCCGGGGTGTCCACAGCGTTGTGGCGCGCGTAGACGCCCGGCGAGGGCAGCGGGCCGAGGTGGGTGCCCTTCTCGCTGAAGTCGCGGACCCGCTGGGCCGCCCGCTCGGCCTGGCCGGCCTTCGGGGTCAGCCGCTCGCGGTGCGCCAGCACCATCGCGCCGACCGCCGCGGTGATGAGCAGCGCGCTGGTGGTCTCGAAGGCGAAGACGTAGCGGCTGAAGAGGATGTTGGCCAGCGCCTCGATGTTGCCGCCAGCGTTGGCCTCGTCGAGGCCCACGACGGTGCCGAGGGTCAGCTGGCTGAGCCCGAGGACGAGCAGCACCCCGAGCACCAGCCCGCCGGCCACCGCGAGCACGCGCTGGCCGCGGATGGTCTCGACGACCGAGTCGGAGGCGTCGACGCCGACCAGCATGAGCACGAAGAGGAACAGCATGAGGATGGCGCCGGTGTAGACGATGATCTGCACGGCGAAGAGGAACGGCGCGTCGAGCGCGGCGTAGAGCACGGCGAGGCTGATCATCACCACCGCCAGCAGCAGCGCTGCGTGCACGGCCTTGCGGACGAACAGGATGCCGAGCGCCGCCAGCACCATGACCGGGGCGAGGATCCAGAAGGCGGTCACGCGGGGGTCTCCTCGGTGGTGGAGGACGGCGCCGGCGCGGCGTAGGCACCGCGGTAGTAGTCGCCCTCGTCGTCGCCGAGCAGCATCGCGTGGGGCGGCTGCTCCATGCCGGGCAGCAGCGGCGCGAGGAGGTCGGACTTCTCGTAGATGAGGTCGGCGCGGTTGTCGTCGGCCAGCTCGTACTCGTTGGTCATGGTCAGCGCGCGGGTCGGGCAGGCCTCGATGCACAGCCCGCACAGGATGCAGCGCAGGTAGTTGATCTGGTAGACGCGGCCGTAGCGCTCACCGGGACTGAAGCGACCGGAGTCCTCGCCGTCGGGGCCGGGACCGTCGACGTTGGAGGCGCCCTCGACGTAGATCGCGTCGGCCGGGCACGCCCAGGCACAGAGCTCGCAGCCGATGCACTTCTCCAGGCCGTCGGGCCAGCGGTTGAGCTGGTGGCGACCGTGGAAGCGCGGGGCGGTGGGCTGCTTGTCCTCGGGGTACTGCTCCGTGACGACCTTGCGGAACATCGTGCGGAACGTGACGCCGAAGCCGGCGACGGGGTCCCAGAACTGCTCCTTGAGCGTGGGGCCCTTCTCCGGGTCCCGCTTCGCGGGCTGGGCGGGTGTCGAGGCGGACATCAGTGCTCCTCCCCCGCACCGGCGGGGACGGTCGCGGGGGCCGAGTCGGACGACACGGCTCCCGGTGACGGGCTGGTGGACGCGAAGCGCAGCGGCGCGGCCGCCCCGCGACGGGCGCCGCCGGCGGGCATGGGCGGCACCGGGAAGCCGCCGGGGCGGGCCGCGGCGGTGTCGGGCGCCTCCTCCGGCTCGCCCTCGCGGGCGGAGAAGGCGAACAGGGCACCGAGCAGGACCACCGCGACGCCGACGGCGATCGCGAGGCTGACCGGGTCGCGCAGCTCGGCGAACCAGCCCTCGTTGCGCGCCAGGCGCATGGTGGCCACGGCCACGGTCCACACCAGCGCGACCGGGATGAGCACCTTCCACCCGAAGGCCATGAACTGGTCGTAGCGCAGTCGCGGCAGCGAGCCGCGCAGCCAGATGAAGAAGAAGATGAAGACGAGCATCTTGGCGAAGAACCAGACCACCGGGACGTAGCCCTCGTTGGCGCCCTCCCAGACCCGCTCGATGCCGAAGGGCGCGCGCCAGCCGCCCAGGAACAGCGTCGTCGCCACGGCCGAGACCGTGGCCATGTTGATGTACTCGGCGAGGAAGAACAGCGCGAACTTCAGCGAGGAGTACTCGGTGTGGAAGCCGCCGACCAGCTCGCCCTCGGCCTCGGGGAGGTCGAAGGGCGCGCGGTTGGTCTCGCCGACCATCGCGATGACGTAGATGACGAAGGAGGGCAGCAGGATCAGCCCGAACCACACGTCGCTCTGCGCCTCCACGATCTGCGAGGTCGACATCGACCCGGCGTAGAGGAACACCGCCACCAGCGCGAGGCCCATCGCGACCTCGTAGGAGATCATCTGGGCGCTCGAGCGCAGCCCGCCGAGCAGGGAGTACGTCGAGCCGCTCGACCAGCCGCCCAGCACGATGCCGTAGATGCCGATCGAGGCGATCGCCATCACGAACAGCACCGCGACCGGCATGTCGGTGAGCTGCAGCGGGGTGGTGCGGTCGCTGAACGGCACCCCCACCTCGGGGCCGAAGGGGATGACCGCGAAGGTCACGAAGGCCGGGATGACGGCCAGGACCGGCGCGATCACGAAGACCACCTTGTCGGCGGCCTTGGGGATGATGTCCTCCTTCAGCGCCAGCTTCACGCCGTCGGCCAGCGACTGCAGCAGGCCGAAGGGACCGTTGCGGTTGGGGCCGATGCGGTGCTGCATGCGCGCCACGACGCGCCGCTCCCACCAGATGTTGAACAGGGTCAGCAGGACCAGGACCACGAAGATGGCCACGGCCTTGACCAGCACCAGCCACCACGGGTCCTGCCCGAAGGCGGAGAGGTCGTCGGGGGTCACAGCTCGGCTCCCTTCACGGTGACGCGGGCACCCGGCGAGGCCAGGTCGGCCAGCACGCCCCGCCCGCTGGAGCGGGTGGGCACCCACACCACGCCGTCGGGCAGGTCGGCGGCCTCGGCGGGCAGGGTGACGGACCCGCGGTCGCCGGTGAGGGTGACCACCGGCCCGAGGGCGTCGAGCACGGTGCGCGGCACGCGGGCCACGGCGGGCCGCGCGGTGGCGGCGAGGTGCTTGTCGCCAGCCTGCATCGCGCCGTCGTCGAGCAGCTGCTTCCAGGTCGCGAGCACCGAGCCGGGGGCGCCCGCGGCGGTGGTCAGCGGGTCGTCGGTGCTCGGGGTGTCCAGGGCGCTCACCGGCGCGAAGGTCGCCCGCTCGCCGTCCCAGGGCCCGATCTCGGCCATCTCCGCACGCACCTCGGCGACCGTGCGGAAGCCGAGGGCGGCGCCGCGGCCGAGCCGGGCGAGCTCCTCGGCGATGCCGGAGAGCACCCGCAGGTCGGGCAGCGCGCCGGCCTCGGCCAGCACGGCCTCGAAGGGGCGGGGCCGGCCCTCCCAGGTGACGAAGGTGCCGGCCTTGCCGACCACCGGCGCGACCGGGAACACGACGTCGGCCGCGCGGGTCACCTCGGTCTCGCGCAGCTCCAGGGCCACGACGAAGCGGGCGGCCTCTACGGCACGGCGGGTCGCGTCGGGGTCGGCGGTGTCGTCGGGGTCGACGCCACCGACGACCAGGCCGCCGACCTCCCCGGTCAGCAGCGCCGCGACGATGGCGTCGGCGTCGCGACCGGGCGTCTCGGGCACGCTCTCGACGCCCCAGGAGGTGGCGGCGTCGACGCGGGCCGCCGCGTCGGCGACCGGACGGCCGCCGGGCAGCAGGCTCGGCAGGCAGCCGGCCTCGAGCGCACCGCGGTCGCCGGCGCGGCGCGGCACCCAGGCCAGGCGGGCGCCGGTGCGGGCGGCCAGCTCGGCCGCGGCGGTGTAGGCGCCGGGCACCGTGGCCAGCCGCTCGCCCAGCAGCACGACGGCGCGGGAGTCGATGCCGTGGTCGGCGTGCCCCAGCAGCCCGCGCAGCGCGCCTGGCTCGCGACCCGGCACCGTCTGCACGAGGGTGCCGGACAGCTTGCGCAGGCCGCGGGTGGCGAAGGGGGCGATCGACACGACGCGCAGCCCGCGGCGCGAGGCCTTGCGCAGGCGCAGGAAGAGCGTGCCGGCCTCCTCCTCGGGCTCGAGGCCGACGAGCACCACGCTGGAGGCCCGCTCCAGGTCGGCGTACGTGACGCCGCCGTCGCCGGGGCCGGTGAGCACGACGTGGCCGGCCAGGAAGGACTCCTCCTCGGCCGAGAGCGGGCGGGCGCGGAAGTCGACGTCGTTGGTGCCGAGCGAGACGCGGGCCAGCTTGGCGTAGGCGTAGGCGTCCTCGGCGGTGACCCGGCCGCCGGGCAGGACGGCGCAGGCACCGGCCGCGGCGAGCCCACGGGCGGCGACCGCGAAGGCCTCCGGCCAGGACGCGGGGCGCAGCGAGCCGTCGCCGCCGTTCTCGACGCGGTCGCGCACCCGGGGGTAGGTGATCCGGTCGGGCTGCGTGGCGTAGGTGAAGGCGAAGCGGTCCTTGTCGGTGATCCACTCCTCGTTGACCTCGGGGTCGTTGCCGGCGAGACGGCGCATCACCTTGCCGCGGCGGTGGTCGACGCGGATCGCGGCGCCGCAGGCGTCGTGCTCGGCCACCGACGGGCTCGAGACGAGGTCGAAGGGGCGCGAGCGGAACCGGTAGGACTCCGAGGTCAGCGCCCCGACCGGACAGATCTGGATGGTGTTGCCGGAGAAGTACGACAGGAACGGCGCGTCCTCGGCGATGCCGATCTGCTGCTGCGCGCCGCGCTCGACCAGCGCGATGAAGGGGTCGCCGGGGATCTCCTCGGCGAAGCGGGTGCAGCGCTGGCACACGATGCAGCGCTCGCGGTCGAGCAGCACCTGCGGGGAGAGGTTGATCGGCTTGGGGAAGGTGCGCTTGACCCCGCCGCTGCCGGAGCCGGCGAAGCGCGACTCGCCGCGCCCGTTGCTCATCGCCTGGTTCTGCAGGGGGCACTCGCCGCCCTTGTCGCACACCGGGCAGTCGAGCGGGTGGTTGACCAGCAGGAACTCCATGACCCCCTGCTGGGCCTTGTCGGCGACCTCGCTGGTGGCCTGGGTCTCCACGACCATGCCCTCGGCCACCGGCAGGGTGCAGGAGGCCTGCGGCTTGGGGAAGCCGCGGCCGTTGCCGGCGTCGGGCACGTCGACCAGGCACTGGCGACAGGCGCCGACGGGCGCGAGCAGCGGGTGGTCGCAGAAGCGCGGGATCTGCACGCCGACCTGCTCGGCGGCGCGGATGACCAGGGTGTCGCGCGGCACGCTGACCTGGATCCCGTCGATGGTCACCGAGACCAGGTCGGTGCGCTGCTCGACGTCGCTCATGCGAGCGCCTCCTGTCCGGCCCAGGCGGTGGAGCGGGCCGCGTCGAAGGGGCAGCCGCCGTGGGTGAGGTGGGCGAGGTACTCCTCGCGGAAGAACCTGATGGAGCTGGTGATGGGGCTGGTGGCGCCGTCGCCCAGGGCGCAGAAGGAGCGGCCCAGGATGTTGTCGCACTGGTCGAGCAGGAGGTCGAGGTCGGCCTCGCTGCCCTGGCCGCGCTCGAGCGCGGCGAGGGTCTGCACGAGCCACCACGTGCCCTCGCGGCACGGGGTGCACTTGCCGCACGACTCGTGCTTGTAGAACTCCGTCCAGCGCAGCACGGCGCGCACCACGCACGTGGTCTCGTCGAAGAGCTGGATGGCGCGGGTGCCGAGCATCGTGCCGGCCGCGGCCATGCCCTCGAAGTCGAGCGGCAGGTCGAGGTGCTCGGCGGTGAGCAGCGGCGTCGAGGACCCGCCGGGGGTCCAGAACTTCAGCTCGTGGCCCTCGCGGATGCCGCCGGCCAGCCCGATCAGCTCGCGCAGCGTGATGCCGAGCGGTGCCTCGTACTGCCCGGGGCGGGTGACGTGGCCCGAGAGGGAGAAGATGCCGAAGCCCTTGGACTTCTCAGTGCCCATCGAGGCGAACCACGCGGCGCCGTGACGCACGATGCTGGGCACCGAGGCGATCGACTCCACGTTGTTGATCACCGTGGGGCTGGCGTAGAGACCCGCGACGGCCGGGAAGGGCGGGCGCAGGCGCGGCTGCCCGCGACGACCCTCGAGGCCCTCGAGCAGCGCGGTCTCCTCCCCGCAGATGTAGGCGCCGGCACCGGCGTGGACCACGACGTCGAGGTCGAAGCCGGAGCCGTGGATGTCGCGTCCGAGGTGGCCGGCGGCGTAGGCCTCGGCCACCGCGGCCTGCACCCGGCGCACCACGTGCAGCACCTCGCCGCGGATGTAGATGAAGGCCGTGTGGGCCCGGATGGCGACGCAGCTGATGATCACGCCCTCGACCAGGGTGTGGGGCGAGGCCATCATCAGCGGGACGTCCTTGCAGGTGCCCGGCTCGGACTCGTCGGCGTTGACGACGAGGTACTTCGGCTTCGGGTTGTCCTGGGGGATGAAGCCCCACTTCATGCCCGTGGGGAAGCCCGCCCCTCCCCGCCCGCGCAGGCCGGAGTCCTTGACCTCGGCGATGACGTCGTCGGGGCTCATGGTGAGCGCGCGGCGCAGGCCCTCGTAGCCGCCGCTGGCGGTGTAGGAGTCGAGGGTCCAGCTGCGCTCGTCGGCCCACGTGGCGGTGAGCACGGGGGTCAGGGTGTCTGGTGCGGTCATGTCGCCTCTCCCTTCTCGGCGGCGGTCTCGGACGAGCCGCTCTCCGCCTCCACGACGGCCTGCTCGGCCTGGTTGTCGTCGGACTCGCGCGCGGCCGCGAGCTCCTCGCCCGGCTCCTCCGGGACGGCGTCGGCCGCACCGTCACGGTCCGACGGGGGCGCCGACCAGCCGCGCTCACGGGCGATGCCGAGCCCGACCAGCGAGGCCGGTCCGGCCGACGGCCCCTCGTCGGCGCGGCCGTCGGGGAAGCCGGCCAGCACCCGCTCGGCCTCGCGCCAGGTGCAGATGCGCGGGCCCCGGGTCGAGGTGACCTCCCGCCCGGCGCGCAGGTCGTCGACCAGGTCGACCGCCGAGGTGGGCGTCATGGTGTCCATGAACTCCCAGTTGACCATCATCACCGGGGCGTAGTCGCAGGCCGCGTTGCACTCCAGGTGCTCCAGCGTCACGGTGGCCCGGTCGCCGTCGCGCAGCCGGGTGGTCTCGTCGTTGCCGACGTCGAGGTGCTCCTTGAGCCGGGCGAAGATCTCGTCGCCGCCCATCACCGCGCACAGCGTGTTGGTGCAGACCCCCACGTGGTAGTCGCCGACCGGCTTGCGCTTGTACATCGTGTAGAACGTCGCGACCCCGCTGACCTCGGCCGCGGAGATCCCGAGGATGTCGGCGCAGGTCTCGATGCCCTCGGGGGTCACCCGTCCCTCGACCGACTGCACGAGGTGGAGCATGGGCAGCAGGCCCGAGCGGGCCTCGGGGTAGCGCGCGGCGATCGCCGTGAGCTCGTCGTAGGTCTCCTGGCTGATCATCAGCGGTCCACGCCTCCCATGACGGGGTCGATGCTCGCGATCGCGACGATGACGTCGGCGACCATGCCGCCCTCGCTCATCACGCTCGTGGCCTGCAGGTTGGTGAAGGACGGGTCGCGGAAGTGGGCGCGGAAGGGGCGGGTGCCGCCGTCGGAGACGACGTGGGCTCCGAGCTCCCCGCGAGGCGACTCCACCGGCACGTAGGCCTGGCCCTCCGGCACCCGGAAGCCCTCGGTGACCAGCTTGAAGTGGTGGATGAGGGCCTCCATCGACTCGCCCATGATGTGGCGGATGTGGTCGAGGCTGTTGCCCATGCCGTCGGAGCCGATGGCCAGCTGGCTGGGCCAGGCGATCTTGCGGTCGGCGACCATGACGGGCGCGCCCTCGAGGCCGGCGAGCCGGGCCGCGGCCTGCTCGACGATCCTCAGCGACTCCCACATCTCCGCCAGGCGCACCCGGAAGCGGCCGTAGGCGTCGGCGGTGTCCCAGGTCTGGACGTCGAAGTCGTAGTCCTCGTAGCCGGAGTAGGGCTGGGTCTTGCGCAGGTCCCACGGGTAGCCGCTGGCGCGCAGCGGGGGTCCGGTGAGACCCAGGGCCAGGCAGCCCTCCAGGTCGAGGTGGCCGACGCCCTCCAGGCGGGCCTTGAAGATCGGGTTGGCGTTGCACAGCGCGGCGTACTCCGGCAGGCGCTTCTTCATCAGCGCCACGAAGGAGGCGATCTCCTCCAGGGCTCCGGCGGGGAGGTCCTGCGCCACGCCGCCGGGACGGATGAAGGCGTGGTTCATACGCAGCCCGGTGATGAGCTCGAAGAGGTCGAGCACCAGCTCGCGCTCGCGGAAGCCGATCGTCATCACGGTCAGCGCGCCGATCTCCATGCCGCCCGTGGCGATGGCCACGAGGTGGGAGGAGATGCGGTTGAGCTCCATGAGCAGCACCCGCATGACCTGGGCCTTCTCGGGCACGTCGGCCTCGATGTCGAGCAGCCGCTCGACGCCGAGGACGTAGGTGGCCTCGTTGAAGAACGGGCTGAGGTAGTCCATGCGGGTGCAGAAGGTCACGCCCTGCACCCAGGAGCGGTACTCCATGTTCTTCTCGATGCCGGTGTGGAGGTAGCCGATGCCGCAGCGGGCCTCGGTGACCGTCTCGCCCTCGAGCTCGAGGATCAGCCGCAGCACGCCGTGGGTCGAGGGGTGCTGGGGGCCCATGTTGACGACGACGCGCTCCTCGGCGTCCTCGGCCAGGCCCTCGGCGATCTGGTCCCAGTCCTGCCCGGTGACCGTGAAGACACGGCCCTCGGTGGTCTCGCTGGTGCCGGCGTACAGGTCTTCCTGGGTCGTCATGCTGACCTCCGGGGACGGTGGGCGAGGGAGTGGCTGAGGGCGCGGGCGTGCCGGTGCGGGGAGCGCATCAGCTGTAGGAGCGGCGCTGGTCGGGCGGGGGGACGGTGCCGCCCTTGTACTCGACCGGGATGCCGCCGAGGGGGTAGTCCTTGCGCTGCGGGTGGCCGGGCCAGTCGTCGGGCATGAGGATCCGGGTCAGCGAGGGGTGGCCCTCGAAGAGCACGCCGAACATGTCCCACGTCTCCCGCTCGTGCCAGTCGGCCGTGGGGTAGACCGGCACCAGCGACGGCAGCCGCGGGTCGGTGTCGGGCACCGCGACCTCGAGGCGGATGCGGCGGTTGTGGGTCATCGACAGCAGGTGGTGCACGACGTGGAGCTCGTGGCCGGTGTCGGCGGGGTAGTGCACGCCGCTCACGCTCGAGAGCAGCTCGAAGCGCAGCCGGGGCTCGTCGCGCAGCAGCCGCGCCAGCACCAGGAGGTCGTCGGGACGCACGTGGAAGGTGATCTCGCCCCGGTGCACCACGACGCTCTCGACGGCCCGCTCGACGCCGGCGTCGCGCGCCGCGACCTCGAGGGCGTCGGCGACCTCGTCGAACCAGCCGCCGAAGGGGCGCGCGGTGGCGGCGGGGTGGCGGACGGCCGCGCGCAGGCCGCCGTAGCCGCTGGTGTCGCCGGAGCCCTTGACACCGAACATGCCGCGCCGCTCGCCGACCTGGCGCACCGTCTGCGAGCCCGGCTGGCCCTCGGGCGGTGCCGGGAGATTCTCCGGGGACTGGTCGGTGGCGGCCTGGTCGACCGTGCCGCGGGCGCCGCCCTGCGTGGGCTCGTCGGCGGGGCTCATCGCAGCAGGCCCGTGCGGTCGGAGGTCGGCAGCGCGGTGAGCGCCTCGGCCTCGAGCTCGGCGATCTGCGCGGCGCGGTTGGCGCCGAGCTTGGTGGCCTGGACCTGGTCGTGGAGCTTGAGGATGGCGTCGATGAGCATCTCGGGGCGCGGCGGGCAGCCCGGGAGGTACATGTCCACGGGCACGACGTGGTCGACGCCCTGCACGATCGCGTAGTTGTTGAACATGCCGCCGGAGCTGGCGCACACGCCCATGGCGAGCACCCACTTGGGCTCGGCCATCTGGTCGTAGATCTGGCGCAGGACGGGCGCCATCTTCTGGCTGACCCGGCCGGCCACGATCATGAGGTCGGCCTGGCGGGGGCTGGCCCGGAAGACCTCCATGCCGAAGCGGGCCAGGTCGTACTTCGGACCGCCGCTGGTCATCATCTCGATGGCGCAGCAGGCCAGGCCGAAGGTGGCGGGCCAGAAGGAGGCCTTGCGCATGTAGCCCGCGACGCCCTCGACGGTCGTCAGCAGGACGCCGCTGGGGAGCTTCTCCTCGATACCCATCAGTGCTGTCCTCTCGGTCCCACGCGGATCAGTCCCACTCGAGGCCGCCGCGACGCCAGACGTAGGCGTAGGCGACGAACACGGTGGCGATGAAGATGACCATCTCGACTAGACCGAAGAGGGCCATCGCGTCGAAGTGCACGGCCCACGGGTAGAGGAAGATGATCTCGATGTCGAAGACGATGAAGAGCATCGCGGTGATGTAGTACTTCACCGGGAAGCGGCCACCGCCGACGGGCTGCGGAGTGGGCTCGATGCCGCACTCGTAGGAGTCGAGCTTGGCGCGGTTGTAGCGCTTGGGCCCGGTCAGCGTGCTGACGGCCACCGAGAAGACGGCGAAGCCGGCGGCCAGGGCCGCCAGCACCAGCACCGGTGTGTAGAGCTCCATCGTCCGACCTCCCGTGGCACACGTCCGTGTCGACGCGCCCCGAGCGATGCCCGACGAAAGCCCCTTGTGGCCTTGTGAAGAGAATCACTAAGTGGCGCGGGACACATACTGCCACTCGCTCGCGGGCGTGGCGACCCGGGGGTGGTCTCGGTCACATTCCGTGTCGGCGGGGAGTCGTGCGCGGCGCTGACCTGCGGATTTAACGCACTCCGGGCTTGCGTTAATGGCCGACGACGCGACCCGGCCGGCCCGGCCGGTCGCCGCCGGTCCCGGGTCGGTCCCGGGGTCGGGCCCGGGTGGGCTCAGGCGGTGGCGCGGTGGAGGGCGACGACGCCCCCGGTGAGGTTGCGCCACTCGACGCCGGTCCAGCCCGCCTCGGCGACGAGGTCGGAGAGGCCCTGCTGGTCGGGCCAGGCCCGGATCGACTCGGCGAGGTAGACGTAGGCGTCGGGGGCCGAGGAGACGGCCCGGGCGATCGGCGGCAGGGCCTTCATCAGGTACTCGAGGTAGACGGTGCGGAAGGGCGCCCAGGTCGGGTGGCTGAACTCGCAGACCACCAGCCGGCCACCGGGCCGGGTCACGCGGCGCATCTCGCGCAGGCCTGCCAGCGGGTCGACGATGTTGCGCAGGCCGAAGGAGATGGTCACGGCGTCGAAGGTGGCGTCGGCGAAGGGCAGCCGCGTGCCGTCACCCGCGGTGAAGGGCAGGTGGGGCCGGGCCCGCTTGCCCACCCGGAGCATCCCGAGGGAGAAGTCGCACGGCACGACGGTGGCACCGCGGTCGTGGAAGGGCTCGCTCGAGGTGCCGGTGCCGGCGGCGAGGTCGAGGGCGCGCTCGCCCGCGACCGGCGCGACGGCCTCGATGACGTCGTGGCGCCAGCGGCGGTCCTGGCCCAGCGAGAGCACGTCGTTGGTGACGTCGTAGCGACGCGCCACGGTGTCGAACATGCGACGGACGTCGATGGGTTGCTTGTCGAGCTGCGCACGGGCCACGCCCCCGAGGTTAGCCCGCGTCCACGCACCGCACCCCACCGCACGCCGCCATCCGCACCGCACCACCGCACCGCACCGCGCCACCGGGCGAGCGCCGGGAGGGCGCCGGGCGACCGCCGCCGGGACCCGGGCAACCGGAGGTCCTCCTCGTGCGTCTCCCTGGTGACCGGCTCGACCCTGTCGGCCACCCCCACACCACGAGGACCTCCCATGCCCCTGCTGCGCCGCCTCTCCCTCGCCCTCGGCCTGGCCGTGGCCCTCGTCCTGGTCGCCGTGCTCGGCGCGACCGCCCTCGGCGGGTCCGGTGGGCACGAGCGCTCCGACCGCGCAGGGGTCGCCGACCCGCGACCCGGCGCTGCGGCCGAGCGCCGGCCCGCCCCGCCCGCGACCGCGCCCACCCCCCGGTCGACGCCGACGACCACGACCGCGCCCACGCCGCCGCCGCCGCCGCCGACAGCCACAGCCACAGCCACAGCCACGCCGTCCCCCACACCCGAGCCGGTGCCCGGTCCGGCACTCCTCTCGCCCGGCGACGACGGCGCGGAGGTGCGCGAGCTCCAGGCCCGGCTGGCCCAGATCGACTGGTTCGACGCCGGGCTCACCGACCACTACGGCGAGATCACGGAGGCGGCGGTGCGCGGCTTCCAGGCCAAGCGCGCGATCCCGGTCACCGGCGAGGTCGACCAGCGCACCATGGACCGGCTGCTGGCCATGACCACCGAGCCCACCGACGCCGAGCTCGAGGGCCGCACGCAGCAGGCCGGTGCCCTCGACCCGCGCTGCCTCCAGGGCCGGGTGATCTGCGTCGACAAGAGCACCAGCACGCTGCGCTGGGTCGTCGACGGCGAGGTGCTGCGTACCCTCGACGCCCGCTTCGGCGCCGCCGGGACCCCCACCCGCGAGGGGGTCTTCGAGGTCTACCGGATGAGCCGCGACCACGTCTCGAGCCTCTACGACACCGCGATGCCCTACGCCATGTTCTTCTCCGGCGGACAGGCCGTGCACTACTCCCCCGACTTCGCCGCCACCGGCTACGCCGGCGCCTCGCACGGCTGCGTCAACACCCGGGACCTCGCCGGGGTAGCCGCACTCTTCGACGAGGTCCGGCTGGGCGACGACGTGGTCGTGTACTGGTCCTGAGTCCGCGCCGGCCGGCGGTCGTGGCCGGCGCGTGACCGGCACGTGAGGCGTCGATGAGACGGGTGAGAGCCCTCTCATCGGCGCCTCACGCGTGCCTCACCGGGCCGCCGCAGAGTTCTTCTCGTCGCCCCACCGGGGTGGCCGCCCCGGCCTCAGGGCCGGGCGGACCGCACGAGAGAGAAGAGACCGTCATGGCACGCTCCAGCATCTTCACCGCCGTCAAGCCGGCCACCATGGCCCGCCGCGCCGACACCGACAGCCGCGACGGCGGCCGTCGCCGGCGCCGCCGCCGCAACCGTCGCAACCGCAGCCGCTCGCGCTCGCGCACCAACTGAGGCCTCGGCTCACCGGTCCGCCGACACCCGTCGGCGGGCCCGGACGACGGGGGTGGCTCCCACGCAGCGAGCCACCCCCGTCGCGGCCGTTCCCACCACCGGAGGAGACCCCCGATGCGCCGAGCCTGGCGGAGGCTGATCGCCTCGCTGCGCCCCGCGGCCGACGCCGCGCCCGTCGTCGACGCGGCCCGGCAGCTGACCGTGCTCGCCGTCGTACGCCGCTTCTGGCCACGACTGCGTCCGCTGCGCGGCTGGCTGGCCCTTGGGCTGGTGCTGCTGGCGGCCGCCCCGGCCATCGAGGTCGTCGAGATCGTGCTCTTCCAGCGCCTCGTCGACGACGTGCTGGTGCCGGCCGACTTCTCCCCGCTCCTCACCCTCGCCGCGGCCTACCTCGCGCTCAACCTCGCCAGCGGCCTGGTCTCGAGCGCCGACGACTACCTGTCCACCTGGGTCTCCCAGCGCTTCCTCGTCGACCTGCGGCGCGACGCCTTCGAGCACGTCCTGCACCAGCCCGCCACCGTGCAGGACCGGCGCCGCCTCGGCGACACCATGGCCCGCCTGACCTCCGACGTGAGCGCGGTGGAGAGCTTCATGGTCGGCCAGCTCGCCACCGGTCTGGGCGCCCTGCTGCGGCTGGTGCTCTTCGTGGGCGCGCTGCTGTGGCTGCAGTGGGAGCTCGCGCTCGCCTCGCTCGTGGTCGTGCCCGTCTTCTGGTGGGTCTCCAGCCACTTCGCCCGATTCACCCGCGACGTCTCGCGCGAGCGCCGCCGCCGCGGCGGCTCCCTGTCGAGCATCACCGAGGAGAGCCTGGCCAACGCCACGCTCGTGCAGACCTACGGCCGCGAGCGCGAGGCCGTCGCCGACTACGACCGGCAGAACCGCGCGATCGCCGCGGCCGAGCTGGCCGGCAGCCGTGTGCGGGGCCTCTTCCTGCCGCTCGTCGACCTGGCCGAGCTGGTCGGGGTGCTGCTCGTGGTGACCCTCGGGGTCTGGGCGCTCTCCACCGACCGCCTCACCCTCGGCGGGCTGCTGGCCTTCCTCACCCTGCTCATGCAGTGCTACCGCCCGGTGCGCGACCTCAGCGACCTGGTGCCGTCGCTCTTCTCGGCCACCGCCGGCGTCGAGCGCCTCGTGGAGCTGCTCGACGAGCCCCGCGCGGGAGACCGGGCGGGGGCCACCGCGCTGCCCGGCGGCCGGGGCGCCGTGGACCTGAGCGCCGTGACCGTGCGCTACCCCGGCGCAGCACGCGACGCCGTCAGCGGGCTCGACCTGCACGTCGCGCCGGGCGAGCGGGTCGCGGTCGTGGGCGCCAGCGGCTCGGGCAAGTCGACCCTCGCGCGGCTGCTGACCCGTCAGGTCACCGCCGACGCCGGCGTGGTCGCCGTCGACGGCCACGACGTCGCCGACCACACCGCGACCTCCGTGCGCGCCGCGGTCACCCTGCTGCTGCAGGAGCAGCTTCTGCTCGACGCCAGCGTCCACGACAACATCGCCTACGCCCGGCCCGGTGCCACCCGCGCCGAGGTGCGCGCCGCCGCCCGGGCCGCCGACGCCCATGCCTTCGTGGAGCGGCTCCCCCAGGGCTACGACACCCGGATCGGGCAGCGCGGACGCACGCTCTCGGGTGGCCAGCGCCAGCGCCTCTCGCTGGCCCGTGCGCTGCTGCGCGAGAGCCGGGTGCTGGTGCTCGACGAGCCCACCACCGGGCTCGACCCCGACGCCACCCGACGGCTGCTGGAGGCCGTCACCGATCCTGCGCTGGGGCGCACGGTGCTGCTGCTCACCCACGACCCGCTCGTCCTGGAGTACGTCGACCGCGTCGTGCGGCTCGAGGACCTCGCCGACCACCCACCGGCCGACCCGGCCGACACGGTGCCCGTCGCCGCGGCGGTGTCCCGGTGAGCGGGCCGCGCCCGGGGAGGCTCCTCGCGGGCGGTCGCGACGCCGTGCCGGGACCCGCGCCGGAGGTCGCCCCCGGCGAGCCGCTGCTGCCCGGCTACCGCGCGGTGCACCGCCTGGCCCACGGACGCCGCCTCGACACCTGGGACGCCTACGACGAGGAGCGCGGCTGCCGCTGCGTGGTCAAGGTCGTGCGCGCCGACCGTCGCCACGAGCGCGAGGTCGTCGACGGGGTCCTGCGCGAGGGCCGCATCGTGACGACGCTGACCCACCCGCACCTGGTGCGCGGCTACGCCGTGCTCACCGACCCGCGTGCGGCGGTCGTGCTCGAGACCCTGCGCGGCGCCACCCTGGCCGCGGTCGTCGAGGAGGGCGCCCTGGGCGTCGAGGACACCGCCCTGCTCGGCCTGCAGCTGGTCTCGGTGCTGGGCTACCTGCACCGCCACGACTGGCTGCACCTCGACCTCAAGCCGGGCAACGTCGTGGTCGAGCACGGCAAGGCGGTGCTGCTCGACCTGAGCCTGGCCGCGCGACCCGGTGCGGGCCGCCCGGGCGCCGGCACCCCCGGCTACCTCGCCCCGGAGCAGGTCACCGGCGAGGGCCTCGCGCCCGCGACCGACGTGTGGGGGCTCGGCGTGCTGCTGCGCGAGGCGCTCAGCGGCGAGGAGCCGACACCCCCCGCGCGCTGGCGGGCGCGGCGTACGGCCCCGGTGCGGGTGGCGTCCCACGCACCGGCGGAGCTGGCGAGGCTGCTGGCGGCGTGCGGCGACCCCGACCCCGCGGGCCGCCCGCGGCTCGTCGACGTGCGCGCCGTGCTGGCGGCGTACGCCGACGACGGCACGCGCCTGCCCTGAGCGGGCCGGTCGGGCCGGGTCAGTCCTCGGAGCCGGCGAGGTCGTCGAGCACGGCCACGGCCTCCTCGGCGGTGATCCCGCCGCCCTGGATCCAGTACGTCGTGCCCTCGGCCCCCAGCTGGCAGGTCACGCCGGCGGGGTCGTCCTCGGGCACGGGCTGGCCGGCCGGCACGTTCTGCCCGTAGGTGAGCTGGCACACCGCGTCGCCGACCCGCTCGAGCTCGGTGGAGCTGCGGGCGAGGTCGAGCAGCGCCGGGTCGACCGGCAGGGCGCCGGGGATGAACAGCCCGGCGGGCACGCCGACCACGGCCACGGCCGCCTGGCGCTGCAGCGCCTCGTCGGCGTAGATGCGGACCTCGGCGGGGGCGTCGAAGACCTCACTCAGCCGCTCGCCGGCCGACTCCTGGAGCTCGGTCTGGCGCTGCGTCAGCTCCTCGGCCTGGGCCGGGTCCTGGCCCTCGGGGGCCTCGACGCCGAGGTCGAGGGCCCGCAGGCCGCCCGGCAGCTCGTCGGGCAGGGCCGCGACGCCGTCGGCGCCGGAGAGCTCCTCGGCGCCGCTGTCGATCCTCGGCAGGACGACGGCGAAGACGACCATGAGGGCCAGCAGGACGGCGCCGAGGACGACGCCGGCGACGCGGGTACGAGCGATGGTGGGAGTGGTGGTCACGGCGGTGACGTTACCCACGCCTCGGTCGGGATCGCCCATCGGCTGAGTACCCTCGAGACGTGAGCACCAGCGAGACCTCCGGCGCGACCGCGGACCGTCTGGCTGCCGGTCCCCTGGTCGCTCGCACCGTCGTGGTCGAGCCGGGCCACGTCGACTCGCTGCTGTCCCTGCTGCCCGCGGACCGTCCGGTGACGTGGCTGCGTCGCGGCGAGGGTCTCGTCGGCTGGGGTGTCGCCGCCGAGCTGCGCACCGACGGGCCGACCCGCTTCGCCGACGCCGCGAAGTGGTGGTCCGAGCTGGTCGCGCGCTCGGTGGAGCACGACGAGGTCGACGAGCCGGGCACGGGCCTGGTCTGCTTCGGGTCCTTCGCCTTCGCCCACGAGCCGGGCGACTCCGTGCTGGTCGTGCCGTCGGTGGTCGTGGGTCGCCGCGGCGACCTGACCTGGGTGACGACCATCGGCCCGGCCGAGCAGGAGGGCGGGTCGCCCGACCTGGCCCCCGCCGACGACCCGGCGGTGCCGGTCGGGATCAGCTTCGTCGACGGCGCCCTCGACGGCGAGCGGTGGATGAGCGTGGTGGCCGACGCGGTGGCCCGCATCGAGGCCGGCGACCTGGAGAAGGTCGTGCTGGCCCGCGACCTGCTCGCCACCGCCCACGCGCCGGTCGACGTGCGCTGGCCGCTGCGCCGCCTGGCCGAGAGCTACCCCATGTGCTGGACCTTCCACGTCGACGGCATGTTCGGCGCGACCCCCGAGATGCTGGTGCGCCGCGAGCGTGGGCTGGTGACCTCGCGGGTGCTGGCCGGCACCATCCGCCGCAGCGGCGACGACCAGCGCGACCTGGCGCTGGCCGCCGCGCTGGCCCGCTCCTCCAAGGACCTCGAGGAGCACGAGTACGCCGTGCGCTCGGTCGCCGACGCCCTTGAGCCGCACTGCTCGTCGATGAACGTGCCCGAGGCGCCCTTCGTGCTGCACCTGCCCAACGTCATGCACCTGGCCAGCGACGTCGCCGGCGTGGTGCACGACGCGGCGACGGTCTCGTCGCTGCAGCTGGCCGAGGCGCTGCACCCCTCGGCGGCGGTCGGCGGCACGCCCACGGCGGCGGCCACCGCGCTGATCCACGAGATCGAGGGCATGGACCGCGGTCGCTACGCCGCGCCCGTCGGCTGGATGGACGCCTCCGGCGACGGCGAGTGGGGCATCGCGCTGCGCTCGGCGTCGGTGGACGGCTCGACCGTGCGCCTCTT
The DNA here is from genome assembly GCF_001423135.1 of Nocardioides sp. Leaf307. Classification (NCBI taxonomy): domain Bacteria; kingdom Bacillati; phylum Actinomycetota; class Actinomycetes; order Propionibacteriales; family Nocardioidaceae; genus Nocardioides; species Nocardioides sp. Leaf307. The sequence continues at coordinate 558,809 of NZ_LMNY01000003.1, read as the reverse complement.
CGCCGGCTGCGGGATCGTCGGCGACTCCGACCCCGAGTCGGAGCTGGCCGAGGCCCAGGCGAAGTTCGTGCCCGTGCGCGACGCCATCACGGCGACGGAGCCGTCGCCCCCAGCCGCAGGTTGAGCCCGATCGCCGCGGCGTTGTCGGGGTGGTGGAAGGTGCGCAGCCGGGTGTGGCCGCGCGAGCGCGCCCAGCGCACCGCCTCCAGCTTCATCGCCACCGCGAGCCCGCGGCCCCGACGCTCGGGCACCACGCCGGTCATCTCGCCGAAGGCGTAGCCCTCGAGCGGGCGCAGCGAGGTGACGCTGAGCCCCACCCAGTGCTCGCCCTCGACCGCGACGACCGCGCCGTGCGGGTCGTAGGAGGCCGCCGCGCACCGCTCGGGCACCCCCGCGGACAGGTCGGTGCCGGGGTCGTCGGCGGCGCAGCGCGCCCAGAGCGCCTCCAGGCGCCGACGCTGCGGGGCGTCGTCGCCGAGCCGGGCCATCGTGGTGAGGGCGACGCCGGCGGCGGTCGCGGCGTCGAGGCAGGGCAGGAACGGCGTCTCGTCGAAGGCCGCGAGGTCGAGCTCGAGTCGCACCCAGGCGGTCACGGCCGCCCCGCTCAGAGGTCGGCGCCGTCGGGCAGCCGGGTGTAGGCGCTCCCGGCCGGCTCGAGGAAGCGGCGCAGGTGGCCGTCGACGATGTCGAGGCCGGCCTCGGAGTAGACGCGGTCGTGGATCGCCAGCACCCGGGGGGCGCCGACCTCGCGGGCGAAGTCGATGGCCTCGGCGGCCTTGAGCCACGGCGCGCTGACCGGGCAGAGCAGCACGTCGACGGGCTCGCCGGGCGGCGTGAGGGCGTCCCCGGGGTGGTAGACGCGCCGGTCGCCGCAGGTCACGACGTAGCCGCTGTTGTCGATGCGGGGCAGCTCCGGGTGGATCACCGCGTGGCGCTCGCCGACGGCGCGCACCGGGAGGCCCGCGGCGGTGAAGCGCTCGCCCGGGGCCACCACGACGAGCCGCTCGGCGACGTCGGGGGCCTCCGCGCGGATGCGGGCCGCCACCGCCTCGATCGTGACGACGGGCGCGTCGCTGAGGCGCAGGTGCTCGGCGAGGTAGTGGTCGGGGTGCTCGTGGGTCAGCAGCACCGCGCCGGCCCCGTCGAGGGCCTCGGCCGCGTCGGTGAACACCCCCGGGTCGACCACCAGCACCCCGCCGTCGTGCTCGACCCTCACGCAGGCGTGGCCCAGCTTGGTGATGCGCATGGCTCCCACCGTAGCCATCCCGCGACCCGGGTGGTCCCTACGATGCAGGGGTGAGCACGAGCAGCCCCCGACCCGCTCCCGCCGTGCGGCTGCGCCAGGCGACGCCCGCCGACGCCGAGGCCCTGACCCACCTGCACCTCGACGTCTGGGACGACGCCTACACCGGGCTGGTGGAGCAGCGCGTGCTCGACGAGCGCCGCACCGACGTGCCGGCCCGGGTGGAGCGCTGGCGCGGCATCCTCGCCGGCCCGCGCGAGGAGCCGCTGTGGCTGGCGGTCGAGGTGGGCCCGGGCGGCGGCGAGGAGCTGGTGGGCTTCGCCAGCGCCGGCCCGGCGCGCGACGGCGACGTCGACACCGCGACCGAGCTGTGGTCGCTCTACGTGCGGGCCCGGCTGTGGGGCACCGGGGTCGGCTACGCGCTGCTGCAGGCGGCGATCGGCGACCGCGCGGCGTACCTGTGGGTGCTGGCCGGCAACGACCGCGCCATCGGCTTCTACGAGCGGCAGGGCTTCCGCCTCGACGGCACCGTCGACGAGCTCGACGACGGGCGCCACCTGCGCATGCTGCGGGCCGGCACGTGAGCGTGCTCGACCTGGGCGACCCGTCCTTCGACGTCACCTCCGCCGCGGTGCTCGAGGCCCGCGAGCGCGACTGGTACGTCGAGACCACGTGGGGCTGGGCCGTGCTGCGCCACGCCGAGGGCACCGCGGTGCTGCGCGACCGCCGCTTCGCGCAGGGCAACGCCCGCTGGCCGGCGCAGAACGGCATCCACTCCGGGCTCTTCTCCGACTGGTGGGCCGAGACGCTGCTGAGCCTCGAGGGCGACGACCACGCCCGCGTGCGCCGGCTGCTCGCCCCGGCCTTCCGCAGCCGCGCGATCGCGGCGATGCGCCCGCGCTTCGAGGCGCTGGCCCACGAGCTCGTCGACGCCTTCGCCGCCACCGGGCGCGTCGAGCTCGTCCACGACTTCGCCGAGCCCTACGCCGCCCGGATCATCTGCGTGCTGCTCGGCCTCGACGAGGCGCACTGGCCGCAGGTGGCCCGCTGGGCCGACGACCTGGGGGCGTCGTTCTCGGTCGACGTGGCCGCCCGGCTGCCGCGCATCGAGGCCGCGCTGGAGGGGCTGACCGGCTACGTCGACGAGGTGGTCGCCGACCGGCGGGCCCGGATCGCCGCCGGCTCGGCCCACGGGCCCGGCGACGGGCCGGACGACGGGCCCGGCGACGGGCCGGAGGACTGGCCCGGCGACGGGCCGGAGGACCTCGTGACCACGCTCGTGCGCGCCGCCGACGACGGCGAGCGGCTCACCGGGCGCGAGCTCAGCGTGGCGCTGGTCTTCCTGGCCTTCGCGGGCATGGAGACCACCCGCAACCAGATCGGCCTGGCCGTGCAGACGCTGCTGGCCCACCCCGACCAGTGGCGGCTGCTGGGCGAGCGCCCCGACCTCGGCGCCGCCGCCGTCGAGGAGGTGATGCGGGTCAACCCCACCGTCACCTGGGTGACCCGCGAGGCCCTCGAGGACGTCGACCTCGGCGGCCTGCGCGTGCCGGCCGGCGGCATCGTGCAGGTGCTCTCCCACGCCGCCGGCACCGATCCGGCCGCGATGGCCGACCCCTCCTTCGACATCGAGGCCCAGGCCCGGCGCGAGCGGCCGCCCCACGCCGGCTTCGGCGCCGGGGTCCACCACTGCCTGGGCCACTTCGTGGCGCGCACCGACATGGCCGTCGCCCTGCCCCTGCTGGCCCGCCGGCTGCCCGGGGCCCGCCCCGACGGCCCCGGCACCTGGCTGCCCGTGTCGGGCAACACCGGCGCGCTCCGCTTCCCGATCCGCTTCGACGTCCAGGAGGACGCATGACCGACCTGACCCGCACCGTGGGCGTCACCGGCTCGACGGGGGCGCTCGGCGGCCTCGTCACCGCGCAGCTCGCCGGCGCCGACTTCCGCCTCGACCTGCGCCTGCTCGTGCGCGACGCCTCGCGCGCCCCCGACGTCGACTGCGACGTGCGCGAGTGCACCTACGCCGACCACGCCGCGTCGCTGGAGGCCCTGCGCGGGGTCGAGACCCTCCTCATGGTCTCCGCGGCCGAGGCCGTCGACCGGCGCGAGCAGCACCGCACCTTCGTCCGCGCCGCCGCCGACGCCGGCGTGCGCCACCTCGTCTACACCTCGTTCGCCGGCGCCGACCCACAGGCCACCTTCACCCTCGGCCGCGACCACCACGACGCCGAGACCGCGATCCGCGAGGCGGCCGCGGAGACCGGCATGGGCTTCACGTTCCTGCGCGACAACTTCTACGTCGACGTGCTCCCGCTCTTCGCCGACGAGGCCGGCGTCATCCGCGGGCCCGCGGGCGAGGGCCGGGTCGCCGCCGTGGCCCGCGCCGACGTGGCCGACGTCGCCGCCACGGTGCTGCGCGACCCGGCCGCCCACGCGGGGGCGACGTACGTGCTGACCGGGCCGGAGGCGCTCACCATGACCGAGGTGGCCGCCCGCGCCGGCGCCGTCCTGGGCCGCGAGCTGCGCTTCGAGGACGAGGGTGTGGAGCAGGCCTACGCCTCGCGGCGCGCCGCCTACGACGCCGAGGACTGGCAGCTCGACGCCTGGGTCAGCACCTACACCGCCATCGCCGACGGGTCGTGCGCCCGGGTCACCGACGACGTGCGGCGCGTCACCGGCCACGACGCCCGCACCCTCGAGCAGGCGCTCGCCTGAGCCACCGCCGGCCCGGCTGTCACGGGACCGGCTGTCACGGGACCGGCTCTGGCAGGCCCGGGTACCGCACGGTCAGCCGGTGAGGTGGTGCACGTAGCACCAGCGCCAGCTCTCGTCCTCCTCCGCCGACTGCATCACCGCGTGGGCGGTCTCGTGGAAGTGCACGGTGGCGTGCTGCTGCGGGGAGGAGTCGCAGCAGCCGACGTGGCCGCACTCCAGGCACTGGCGCAGCGCGACCCAGGTCGTGCCGTCCTCCAGGCAGCGCGCGCACACCGGGTCCTGGGCCGTGACGACCGCGGGGAAGCGCTCCAGGTCGGCGCAGACCTCGCCCAGACGCCGGCCGACGGCGGTGGCGCGCAGCTCCTCGCGCTCCTCGCTGGCCACGTCGAGCATCGACTCCTCCACGTCGAGCATGGCCAGCACGTCGGCCACGACCTCGGCGGGCACCGTGCCGCCGCTGCGGATCTCCAGCACCCGGCGGCGCTCCGCGCCGATCATGGCGCGGCGCGCGCGGGAGTAGAGGTCGCTGGGCGACTCCTGGTCCCCGACGGTGGCCAGGCGCTCCCAGGCGGCGAAGTTGCGCTGGTCGAGGCGCTGGCGGATGAGGTCGACGGCGCCGTGCTGGTCGTCGTACTCCAGCCGGTCGAGCTCCTCCAGCGCCGCCTTGGAGGCCTGCTGGAGCAGGGTCGCGCGGGCCAGCGCGTCCTCGGCGGGGTCGGGCGAGGGCACCCGCAGCCGACGGGCCACCATCGGCAGCGTCAGTCCCTGCACGAACAGGGTGCCGGCCACCACGGTGAAGGCGATGAGCAGGAGCACCTCGCGGTAGGGCGTGCCCTCCGGGATGACGAAGGCGGCCGCGAGCGTCACGACCCCGCGCATGCCGGCCCAGCCGAGCACGAAGGTGTAGGTCCACGGCGCGTCCTGGCCGAGGTCGGGGTCGGGACCGGGGCGCACCAGCAGGTAGCGCGCCGGGAAGACCCACAGCAGCCGCAGCACGATCACCGCGGCCAGCGTCGCCCCGCAGACCGCCGCGATGCGCCCCAGCCCGATGTCGGAGTCGACCGCACCCTCGACGATCCACCACGCCTGGAGCCCGATGAGCAGGAAGACGGCGTTCTCCAGGACGAAGGCGATGGTGCGCCAGTTGAGCCGCTCCGCGATGCGCGACTGCGCGGTCTGCAGCACCGGCGCCTTGTGGCCCAGCAGCAGCCCGGCCACCACGACGGAGATCACGCCCGAGGCGTGGATCTCCTCGGCCAGCACGTACGCCGCGAAGGGCACGACCAGCGACATCGCCGAGTCGATGACCGGGTCGGTGATGCGCCGGCGCACCTTGCCGACCACGACGAAGAAGGCCAGGCCGACCAGGGCCCCGCCGCCCGCGGCGAGCACGAAGTCGAGCGCGACCCCGCCGGCGTCGAGGCCGCTTCCCGCCGCGACGGCCAGGGCCGTGCGCAGGAAGACCAGTGCGGTGGCGTCGTTGAAGAGCGACTCGCCCTCGAGGATCGTGACCACCCGTCGGGGCAGACCGATCCGGCGCCCGATGGCGGTGGCGGCGACCGCGTCGGGCGGGGCCACGACGGCTCCGATGGCCAGGGCCAGGGCCCACGGCAGGTCGGGCAGGAAGAGCCGTACGACGCAGGCCACGCCGGCGGCGGTGAAGACGACGAGCCCGACCGAGAGCAGCAGGATCGGTCGGCGGTTGGCGTTGAAGTCGACCAGCGAGGTCTGCTGGGCCGCGGCGTAGAGCAGCGGCGGGAGCAGGCCGAGGAGCACGACGTCGTGGTCGAGGTAGACCTGGGGCACCTGCGGCACGTAGGAGGCCGCCACCCCCACCGCGATCAGCAGGAAGGGCGCCGGCACCTCGAGCCGGTCGGCCAGCGCCGTGCACACCAGCACGCCGACGGCGAGTCCACACAGCAGCAGGGCGATCTCCACCGCCCCATCATCCCCCGGTGGCGGCCCGTGCCGTCAGTCCGCGGCCAGGCCGCGGATCCGGGCGTCGACCTCACGGCGGTCCTGGCGGGGCACGCGCACCTCGACCACCTCGATCCCGCCGGCGGGCGAGGCGAGCGCCTGCTCGAGCTCGGGCAGGCTCTCCACCCGCCAGTGGGGGGTGCGGGTCGCCGCGCAGAGGGCGGCGAGGTCGACGCCGTGCGGGGTGCCGAAGAGCCGCTCGAAGCGGTCGGAGTGCTCGGGGGCGCCCTGCTCGAGCGTGGCGAAGATCGACCCGCCGTCGTCGTTGACCACCACCAGGGTCAGGTCGGGCCGGGGCTCGTCGGGCCCCAGCACCAGGCCGTTGCTGTCGTGGAGGAAGGTGACGTCGCCCAGCAGGGCGATCGCCCGGGTGCTGTGCGGACGACCCAGCGCGGCGCCGATCGCGGTCGAGACCATGCCGTCGATGCCGGCCAGGCCGCGGTTGGCGACCACGAAGCGGCGGGCGCCGACCCCGAAGCCGGTCTGCATGAGGTCGAGGTCGCGCACCGGGTTGGAGGGGCCGACGACGAGCAGCCCGCCGGGCGGCGTGGCCCGCACGACGGCCCCCGCCACGGCGTGGGCCGTGAGCCCCGGCTCCGCGGCCACGAGCGCGTCGAGGCGCCGGGCGACCGCGCGGTCGGCCTCGAGCCACGCCTCGAGCCACGGCGTCCGCACCGGTCCGGCGGGGGCGTCGGCGGTGGGGGCTCCCGGGTCGGCGGCGGGGTCGACCAGCTCGAAGCGGCCGCCGCCCAGCGGGCGGTCGACGCGGTAGGGACGCGCGGGCCAGGCGCCGCGGCCGGGGGCGGCCCACACCTCGACGTCGTCGCGACCGAGCAGGCGCATCACCGGACGCGACAGCGTGGGGTGACCGACCACGACGACGCGCTCGACGCTGCGGGCGAGGTCGGTGTCGAGCAGCAGGCGGTAGCAGCGCAGCGCGTGGGTGCCGGTGCGCGAGCCGCTGGAGGGCTCGGCCAGCAGCGGCCAGCCGGCGCGCTCGGCGAGCTGGCGGGCGGGCGGGCCGGCGTCGTCGCCGGCGACGACCAGGGTGCGCGGGCCGAGCGGGATGCGGTCGACTGCCTCGGGGCGCGCCCGCGCGGGGCGCTCCCCCGGCACGACGGCCGGGCGCCACGGCGCGGCCGGCAGCAGCGGGTCGTCGAGCTGGACGTCGAGGTGGACCGGGCCCCACGGGTCGTCGAGCACCGGGACGTCGCCGGGACCGGCCAGGTCGTGGGTCGCGACCAGGGCGCCGAAGATCCCCACCTGGTCGGTGGTCTGGTTGGCGTCGGTGCCGCGCAGCCGCGCCGGGCGGTCGGCGGTCACGACGACGAGGGGCTGGCCGGAGTGGGCCGCCTCCAGCACCGCGGGGTGCAGGTTGGCCACGGCCGTGCCCGACGTGCACACCACCGCCGCCCGGGCCCCGGCCCGGGTCAGTCCCAGCGCGAGGAAGGCCGCCGACCGCTCGTCGACGCGGGTGTGGAGACGCAGCAGCCCCGCGGTCGCCGCGTCGTGGACGGCGAAGGACAGCGGGGCGTTGCGCGACCCGGGGGCGACCACCACGTCGCGCACGCCGTGCGCCAGGAGCGCGGTCACCACCGCGCGCGCCAGCAGGGCCGAGGGCGGCTCGGCGGGCTCGGCGGGGTGGGCGGGGTCGGCGTGGGTGCTCACGGACGTCGATCCTGCCGCAGCGCCCTGACCTCGGCCAGGCGCGCCTCCCAGTGCGCCACCCGCTCCGGCGCCGCCGCCCACCGCGCGAGCGCGTCCTCGTCGACCACGGTGCCGGGCACCCCGGGCGAGCCCGGCACCCGCAGCACCCCGTCGACGGGCACCAGGGGGTCGGCGACCAGGTCGCCGGTGAGCAGCTGCACCGTGGACAGGCCGCAGGCGTGCGGCAGCTCCGGCAGCGCCGCGGCCAGCGCGAGACCGGCGGCGATGCCCACCGAGGTCTCCAGCGCCGAGGACACCACGACGGGCAGGCCGATGTCCTCGGCGATGCGCAGGCACGCCCGCACCCCGCCGAGGGGCTGCACCTTGAGCACCGCCACGTCGGCGGCCTCGAGGTCGCGCACGCGGTAGGGGTCGGCCGCCCGGCGGATGGACTCGTCGGCCGCGACCGGCACGTCGACCCCGCGGCGCACGCGGGCCAGGTCCTCGACCGTGGCGCAGGGCTGCTCGACGTACTCCAGGCCGCCGGCGGCGCGGTCGAGCACCGGGATCGCGGCGAGGGCCTCCTCGAGACTCCACAGGCCGTTGACGTCGATGCGCACGTGACCGCCCGGCCCCAGGGCGTCGCGCACGGCCTCGAGCCGGGCCTGGTCCTCGGCCAGGCTCGAGCCGGGGTCGGCGACCTTCACCTTGGCGGTGCGGCAGCCCCCGCGCAGCACCAGGGCGTGCGCCCGCTCGGGGTCGACCACGGGCACCGTCACGTTGACCGGCACCTCGGTGCGCACCGGCTCCGGCCAGTCGCCGGCGGCCGCCTCCTCGGCGCAGCGCAGCCAGGGCTCGGCGACGGCCGCGTCGTACTCCAGGAACGGGCTCCACTCCCCCCAGCCCGTCCGCCCCGGGTCGCCGTCGCCGGCCCCGCGCAGCAGCACGCCCTCGCGCACGGTGATGCCGCGGAAGCGGGTGGTCATCGGCACCGACCAGACGTGGGTCACGGCCGCTGCCCCTGCTCCTCGGGCGCGGCCAGCGCGCGCAGCCGCAGCCGGTCGGGCTTGCCGTTGGCCAGCATCGGCACCTCGGTGAGGCCCACCAGTTGGCGCGGCGCCCACGTGCGCGGGTGGGCGCCCGCCACCCAGTCACGGGCGGCGTCGAGGTCGAGCGGTCCGACGACGAAGGCGACCAGCCGGTGGCCCCACTCCTCGTCGGGCACGCCCAGCACCTCGGCCGCCACGACGTCGGGGTGCTGGCGCAGCCGGGCCGCCACCGCGGGCGCCGGCACGTTGACCCCGCCGCTCACGACCACGTCGTCGAGGCGCCCGAGCACCTCGAGCCGACCGTCGTCGTCGAGCCGGCCGGCGTCGGAGGTGAGGAACCACCCGTCGACCAGCACCTCGCGGGTCAGGTCGGGGTCGCCGTCGTAGCCCTCGAAGAGCGTCGGCCCGCCGAGGCGGACCCGCCCGTCGCGCCCCAGCGCCAGCGCGACACCGTCGAGGGGCACCCCGTCGTAGACGCAGCCGCCCGCGGTCTCCGCCGAGCCGTACGTCGCCACCACGCGCACCCCGGCGGTCTCGGCGCGGGCGCGCAGGGCCGGGTCGAGCGGGCCGCCCCCGAGCAGCACGGTGTGGTAGCTGCGCAGGGCCCAGACGTCGTCGGGGTCGTCGAGCAGGCGGTGCAGCTGGGTGGGCACCAGGGAGACGAAGCGGTCGCCGCGCTCGGCGGCGCCGAGGGCGAAGGGTCCGCGGCGCACGAGCTCGGCGGTGGCCGCGGCGAACCCGTCGTGCTCCTCGAGCAGCACGGGGTCGTGGCCCGCGACCAGCGAGCGGCACACGACCTGCACGCCCGCGACGTAGGAGGCCGGCAGCGCCAGCAGCCAGGCGCCCGAGGAACCGAGTCGTCGCTCGGTGGCGTGCACGGAGGCGAGCACCGCGCGGCGCGAGAGGGCCACGCGCTTGGGCCGCCCCGTCGACCCCGACGTCGTGACGACCAGCGGCTCGGGCTCGGCCGCGCCGGCCAGCCAGCCGCGCAGGGAGTCGACCACCTCGCGGGTCGTGCCGCCGATATCCACGCGACCGACCCTAGCCAGGCGTGATCCACTGCGGGGCGTGAGCACCCTGGTCGACGTCGCCCGGGCGGGAGCCCGGAAGGCGGCCCCGCCCACCCCGCTGGCCGGACGACTCTCGGTGCAGTCGGTGCTCTACGCCATCGGCGACGGCACCTTCCTCACCGCGAGCGCCGTCTTCTTCACCCAGGTCGTGGGGCTCTCCGCCGCCCAGGTGGGCCTGGGCATCACCGTGGCCGGCGTGGTCTCGATGCTCGTCGCCGTGCCGGCCGGGCGCCTGGCCGACCGGCTGGGCCCCCAGCGCACCTGGGCGCTGGGCGCGCTCGGCACCGCCCTCATGTACGCCGTGTGGCCTTTCATCGACGGCTTCGCCGCCTTCCTGGCGATGAGCATCGTGCTGGAGATCGTCAACGGGGCCGGCAACGCCGGGCGCGGCGCCTACGTGCTCGACCTGCTGCCGCGCGCGGAGCGGGTGCGCTCGCAGGCCTACATGTACTCCGCGCTCAACCTGGGCTTCACCCTCGGCGCCGCGCTGGGCGGGATCGCCCTGGCCTTCGAGGACGACTCGGTCATCCGCGCCCTGCCCTGGCTGACCGCGGTGCTGGTGGCGGCCAACGCCTGGTGGATCACCCGGCTGCCGGCCACCGCGCACCAGCACCGCCCCGACCCGCTCGTGGCGGCGGTCGAGGCCGCCCTCGACGACCCGGAGCCGTCGGCTCCCGCCACCTCCGACGCGCGGGCGGCCGGGCCCGGCGGGACGGTGCCCGGCGCGCTGCGCAACCGCGGCTTCCTGGCCACGTCGTTCTTCGGCGGGGTGCTCGACACCAACCAGGTGCTGCTGCACCTGGTGATCCCCCTCTGGCTGGTGGAGGAGACCGACGCGCCGCGCGTGCTGCTGGCGCTGCTCTTCGGCACCAACACGGTGATGTGCATCTTCCTGCCCATGCGGGCCGCGCGGGGCGTGCGCGACGTGACCACCGCCCTGCGGGCCGCGCGCCTCAGCAGCGTGTTCTTCGTCGTGTCGTGCGTGATCACCCTGGCCACCCACGAGACCGTCGGCTGGGTCACCATCGCCCTGATCTGGCTGGGCCACGTCACCGTGACCGGCGCCGAGCTGTACCTCTCGGCCGCGAGCTGGTCCTTCGACTCCGAGCTCTCCGACCCCGACCGGCGCGGGGAGTACCAGGGCGCCCGCAACCTGGGCCGCCAGCTGGGCTACATCGGCGCCCCCGCCCTCTACACCTTCCTCGCCCTGGAGGTCGGCACCCTGGGCTGGCTGGCCATCGCCGCCATCGCCGTGGTCGCCGCGACCGCCCTGCACCCCTCGGCCCGGGCCGCGCAGCGCTTCCTGGTGCGCCACGACCTCGATCCCGCCCGCTGAGCGGTCGCGCGGGCCGCGACTGGTTGAATCCTCCGGTGGCCACCCCCTCCGATTGGATCGCCGGCGCGCGCCCGCGCACCCTGCCCGCCGCCGTCTCCCCGGTGCTCGCCGGCACGGGCGTCGCCGCCCACGTCGACGAGGCGGTGTGGTGGAAGGCCGTGCTCGCCCTCGTGGTGAGCCTGGCGCTGCAGGTCGCGGTCAACTACGCCAACGACTACTCCGACGGCATCCGCGGCACCGACGACGACCGGGTCGGGCCGATGCGGCTGGTCGGGTCGGGCGCGGCGCCCGCCGCCGCCGTCAAGCGGGCCGCCTTCCTCGCCTTCGGCGTGGCCGGGGTCGCCGGACTGGTGCTCGCGGCCACCACCGCCTGGTGGCTCGTCGCGGTCGGCCTGGTCAGCATCGTGGCCGCCTGGTACTACACCGGCGGCTCGAACCCCTACGGCTACCTCGGCCTGGGCGAGGTCATGGTCTTCGTCTTCTTCGGCCTCGTCGCCGTCGTCGGCACGACCTACGTGCAGACCGCGTCGCTGGCGGCCGGCGACCTCGCCGCGGCGCTCGCCGCCGCCGTCGGCATCGGTGCCCTGGCCTGCGCCATCCTCGTGGTCAACAACCTGCGCGACATCCCCTCCGACACCCTCGCCGGCAAGCGCACCCTCGCGGTCAAGCTCGGCGAGCGCCGCACCCGCCGGCTCTACGTCGGGCTCGTGGGGCTCGCGGCCCTGGCCGTCGTGGCCCTCGCCGCGCTCACCACCTGGTGGGCGCTGCTCGGTCTCGGCTTCCTCGTCGTGGCCGCCCGCGGGGTGCGCACCGTGCTCGGCGGGGCCGTCGGCCCGGGCCTGATCCCCGTGCTGGCCTCGACCGGGGCCGGCGAGCTGGCCTGGGCCGTGCTCACCGCCGTGCCGCTGCTCGTCCTCGCCTGACCCGGCGCGACCGGGCACGACCTGGCCCGACCTACGCTGGCAGCATGGGTTTCCTGATCTTCGTCCTCGTCGTGGTCGCCGCCGTCGCCGCCTGGAAGTTCCGGGTGCCGCTGATGGCGAAGGTGCTCGGGCAGTCCGAGAGCCGCGTGCAGCGCTCGATCGACCGCCGCAAGCGCTGACCCACGGCCTCGCGGGCGCCGGCCGGGTCGGCCGCGCGAGGGGTGGGACGCGGGCGCCGGGTCAGGCGCGGGGCGCCTCGCCGGCGTCGCTGCGCCGCTGCTCGTCCTCGGCGTCCTCGGCGTCCTCGCGCGCCTTGATCTCCTCGAAGCGGCTGGCCGCGCGGCGGGCCCGCTCGTCGACGCGCCGGGCGAAGGCCTCGCGCGGGCCGTTGAGCAGGAAGTAGGAGCCGATGCCGCTGATGACGAAGGCGAGCACGAAGGACCACAGCAGGTTGGCCTGACCGGCGACGCTGAGCCACACGCCCATGACGACGGCCAGCGAGGCCGCGAAGAGGACCAGGCGCAGGGCGGTGTAGACGACGAACTCCTTCACGCCCCCAGGGTAGCCCGCACCCGGCACCGGCCCCGAGGCGACCGGTCGCGGTCGCGGGTCCGGTGACCACCGGGCACCTACGCTGGAGGGGTGCTCAAGTTCCTGCTGGTGATCGCCGTCTTCGCCCTCGCGACGTACCTCACAATCCGCGTCATCCAGCGCCGCGGCCTGCTCGAGCAGGGCCCGCAGCGCCCGGCGGCGCGGCCGTCGCGGCCCGCACCCAAGGGCCCCAAGCCCAAGCCCCGGATCGTCGCTCCCGACGACGACGAGGACTTCCTGCGCGACCTCGACCGCAAGCGGCTGCACCCCGACGACCCGGACAACCCGCCCGCGACCACCTGAGCCGCGACCACCTCAGCCGCGCGAGCCGCGCTCGCGCGGGCACCGCCCCTCAGGGCGGACCGCAGGGGGTCAGGCCCCGCCGGCCAGGACCGGCGCCTCGGCGACCACGGGGGCCGGCTCCGGGGCGGCGTAGCTGTGCTGGGAGGTCGTGGAGAAGAAGTTGATCCCGATGAAGTTGAACCACAGCGTGGCGGTGCCGAGCAGCGCGAGGTAGGCGGCGTTGCGACCCTTCCAGCCGGCCGTGGAGCGGGCGTGGAGGTAGGCGGCGTAGACGACCCAGGTGATGAACGCCCACACCTCCTTGGGGTCCCAGTTCCAGTAGTTCGACCAGGCCTGGTGGGCCCAGATCGGGCCGGTGATGAGCACAGCGAAGGTCCACACCGGGAACGCGAAGGCGTGCAGGCGGTAGGACACGCGGTCGAGCACGGCCAGCGACGGCACCCGCGAGAGGTAGCCGGTCGAGGACTCGCGGCCCTTCGTGATCGAGCGCTCCTTGAGCAGGTAGAGCACCGAGCAGATGCCGCCGAGGCTGAAGGCACCGGTCGCGATGACCGCGGAGACCACGTGGATGACCAGCCAGGGCGAGTTGAGCGCCTCCGTGAGCGGGGAGACCGGGGCGTAGAGCCAGATGACGTCGACCATGAGCAGCACGAGCACGAAGCCCACGACCAGCGGGGCCATCCAGCTCAGCCCGAGGCGACGGCGCATCACGACGTAGAGCAGGGTCACCACGAAGGTGCCCGAGAGCGTGAACTCGTACATGTTGCCCCACGGCACCCGGTTGGGGTCGGCGGCCATCCCGCGCGCGAGCAGCGAGACGGCGTGCACCAGGCCCGCGACCACGGTCAGCGAGAAGCCGATGCGCCCGAAGAGGTCGATGCGGTGCTCGTGGTCGGGGCCCTCGGACCCCGCGGCCGGCTCGGCGCTCGCGCCGTACGCCGGGGCGGCCGGGCCGCCCGCGCCGACCGTCGCGGTCTCCCGCGCGCCGGCCTCCACGGGCACCTTGCGCAGCGCGCTCCACTCGACCAGGTGGGCCAGCAGGGCCAGGAAGTAGACCAGCCCTGCGGCGGCCACGGCCTGGTTGCTCAGGGCCTCCCATGCACTGTCGCTCACGACGTCTTCTCCTCGGTGGTTGCGGGTCCGGCGCCGTCGGCACCGGGGGTGTGGCCGGGGGTGGCCCCGGGACGGAGGTCGGCGACCAGCTGCTGGAGCACGACGCCCACGTCGCCGCCGCCGGAGCGGTCGAGCGCGGCCACCTCGACCAGTGTGCTCCCCCCCTCGCGACGCGCCCGCAGCCAGACGCGACGCGGACGGATGAAGAGGGAGCCGAGCAGGCCGAGCAGGGCCAGGCAGACGCCGATGAGGGCGACCTCCTTGCCGGGGGTCTGGCTGATCTGGATGCGGTTCCACCGCTCGAGGCCCTCGAAGGTCACCGTGCCCAGCCCGTCGGGCAGGGTCTCGGTCTGGCCCTCCTGCAGGTCGAGGCGGAAGGGCGAGCCGTCGGCCTTGGTGACCAGCTCGGCGTCGGCCTTGTCGAGCACGTAGACCGACTGCGACTGGCCCTGGTCGAGGCCGAGGTCACCGGTGTAGACCTGCATCGACAGGGTGGGGTTGTTGGCCTCGCCCATGACGTTGACCGGGTCGCCCTCCACGTTGATGAAGGTGGGGTAGAACAACCCCTCCAGGCCGATCTGCCCCGGCTGGGCGTCGGCGGCCTTGACCACGCCGAAGGACAGGAAGTCGGGGCTCTGCGGCAGGAAGATCGTCGGCCCGCTGTAGACCTCGTTGCCCTCGCCGTCGCGCACCGTGATGACGGGGGCGTAGCCGTGGCCGATGAGGAAGATCTCGGTGTCGTCGATCTGCAGCGGGTGGTTGACGCGCAGGTCGTACTCGGTGGGGGCGTCGTCGAGGCCCTCGACGTAGGAGACGTGGCTGACGAAGCCGCGGGCCTGGCCCTGGGCCGGGCCGCTGTCGAGCCAGTCCACGTCGAAGGAGTCGACGTCGAAGGCGAAGTCGTCGAGCTGGTCGGCCCCGAAGAGGGTGCCGGGCACGAAGTCGTCGTACTGCGTGAGCCGGTTGGTGAAGCCGGCGTCGTCGCCGACGAGCAGGATCACGCCGCCCTTGTAGCCCAGCAGGCTGCCCACGGCGAAGCCGACCAGCACCACCACCACCGAGAGGTGGAAGACCAGGTTGCCGGCCTCGCGCAGGTAGCCGCGCTCGGCGCTCACGGCGTCCTCGCCGTCGCGGGCCGGGCGCACGCGGTAGCCCCGCTTGGCCAGCAGGCGCCGGGCGCGCTCCTCGACCTCGGCGACGTCCTCGTCGGTGGTGTAGCTGGTGCTGTCGGGCAGCCGGGTCAGGTTGCGCGGGGCCGCCGGCGGCACGGCGCGCAGGCCGCGCCAGTAGTGGAACGTGCGCGGGATGATGCAGCCGATGAGCGAGATCATCAGCAGGATGTAGATCGCCGCGAACCACGGCGAGCCGTAGACGTCGAAGAGGCTCAGACGCTCGTAGATCGGCGTGAGCGTGGGGTGGGCGTCCTTCCAGTTCGACGTCTTGAGCGCGTCGACGCCCTCCTGCGGCACGATCGAGCCCGGCACGGCGGCCAGGGCCAGCACCAGCAGGAGGATGAGCGCGGTGCGCATCGAGGTGAGCTGGCGCCAGCCGAAGCGCAGCAGCTCGCCCAGGGTCAGCTCGCCGGCACGCCGCGGCGGCGGCGTGGCGCCGGAGGCGCGCTCCTTCGTCGCGGTGCTCACACGCTCACCTGGTAGCCCGAGACGAGGTGGATCTGGAGCCAGGCGACCATCTCGCCCCAGGCACCGGTGAGCAGGAGCACGCCCACCAGCAGCAGCATGCCGCCGCCGATGCGGGTGACGACCTGCTGGTGGCGGCGCACGAAGGCCAGCGCGCCGAGCGCGCGGCGCCACACGAGCGCGGCGACGATGAAGGGCAGGCCCAGGCCGAGGGAGTAGAGCCCCATCAGCAGGCCCCCGCGGGCGGCCGTGCCCTCGTTGAAGGCGAGGGTGAAGATGACACCCAGGGTCGGGCCCATGCAGGGCGCCCAGCCGACGCCGAAGAGGAAACCCAGCACCGGTGCGGCGGCCAGGCCGACCGCGGGCACCTTGTGCACCCGCAGGTCGCGGGCCAGGAAGGGCACCAGCCCGAGGAAGGCCAGGCCCAGCACGATGGTGACCACGCCCAGCACGACCTCGAGCAGCCGCTGGTTGACGATCAGCCAGCCCCCGACCGAGCCGCTGGCCATGCCGATGAGCACGAAGACCACCGAGAAGCCGAGCACGAAGAGCACCGCGCCCGCGAGCATGCGCCCGCGGCGCACGTCGCCGCTGGCGATGTCGGCGCCCGAGAGCCCCGTGGCGTAGGAGAGGTAGCCGGGCAGCAGCGGCAGCACGCAGGGCGAGAAGAAGGAGACCAGCCCCGCGATCACCGCCACCGGGACGGCGAGCAGCAGCGAGCCGGAGAAGGCCGTCTGGCCGAACCAGTCACCCACGCCTCAGCCCTCCTCGACGACCGTCTCGACCACGTCGAGGAGGGTCTGCTTGCTCGGGATCTCGCCGCTGATCACCGCGGCCACCCGGCCCTCGGTGTCGAGCACCGCGGTGGAGGGCATCGTCTGGGGCGCGACCGAGCCCGAGAAGGCCAGCAGCGCCCGCCCGTCGGGGGCGTAGATCGAGGGGTAGTCGACGCCCCGCGCCCGCTCGAAGGTCGCGGCCTGGGTGGCGCTGGTGTCGCGGATGTTGATGCCCACGAAGTCGACGCTGTCGCCGAGCTCGCGGTCGGCCTCGGTGAGCAGCGGCATCTCGGTGCGGCAGGGCCCGCAGCCGCTCCACCACACGTTGACCACCGTCACGGTGCCCGGCTCGATGCTGACCGTGCCGCCCGTGGTCGTGGGCTGGTCGCGCAGCACCACGGGCTCCTCGCGCTCGTCGGGGGCGTACTCGGTGACCGCGCCCCCGCCCTGGATGTAGGTGACCCCGTCGTCGGTGCCGCGCAGCGACGAGCAGCCCGCGGTGCCGAGCACCACCGAGCAGGCCAGGGCCAGGCCGGCCGTGAGCCGGCGCGCGCGAGGGGTCATGACGGCTTCGACTCCTCCGTGGTGCCGCCGGCGGAGAAAGGCGCCGACCGGTCGCCGACCGGGATCAGGTCGCCGGCGGGCTCGGAGTAGGAGACCTGGGTCAGCCGGTCGCCGACGAAGTGCAGCGAGGTCAGCGAGCACAGCGTGCAGGTGCGGCTCTTGGGGTGGTGGAGGAAGGAGCGCTTCTCCGCGGCCAGCCGGGTGGTCCAGATGGGCAGCTGGTGGGAGACCACGACCGCCTCGTGACCGGCCGCGGCGATCCGCGCGTCGTGGACCGCCGACATCATCCGCGCGACGATGTCGGTGTAGGGCTCGCCCCAGGAGGGCTTCCAGGGGTTCCACAGGTGGCGCCACGTCGCGGGGTTGCGC
The DNA here is from genome assembly GCF_001423135.1 of Nocardioides sp. Leaf307. Classification (NCBI taxonomy): domain Bacteria; kingdom Bacillati; phylum Actinomycetota; class Actinomycetes; order Propionibacteriales; family Nocardioidaceae; genus Nocardioides; species Nocardioides sp. Leaf307. The sequence goes on along the minus strand of NZ_LMNY01000003.1, from coordinate 541,496 downwards.
AGGGCGTTCCTGCCGGCCCCGAACTGCTCGCCCTCGAACTTGTTGGTCGACTCGATGACCCGCGGGTCGGTGACGACGTCGAGGCCACGGGCCTGCGCCAGCGGCTGCGCCGTCTCCTGGGCCCGCTCCAGCGGCGAGACCCGCAGGTGGACGATGTCGCGGTCCTTGATCGTGTCGGCGACCTTCTCGGCCATCCGCACCCCGAGCGCGGAGAGGTGGAAGCCGTCGCGGCGTCCGTAGAGCACTCCCTCGGGGTTGTGCACCTCGCCGTGGCGCATCAGGTGGACGATCGTGTCGGGGCTGCTCATGCGACGCTCCTCGCGGCGGCGGCCGCACGGGCGGCGTGGGGCAGGGCGTCGAGCACGGTCTGCACGGCGCGGTCGTCGTGGGCGGCGGAGAGGAACCACGCCTCGTAGGCCGACGGCGGGAGGTAGACGCCGCGCTCGAGCATCGCGTGGAAGAAGGCGGCGTAGGCGGGGGCGTCGGTGCGCGAGGCGTCCTCGAAGTCGCGGACCGGGCCCTCGGTGAGGAACACCGAGAACATCGTGCCGGTGGCCTGCACGACGTGCGGCAGGCCGACCGTCGTCAGCGCCTCGGCGGCCGCGACCTTGATCGTTTCGGCGGCGGCGCCGATGTGGGCGTAGACCTCGTCGGTGGCCAGGCGCAACGTGGCCAGCCCGGCCGTGGTCGCGACCGGGTTACCCGACAGGGTGCCGGCCTGGTAGACCGGCCCCTCGGGCGAGAGCTGCGACATCACGTCGGCTCGACCCCCGAAGGCCGCCGCCGGGAAGCCCCCGCCCATCACCTTGCCGAAGGTGATCAGGTCGGGGCGCCAGCCCTCGACCTTGCCGTCGAGGCCCCACTGGCCCTCGCGGGTCACCCGGAAGCCGGTCATCACCTCGTCGCTCACGAAGAGCGCGCCGTGGCGGGTGCAGGTCTCGGCCAGGAAGCGGTTGAAGCCCGGCTCAGGGGGCACGACGCCCATGTTGCCCGGCGAGGCCTCGGTGACCAGGCAGGCGATGCGGTCGCCGTGCTCGGCGAAGACCTTCTCCACCGCCGCCCGGTCGTTGTAGGGCAGCACCAGCGTCAGCTCGGTCGAGGAGGCCGGCACGCCGGGGGTGCCCGGCACGGCGAAGGTGGCGAGACCCGAGCCGGCCGAGGCCAGCAGGGCGTCGACGTGGCCGTGGTAGCACCCGGCGAACTTCACGACGACGTCGCGACCGGTGAAGCCGCGGGCCAGCCGGATGGCCGACATGGTGGCCTCGGTGCCGGAGGAGACGAAGCGGACCTTGTCGACCGGCGTGCGCGCGACGATCTCCTCGGCCAGCAGGACCTCGGGCTCGGTCGGGGTGCCGTACGACGTGCCGCGCGCCACCGCGGCCTGCACCTGCGACATCACCTCGGGGTGGGCGTGGCCGAGCAGCATCGGGCCCCAGGAGCAGATGAGGTCGACGTAGTCGTTGCCGTCGACGTCGGTGAGCCAGGCCCCGCTGGCCGAGCGGATGAAGCGGGGGGTGCCTCCGACGGCGTTGAAGGCGCGCACCGGGGAGTTCACACCACCGGGGGTCACCGCGTGGGCCCGGGCGAAGAGCTCTCCGGAGGCCGTGGGCGGTGCGGGCGGGTGGGCGTCGGTGGGTGCGGGACTCACGTCCTCATCATCCCTCGCGGCGCCAACGACACGAAGTCGCGGCGGGCCCCGGAGCGACCAAGCCGTGACCGGGAGCACACCGAACCACCTGCCGGACACCTCCTCGGCGCGCCGGAGGGGGCGTTTGCGGGCCGACCGGGCCGGGGAGGATGCCCGGGCGGACGGAGAATGTGACCCACGCGACGGATCCTGGGATTCCTACCGGTCCGTAACCTGGACGTGACATCCTCCGTTAGGTCCGTCACAGGTGCTTGAGGGAGCACGACGAGCGACACCACCGGGAGACGAGAAGCATGGCAGCGAAGAAGACCGCACGCGTCAAGAGCGTGACCGCCCTGGTCCCGCTCGCGCTCGTGTCGGCGGCCTGGACCGCCTCGCTGGTCGGCCCCGCGGCCACCACCGTCCCCGTGTCGGCCGAGCTCGCCGACCCCACCTCCCTGCCCGACGGCTCGACCGTGCCGGCGCAGGCCATCGAGGCGCCGGCCTCGGTCTCCGGCGGCGGCTCCCTCGCCGGGCTCGCCGACGGCCTCGACGGCCGCCGCGCCCAGCAGGCCGTCTCCACCGCCTCCAGCTCCGGCATCCCGTCGGCCGCGCTGGCCGCCTACCAGCGCGCCGAGACCGTCATCAACGCCGCCGACAAGTCCTGCAACCTGCCCTGGCAGCTGGTCGCGGCCATCGGTCGCGTCGAGTCCAACCACGGCCAGTACGCCGGCAACACCCTCGACGCCGACGGCGTCGCCCAGCCCGGGATCTACGGCATCGCCCTCAACGGGCGCAACAACACCCAGGCCATCTCCGACACCGACGCCGGGGAGCTGGACAACGACACGCAGTGGGACCGCGCCGTCGGCCCGATGCAGTTCATCCCGTCCACCTGGCGCTCGGTCGGCGTCGACGCCGACGGCGACGGTCGGCGCGACCCGCAGGACGTCGACGACGCCGCGCTCGGCACGGCGGTCTACCTCTGCTCCGGCAGCGACGACCTGTCGACCACCGCGGGCCAGGAGGCCTCGGTCTTCCGCTACAACCGCTCCGACGACTACGTGCAGCTCGTGCTGTCGATCATGGACGCCTACACCGACGGCGACTACACCTCGGTGCCGAGCTCGACCACCGCGGCCGGCGTGATCATGCCCGACCCCGACTACACCCCGCCGAAGCCGCCGCCGGCCCGCGGACCCAGCCAGGGCGGCGGCCAGCCGCAGGCGCAGCCGCAGCAGCCCCAGGTCGACTCGACCCCGCAGGCCGAGGACCCGGCTCCCACCACCCCGCCGAAGGGCGACGGCGGGCCCACCGGCCCGACCAACCCCACCAACCCCGGTGGGGGCGGCAACGGCCCGCAGCTGCCGGTGCCCGACCTCCCCGACCTGCCCGAGACCGGCGTCGAGCCCGTCGACGACGTGCTCACCGTGGCCCAGGCGATCGTGCAGTGCACCCTCGAGGGCCTGCTCGACAACCCGCTGAGCAGCACCGACAAGTTCGACCAGTGCGTCGAGGACTACACGACGCCCTGATCGTGACCGGGGGCCCGCCCGGCCCCCGGTCCGGCCCCCGCCCCACCGGCGGGGCCGGCCGGGCACGAGGTCAGCGGCGCAGCAGCCGGGCCGCCTCGGCGGCCCAGTAGGTGAGCACCACGTCGGCGCCGGCGCGCCGGATCGAGGTCAGCGTCTCCAGGATCGCGGGCTCGCGGTCGATCCAGCCGCGCGCGGCGGCCGCCTCGACCATGGAGTACTCCCCCGAGATGTTGTAGGCCGCCACCGGCACCCGCACGGCGTCGCGCACCTGGCGCAGCACGTCGAGGTAGGCCAGCGCCGGCTTCACCATCACCATGTCGGCGCCCTCCTCGACGTCGAGGAGCGCCTCCCGCACGCCCTCGCGGGCGTTGGCGCCGTCCTGCTGGTAGGTGCGCCGGTCGCCCTGGAGCGAGGAGTCCACGGCCTCGCGGAAGGGGCCGTAGAAGGCGGAGGCGTACTTCGTGGAGTAGGCCAGGATCGACACGTCGGTGTGCTCGGCGGCGTCGAGCGCCTCGCGGATGACCCGCACCTGGCCGTCCATCATGCCGCTGGGGCCGACCATGTCGACGCCGGCGTGGGCCTGGGCGCGCGCCATCTCGGCGTAGATCGCCAGGGTGCGGTCGTTGTCGACGCGCCCGTCGGGGGTGAGCACCCCGCAGTGGCCGTGGTCGGTGAACTCGTCGAGGCACAGGTCGCTCATGACGGTCAGGGCGTCGCCCACCTCGCCCACCACGTCGGTGATGGCCAGGTTGAGGATCCCCGCGGGATCGAGCGCACCCGAGCCGGTGGCGTCCTTGTGCTCGGGCACGCCGAAGAGCATGACCCCGCCCAGGCCGAGCTCGGCGGCCTCGGCGACCGCGCCGAGCAGGCTCGAGCGCGAGTGCTGCAAGACGCCGGGCATCGAGGTGATCGGCACGGGCTCGGAGAGCCCCTCGCGCACGAAGAGCGGCAGCACGAGCTGGCGCGGCTCCAGGGAGGTCTCCGCGACCATGCGGCGCAGGGCCGGCGTCGTGCGCAGCCGCCGGGGCCGGATGGTCGGTCCGGCCACCGGCGGGTGGACGACGGGGTCCGTCGGGCCCCCGGGCGCGGCCGGGCTCACTCCGCGCGGACCTTGCGCGAGCGCGCCGACGGCTTGCGGTCGGAGGGCCGCGTGACGGCCTGGCCCTGCTCCACCATGGCGGCCCGGCGCGCGGCGCCGAAGTCGGCCAGCGCGTCGACCAGCTCCTCGACGTCGGGCTTGGGCGACATGACGTCGACGCGCAGCCCGTGCTCCTCGGCGGTCTTGGCCGTGGCGGGGCCGATGACGCCGATCACCGTGGAGGGGTGCGGCTTGCCGGCGATGCCGACCAGGTTGCGCACCGTGGAGGAGGAGGTGAAGACCACGGCGTCGAACTTGCCGGTCTTGATGGCGTCGCGGGTCGGCGCCGGCGGCGGGGTGGCGCGCACCGTGCGGTAGGCCGTGACGTCGTCGCACTCCCAGCCCAGGTCGATCAGGCCGGCCACGAGGTTCTCGGTGGCGATGTCGGCGCGCGGCAGGAAGACCCGGTTGATCGGGTCGAGGACGTCGTCGTACTCGGGCCAGTCGGCCAGCAGGCCGGCGGCCGACTGCTCGCCGGAGGGCACCAGGTCGGCCCTCAGGCCCCAGGCCGCGATCGCGGCCGCGGTCTTGTCGCCGACCGCGGCGATCTTCAGCCCGGAGAAGGCGCGGGCGTCGAGGCCGTACTCCTCGAACTTCTCGCGCACGGCCTTGACGGCGTTGACCGAGGTGAAGGCGATCCACTCGTAGCGGCCCTCGACCAGGCCGCGCACGGCCTTGTCCATCTGCAGCGGGTTGCGCGGCGGCTCCACCGAGATCGTCGGGACCTCCTCGGGCACCGCGCCGTAGCCGCGCAGCCGGGTGGAGAGGACGCCGGCCTGGTCCTTGGTGCGCGGCACGAGCACGCGCCAGCCGAAGAGCGGCTTGGTCTCGAACCACGACAGCGTCTCGCGCAGGTCGACGACCTTGCCGATGACCGTGACGGCCGGCGGGCTCATCCGGGCGGCGCGCGCGTCGGCGGCGATGTGCTCCAGCGTCGAGCAGACCGTCGACTGGGTCGTGGTCGTGCCGACGCGGGTCATGGCGACCGGCGTCGAGGCCGGGCGACCGGCGGCCATCAGGGCCTTGCTGATCTCGCCGATCATGCCGACGCCGGAGAGCAGCACGAGGGTGCGGTCGTCGGCGTACTGGCTCCAGTCGACGCTGGCGTCGCACGTGACCACGGCGACCTCGCGGTGGTCCTTGGTGGTCAGCGGGATGCCGGCGTAGGCGGGCACGGCGCTGACCGAGGAGACGCCCGGCACGATCTCGAAGCCGAGGCCGGCCTTGGCGCAGGCCTGCGCCTCCTCGGGGCCGGAGGCGTAGAGGAAGGGGTCGCCGGTCATGAGGCGCACCACGCGGCGTCCGCGCTTGGCCTGCTTGACGACGACCTTGGCGCGCGCGGCGTGGGTCAGCGGCTGGCCGTCCTCGCCGAAGCCGCCGTCGACCATCTCGGGCCCGACCGGCTCGGGGGCGGGCTCGCCGTCGGCCGGCTCCACGGGCTCGGGCAGGCCGAGCAGCGTGCGCACGAGCGCGACGTGCTCGGGGGACTCGGTGACGACCACGTCGGCCTGGCGCACGAGGTCGACGGCGCGCACGGTCAGCAGGTCGGGGTCACCCGGGCCGCTGCCGACGAACGACACCCAGCCCCGGCTCGGGCTGGTCGTGGCGCTGGTCTGGCTGGACTTGGCTCGCGTCATGCTCATGAGTCCCTGTCTGGATCGGTATCGATGGCTGGGCCTGGCTGGTCCAGCTGTCCTGCCCCGTCGGCGAGCATCTCCTGCGCCAACCGGGTGCCGACGCCGACGGCGTCGGAGGTGCTCCCGGATGCGGACTTCCGCACCGAGAGGGTTCCGTCGAGCGAGAGCGCCACGGCCCTCACCCACAGCTCGTCGCCGTCCTCGCCCTCGACGACGTCCGCGAGGGCGCCGATGGGGGCCGAGCAGCCGCCCTCGAGGGTGGCCAGGACGGCGCGCTCCGCCTCGACCGCGGCCCGGGTGGGGGCGTGGTCGAGCGCGGCCAGGTCGGTGGCGAGGGGGTCCTCGGCGCGGCACTCCACGGCCAGCGCGCCCTGCCCGGGGGCGGGCAGCACCTGCAGCGGGTCGAGCACCTCGCTGACCTCCTCGAGCCGGTAGATCCGGGCCAGCCCGGCCCGCGCCAGGACGACGGCGTCGACGTCGCCCGCGCGCACCTTGGCGATGCGCGAGTCGACGTTGCCACGGACGCCGACGACGTCCAAACCGAGACCGAGCGCGTGCAGCTGGGCGGCGCGGCGCGGCGAGCCCGTGCCGACCCGGCTGCCGACCGGCAGCTCGCCGAGGGTCAGCCCGTCACGGCCCACGACGACGTCGCGCGGGTCCTCGCGCTCGGGTACGGCGACCAGCGCGATGCCGGCGGCGGGGTAGGTGGGGAGGTCCTTGAGCGAGTGGACGGCCACGTCGACGTCGCCGCGCAGCAGGGCGTCGCGCAGGGCGCCGACGAAGACCCCGGTGGAGCTCGACTGCACCAGCGGGGTGCCGGCGGCCTGGCTGCGGTCGCCCTCGGTGGTGACCTCGACGAGCACCACCTCGCGGCCCAGCAGGTCGCGCACCAGGTCGGCCACGGTGCCGGCCTGGGTGGTGGCCAGCAGCGAGCGGCGCGTGCCCACGCGCACGGGGGCGCTCACGCGGAGCCCCGGCGGGCGTCGTCGGGCACGGCGGGGCGGGTCACGGCCGAGACCGCCTCGGGGTCGAGGGCGAAGAGCTCGGCGAGCGCCGCGGCGTAGGAGACCGCGCCGGCCTCGTTGGCCAGCTCGCGCACGCGCACGGTCGGCTCGTGGAGCAGCTTGTCGGCCACCCGGCGCACCGTGTGGAGGATCTCGGCGCGCGCCGCCTCGTCGAGGTCGGGCAGGCGGTTGCCCAGCCGGGTCATCTCCGCGTCGACGACCGAGGTGGCCATCGAGCGCAGCGCGACCACGGTCGGGGTGACGCTGGCCTGGCGACGCGCGGTGAGGAAGGCCGCGACCTCCTGCGTGACGATGCTGCGCACGGCGGCGACCTCCAGGCCCGCGTCGGAGTCCTGCACCTCGGAGGCCAGCTCGGCGAGGTTGACCAGGGTGACGCCCGGCAGGTCGGCCACCGCGGGGTCGACGTCGTGGGGCAGCGCGAGGTCGAGCAGCACCAGCGGGCGGCCGTCGGGCCGCGCGGCCGCGACCATGTCGCGGGTGACGAGCACCCCGGTGGCGCCGGTGCACGTGACGACCACGTCGGCGTGGGCGAGCTCGGCGCCGAGCTCCGGGAGCGAGGCGGGGCGCGCGTCGTACTCGCGGGCCAGGCGGCGGGCGCGCTCGGGGGTGCGGTTGAGCACGACGACCTCGCCGGCCTCCAGCCGGCTCACCGTGGCCACCGAGAGCCCGGCCATGGCCCCGGCGCCGAGCACCAGCACGCGGCGGCCGGCGACCTCGCCGATCTCGTCGCGGGCGCGCGCGAGTGCGGCGGTCACCAGCGAGGGGGCGGCCTGGTCGATGTCGGTCTCGGCGCGCGAGCGCTTGCCGACGCGCAGGGCCTGCTGGAAGAGCACGTTGAGGGAGGTGCCCACCGTGCCGAGCTCCTGGCCCAGGCGCAGCGCCTCGCGGGTCTGGCCGAGGATCTGGCCCTCGCCGACGGCCATCGAGTCGAGGCCGGCCGCGACCTGGAAGAGGTGGGAGACGGCGCCGTCGTCGTAGTGCACGTAGAGGTGCGGCAGCATCGTCTCGGTCGCCTCGCCGGCGCGGTCGACCAGCAGCGTCGACAGCTCCTCGACCGAGCCGTGGAAGCGGTCGACGTCGGCGTAGACCTCGAGCCGGTTGCAGGTGGAGATGACGGTGGCCTCGGTGACGTGGTCGCACGAGGCGACGTCGTGGACGAGCTTGGCCACCCCGTCGCGGTCGAGCGCCACCTGCTCCAGCAGCGAGACCGGGGCGGAGTTGTGGGAGATCCCCACGACCAGGACGCTCATGCCGTCTCCTCTCGGACCAGCTCGTCGTGAGCCGGGTCGCCGGGGCCCGTCGTCGCGGGCGTCGCCTCGCCCTGGGCCTTGCGCTGCTCGTGGTAGGCGAGGATCTGCAGCTCGATGGACAGGTCGACCTTGCGCACGTCGACCCCCGTGGGCACCGACAGCACGGTCGGTGCGAAGTTCAGGATGCTGGTGATGCCGCAGCCGACCATGCGGTCGGCGACGTCCTGGGCGGCCACGGCCGGTGTCGCGATGACGCCGATCGCCACGCCGTGCTCGCGCACGATCGCCTCCAGGTCGACGAAGGGGCGCACGTCGATGCCGGCGACGACCTCGTCGTGGCGGCTCGGGTCGGCGTCGAGCAGGGCCACCACCCGGAAGCCGCGGCTGCGGAAGCCGGAGAAGTTCGCCAGCGCGTGGCCCAGGTTGCCGATGCCGACGATGACGACGGGCCAGTCCTGCTCCACGCCGATCTCGCGGGCGATCTGGTAGCGCAGGTAGTCGACGTCGTAGCCGACGCCGCGCGTGCCGTAGGAGCCGAGGTAGGACAGGTCCTTGCGCAGCTTGGCGCTGTTGACGCCGGCCGCACCGGCCAGCTCCTCGCTGGAGCAGGTGCGGGTGCCGGCCTCGACGAGGCTCGTGAGCGCGCGCAGGTACACGGGGAGTCGCGCCACGGTGGCCTCGGGGATGTCCCGGGACGCCTCGGGGGAAGTCCGTGCGGTCACTGCTCTGTCTCCATGCCCAGCCGCGGACGGCGGGGGCCTGACAGCCCGGATTCGCTTCGCGGCGAATTCACTGTAGGAGTTTGTGAACGGGAGAACAAACCGGCCGTACGCCGCTCCCGCGGCCCGCCCGCCGCCTCTCCCGCGCCGTGCCGCGGGGCCTCGCGCCGCACGGGCGCGACCCGGGCTAGCACATGTGAGATGACCCACGCGCACGGGGTCGGTCCTGGGCGGGGCCCGGCGGCCCCGGGCGGGTCAGCCCCGGGTGAGCGCGGCCCGCAGCCGGGTCGGGTCGACGCGCCAGAAGTCGTGGCGGCGACCGTCGACCATCGTGACCGGCACCTCGTCGCCGTACGCCTCGACGAGGGCGGGGTCGTCGTCGATCCACACCTCCTCGAACTGCTCGCCGAGCTCGGCGCACACCTGCGCCACGACCTCGCGCGCCTGCTCGCACAGGTGGCAGCCCGGCCGCGAGTAGATCCGCACCCGCGGCGCCGCAGGACTCACGGGGCTCACGGGGCCGACCCCTCGGCCCGGCGGCGCTCGGCGGCGCGCAGCACGCCCTTCTGCACCTTGCCGGTCACCGTCAGCGGGAGCGCGTCGACGACCTCGATGCGGGTCGGGCGCTTGAAGCGGGCCAGGCGCAGGTCGCAGCGGAAGCGGATCGCGGCCACGACCTCCTCGGGCACCTGCCCGGGCGCGCGCACGTAGGCGACGACCGTCTCGCCCGTGGCGGGGTCGGGGCTGGCCACGACAGCCACCTCCCGCACGCCGACGACCTCGCGCACGACGTCCTCGACCTCGGCGGGGTAGACGTTGAAGCCCGACACGATGACGACCTCCTTGACCCGGTCGACGAGGAAGAGGTCGCCGCTCGCGTCGAGGAAGCCGACGTCGCCCGTGGCCCACCAGCCCTCGGCGTCGGGCCCGTCGCTGCCGTCGGGCCAGTAGCCGCTGAAGAGGTTGGCGCCGCGCAGGTGGATCTCGCCGGGGTCCTCGCCCTCCGGCGTGCCACCGGCCTCGTCGACCAGGCGCAGCTCGATGCCGGGCAGGGCGGCGCCGACCGAGCCCGCCTGGAGGCGCCGGCTGCACAGCGTGCTGGTGACGATCGGCGCGGCCTCGGTCAGCCCGTAGCCCTGGTGCACGACCACCCGGGTGCGGCCGAAGACCTCCTCCACCAGCTCCGGCGCGAGGGGGGCCGCCCCGGAGAGCAGCAGGCGGACGGGTCCGAGCCGCTCCTCGAGGTGCTCGTCGTGGCGCCAGGCCGCGAAGACCGGCGGTGCCACGGGCACGACGCTGCACGCCTGGTCCTCGATCAGGTCGAGCGCGTCGAGCGGGTCGAAGCGGTCGACCAGCACCAGCTTGGCGCGGTGGCGCAGCACCCCGCCGAGCACGGCGTTGAGGCCGTAGACGTGGAAGAGCGGGAGGGCGCCGAGCACGACGTCGTCGCCGTGGATCATCGGCGGGTCCACCGCCGCGACCTGCTCGAGGTTGGCCCGCAGGGCGCGGTGGCTGAGCATCGCGGCGCGCGGGCGGCCGGAGGTGCCGCTGGTGTAGAGCAGCACGGCGAGGGCCTCGGGGTCGCGCAGGGGTGGGTGGGGCCTCGAGGGCGCGGAGGCCCGCAGGTGGTCGTAGGACCGCTCGCCCGGTCGCAGCGTGGCCCCCACGACGACCAGCCGCGGACGCCGGGCCCGCGCCAGCACCTCGGGGGGCACGGGCGGCGAGGTGTCGCCGGCGGGGTCGGCGGGGTCGGCGGGGTCGGCGGGGTCGGCGGGGTCGGCGGGGTCGGCGGGGTCGGCGGGGTCGGCGGGGTCGGCGGGGTCGGCGGGGTCCTGCGCGTCGAGCAGCGCGGTCAGCCGGGCCACGGCCTCGCGGACCCGGGTGACCGAGCCGGCGTCGGCGAGCACCAGGCGCGAGCCGCTGTCGGCGAGCGTGCGCACCAGCTCGTCGCGACTGCCCCGGGGGTTGACCGGCACGACCACGGCCTGCACCCGCAGGGCCGCGAGGTAGGCGACCACGAACTCGATGCGGTTGCCGAGGGCCAGCATGATCCGGTGTCCGGCCACGACACCGGCGGCCCCGAGGCCGGTGGCGACCCGCCCGACCTCGTCGTCGAGCTCGGCCCAGGTGACGCCGCGGGCCTGCGGGCCCTCGGCCTCGACGACGGCCAGCTTGTCGGGGCTGCGGCTGGCGGCCAGGCCGAGCAGGCCGCTGAGACCCGCCTCGGAGGCGGCGTCGGACGGCGTCGGCATGCGGGCGATCTTCCCACACGGCGCACGGGTGGGAGACCGACGCCACATCTCCTAGTCTGGTCCCGTGACACCCCCGGCCGAGCGGCGCACGCTCCCCAACCTGCAGCAGCGCTCGACGCTGGCCGGCGAGGCCGCGGCCGCGGCCGCCGAGGTGGAGACCGCCCTGCACATGCCGGCCGACCCGCTGCGTGCGGCCTTCTTCGACGTCGACAACACCGTCATGCAGGGCGCGAGCATCTTCCACCTCGCCCGCGGGCTGCACCGGCGCAAGTTCTTCACCACCCGCGAGATCGTCGGGGCCGCCTGGAAGCAGGCCTACTTCCGGGTGGTGGGCGTGGAGGACCCCGACCACGTCGCCGAGGCCCGCAACTCCGCGCTCGGCTTCATCGCCGGTCACACCGTGACCGAGCTGGAGGAGCTCAGCGAGGAGATCTTCGACGAGGCCATGGCCCACCGCATCTGGCCCGGGACCCGGGCCCTTGCCCAGCTCCACCTCGACCAGGGGCAGCGGGTCTGGCTGGTCACGGCCGCACCGGTCGAGATCGCCCGCATCATCGCGCGACGGCTCGGGCTGACCGGCGCGATGGGCACGGTGGCCGAGACCGAGGACGGCGTCTACACCGGCCGCCTGGTGGGCGACATGCTGCACGGCCCGGCCAAGGCCGAGGCGGTGCGCGCCCTGGCGACCCGGGAGGGCCTCGACCTCTCCCTGTGCTCGGCCTACTCCGACTCCTTCAACGACCTGCCGATGCTCTCGATGGTCGGCGACGCCTGCGCCATCAACCCCGACTCCCGGCTGGCCCACCACGCCCGCGAGCAGGGCTGGCGCGTCCGCGACTACCGCACCGGGCGCAAGGCCGCCCGCGCCGGGCTGCTCGTCGGTGCCGCCGCCGGGGCCGTCAGCGGCACCGTCGCCGCCGGCGTCGCGGTGCGCGGCCGCCGCGGCTGAACCTCCGGAGTCGTCGGCACACTGCCGGCGCCACTGCCGGCGCCTCCACCGGCGCCACCGCACGACCCGGGGATGTAACTCCGTGTCACATTTCATTTGCCCGATTCCATTCCCACCGGCTCCGCGGCGTCCTACCATCGAGTGGCTCTGTGGGGGAGCACGTGGGGAGGACGCAGCGACATGCCGTGGGACGCCGATGACGTCGCGCGCGGGCTCGACGCCCTGCGCGCCGCGGTCGCGACCCTGCTGGCCCCCACGCCCCTCCTGGCCCCCGACGGCCCCGCCTGGTCCGCCCTGCGCACCGAGGCCGCCGGCGCCGACGACCGTCCCGGGGTCCCCGGGACCGGGGGACCCGGAGGCTTCGGCGACGGCGACCTGGCCACGTCGTCGGAGGAGTCGGAGGCCGACCGCACCCGCCTCATCGCGCTGGTCGAGCTGGCCCGCGGTGGCGACAGCGAGGCCTTCGGCCTGCTCTACGACCACTACCACGTCGCGGTCTACCGCTTCCTCTACTACCGCACCCGGTCCTCCTCGCTGGCCGAGGACCTCACCTCCGAGACCTTCTTCCGGGCGCTGCGGAGCATGCAGAACTTCCGCTGGCAGGGCAAGGACTTCGGCGCCTGGCTGATGACCATCGCGCGCAACCTGGCCACCGACCACTTCAAGGCCGGTCGCACCCGCCTCGAGCTGACCACCGAGGACATGGGTCAGCACGACGACGCGACCGAGAGCCCGGAGGCCACCGTGCTCGCGGGCCTGACCAACGAGATGCTGGTGAGCGCGCTCGGCGAGCTCCCCGACGAGCAGCGCGACTGCCTGGTGATGCGCTTCCTGCAGGGCATGAGCATCGCCGAGACCGCAGCCGTGCTCGGCCGCAGCGACGGCGCGATCAAGCAGCTCCAGCTGCGCGGCGTGCGCAACCTGGCCAAGCTGATGCCCGAGGGGATCCGCGACTGATGACCGCCTCCGCCGCCTCCCTCCCCCGCTTGCGCAGCGTGCCTGCCCGAGTGCCTGCACCCTGCTGCGATCCCGTGGCGATCGCCTCGTCACGAGGCGTAACCTTCGCGCCCGGCGCGTCGTTCTCCCTGGTGTCGGCCCACCGCGCGTCCGGCGCCCCGACCCATCTGCCGAGCCCCTCGGCGACGACGACAGGACAGCAGGGATGAGCACCGGTCACCGCGACGCCTTCCGCCCGGCACGACGCCGCGCGGAGGAGTTCGCCCGTCTCGTCGAGGACTCCTCGACCGGCCGGGCCGACGCGGCGCGCCACGCCGAGCTGCTCGCCCTCGTCGAGGCCCTGCGCGCCGAGCCCGCCCCCGAGCCGCGGCCCGACTTCGTGCTCGACCTGCGCGAGCGGCTGATGACCGCGGCGGCCTCGGAGCTGGTCGCCACTCGCACGTCCCCCGCGGTCGTCGACCGCCTCACCGTCGCTCCCCGCCACGGCCGTCGCGAGCGGCGCCTCGCCGCCGCCATTGGTGGTCTCGCGGTCGTCGGCGCCACCTCCACGATGGCCGTGGCCGCCCAGAGCGCGCTGCCCGGTGACGTGCTCTACCCGCTCAAGCGCGCGATCGAGAACGCCCACACCGGCGTCAGCGTCGGCGACGACGACAAGGGCGCGACGCTCCTGGCCAACGCCTCGGGCCGTCTGGCCGAGGTCGACCAGCTGAGCCGCTCCGGCGAGGTCGAGGACGCCGCGGTGATCACCCGCACCCTCGACGACTTCGCGGTCCAGGCCGCCGAGGCCGGCGACCTGCTCATCGGCGACTACGCCGAGACCGGTCGGGAGGGCTCGATCACCGAGCTCAAGGACTTCACCGCGACCAGCCTGGCCGACCTCGACGCCCTCTCGGGCCTGCTGCCCGAGGAGACCCGGGGCTCCCTCGTGCGCGCCGGCGACGTGCTCGCCACCATCGACGCGCAGGTCGACCAGCTGTGCCCGGCCTGCGCCGGCGAGGGGATCACCCGGATCCCGTCGTGGCTGCTGCAGGCCGTCGGCCGGCTCAGCGACGACGTGCTCACCGCCGGCACCGGCGCGCGCGCCGACTCCGAGACCACCCGTCCCCGCCAGCGCCAGCAGCCGCTGGGTCCCGGCAGTGTCACGGTGCCGCCGCAGGGCGGCCAGACCGGCCCCACCGAGGTGCTCCCCAGCCCCTCCCCCGGTGGCGGTGGCGGCGGCGACGACGGCTCCCCCTCCACCGGCGGCGGCAAGGACCCCCTCACCGACCTCCTCGACGGCGACGAGCCCGTCTCGGGTCCCGGCGGCGGCGACGTGGGTGAGGACCTCGGCGAGGTCGTCGACGACCTCGAGGACACCGTGGGCGGCGTCGTCGGTGGTGTGGGTGGCGTCGTGGGCGGTCTGACCGACCCGCTCACCGGCGGCTGATCGACTGCGACGACCCGGGCCGGGCCTGCCGGGCCTGCCGGTGCCGGACGGGCGACGAGGATCAGCGGAAGACGGACTCGCGCTCCATCAGCAGCGTGTAGAGCGTCTGCTGGATGGTCTCGCGCACCTGGTCGGTGACGTCGAAGACGAGCATGGGGTCGTCGGCGGCACCGGCGTCGAACTCGTCGGTGCGGATCGGCTCGCCGAACTCCAGCAGCCACTTCGAGGGCAGCGGCACGAGGCCTAGCGGCCCGAGCAGCGGGAAGAGCGGCGTGATGGGGAGGTACGGCACACCCAGCAGGCGGGCCAGCGACGGGATGTTGCCGATCAGGGGGTAGATCTCCTCGGCGCCGACCACCGACAGCGGCACGATCGGCACGCCGGTGCGCAGGGCGGCGGAGACGAACCCGCCGCGACCGAAGCGCTGCAGCTTGTAACGCTGCGAGTAGGGCTTGCCGATCCCCTTGAACCCCTCGGGCCACACCCCGACCAGCTCGCCGCCGCGCAGCATCCGCTCGGCGTCCTCGGAGCAGGCCAGGGTGGCGCCGCTCTTGCGGGCCAGGGAGCTGACCAACGGCATCCGGAAGACCAGGTCGGCGCCGAGCGGGCGCAGGAAGCGCTCGGCCCGGTCGTGGATCGACACCATCGTCATCAGCCCGTCGATCGGCAGCGTGCCCGAGTGGTTGGAGACCACCAGGGCACCGCCCTCGGCCGGGATGTTCTCGATGCCGCGCACCTCGATGCGGAACCACTTCTCGGCGATCGGACGCAGGGCCGCCATGAAGAAGCGCTGCGTGACCTCCTGGTCGAAGCCGTACTCGTCGACGGCGTAGTCGCCGGTGACGCGACGGCGCAGGAAGGCCAGGAAGTGGGCCAGCTGCGCCTCCCACTGCTCGCCGAACAGCTCCCGGCTGGCGTGCTGGAAGGCCGCGAGCAGGTCGGCGGCCGGGATGCCGGCGTGGGGGTGCCGCTCGCGCGCGGTCACCGCGGGCCGCGGCGACTCCCCCTCGGGCAGGGTCGCGGGGGTCTCCGTGCCGGACGGCTCGACGAGGGACTCGTCGGCGGGCTCGGCGGCGGGCTGCACGACGGGCTCGGTGGCGGGGTCCGCGGCGCCGGGGGCCTCGTCCACCGGCCCGGTCGCCGCGTCGGCGCGGCGGGCGGCGTCGGCCTTGCGTCGCACCGGACGCGGCTCGCCGCCGGCTCCGCCGGCGAGACCGCGGGCGGCCGACGACGGCGCCGTGCCCGTGCCTCGTCCGGGCCGTCCGCGGGTGCCGATGGGGATGATCTCGGCGTCACCCACGGTCGCTCCCGAGGGCCGGCACGGCGCGGGGGCCGACCGGGTCGGGCTCGGGCACGGGGAAGACCCGGCCGAGCCCGGCGAGCACGCGCTCGCTGCGCCGGGGGCCGCTGGGCATGAGGGCGGCGAAGTCGGCGAAGGCCTCCGCGGTGCTGAACTCGGGGGTGAAGCCGAGACCCTCGCGCATGCGCGTGGTGTCGACACCGCGGCCGTAGGTCAGCATGCCGAGCAGCTCGGGCGACAGGTCGGCGATCCCGGTCGAGCGCAGCGTCGAGGAGAGTCGTCCCAGGGCCAGGCCCGGCAGCGGCACGGTGGGGCGCTGGAGGCGGCGTACGGCCTGCGAGAGCATGAGGATGCCGTCGCCGGCGACGTTGTAGGTGCCGGCGACGTCCTCGGTCACGGCGTGGCTGAGCGCGGAGAACAGGTCGCGCTCGTGCAGGAACTGCAGCCGGGCGTCGTAGCCGAGCACGGTGGGCACGACGGGGCTGCGGAAGTAGGACGTCATCGGGCTGGAGACGTGAGGCCCGATCACGTTGGCGCAGCGCAGCATGGTGACGCCCACGTCGGGTCGGCGCCGCGCGAAGCCGCGGACGTAGCCCTCGATCTCGGCGACGTCCTTGGCGTAGCCCGCCCGGGCGGGACGCCGGGGCTCCATGTCCTCGGTGAACATCGCCGGGTCACGGTTGCTGGCGCCGTAGACCGTCGTCGTCGACTTCACGACGAGACGGCTCACGCTCTCGGCGCGCTGGCACGCCGCGAGGAGCTGCATCGTCCCGATGACGTTGAGCTCCTTCATCGAGTTCCTGCCCCCGGCGCCGCTGGGGGTGGAGATCACGCTCATGTGGACGACGGTGTCGACGTCCTCCTTGGCGATCACCTTGGCGATCACCGGGTTGCGGATGTCGGCCCGCACGAACGACACGTCGCCGAAGTCGCCCCGGGGCGGGGTGACGTCGACGCCGATGACACGGCTGACGGTCGGGTCGAGGGCCAGCGTGCGCGCGAAGCGACGACCGAGGTCTCGGGAGACCCCGGTCACGAGCACGACGCGGCTCACGACACCTCGACCGACCGGCCGGTCTTACTTGCCGAGCTTGCGACGCTGGACGCGCGTCTTCTTGAGCAGCTTGCGGTGCTTCTTCTTGGCCATGCGCTTGCGCCGCTTCTTGATGACAGAACCCACGGGTGAACCTTTCGAGACTGGTAGGCCCTGCGTGTCGACGCAGGGCCCGGTCAGCCTATCCGCCCGGAGGTGAGCCGCAGAATCAGGGTCGCCCGAGCAGACCGTCCCCGCCGGCAGGGCGGTCAGCCGGCGTCGTAGAAGCTGCGCCGGATGTACTCGTTGGCGTCCTCCTCACGGACGCGGAAGGAACGACCCACGCGCACCGCGGCGAGGTCGCCGTTGTGCACCAGGCGGTAGACCGTCATCTTCGAGACGCGCATCATGGCCGCCACCTCGGCGACGGTCAGGAAATTGGCGTCGGAGATGTCTCCGGGCGTGTTGGCAATCATCGAGCACCGACTTTCTGTTGCGGCACGCCACCAGCTTCCCCGCCAGTGCTCCCACGGCCACGTAGCCGTGAGAATAGGGCCAGAAGTGACTCGTGGGGAAGAGGGGACGCGAGTTGGACTGATCGGCTCGGCGTGTCGGCTTGCACGGGCCGGATCGGACCGCCCCGGCAGGGCGGTGGTCCAGTCAGGGCATGGGGTCGAGACCGTGCAGCGGGAAGACCGCCATCCGGGTCTGGTGCACCGCCCGGTCGAGCCAGGTGTCGGGGTCGTAGCCGTCGGCCCAGTCGCGGTACGCCGGGTCCTGCCCGTCGGTCATCCGCAGCGGCGCGTTGACGCCCAGGGTGTGCTCGACGTGCTCGCGCCAGCCGCCCGGCGTGGCCGAGTGCGCGTCGAGCGGGCGACCGCCCACCACCGCGAGCAGGTGGGTCCAGGCCCGCGGCACGACCTGCACCAGCTCGTAGCCCCCGCCGCCCAGCGCCACCCAACGCCCCTGCGACACCTCGTGGGCCAGGTCGTGCAGGGCGAGGTAGGCGGCGCGCTGGCCGTCGACGGAGAGCATCAGGTGCGCCAGCGGGTCGTCGGCGTGGGAGTCGCAGCCCTGCTGGGTGACGAGCACCTGCGGGGCGAACTCGCGCAGCAGCGGGGGCACGACGGCGTGGAAGGCGCGCAGCCAGCCGGCGTCGCCGGTGCCCGGGGGCAGCGCGACGTTGACCGCGGAGCCCTCGGCCCCCTCGCCGCCGGTGTCGGTGGCGAAGCCCGTGCCGGGGAAGAGCAGCTGCCCGGTCTCGTGCAGCGACACGGTGAGCACGCGGGGGTCGTCCCAGAAGGCGCGCTCGACGCCGTCGCCGTGGTGGACGTCGAGGTCGACGTAGGCCACCCGCTCCACGCCCTGGTCGAGCAGCCAGCGGATGCCGACGGCGACGTCGTTGTAGATGCAGAAGCCGCTGGCCCGGTCGCGCATCGCGTGGTGCAGGCCGCCGGAGATGTTCGCGGAGTGCAGCGAGTCCCCCGACCAGACCTGGCGGAAGGCCTCGACGCTCGCGCCGACCACGTGGGCGGAGGCCTCGTGCATGCCGCGGAAGACGGGGTCGTCCTCGGTGCCGAGCCCGAAGTCGGGCTCCGCGCGCCCCGAGCTGCCGGCGCGCACCACGGCCTCGATGAAGGCAGGGTCGTGCACCGTGACCAGACGCTCCTCGTCGGCCATGGGGGCCGGCACCATGCGCAGCCCGCCCTCGCCGACGACACCGAGCTCCTCGGCCAGCCGCATGGTCAGGTCGACCCGCAGCGGCGACATGGGGTGGCCGGGGCCGAAGTCGTAGGCCGTCAGGCTGGGGTCGAAGACGACCGTGGAAGGTCCGGGGCAGACGGGCACGCCCTCGACGCTACCCCGGTGCGGCGTGGGGCCGCGCCGGGCCCGCGGCTCAGAGGTCGAGCACGGTGGCGACGGCCGCGGCCAGCGCAGGCCCGTCGTCCTCCTGCAGGAAGTGGCCCGCGCCCGTGACCACCGGGTGCTCCAGGCCGGCCGCTCCCGGCACCGTGCGGCGCAGCACCGGGGCCATCGCCCCGGTGATGGGGTCGAGGTCGCTGAAGGCGGTGAGGAACGGCCGCTCCCAGCGGGCCAGCCGCTCCCAGGCCGCACGGTTGGCCGCGGTCGCGGGGTCGTCGGGCCGGGTCGGCACCAGCAGGGGCATGGCGCGGGGCCCGGCCTTGAAGGCCTCGTCGGGGAAGGGGGCGTCGTAGGCCTCGCGTGCGCCGGGGCGCAAGGGGCGGGCGCAGCCGGAGGCGACCAGGCGGCCGACGTCGAGCACCTCGGCGCGCTCGACCGCGCGGCGGAAGTCCCACCACACCTCGGGCATGTCGCGCTCGCCTGTGGGCAGCCCGGTGTTGGCGGCGACCACCGCCGCGAAGCGCTCGGGGTGCTCGGCGACCAGCCGCAGCCCGATCAGGCCGCCCCAGTCCTGGCCCACGAGCACCACGTCGTGCAGGTCGAGCACGTCGACGACCAGCTCGCGCACCCACTCGACGTGACGGGCGTAGGAGTGGTCGGCCACGCGCACGGGCTTGTCGGAGCGACCGAAGCCCACCAGGTCGGGCACGACGCAGCGCACGCCGCGGGCGACGAGGTCGGCGACCACGTCGCGGTAGAGGAACGACCACGTCGGCTCGCCGTGCAGCAGCAGGGCGACCGGCGCCTCCACCGAGCGCGGGCCGAGGTCGACGTAGGCCATCCGCAGGGCGGCCTCGGGCGGGTCGTCGGGGTCGCTGACCTCGGCGTAGGAGGCGGGCCAGTCCTCCTCGAGCGCGGCGAAGCGGTCCTCGGGCGTGCGCAGCACCTTCACGACCCGCTCCCCTCCTTCTTCTGCCGCCGGCTGCCGGCGTGCCAGTCCTCCTGGCCGCCCACGTCACCCGGCTCGACGCCGAAGGAGCGCAGCTGCGGCTTCTCGCGCAGGCTGCGCTTGAGCTCGGCGAAGCCCGGGAAGCGGGCCAGGCCGACCACGTGGTCCCACAGCTCGCCGGCCTCCTCCTCGCTCGGCATTCGGCTGATCACCGGGCCGAAGAAGGCCGCGCCCTCGGGCGGTGCGACGTGGAGGATCGGGGTGCCGACGTCCTTGCCGGTGAGGGCGAGGGCCTCGTCGGTCTCGGCCTGGAGCTGGGCGTCGCGGTCGGTGTCGTCGAGGTGCGCGGCCAGCCCGGCGGGCAGACCCGCCTCCTCGAGGGCGGCGGCCACGAGGCCGTCGAGGTCGGTCGGGTCGTAGGCGTCGGGCGCGACGTCGAAGACGCGGGTCGACAGCGCGGGGTAGAGCCGGGCCACCGCGTCGGGCCCGTGGTCGTCGCGCGCCTGCGCGCACAGCCGCAGCATGCGCAGGCCGGCGGTGTGGCCGGCCTCGTACTCCGGCGGGAAGTGGGCGTCGTAGTCGACGTGGGCGTTGAGCAGCCGCAGCGAGATGAAGCGCCACTCCACGTCGTAGTCGCGCTGCGACTGCACGAGCCGCACCCAGCGGCTGGTCATCCACGCGAAGGGGCACACCGGGTCGAACCAGAACCGCACGTCAGGATCGCTCATGGCCCCAGCCTGCCAGGGCGCGCCACGGGCGGGGTCGCGACGCCGCGCTGCTCAGCGGCGGGCGTCGCGCTCGGCCAGGGCGGCCAGCGTGAGCAGCTGCTTGCGCATCATCACCAGGTCGCCCCAGGCCAGGGCGGCCGCGCGCAGCCGCTGCGGGCGGGTCGCCCCGCGGGCGGTCATCCGGCAGACCAGCCGGCACGGCCCGCCGCCCGCGTCGTCGTCGGGCACGACGGCGTACGTCACGCCGATCGGGCCGAGCGGGCGGCTGGCCGAGGCCGTGGTGACCCCGGTCCAGGAGCGGCCCTCGTCGACGGCGAGCAGCTCGTAGACCCCCAGCATCCGCTGGCCGACCTCGAGCCGCTCGGCCCCCGGCGTCAGCTCCCGCGGGCTGCGCCGGCCCAGGTTGTCGACGAGGTCGTAGGAGTACGGCGCCACCGCGGTCTGGCACAGCCAGCGCCACGTCAGGCCCGCCGGGGCCGCGACCGGCACGGCGCGGTCCATCGTGACCGCTGCGCCCTCCCCGCGCTCGGGCAGCACCGCGTCGACCGGGAGCGGCCGCGCGAGGTCGGCAGGCGTCGTGCCCCACGCCCACGGCAGGCCCGACCTCACCGGTCCGACCTCACTGGTCCGACCTCACTGGCCCGACCTCACTGGCCCTGGGCCAGCTGGCGCGAGCGGTCGCGCGCGGCCTCCATCGCGGCCAGGAAGGCCGCGCGCACGCCGTGCTGCTCCAGCTCGCGCAGCGCCGAGGCCGTGGTGCCGCCGGGCGAGGTGACCTGCTCGCGCAGGACGGTGGGGTGGGTGCCGGTCTCGCGCAGCATCTTGGCCGAGCCCACCAGGGTCTGGATGACCAGGTCGGTGGAGGTGCTGCGCGGCAGCCCGAGGTGCACACCGGCCTCGATCATCGACTCCACGACGAAGAAGATGTAGGCCGGGCCCGAGCCCGAGATGGCGGTGACGGCGTCCTGCTGGCGCTCGGGGATGCGCAGCACGCGGCCCACCGACCCCATGAGCGCCTCGGCCTCGGCGAGGTCGGCCTCGCTGCAGTGCGAGCCGGCCGAGATGCCGGCCATGCCCTCGTCGACCAGGGCCGGGGTGTTGGGCATGACCCGCACGACGGCGACGCCCTCGGGCACCCGCTCCTCGATGAAGCCGGTGGTGATGCCCGCGGCCAGCGAGACCAGCAGCTGCCCGGGGCGCAGCCCCGGGGCGATCTCGGCGAGCACGTCGCCCATGTCCTGGGGCTTGACCACGAGGGCGACGGTGTCGGCGCGGGTGGCGGCCTCGAGGTTGCCCACCACCGAGACGCCGTAGCGCTCCTCGAGCTCGCGGGCCCGCTCGGCGCGCTTCTCCCCCACCAGCAGGCGGTCGACGCGGCGACCGGCGCGCACGAGACCCGAGAGCAGCGTCTCGCCCATCACCCCCGCCCCGATGATCGCGGTCTGGGCGGCGGGTGCGGTCTGCGCCATGCGCGGCGCCTCCTTCGGAGCTACTTCTTGGAGATGAGGGACGTCAGGAAGAATGACAGGTTCTGCGGACGCTCGGCGAGGCGTCGCATCAGGTAGCCGTACCACTCCTGGCCGTAGGGCACGTAGACCCGGACGGTCTCGCCCTCGCCGGCCAGCCGCTTCTGCTCCTCGGGCCGGATGCCGTAGAGCATCTGGAACTCGTAGCTGCCCGGCTGGCGCCCGAAGCGGCTGGCCAGCGAGGAGGCGATCTCGACCATGCGGGGGTCGTGGGTGGCGATCATGGGATAGCCCTGACCGGCCAGGAGCACCTTGAGGCAGCGCACGTAGGACCGGTCGACCTCGAGGCGGTCCTGGTAGGCCACCGACTCGGGCTCGTTGTAGGCGCCCTTGCACAGCCGCACCCGCGAGCCCTCGTAGGCCAGCTGGCGGCAGTCGTCCTCGGTGCGGTGGAGGTAGGCCTGGAGCACGGCCCCGGTCTCGGGGAAGTCCTTGCGCAGGTCGCGCAGGATCGCCAGCGTCGAGTCGGTGGTGGTGTGGTCCTCCATGTCGAGGGTCACCGACGTGCCGGCGTTGCGGGCGGCCCGGCAGATGGTGCGGGCGTTCTCCAGCGCGAGGCGGTGGCCGCCCTCGGGGGCGACGTCGTCGGGCAGGAACTGCCCGATCGCGCTCAGCTTGACCGAGACCTCGGCGTGGCGGGTCAGCCCGCGCGCTGCGAGCGCCTTGAGCACCTCGACGTAGGCCGCGACGGTGGCCTCGGCCTGGGCGCGGTCGGTGGTGTCCTCGCCCAGGTGGTCGAGGGTGACGGTCAGGCCGTCGTCGACCAGCGCCGCCGTGGCCGCGACCACGGCGTCGGTGCTCTCCCCCGGCACGTAGCCGCGGACGATGCCCGCGGAGACCGGCATGGTGCTGACGAGCCTCTTGACCTGGGAGCTCCGCGCGAGGAGCAGGAGCGGCTGGCGGAGCAGGGACATGACGTCAATCTACGACGGGCCCCTGCGGCTCCCGTGGCGAGGGCGGGCTGCATCGGGGCGGCCGCTGCCGCGCCGGCGGGCTCAGCCGGCGAGGTGCTCGCGGGCGAAGGCCAGCGACTCGGCCAGGTCGGCCTCGCGGGCCTCCTCGCTGCCGCTGCGGCGGGTGTTGATCTCGACCACGACGTCGCCGGCGAAGCCGCTGGCGCCGAGGTGGCGCAGGAACAGGTCGGCGCCGGTGGAGCCGCGCCCCGGCACGAGGTGCTCGTCCTTGGCCGAGCCGCTGCCGTCGGTGAGGTGCACGTGGCGCAGCCGCGGGCCGAGCCGCTCGGCCATCGCGACGACGTCGGAGCCGGCGATGGAGGCGTGGGACAGGTCGATCGTGGTGTTGGCGTAGGGCTCGGCCGAGGGGTCCCAGCCGGGCTGGTAGACCTCGACGCCGCGCTTGGAGGTGGCCTTCCAGGGGTACATGTTCTCCACCGCGAAGCGGATGCCGGTCGACTCCTCCAGCGCGGCGATGCCGTCGACGAAGCCGCGGGCGTAGTCCTTCTGCCAGCGGAACGGCGGGTGCACCACCACGACCTCCGCGCCGAGCTCGTGGGCCATGTCGGCCGAGCGCTGGAGCTTGGCCCACGGCTCGGCGCCCCACACGGCCTGGGTCAGCAGCAGGCAGGGGGCGTGCACGGAGCACACCGGCACGCCGTGGTGCTCGGAGAGCTGGCGCAGCGCGGTGGGGTCCTGGGTGATCCGGTCGAGGGCGACCATGACCTCGACGGCGTCGTAGCCGAGGGCAGCGGCGCGCTCGAAGCCGCGGGCGGCCGACTCGGGGTAGACCGACGAGGTGGACAGGCCGACGCGGGTCGGCCCGCCCGCCGGGGCGGGGACGGGGTCGCTCACCCGGGTCAGCCCAGCACGCTGATCTGGTCGAGCCGCTCGAGGATGACGCCCTCGCGCAGCGCCCACGGGCAGATCTCGAGGGCCTGGAGGTCGAAGATGTCCATGCACGCCTCGGCCACCAGCGCGCCGGGCAGGATCTGGTGCGAGCGGCTCGGGGAGACGCCGGGCAGGGCCGCGAGCTCCTCGGGCGTCATGGTGACCAACCGCGGGATCCACTCGCGCAGCTCGGCCAGCGGCAGCACCCGCGGCACCAGCGGGCCGTCGCCCGAGGGCGCGGCCCCGCAGATGCGGGCCAGGGAGCGGAAGGTCTTCGAGGTGGCCGCGGCCCGGTCGGGGGCTCCGGCGCGCAGCAGGTTGCCGGCGTCGCGCGCGATGTCGGCGCGGATCTGCTTGCGCAGCTTCTTGATGGCGTCGTCGTCGGGCGGACCACCGCCGAACCACTGCCGCGCCAGCCGGGCGGCCCCCAGCGGCATCGACCACGCCACGTCGGGCGCCTCGTCGCCCCCGCCGGCGATCTCCAGCGACCCCCCGCCGATGTCGAAGACCACCAGGCGGCCCGCCGACCAGCCGAACCAGCGGCGTACGGCCAGGAAGGTGAGCCGGGCCTCGTCCTCGCCCGAGAGCACGCCGATCCGCACACCGGTGCGGGCCTCGACGTGGTCGAGCACGGCCTCGGAGTTGACCGCGTCGCGCACCGCGGAGGTGGCGAAGCCGATCATGTCCTCGCAGCCCTTGTCCTCGGCCACCACGACGGCCTGGGCGGTGAAGGCCGTGAGCGCGTCGATGCCGGCCTGCGAGACCGCGCCGTGCTCGTCGAGCACCTCGGCCAGGCGCAGCGGCTCCTTGTAGGAGTACGCCGGCAGCGGCGCCGCCCCGCCGTGGGCGTCGACGACGAGGAGGTGGCCCGTGTTGGAGCCGATGTCGAGCACGCCCAGACGCATGACCTCAACGTACTCCCCGTAGGCTCGCCGGGTGCCCGAGGTCGACCTGGTGTTCCCCCGCGCGTGGGTGGAGTTCGAGAACCCCGCCGACGCCTCCGAGGTGATGCGCTGCGACCTGACCTGGCTGACCTCGTCCTACACCTGCATCTTCGGCCGGGGCTGCGCCGGCATCTACGCCGACGCCCCCGACGTCGGCTGCTGCACCCTCGGGGCGCACTTCGCCGACGAGGGCGACGAGGAGCGCGTGGCCGGCCACGTCGCCCGCCTCGACGGCCGGCTGTGGCAGCAGCACCCGGGCGGGCCCGACGCCGCCCCCGGCGCCGTCGACGCCTCGGTGTGGGTCGAGACCGACGACGAGGGGGCGCGCAAGACGCTGGTCACCGAGGTCGACGGCCAGCGCGCCTGCATCTTCCAGAACCGGCCCGGCTCCGCCCTCGGCGCCGGCTGCGCGCTGCACGCCCTGGCGCTGGAGGAGGGCCGCGAGCCGCTGGAGACCAAGCCCGACGTGTGCTGGCAGCTGCCGATCCGGCGCACCTTCCGCGAGGTCGAGCGCCAGGACGGCACCGAGGTCACCGAGGTCTCGATCGGCGAGTACGACCGCCGCGGCTGGGGCCCCGGCGGCCACGACCTCGACTGGTACTGCTCGGGCAACACCGAGGCCCACGTCGCCCCCGAGCCGGTCTACCTCACCCACGCCCCCGAGCTCACCGCCCTCATGGGCCCCGAGGCCTACGCCGAGCTCGCGCGCCACTGCGAGGCCCACGTGCGCTCGCGCAGCGCCCTCGCGCTGCACCCGGCCGACCCCCGGCCCTGACCCGCGCCTCGCCCTCGCCCCCGCCCCCGCCCTGGCCCGTCGCCCCGCCCCTCGCAGCGTCGGACCCGCGAGTAAAGAACTCTCGATGTCGAGAGAACCCGACCCCGGTGTCAAGCGCTGCGGGCGTGTTGTCCACAATTCCTGACATGCGCCTGGACCACCTCTCCTACGCCGCCGGACCCGACGGACTCGCGGGCACCGCCCAGCGCATCGGGCGCCTGCTCGGTCGCGAGTTCAGCGACGGCGGTGTGCACCCCCGCTTCGGCACCCGCAACATGACCCTGGCCCTGGCGGGGGGCACCTACCTCGAGATCGTCGAGGTGCTCGACCACCCCGCCTCCGACAAGGCCCCCTTCGGCCAGGCCGTCCGCGCCCGCTCCGCCCTCGGCGGCGGCTGGCTGGGCTGGGCCGTGGCCGTCGACGACATCAGCGTCGCCGAGCAGCGCCTGGGCCGCGAGGCCGCGCAGGGCAGCCGGCACCGCCCCGACGGCACCGAGCTGCGCTGGAAGCAGATCGGCCTCAACGGCCTCATCGCCGACCCGCAGCTGCCGTTCTTCCTGCAGTGGGAGGTGCCCGCCGAGCTGCACCCCAGCCAGGGCGCCGACGAGGGCTACGCGCTGGCCTGCCTGGAGATCGCCGGCGACCCGCAGCGCGTCAGCGAGTGGCTCGGCGAGACCGTCGAGGCGCCGCTCGAGGACGTCAAGGTGGAGTGGGTCGCCCCGCACGGCACCCCCGGCATCATCGCGGTGCAGCTGCAGACCCCGTCGGGTCTCGTCCGGCTCTGACGCCGGTCGGCGACGGCTCGTGAGCCGCCCCTCGCCCGGTGCGGTGCCGAGCCCCAACATCTGGCACCACACCGCCACCTACGAGCTCGAGAACACCGCGGTCGACCCCGAGCGGCGCATCGAGGCCGCGATGGCGTCCCTGCACGACTGGGCGGGGCAGCGCTTCCTCGACCTGGGCTGCGGCACCGGCTTCCACCTGCCCCGGTGGGCCGAGCGGGCCGGCAGCGTCGTGGGCGTCGAGCCCCACCCCGACCTGGTGGCGCTGGCGCGCCGGCGTACGTCGCGCCTGGCCGGCGTCGGCGTGCTCCAGGGCACCGCGCAGGACGTGCCGCTGCCCGACGCCTCGGTCGACGTCGTGCAGGCGCGGTGGGCCTACTTCTTCGGACCCGGCTGCGAGCCGGGACTGGCCGAGCTCGACCGCGTGGTGGCCCGCGGCGGCACGGCCTTCGTGGTCGACAACGACCCCACGCGCTCCACCTTCGGCGACTGGTTCCGCCGGGGCTACCCGCACCTCGACCCGCCCGCGGTCGTCGAGCGCTTCTGGTCGACCCGCGGCTGGACGCGGGTGCCGCTCGACGTGTGCTGGCGCTTCACCTCCCGCGCCGACCTCGAGGCGGTCACCCGTGTCGAGCTGCCGGGCCCGGTGGCCGACGCCGTGCTCGGCGAGCACGAGGGCCTCGAGGTCGACTACGCCGTCAACCTGTGGTGGAAGCGCTTCTAGCCGCAGCGGTCAGCTGGAGCCGCGCACGGCGAGGGTCGGGGTGAGCAGGACGCCGTCGCCGACGCGGGGCGGGTGACCGAGCAAGCCCTCCAGGGCGGAGACGATCTCGATCGCCACCTGCTCCAGCGGCTGGCGCACCGAGGTGAGACCGGGGGTGACGACCTGGGCGACCTGGGAGTCGTCGAAGCCGACGACGGCGACGTCGCGGCCGGGGGTCAGCCCGCGCGCGGCCAGGGTCTGGAGCACGCCCATCGCCAGGGTGTCGGAGGCGCACACGAAACCCGTGGGCGCGGCGTCGTCGAGCAGGGCCGCGCTGGCCTGCGCGCCGCTGGTCACGGTGTCGTCGACCCGGGCGGCCAGGCCGGCCGAGGACAGCCCCTGCGCGTGCAGGGCGCGACGCCAGCCCTCGCGCCGGTCCTCCCCGATCGGGGAGTCCTTGCGCCACCCGATCCACGCGACGCGCTGGTGGCCGCGCTCGAGCAGGTGGCGGGTGGCCAGCTCGCAGCCCGCGGCCCCGTCGACGTCGACCCAGGGGTGGTGGGCCTCCGGGGCGTCCCACGGCCGGCCGAAGGCCACGAAGGGCGCCCGCCGCGACCCGAGCCAGCCCGCCTGGGGGTTGCCCAGGTAGGTGTCGGTGACGACGAAGGCGTCGACCGCGGTGGAGCGCAGCAGGTCGTCGTAGCCCGACAGCGGGTCGTCGGCCTCCCCCGCGAAGAGCAGCACGTGGTAGCCCGCGTCGCGGGAGGTCTCGACCAGGGAGTGGACGAAGCGGTCCATGGTGGCGTTGGCCGTGCCCTCCTGGGCGGCGCTGATGCGCAGGCCGATCAGGTGGGAGGAGCGGGTGCGCAGGTTGCGGGCGGCCCGGTTGGGCAGGTAGCCCAGCTCGGCGATGGCCTGCTGCACGCGCAGCAGGGTGTCGGCGCGCAGCAGGTCGGGGTTGTTGACCGCGTTGGAGACCGTCTGGCGCGAGACGCCGGCCCGCTCGGCCACGTCGGCCAGCGTGGGCGGCGCGCCCGTGGGGACGGCAGGGCGACCGGGCCCGCGCGACGCGTTCCGCACCCCCACCGGCGTCTCCTGACAGCTCGCTCCGGCCGTCGGCGGCCGGTGCTCTTGATCGATCCAAGCAGAAGCATAACTTTGCCGCCGCGGCGCCGTCCCCCGTTCTCCGGGGTGAGGTCGCCGGCCCCGCCGCGCCGGGCGCGCGGGGCGGCGGGGCCCCGGGCCGCGGGCGCTGTCGGTGGGGTCGCCTAGCGTGCGCCCCATGGCCAAGACCTCCACCCGCGCAGCCCGTCCCGGCTACCGCTGCACCGAGTGCGGCTGGGAGACCGGCAAGTGGGTCGGCCGCTGCGGTGAGTGCCAGGCGTGGGGCTCGGTGGCCGAGGCCTCGGCGCCGGTCCACCGCGCCGCCGCGGCGCCCGTCACGACCCCGGCCGTGCCGATCGGCGAGGTGTCGGTGGAGGAGTCCTCCTTCCGCACCAGCGGCGTGCCCGAGCTCGACCGGGTCCTCGGCGGGGGCCTCGTGCCCGGCGCCGCCATCCTGCTGGCCGGCGAGCCCGGCGTCGGCAAGTCCACGCTGCTGCTCGAGGTCGCCGCCCAGACCGCGCGCCTGCGCCACCGCACGCTCTACGTCACCGGCGAGGAGTCGGCCTCGCAGGTGCGGCTGCGCGCCGACCGCACCGGCGGGGTGCAGCCCGAGCTCTACCTCGCCGCCGAGACCGACCTGGGCGCGGTGCTGACCCACATCGAGGAGACCCGCCCGACGCTGCTGGTCGTCGACTCCGTGCAGACGATCGGCGCCTCCGGCGTCGACGGCGTGCCCGGCGGGGTCACCCAGGTCAAGGAGGTCGCTGCCGCGCTCATCCGGGTGGCGAAGACCCGCAACATCACCACCGTGCTGGTCGGCCACGTCACCAAGGACGGCTCCATCGCCGGCCCGCGGGTGCTCGAGCACCTCGTCGACGTGGTGCTGCACTTCGAGGGCGACCGCAACTCACGCTTCCGCATGGTGCGGGCCATGAAGAACCGCTTCGGCCCGGTCGACGAGGTCGGCTGCTTCGACCTCTCCGCCGACGGCATCACCGCGGTCACCGACCCCACCGGCCTCTTCGTCGAGCAGCACCACGGCCAGGTCGCCGGCACCTGCGTGGCCGTCACCCTGGAGGGGCGGCGCCCGCTGCTGGCCGAGGTGCAGGCCCTGGTGACCCCCTCCGCGCTGGAGCGTCCCCGGCGTACGACGTCGGGGCTCGACTCCTCGCGCGTGGCGATGGTGCTGGCCGTGCTCCAGCAGCACTGCGGCGTCAGGCTCCACGCCCACGACGTCTTCGCCTCCACCGTCGGCGGCGCCCGGCTCCACGAGCCGGCCAGCGACCTGGCCCTCGCGATCGCGCTGGTCTCGGCCAGCCACGGCGTCGCGCCGCCGACCGGGGTGGTGGCGATGGGCGAGATCGGCCTGGCCGGTGAGCTGCGCCGGGTGCGCGACCTGCCGCAGCGGGTGGCCGAGGCCGCCCGGCTGGGCTTCCGGGTGGCCGTCGTGCCCTCCGAGCCGGGCCAGGCCGCGCGGCGCTCGCCGGAGTCGTGGGTCGTCGACGGCATGAAGGTCCTCGACGTGCCCGACGTCGCCTCCGCCCTGCGGCTGCTGCGGCTGGTCGGGCGCGACGAGGTCCGCCCGCCGCGGGTGCCCCAGACCTGAGCCCGGGCCCGAGGCAGCGCCCGCGCGGGTCACAACGGCGTCACGACCACGCCATGACCGCGCGGGCGGGCGCACGGGCGCCTAGACTCCCCATGGCGGCCGCCGGGGCCGCCGACCCGCACCCTGGAGGACCCCGTGGTCGCCGACCGCTCGGACGAGACCCTGCGCCTGCGCGCGACCCTGGCCTCGATCGCTCCCGGCACCTCCCTGCGCGACGGTCTGGAGCGGATCCTGCGCGGGCGCACCGGCGCGCTGATCGTGCTCGGCCACGACAAGACCGTGGAGTCCATCGCCACGGGCGGCTTCACCCTCGACGTGCCCTTCACCGCCACCGGCCTGCGTGAGCTGGCCAAGATGGACGGCGCGATCATCGTCGACAAGGACAACACGCGCATCATCCGCGCGGCCGTCCACCTCATGCCCGACCACACGATCCCCTCGGAGGAGACCGGCACGCGTCACCGCACCGCCGACCGGGTGGCCAAGCAGACCGGCTACCCCGTGATCTCGGTGTCGCAGTCGATGCAGATCATCGCCGCCTACGTCGGCGAGACCCGCCACGTGCTGGAGGACTCCGGCCAGATCCTCTCCCGGGCCAACCAGGCGCTGGCCACCCTGGAGCGCTACAAGCTGCGTCTCGACGAGGTGTCGAGCACCCTGTCGGCGCTCGAGGTCGAGGACCTCGTGACGGTGCGCGACGTGGCCGTCGTGGCCCAGCGCCTGGAGATGGTCATCCGCATCGCCCGCGAGATCGAGGACTACGTGCTCGAGCTCGGCACCGACGGCCGCCTGCTCTCGCTGCAGCTGGAGGAGCTGGTCACCGGGGTCGACGCCGAGCGCGAGCTGGTCGTGCGCGACTACCTGCCCGCCGGGCGGCGCAGCAAGAGCCCCGAGGAGCTGCTCGGGCGTCTCGAGGCGCTGAGCCCCACGGAGCTGGTCGACCCGGCCGCCACCGCCCGGGTGCTCGGGCTGGGCAACGGCGAGCACCTCGACGGTGCCGTGGCGCCGCGGGGCTACCGGCTGCTGGCCAAGGTGCCGCGCCTGCCGGGATCGGTGGTGGACCGGCTCGTCGACCACTTCGGCACCCTGCAGAAGCTGCTCTCGGCCGGCATCGACGACCTCCAGGCCGTCGAGGGCGTGGGCGAGCTGCGCGCCCGCAGCGTGAGGGAGGGACTCTCGCGCCTGGCGGAGTCGACCATCCTCGAGCGCTACGTCTGAGGACGACCGCCCTCGCGGGCCTCGTCCTGCGCCTCCTGCTCGGCCTCCTGCACCGGCGAGAGCAGCCGGAACTGCACGTCGGCGGGCTCGCCGCCGATCGCGGCCGCGGCGACGTGGTACCACCCCGGCAGCGCCCAGTCGGCCGCGCGGGTGCACTCGGCGTCGGAGCGGCGCCCCGACCACACGACCTCCACCGTGGTGGCCTCGGCGCTGCGCACCACGACGTCCTGCGGCACGACGGCCCGGCGGCACTCGCGCGTCGTCCAGATCTCGTCGTCGCCCGAGGTGATCTTGAGGGTCAGCTCGCGCGCGGAGGTCGTCCAGGTGCACGCCTCGGAGTCCAGGGAGCGCACGGCCACGTCGATGCCCACCTCGCCGCCGGCCACGGCCGAGGTCACGCTCGGCACCACCTCGAGCTCGCCGTCGTCGCACGGCCCGTCGGGCTGCGCCGGCACCGGCTCGGGGGTGCGGGTGGCGCGCGGCCGGTCGGGGCGCCGGGTGGGCTCGGCGGTGGGGCCCACGCTGGCGCCCGCGGTGGGGGCGTCGGTGGCGGCGGCCGAGGGGCTGGCCTCGGGCGCCGCGGTCGGCGCCGCGGTCGGCGCCGGGTCGGCGGCCGTCTGCACGGCCTGCGGGGTCTCGTCGCCGCCGCTGAGGGCGCCGACGATCCGCACCAGGGCCACGAGGAGGAGCACGAGCAGCAGGAGCACGATGCCGCGGCGCACCCAGTACACGCGCGCCGGCAGCGGTCCGCGGGTCAGCGACGTCATGGCCGTCACCGTAGCCAGCCCGGCCCGTCCGGTCGGGGTGCCACACCGGGGTCGCGCCGGCCCGGGTGAGAATGGCGGCGATGAGCAGCCTGCACGCCCCCCTGCTGGAGTGGTACGACGAGCACGCCCGCGACCTGCCGTGGCGTCGGCCCGAGGCGTCGGCGTGGTCGGTGATGGTCTCGGAGCTGATGCTCCAGCAGACCCCGGTGGCCCGGGTGCTGCCCGTGCACGCCGCGTGGATGGAGCGCTGGCCGACGCCGGGCGACCTCGCCGCCGAGCCCACGGGCGAGGCCGTGCGCGCCTGGGGCCGCCTGGGCTACCCGCGACGCGCCCTGCGCCTGCACGCCGCGGCCACCGCCATCGTCGCCGAGCACGGCGGCGAGGTGCCCCGCGACCACGCCGTGCTGCTCACGCTGCCCGGGGTCGGCGAGTACACCGCCGCCGCCATCGCGTCCTTCGCCTTCGGCCAGCGCCACGTCGTGCTCGACACCAACGTGCGTCGCGTGCTGGCGCGGGTGCTCGGCGGCGACGAGCTGCCGCCGGCCGGTCTCACCCGCGCCGAGCGGGAGCGGGCCGCCTCGGTGGTGCCCGACGACGCGGCCACGGCGGCGACGTGGGCGGTGGCGGTGATGGAGCTCGGGGCGCTCGTGTGCACCGCGCGCCAGCCCGCCTGCGCGGACTGCCCGCTCGCGGCGCAGTGCGCCTGGCTGGCGGCCGGGCGGCCGGCGTACGACGGGCCGCCGCGGCGCGCGCAGGCCTGGGCCGGCACCGACCGGCAGTGCCGCGGGCGGCTGATGGGGGTCGTGCGCGACGCCGAGGGCCCGGTGCACGTCTCGGCGCTGGCGGCGGCCTGGCCCGAGCCGGAGCAGCGCGAGCGGTGCCTGGCCGGCCTGGTGGCCGACCGGCTGCTCGTGCAGGCCGGCGACAGCGGCTACGCCCTGCCCTGACCCGGCCCTGACACGGCCCAGACCCGGCCCTGACCCGGACCGGTCCGGCCCGGCCGACGCGCCGCCATCCCCCGGACGCGACAGCGCCCCGGACCTGGCGGCCCGGGGCGCTGCGTGCTGTGCGGTGTGGTGCTCGACTAGCCGGTCGTCACTCGGTCTCGCCGGTGGCCCGCGGGACGTCGCGCGGGCCCTCCTCGTCGGAGGGACCCTCGCCGAGGGCGTCGCCGACCTCGACCCCGGCGGTCTCGAACGGCGGCAGGTCGGGCAGGGCCGCGACCTTCTGGCCCTGGAAGGTGAAGGTCGCGCCAGGGCCCTCGCCCTCGACGTCGACCAGCACGATCTGGCCCGGGCCGACCTCGCCGAAGAGCATCTTCTCGGCCAGGACGTCCTCGATCTCGCGCTGCACCGTGCGGCGCAGCGGCCGCGCACCCAGCACCGGGTCGAAGCCCCGCTCGGCCAGCAGGTTCTTGGCCGACTGGGTGAGCTCGAGCTGCATGTCGCGGTCGCGGAGGCGGACCTCCACGGCGGCGACCATGTTGTCGACCATGTGCACGATCTGCTCGCGCGACAGGGGCGGGAAGACGATGATCTCGTCGACACGGTTGAGGAACTCGGGGCGGAAGTGCTGCTTGAGCTCCTCCGAGACCTTGCTCTTCATGCGCTCGTAGGAGCCCGCCGCGTCGCCGCTCTGGTTGAAGCCCAGGTGCACCGACTTGGCGATGTCTCGCGTGCCGAGGTTGGTCGTCATGATGATGACGGTGTTCTTGAAGTCGACGACCCGACCCTGGGAGTCGGTGAGCCGGCCCTCCTCCAGGATCTGCAGCAGGCTGTTGAAGATGTCGGGGTGGGCCTTCTCCACCTCGTCGAACAGCACCACCGAGAACGGCTTGCGCCGCACCTTCTCGGTCAGCTGGCCGCCCTCCTCGTAGCCGACGTAGCCGGGAGGCGAGCCGAAGAGCCGCGAGACGGTGTGCTTCTCGCTGAACTCCGACATGTCGAGCTGGATGAGCGCATCCTCGTCACCGAAGAGGAACTCCGCCAGCGTCTTGGACAGCCACGTCTTGCCGACGCCCGAGGGCCCGGCGAAGATGAACGACCCGCCGGGACGCTTGGGGTCCTTGAGCCCGGCACGGGTGCGGCGGATCGCCCGGCTGAGCGCCTTGACGGCCTCGTCCTGGCCGATGACCCGCTTGTGGAGCTCGTCCTCCATCTTGAGCAGACGCGAGGACTCCTCCTCCGAGAGCTTCACGATCGGGATGCCGGTGGCGACGGCGAGGACCTCGGCGATCAGCTCCTCGTCGACCTCGGCGACCTCGTCCATGTCGCCGGCGCGCCAGGCCTTCTCGCGCTCGGACTTCTTGAGGATCAGCTGCTTCTCCTCGTCGCGCAGGCGCGCGGCGGCCTCGAAGTCCTGACCGTCGATCGCGGCCTCCTTGCGCTGACGGACCTCGCCGATCTTGTCGTCGAACTCGCGCAGCTCGGCGGGCGCCGTCATGCGACGGATGCGCAGGCGCGAGCCCGCCTCGTCGATGAGGTCGATCGCCTTGTCGGGCAGGAAGCGGTCGGAGATGTAGCGGTCGGCCAGCGTCGCCGCGGAGACCAGGGCCTCGTCGGTGATGGTGACACGGTGGTGCGCCTCGTAGCGGTCGCGCAGGCCCTTGAGCATCTCGATCGTGTGGGCGATCGAGGGCTCCGCGACCTGGATCGGCTGGAAGCGGCGCTCGAGCGCGGCGTCCTTCTCCAGGTGCTTGCGGTACTCGTCGAGCGTGGTGGCACCGATGGTCTGGAGCTCACCGCGGGCCAGCATCGGCTTGAGGATGCTGGCGGCGTCGATGGCGCCCTCGGCCGCGCCGGCCCCGACGAGGGTGTGGATCTCGTCGATGAAGAGCACGATGTCGCCGCGGGTGCGGATCTCCTTGAGCACCTTCTTCAGGCGCTCCTCGAAGTCACCGCGGTAGCGCGAGCCGGCGACGAGCGCACCCAGGTCGAGGGTGTAGATCTGCTTGTCCTTGAGCGTCTCGGGCACGTCGCCCTTGACGATGTCCTGGGCCAGGCCCTCGACGACGGTGGTCTTGCCGACGCCGGGCTCGCCGATGAGGACGGGGTTGTTCTTCGTGCGGCGCGAGAGGATCTGCATGACCCGCTCGATCTCCTGGGAGCGGCCGATGACGGGGTCGAGCTTGCCGTCGCGGGCGTCCTGGGTGAGGTTGCGGCCGAACTGGTCGAGGACCAGCGAGGACGACGGGGCCTCGCCGCTGGCGCCGGTGGCGGCCGCGGCGGACTGCGAGGACTCCTTGCCCTGGAAGCCCGACAGCAGCTGGATGACCTGCTGGCGCACGCGGTTGAGGTCGGCGCCGAGCTTCTGCAGCACCTGGGCGGCCACGCCCTCGCCCTCGCGGATCAGCCCGAGCAGGATGTGCTCGGTGCCGATGTAGGAGTGGCCGAGCTGCAGCGCCTCGCGCAGGGACAGCTCGAGCACCTTCTTGGCGCGCGGGGTGAAGGGGATGTGGCCGGACGGGGCCTGCTGGCCCTGGCCGATGATCTCCTCGACCTGGGCACGGACGGCCTCGAGCGAGATGTCGAGGCTCTCCAGCGCCTTGGCCGCGACGCCTTCTCCCTCGTGGATGAGACCGAGCAGGATGTGCTCGGTCCCGATGTAGTTGTGGGAGAGCATGCGGGCCTCTTCCTGGGCCAGCACGACCACCCGGCGGGCTCGGTCTGTGAACCGCTCGAACATGCGCATCGCTCCTCGTGCAGGTGGGGTGCCGTCCGCTCCTGGGTGGAGGGAGGGTACGGAGTGTCCAACCCCGCTGACAGCCTACGCGTTCCCCCTCAGCGCAGAAGGTGCGTCCGCTGAGAGCGAACACGCCCGGTCCGCCGCCCGTGCGGACGGCGGACCGGGCGTGTCGGCCGGCGTGTCGGTCGGTGTGTCAGTTGGCGGCGTCGAAGGCCTCGCGCACCTCGGCCGAGACGCGGCCGCGGTCGGGCACCTCGTAGCCGTTGGAGCGGGCCCACTCGCGGATCTCCTTGGCGCTGGGGCCCCCGTCGGCCGAGCCGGCCGAGCCGTTGGTCGCGGCGCCGGCGGAGGCCTTGCGGCCGCGGCGGGCCGAGCCCGACACCTTGCGCGCGTGCCCGACGTAGGGCGCCAGGGCCTCGCGCAGCTCCGTGGCGTGCTCGTCGGTGAGGTCGATCTCGTAGGTCGTGCCGTCGAGACCGAAGGTCACCGTCTCGCTGGCCTCGCTGCCGTCGAGGTCGTCCTCGAGGACGATGTGGATCTTCTGCGCCATTGCTCTGCGACCTCCGTGAATTCGACGCCGAAGCGTCGTCGAATTTGAATTCGTGCGAGATCGATGATGCCAGAGTGGCGACGCCGACAAACAATTGTCACGGGTAAAGGATTCGCGCCGCTTTTTGCCGAAGCGCTTGCGGCGACTAATGAATGCGACGACGTCGGCTAAATGGTCCCGCGACGACCACGGGGACGATCAGCGATTACGCGCGTGCACCAGGGCCAGGCCCCGCAGGGTGAGCCACGGGTCGTGGTGGGTGAAACAGGAGCATTCGGCCAGGACGAGGTCGGAGAGATATCCGGTCGCCACGACGGTGACCGCGTCGGTCTCGGCGCCGAGCTCGGAGATCATGCGGCTCACGATTCCCTCGACGCTGGCCGCGACCCCGAAGAGCATGCCCGACTGCAGCGCCTCGACGGTGTTCTTGGCGATCACCGAGCGGGGCCTGAGCAATTCGACGGTGCGCAGCTGGGCGCCGCGACGCCCGAGTGCCTCGAGCGATATCTCGATGCCGGGCGAGATGGCGCCGCCGACGTACTGCCCGCGGGCACTGACCACGTCGAAGGTCGTGGCCGTGCCGCCGAAGTCGACGACGATGGCGGGGCCGCCGTGGAGGGTGGCGGCGGCCAGGGCGTTGACGATGCGGTCGGAGCCGACCTCGCGCGGGTTGTCGGTGAGCACCGGCAAGCCGGTGCGGACCCCGGGCTCCACGACGACGTGGGGCACGTCGGGGAAGTGCCGGGCGAGCATGTCGCGCCACTCGTGCAGCACCGTCGGCACGGTGGCGCAGACCGCGACGCCGGAGACGGCGTCGGCGGCAGGGCCGCCGGGAGCGCCGGCCAGGAGGCCGCGCAGCAGCACCGCCCATTCGTCGGCGGTGCGGCGGGCGTCGGTGCCGACGCGCCAGTCGGCCAGGACCTGCCCGGGGGCGCCGGGCTCGACCGCCGGGTCGAGCAGCCCCAGGACAGTGTGGCTGTTGCCGATGTCGGCGCACAGCAGGCTCACGGCTCAGACGTCCCGGAGGTCGAGCCCGAGGTCGAAGACCGTGACCGAGTGGGTCAGCGCGCCGGAGGAGATGAAGTCGACGCCGGTCTCGGCCACCGCGCGGGCGCGAGCGAGGGTCAGCCCACCGGAGGCCTCGAGGGTGGCGCGGCCGGCGGTGAGCCGGACGGCCTCGGCCATCGTGGCGTCGTCCATGTTGTCGAGCAGGATCTCGCGGCAGCCGGCCTCCAGCAGCTCGCGCAGCTGGTCGAGGTCGGTGACCTCGACCTCGACGCGCAGGTCGGGGTGCGCCTCGCGCACGGCGCGGTAGGCCGGCACGACGCCGCCGGCCGCCACCACGTGGTTGTCCTTGACCATCGCCATGTCGGTGAGCGACATGCGGTGGTTGACCCCGCCGCCGCAGCGCACGGCGTACTTCTGCAGGGCGCGGTAGGTCGGCAGCGTCTTGCGGGTGTCGAGCACGCGGGCGCGGGTGCCCTCGAGGGCGTCGACCCACGCCGCGGTGGCGGTGGCGACGCCGGAGAGGTGGCTGGCGTAGTTGAGCGCCGTTCGCTCGGCGGTGAGCAGGCCGCGGGTCGGGCCGGCCACGCTCATCACGACGTCGCCGGGGGCGACCCGGGTGCCGTCGGGCACCTGACGGGTGACCTCG
Organism: Nocardioides sp. Leaf307; assembly: GCF_001423135.1. Classification (NCBI taxonomy): domain Bacteria; kingdom Bacillati; phylum Actinomycetota; class Actinomycetes; order Propionibacteriales; family Nocardioidaceae; genus Nocardioides; species Nocardioides sp. Leaf307. The sequence continues at coordinate 503,951 of NZ_LMNY01000003.1, read as the reverse complement.
ACGGCGTCGCCGAGGACGAGGCGGAAGACCAGCTCGGCGATGCCGAGGCCGGCGACCACGCCGGCGTGGCGTGCCCCGAAGTCGCCCTCGCCGCGGGCCTCGGCGGGGATGGTGGCCATCGACGTGACGTCGCCCGCGGCCACGCCGCCGGGCAGGTCCTCGGCCAGCGCCGCGACGACGGCGTCGTGCACCGCACGCGGGTCGAGACCCGCCTCGGCCAGCTCGGCGAGGAGCGGCCCCGGCAGCTCGTCGTACGGCGTGAGGCCCGGGAGGGTGCCGGGTCGGGTCGCGGTCTCGTGGCTGCTCATCGCGGTCCTCCGGTGGTCACGGGTGCGGGGGTGGGACCCGCCGCGGGGTCGGTGGCGGGGGCCGGCACGTGGAGGAGGGCGAGCGCGCCCTCGCGCAGGGTGGCGTCGACGTGGCCGGCCCAGCGGGCGTCGTCCCGCTCGGGGAAGTCCTCGCGCCAGTGGGAGCCGCGGGTCTCCTCGCGCAGCAGCGCCGCCCCGGCCAGCGCCGTGCTGAGGGTGACCAGGTTGGTGGTCTCCCAGGCCGCGACGTCGACGACGGTCGCCGGCTCGGCGGCCAGGGCGGCCACCTCCTCGGCGGCGGCGGTGAGGCCGGCGGCGCTGCGCAGCACCCCGGCACGGGCGGTCATCGTCTCCTGCAGGCGGGGCCGCACGGCGGCGTCGACCAGGCCGGGGGCGCGGCCGTCGTCGGCGGGGTCGAGCGGCTCGCTCCAGCCGCGCAGCTCACCGGGCAGCACCGAGGCGATGCGGCGGGAGAAGACGAGGCCCTCGAGCAGGGAGTTGGAGGCCAGGCGGTTGGCGCCGTGCACCCCGGAGCAGGCGACCTCGCCGGTGGCGTAGAGGCCCGGCACGTCGGTGCGGCCCCACAGGTCGGTGGCGACGCCGCCCGAGGCGTAGTGGCAGGCCGGGGCGACCGGGATCAGGTCGGTGACGGGGTCGACGCCGTGGGAGCGCGCGGTGGCCAGGATGGTCGGGAAGCGGCGCTCCCAGAAGCGCGCCACCGCGGCCGGGTCGTCGGGGTCCTCGCCGAGGTGGCGGGCGTCGAGCCACATGTGGGCGCGGCCGGTCTCGTGCATGCGGCGCGTGATCGCCTTGGCCACGACGTCGCGCGGGGCGAGGTCGGCCAGCTCGTGCACGCCGCGCATGAAGGCCGTGCCGCCGTCCTCGGGAGGGCCGTCGACGAGCACGGCGCCCTCGCCGCGCACGGCCTCGGAGATGAGCGGCTGCTGGCCCAGCGAGTGCGGGCCGAGGTACATGACGGTGGGGTGGAACTGCACGAACTCCAGGTCGCGCAGCCGCGCCCCGGCGCGCAGGGCCAGGGCGGTGCCGTCGCCGGTGGAGACCGCCGGGTTGGTGGTCTGGGAGAAGACCTGGCCCAGGCCGCCGCTGGCCAGCACCACCGCGCGGCAGCGCACGGCGCCGACGCCGTCGCGCTGCCCCTCGCCCATCACGTGCAGCGTGACGCCCGCGACGCCGCCGCTGCCGACGGGCCCGTCGAGCAGCAGGTCGACGGCCAGGGCGTGCTCGACCACCTCGATCTCCGGGGCCCGCGCGACCGCGGCGATCAGCGCCCGCTGGATCTCCGCGCCGGTCGCGTCGCCGCCCGCGTGGGCGATGCGGTCGCGGTGGTGGCCGCCCTCGCGGGTCAGCGACAGCTCGCCGTCGGGGGCGTGGTCGAACTGCGCGCCCAGCGCGATCAGCTCGCGCACGGCCTCCGGTCCCTCGGTCACCAGCGCGCGCACGGCCTCGGCGTCGCAGGCGCCCGCCCCGGCGACCAGGGTGTCGATCTCGTGCTCGGCGGGGGTGTCGCCCGGGCCGAGGGCGGCGGCGATGCCGCCCTGGGCCCACTGCGTGGAGCCCGCGGCGAGCACGTCCTTGGTGACGACCAGGACCTTCTCCACCCGGTCCTTGAGCCGCAGCGCGGCGGTCAGGCCCGCGATGCCGGAGCCGATGACCACCACGTCGGCCCGCGTCGTCCACCCCGGGGCGGGGGCGGCGAGGCGGCCGGGCAGACCACCGGGCAGACCACCGGGCTGAGCACCGGGCTGGGCGCCGGGTCGGGCTCCGGGCTGGGCTGCGGGTCGGGCGGGCGCGTCGGGCATCGTCGAAGGCTAGCGCCCGGCCACGGTGTCGCCGCGGACCAGACCGGAGCCCGCGACGGCCTCGGCCGGGTCGAAGCCCGTGGCCAGGATCTTGTTGTCGGCGTCGACGAAGACCACGTGGGGCCGGTGGGTGCGGGCCTCGGCGGTCTCCATCTGGCCGTAGGCGATGAGGATGACCAGGTCGCCGGGGTGCACGAGCCGGGCCGCGGCACCGTTGATGCCGAGCACGCCCGAGCCGCGCTCACCGGCGATGGTGTAGGTCTCCAGGCGCGCGCCGTTGGTGATGTCGACGATGTGGACCAGCTCGCCGGGCAGCAGGTCGGCGGCGTCGAGGAGGTCCTCGTCGACGGTGACCGAGCCGACGTAGTGCAGGTCGGCCTGCGTCACGGTCGCGCGGTGGATCTTGCTGGTCATCATGGTGCGCAGCATCAGGAGGCTCCTGCGGTCTGGTGGCCCGGGCCGGTCGGCCCGAGGGCGAGGGGGAGGTTGTCGATGAGGCGGGTGGTGCCGACGCGGGCGGCGACCAGCACGCGGGCGGGGGCGCCCGGCTCCGGCCGCGCGGGCGGGTCGGCCAGGTCGGGGTCGGTGAGCACGAGGTAGTCCAGGTCGAGGCCGGGCTCGGCGTCGACCTCGGCGCGGGCGGCGGCCAGGGCGGCGGGGGCCGCCTGCGCCGGGTCGGTCGACGCCGCCGCGCCCTGCGCGGCCCGCAGGGCGCGGCTCAGGGCGAGGGCGGCGCGCCTGTGGTCGGGCTCGAGGAAGCGGTTGCGGCTGGAGAGGGCCAGGCCGTCGTCGTCGCGCCGGGTCGGGGCGCCGACCACGTCCACGCCGAGACACAGGTCAGCCACCATCCGGCGTACGAGCGTGAGCTGCTGGTAGTCCTTCTCGCCGAAGACGGCGACGTCGGGACGCACCAGGCCGAGCAGCTTGGCCACGACGGTGAGCACGCCGCGGAAGTGGCCCGGACGGGTCCGGCCCTCGAGCACCGAGCCCAGCGGGCCGGGCTCGACCGTCACCTGCGGCTCGCGGACCTGCGGCCAGCCGGGGTACATCTCCTCGGCCGACGGGGCGAAGACGACGTCGACGCCCTCGCGGGCGCAGACCTCGAGGTCGGCCTCGAGCGTGCGGGGGTAGCGGTCGAGGTCCTCACCCGGCGCGAATTGCAGCGGGTTGACGAAGACCGAGGCGACCACCGCCCCCCGGGCCCCGGCGTGCTCGCGCGCGAGCCGGGCCAGGCTGGCGTGGCCCTCGTGCAGCGCGCCCATGGTCGGCACGAACGCCACCGGCTCCCCCGCCGCCCGCACCCCGGCGAGCGCCGCGGCGAGCTCCGCGCGGTCGCGGGCCAGGACGGGCCTGGTCGGAGGACCGGGCCGGGCGCTGGTCGCGGTGCTGGTGCCGGTGCTGGTCGCGGTGGTGGTCGCGGTGGTGGTCGCGGTGCTGGTCGCGGTGGTGCCGGTCGTCGTGCCGGGCGTGGTCACCGGGGGTCCCCGGCGCGGTGGCGGCGCGGAGCCGGCTCGGCGTGCGGCGCCCCGGCGAGGGCCGCGTCGAGCGCGCGGGTGATCTTCACGGCCCGCAGCGGCAGCAGGCGACCGTCGGCCACCGCGCGGTCGAGGGTGGCGCGCGCCATCGCGACGTACGACGGGAGCGTGTGGGCGGCGTTGGCGGCGAGGTCCTCGAGGTGGGCCTGCACCGTGCCGACGTCGCCGCGCACGATCGGGCCGGTGAGCGCGGCGTCGCCCCGGTCGAGGGCGTTGTCGAGCGCCGCGGTGAGCAGCGGGCGCAGCGTGCCGGCGGGGTCGTCGGCGCCGGCCGCGGCCAGCATCTCCATGGCCTCGCTGACCAGCGTGACCAGGTGGTTGGCGCCGTGGGCCAGGCCCGCGTGGTAGAGCGTGCGCATCTCCTCGGGCACGCTCATCAGCCGCCCGCCCAGACCGGCGGCGAGGCGCTCGGCCATCGCGCGCTCGGCCGGCGCGGCGGTCACGCCGAGAACGCAGCCGGAGAGCCGCTCGAGGTCGACGGCGGTGCCGGTGAAGGTCATCGCGGGGTGCAGCGCGAGGACGCGGGCGCCGACCCGCTCGGCGGGGGCGAGCACCGCGAGCCCGTGGCGCCCGGAGGTGTGCACGACGTGCTGGCCCGGGCGCAGGGCGCCGCTGGCGGCCAGCATGGAGACGACGTTGTCGAGCATGTCGTCGGGCACCGTGAGCAGCAGGACGTCGCAGGCGCGGGCGACCGCGGTGGGCTTGGCGCCGGCGACGCCGGGCAGCAGCGTGGCGATGCGCTCGAGCGAGGCGGGCGACTCCCCCGCGGCGGCGGCGACCTCGTGGCCGGCGGAGCGCAGCCGCGCGGCGAGCACGGCACCGACCCGGCCGGCGCCGACGACGCCGATGCGGAGGGGGGCGGCGCCGGGCGCGGCGAGGTGCCGACCCGCCGGGGTGACCGGGGTGGGGTCGGGACCGGGGGCAGGGCTGTGCGCGGGTGGGACCATGACCGTGACCTTTCGTTTCAGTCCCTCCGACCACCTCCGTCGCCGCGCTGCCGGTCGTGCTGGCTGCGGGTCGGGAGGCCGGGGTGGGTACCGAACGGTGAGCTCGTCAGATGCACCACGAATCTACGCCGACCGCCCCCGCGGGGTAAGGCGATCGGGTGTGACCTGGCCGACAGGCCGGTCGCTGCTGAGAGGGCGCGGGAGTGGCCGGGCGCGGGTCTCAGCCGACCTGGAGCGGGCGCGGCGCGCGCGGCAGCCAGGTCTGCGTGACGTGGTCGACGATGTGGACGCCCTCGGGAGCGGTGATCTCGTGCACCCCGTCGGGCACGACGCCCTGGCGCAGCGACTGGAAGACCGCCCACTCGCGACGCTTGCGCTTGTTGCGGAAGCTGGTGGCGAAGGACTCGGGGTCGGTCCAGTGGGCGAACTCGTCGGAGTCGAGGAACTTCAGCTCCACGCACAGCCCGTGGGGCAGCCCGATCGAGCGGCACTGCTCCGGGGTCGAGCGGATCTCCCACTCGAAGGCCTTGGTGAAGACGAAGTCGGGACCCACGGGGTAGCCCCACTCCTCGGCGTTGCGCAGGCCGAGGTCGAGGTAGCCGTGGGAGTCGCTGTCGAGGTAGAGCCCGTGGCGCGGCACGCGGATGATCGACTGCACGTCGCCGACCTGCCACGCGAGGTCGCCGAGCGAGACCTCGCCCTCGGTGGTGAGGACCATGTCGCCGTCCCACTTCCAGGAGTAGCGCGTGGCGACCTGGGCGAAGCACCAGTTGTAGAAGTACGACAGCGAGTGCACCGAGAGCTCGTGGGTGGCGAGGTGCTCGGCGCCGGCGCGCGCGACCGCAAAGGGGTAGGTCGCCTGGCGCAGCCGGTGACCCAGCCCGGCCCGCTCGGCGGTCGCGGCGGCCACCTCCGGGGATCCGTCGGTCGACCCGTTGTCGACCACGAGCACCTCGTCGCAGGCGCGCAGCAGCGGCGGGAGCACGAAGGGCAGGGCGCGGGCCTCGTCCTTGACGCGCAGCACGGCGGTGGAGCCGGCCCGCAGGCCGCCGGGGCGGTGCCAGGGCCAGGTGATGTCGAAGTCGGCGTGGCCCTCGAGGTTGCGCAGGCCGTCGGGGTGGCGGATGGCGTTCACGGCGGGGCCCTCAGCGCTCGCGGCCGGCGGCCTTGCGCAGCCCGCGGCGCACCGGGGCCGGCACCATCGCCCGCAGGCCGTGGGGCACCCGGTCGGCGGCGCGCACCGGGGCGTCGGGGGAGGGCGCGTCGGCCGGCTTCGGGCCGCCGGGGCCGCCCTGGCCGCCGGGGCCGGTCTGGCCGCCACCGGGGCCGCGACCGCCCTGGCGCATCCGGTGCTCCGTGGCGACGACCGAGGAGCGGCTGATCGCCTCGGCCTCGGCGTACAGGTCGGTGTAGCCCTGGCGCAGCTGGTCGAGGGCCTCGTGCACGGCCGGCTGGTCGCCGCCGGGCTCGGCGAGCTTGTTGAGCTCCGACCAGGTCTCGGCGGTGAGCTCGTGCAGGCGCGGGGGCAGGGCGAGGTCGTCGAGGGTCTGGGTGACGCGGCGCAGGCCGGGGTCGACGAAGCGGTGGCCGTCGCGGATCTGCTCGCTGGTGGCGTGCAGGACGTGCTGGAGCTGCAGCTGCTCGCCCACGCGCATCGTCTCGCGGGTCCAGTCGTCGAGCAGGTCGGAGTAGCGCACGAAGACGCGACCGCCGTCGGCGACGGACTCGCGGGTGGCGCGCTCGGTGTGGAGCAGCATGTTGAGCCAGGAGCTGGCCAGGTGGGCCGAGCCGAGCCGGTTGGCGTAGTACTTCTGCTTGCTCCCGACCACCTCCGCGGGCGGGCGGAGCATGGTGGCGAAGACCGGGGTGGCGCCGCTGCGGATCGCCGCGACCCGCCACAGCGACAGGAACCAGCTCAGCCGGGGGTCCTTGACGACGAGCTCGCTGGCCACCTCGAAGTGCGACTCCAGCCACTGGGCGGTGCGGATCCGCTCGGGCTCGCGGGTGGAGATGCGGCCGGTCTCGAACCACGCGTCGGGTCGCGAGTCGCTGACCTGCACGACCGCCTCGCGCAGCAGGCGGGTGTGGTGCTCGACGGCCCAGGCCGGCTCACCGAAGCCCTTGGGGTTGGTCTCGTCGGGCACGACCTCCGGCTTGGGCACGTGCAGGCCCAGGATCTGCATCAGGCCGGCCATCGTGCTCGTGCCGCTGCGGCCCGCGCCCGCGACGAAGAGCACCTTGCGCGGGTGGTCGGCGGGGTCCGGGGTGGGCGGCACGGTGGCGTCAGGCAGGGCGGTCACGGGAGGGGAGCCTACTGCCGATCGGGCCCGCCACTACGGTGGGCGCGTGAGGCTGCGCCGACGCGATCCCCGACGCGGGCCTGCGGACGGTCCCGCAGACGGTCCGGCAGACCGTCCGGCCGAGGGCCCGGCCGACGGTCCCGTGATCAGCGTGGTCGTGCCCGTGCACGACGTCGCCGCCTACCTGCCCGCCTGCCTCGACAGCATCCTGGCCCAGAGCCACCGCGCGCTCGAGGTGGTCGTCGTCGACGACGGCTCCACCGACGGGTCGGGCGCCGTCGCCGACGCCTACGCCGAGCAGGACGCCCGCGTGCGCGTCGTGCACCAGGCCAACCAGGGCCTCGGCGCCGCCCGCAACGCCGGCCTGGCCCACGCCACCGGCCCGCTGCTGGCCTTCGCCGACTCCGACGACGTCGTGCCGCCGGACGCCTACGCCACCATGCTCGAGGCCCTGAGGCGCGACGACAGCGACCTGGTCACCGGCTCGGTGGCGCGCTGGGAGGACGGCCGGCTCACCGAGCCGCCCTGGATGCGCCGGCTGCACCGCGAGCGCCGCGCCCTGGGGATCGCGGAGCTGCCCGAGCTGATGGGCGACGTCTTCGCCTGGAACAAGCTCTGGTCACGGGCCTTCTGGGACACCGCGGGCCTCACCTGGCCCGAGGGCGTGCGCTACGAGGACCAGCCCACGCTGACCCGGGCCTACCTGGCCGCGCGGCGCATCAGCGTGCTGCCCGAGGTGGTCTACCACTGGCGCATCCGCACCGACGGCAGCTCCATCACCCAGCAGCGCTCCTCGCTGGCCGACCTCACCGACCGCTGGTCGACCAAGCGCGACTCGCTGCGCAGCGTGGAGCAGTGGGCGGCCGACGCCCCGGCCGCGACGGGGGGCGAGGTGGTCGACGTCATGCGCGACCGCGTGCTGGCCGGCGACCTGCACCGCTACTTCACCGAGATCCCCGGCTGCGACGACGCGTGGTGGGAGCTGCTGCGCTCCGGCGTGCTCTCGCTGTGGGGGGCGGGTGCCCCCGGCGGCCGCGGGCCCACGTCGCTGACCGCCTCCGGCCTGCCGCCGGTGCACCGGCTGACCGGGTGGCTCGTGGAGCAGGGCCGGCGCGAGGACGCCGCGGCGGTCATGGCGTGGATGGCCGAGCACCCCGGCCCCGCCCCCCGCACCTCCGGCCCCGACGGGGCGCGGCTCGCGCTGCCCGTCCTCGACCCCGCCTCCCTCGACCCCGCCGCCGTCGCCCTGCGGGCGCACGAGGTCTGAGGCGGTCGGCGCGGCGGCGGGTTTCACCGGCCGGCTGGCGAGACCCGCACCGGTCGGCCCACGCACGGGCCGACCAGTGCGGGTCCGGGCCGACAGGTGCCGCGGGCGGCGGGGCGTACGGCGTGCCGCGGGTTTCACCGGCTGACTGGTGAAACCCGCACCTGTCGGCCGACGCACGGGCCGACAGGTGCGGGTCTGGGCCGACAGGTGCCGCGGGCGGCGGGGTCGGACGGCCCGGGTGGTGCTGGTGGGACCGGTGGTGCCTCAGGGGGCGTGCGTCAGAGCAGGCCCTCGGACTGCAGGAAGTCGAGGGCGACGTCCTCGGTCTGCTCGCGGTCGACCGAGATCCGGCCGTTGAGCTCGGTGAGCTTCTCGGTGGTCAGCGCGGCCATGAGCGGGTTGAGCACGTCGGCGACGCCCGGGTTGGCGTCGAGGAACTCGTCGGAGACGGCCGGCACGAGGTTCTGGGCGGGCTGGATCTCCTGGTCGTCCTCGAGCACGACGAGCCCGAGGGACTCCAGCGTGCCGTCGGTGGTGCTGGTCTCGCCGAGCTCCGACTCGCCGTCGAGGACCGACTGGTAGGTCTGGTCGCTGGCGTAGCCCAGGGGCAGCACCTCGGTGACGTCGATGCCGTACTCGTCGACCAGGCCGCCCTCGCAGTCGAGGCGTCCCTCGCAGTCGGGGGCCGCGGCCAGCACGACCGACTCGCCCTCGAGGTCGGAGAGCTCGTCGACGTCGTTCTCCTCGGCGTAGTCCTGGGTCACGAAGAACGCGTTGGTGTCGGTGGCGGGCGACACGTCGAGCAGGGTGATGCCGGCGGCCTCGAGCAGGTCGGCGCCGTCGGCCTTCAGCTCCTCGCCGTCACCGGTCTCGAAGGGCTCGGCGTCGTCGCCGTTCTCCCGGGCGTTGAGGGCGTTGACGATGCCGCCGACGTACTCCGGGACGACGTCGACGTCACCGGGGAAGGTGCCGAGGTAGGCGTCGCGGGCGTCGACGAGGTTGACGGTGGGCTCGTAGCCCGCGTCGGCGAGCAGCTGCTCGTACATCGAGGCGACCAGGGCCGCCTCGGGGAAGTTCTGGCTCGCGATGGTGACGGGGCCGCCACCGGCGGCGGGCTCGGAGCCCGTGGACTCCGAGGGGGACGACGACGAGGAGGCGTCGTCGGAGGCCGTGTCGTCGAGCTCGTCGCCGGCACAGGCGCTCGCGGCCAGCAGGGTGCCGGCGGAGAGCACCGCGGCCAGGGAACGTCGCAGCTTCATGGGGTGCACCTTCTGTGTCCCGCGGGCGGCGCCCGCGCGTGTCCGGTCGGCGGGCGGACCCGCGTCAGGGGCCGACGGCGTCGGCTAGGACGAGACTGTAGGCGCCGCGACCGACGCCGGGGCTCCCCCGGACCGGCGAGGCCGACCCGTGGGACGCGCACCCGGCGACCCGGGAGGGGTGGTGAGGCGCTGCGCGAGGGCGGCGACCAGCTCGAGCAGCAGCGCGACCACGGCCACGACGACCGCGCCGGCGATGCCCTGGCCGTACTGGTTGCGCACGAAGCCGTCGGTGATGACCCGGCCCAGCCCGGGCCCGGCCACGAGCGCGGCGATGGTGGCGGTGGCCCACACCTGCACCAGGGCCAGGCGCAGCCCGGAGACCACCAGCGGCGTGGCCAGGGGCAGCTCGACGCGGCGGAACTTCTGCAGCCCCGTCATGCCCATGCCGTCGGCGGCCTGGCGCACGTCGGCGGGCACCTCGCGCACGGCGACGTAGGCGTTGGTGATGATCGGGGGCAGGGCGAAGAGGGTCAGCGCGACCAGCGTCGCGAGGCCGGCGCGGCCGTAGGGCCCCGCCTCGCGCACCCCGGGGAACCAGCCCTGGGTCCAGCCCCAGGCGTCGGCGGTGACGAGGAGCGCGAGGAGGGCGAAGGTCGGCACGGCCCGACCGATGTTGGAGATGTTGATCGCCAGGAAGCCGCCCCGGCCCAGGTGGCCCAGCCACAGCGCCACGGGGAGCCCGAGGGCGGCGGCCAGCCCGAGGGCGGTGACGGTGAGGAGCAGCTGCTGGAGCAGCAGCTCGAGCATGCCGCCGTCGCCGGTCCAGCTCGCGGCGGTCGTGAGGTAGGCCCACGCGTCCTGGAGCACCCTCATGCCCGCACCCCCCGGGTCCAGGGCGTCAGCACCCGCTGGGTCGCCACGAGCAGCACGTCGAGGACGATCGCGAGCACGACGCACAGCACCGCCGCGGTGAGCAGCTCGGCGCGGAAGTCGGTCAGCACGCCGTCCTTGATGAGGTTGCCCAGGCCGCCGTAGGAGACCAGGGAGCCGACCGTGGTGAGCGCGACCGTGGAGACGGTGGCCACGCGCAGCCCGGCCATGACGACCGGCAGCGCCAGCGGCAGCTCCACGCGCAGCAGCAGGCGGCCCGGGCCGTAGCCCAGGCCGGTGGCCGACTCGCGGACCTCGTCGGGCACCGAGCGCAGCCCCTCGAGGAAGGCGCGCACGAGGATGGTGAGGGCGTAGAGCGCCAGCCCGATGACCACCGTCGTGGGCGACAGACCCGTGAAGGGCACCAGCAGCGGGAGCAGGGCCAGCGACGGCACGGTGTAGATGCCGGTCGAGACCGCGAGGATGGTCGACTCCAGCCGGGGCAGGCGGCGGGCGAGCACGGCCAGCGGGAAGGAGATCAGCAGGCCCGCCAGCACGGCGGCCACGGTGATCCACACGTGCTCCACGGTGGCGTCGACGATCTCGGACTGCCGGTCGGTGACGTACTGCCAGCAGAACCACTCGTTGGTCAGACGGCTGTAGCAGGACGGCCCGGCGTCGGCGGTCGGCACGGCCAGCGCCGCGGCCTGCACGAGTAGGGTCACCGCATGGAACCTACCGGCTCCCCCGCGAGCCAGCCGATGATCCGGCTCTCGGGCGTGGGCAAGACCTACCCCGACGGCACCGTGGCGGTCCACGAGCTCGACCTCGAGGTCGGACGCGGCGAGCTGGTCTGCCTGGTCGGCCCGTCGGGCTGCGGCAAGTCGACGACGCTGAAGATGGTCAACCGGCTCATCGAGCCGACCACCGGGCGCATCGAGATCGACGGCGCCGACGTCACGGGGGTCGACCCCGTCGAGCTGCGCCGCGGCATCGGCTACGTCATCCAGCAGGTGGGCCTCTTCCCGCACCAGCGCATCGTCACCAACGTGATGACCGTGCCGCTGCTCTACGGCGAGTCCAAGGCGACCGCCCGCCGCCGCGCCGAGGAGCTCATGGACCTCGTCGGGCTCGACCCGTCGACCTACGGCGACCGCTACCCCCACCAGCTCTCGGGCGGTCAGCGCCAGCGCGTGGGCGTGGCCCGCGCGCTGGCCGCCGACCCGCCGGTGCTGCTCATGGACGAGCCCTTCGGCGCCGTCGACCCGGTGGTGCGGGTCAGGCTCCAGGACGAGTTCCTGCGACTGCAGCGGGACCTGGGCAAGACCGTCGTGCTGGTCACCCACGACATCGACGAGGCCGTGCGCATGGGCGACCGGGTCGCGGTCTTCGCCACCGGCGGCCGCCTGGCGCAGTACGCCACCCCCGCGGAGCTGCTGGGCCGCCCCGCCGACGACTTCGTGGCCGACTTCGTGGGCTCGACCCGCGGGCTGCGCCGGCTCACCGTCACCCCGATCGACCCCGCCCACCTCGAGCCCCTCGACGGGGTCAGCGCCGGTCAGCTGGGCGCGGCGGTCGACGTCGGCGCCACCCTGGAGGAGGCGCTGGCCGTGCTGCTGCGCGACGACAAGGGCATGGTCGGGGTCAAGGACGGTGCGCGCTTCGTCGGCGTGCTCACGCCCAACGGCGTGCACCGCGCCCTGCGCGCCTCGCTGGGCTGAGGCACACTCCGTCCCCGCGGACGGGGCCCTCGCGGGCCGGCCGGGCCCTCAGGCCTGGTCGGCGGGGGCCACCGGCACGTCGCGGTGCCACGACTCGGTGACGTACGTCGTCACCCAGCCCATCGAGGTGTAGAGCCCGTCGGCGCCGGTGGAGGAGTCGGCGTCGACCTCGAGGCCCACGCGGTCGCGGTCGCGGCCGGCGGCGTCGGCGATGATCGTGCGCAGCAGGCCCTTGGCCACCCCGCGGCCGCGCGCCGCCTCCCGCACGCCGATGTAGGAGACGTAGGAGCCGTCGGGCCCGTCGGCGCTCTCCGAGACCGTGCCGACCAGCGCACCGACCGCCTGGGGTGCGGCGCCGTCGTCGGCGCCGTCGAGCAGCTCGGCCAGCCACCAGTGGTCCCAGCGGTGGCCGGGGTCCTCGCGCAGCCGGTGCAGGAACTCGTCGAAGGTCTCCTCCCACGAGTTGAAGTGGTCGAGGAAGGCCTCCTCCAGGACGTCGTGGACGTCGCGCAGGTCCTCGTCGTCGGGCATGCCGCCGCCGGCGCGTCGCACCTGGCGGAAGCGCACGCCCTTGCGCTCCCACAGCGCGGGGTCGGGCACCAGCGAGGACTCCTCGGCGGTGACCGGGCGGCTCATCTGCCACCAGGTGCGGACCTTGGCGAAGCCGCCCTCGGTGAGCCAGCGGGCCTGGCGCTCGTCGCCCTCGAAGGCGCCGGTGTCGATCTGCTGCACCTCGAGGCCGCGGGCCTCGCCGACGGCACGGGCCTGGCCCACGGCCCACTCGACGAGCACGTCGGAGCAGGCGTCGGCCGTGCGGGCGGGCAGGTCGCGCTCGACGACGTGGACGAAGAGCATCCGGCCGCCGGCGCGGTCGTGCACGCTGCCCCAGGCGCGGATCAGGCCGTCGGCGTCGCGCACCACGACGTTCTGCCGCGTGCGCAGTCCGCGCTCGGAGACCTCGACGAGCACGTCGTCGACGCTGGCGCCGGCCCAGCCGCGGCCGTGGCGCTCGTGGGCGCGCAGCAGGGTCGTGAGCCGCTCGACGTCGGCCCGGTCGGCCGGGTCGGGGCTGTCGACGCTCCAGTCGGCGGGGAGCCCGGGAGGGTCGGGGACCAGCTCGACGGGGTCTTCTTCGAACCGGGACTCCTCGGGGATCACGAGGAGCCATCCTGCCGTACGCCGCGGCCGCGGTGGACCACCCCGCGGAGCGACGCAGCGCCCGCGGGGCCCGCGGGCCGCCCGGGCCGGGAGGCTGGGCTCACGCGCGGCGGCGGCGGGTGGCCTCGGCCTCGGCGCTGCGCCAGGCGGCGGTGACGGTCTCGACCTCGGCGCGCAGCACGTCGATCTCGGCCTCGACCTCGGCCATCCGCACGATCGCCTCGGCGGCGCGCTCCTCGGCGGCGTCGAGGCTGCGGGCGGTGAGGGCGCCCTCGCGCTCGAGCTCCTGGGCGCGCTTGGTCTCGGCGAGCAGGCGGCGGGTGGTCTCGGCGTCGTGCTTCTGGAGCTTGGCCAGCTCGGCCTCGAGCTCGGAGAGGGCGGTCTCGCGCTCGGCGAGGCGGGCCCCCAGCTCGGAGCGGACGTCACCGACCTGCCGGGCGACGTGGGCGGCGTGCTCCACCGAGCGCTCCTCGGCCATGCGGCGGTAGGCCTGGGCCTGCTCGGCGCGGTCGCGGTTGGCGTCACGACGCGACTGGAGCAGCTCGGAGTAGGTGATGCGGGTGGCGGCCGCGCCCAGCAGGACCGCGCTCACCCCGGCGACGACGCCGGCGACCCACGAGCCGGACAGGGCCGCGGCGAGCACGACCACGGCCGCGACCACGAGCAGCAGCGTGGCGACCGTCAGGCGGGTGCTGCGCTGGCGCCGCCGCGAGGCCGACGCGCTCGTCGAGGCGCTCGAGGGGGTGCGTCCCGTGCTCGGCTCCGTGGCGGGTGTGACGGACGGGGCCGATGGGGAGGTCATGGCGACCAGACTAGGGCGGCGGGTCGTCGCCACGGACGCGACACGCGCGCTCCAGGACCAGCCCTGCGACCAGGATGACCACCCCGGCCAGCGCGGCGACGGCCGAGCGGATGGCCCGGGCCTCGGCGAGCTCGGCCCGCAGCCCCAGCCAGCTGACGGCGTAGCCGGCGTAGAGCCCGCCGACCAGGGCGCCGACGTAGGCGCTCGCGCGCCCGAGCGCGAGGCGGTTGACGGCCCGGTGGGCCTCCATGCGCTCGTGGCGCACCTGGAGGGCGCGCCACGTGGCCCAGGCCGTCCAGGCGACGGCCGCGGCCACGACCAGCAGCGTGGCGGGCTGGGCCCACGACATCTGCGGGGCCGAGCCCGAGGCCGCCTCGAGGACCGGACGCAGCAGCCAGCCCACGACGAGGGCGACCACGCCGGTCGCGGTCAGCGCCGCCGGGGAGGTCGGCCGCAGCCGCCGGGGATCCTCGGGGTCACCGGACGGACGCTCCGGTCCGCCGGCGTCAGGGGTGCGGTCGGGCCCGGGGGCCACGACTCACTCGACCTCGAGGTGGAGGTCGTCGCGCAGGGCGACGCCGTCCATGCCGACCGCGGTGAGCAGCTCGGCGATGGGGCCGGCCTCGGGCAGCGTGGCGTCGGGCTCGAGGTCGAACCAGGGCTTGAGCACGAAGGCCCGCTCCTTGGCCCGCGGGTGGGGCAGGCGCAGCGACGGCTCGTCGCTGCGGCGGTCGCCGACGACGACCAGGTCGACGTCGAGGGTGCGCGGGGAGTTGGGCACCACGGTGCGCTCGCGCTCGAAGGCGTCCTCGATGGCCAGCGCGCGGTCCATGAGGCGGTTGGCGGCCAGCGTGGTGTCGATGAGCACCACGGCGTTGAGGAACTTCTCCGACCCCTCGGGGCAGCCCACGGGCTCGGTCTCGTAGACCGGGGAGACGCCGGTGACCCAGACGTCGGGGGTGTCGGCGATGGCGTTGACCGCGCCCTGGAGGGCGGCGAGGCGCTCTCCCAGGTTGGACCCGATGGCCAGCACCGCGCGACGGATCGGGCGCATCTCACCGGTGAGGGTGTCGGCGTCGATGATGTGCGGGTTGGGGGTTTCGGTCACGTCGCGTCCTCGCGTCTTCGGGTGATCGTCAGCGCGACGTCCGCGAACGTCGCCTCGATGGGTGCATCCGGCTTGTGGATCGTCACCCGCGCCCATTCAACACGGTGATCCCTCAAGCAGACGTCGGCCACGCGTCCTGCGAGCGTCTCGATCAGGTCGACCGGGTCACGCTCGACGGCGGCCTTCACGTCGGCCACGAGACTCCCGTAGTCGACGGTGTCGTGCAAGTCGTCGGAGGCGGCCGCGGGGGTGGTGTCGAGGCCCAGCACGAGGTCGATGACGAAGGTCTGGCCCTCGCGCCGCTCGAACTCGAAGACCCCGTGGTGGCCCCAGCACTCCACCGCGAGCACGGCCAGCTCGTCACTCGTGCGCGGGCTCATGCGGGGCTCCTGTCGTCGGGCTGCGCGGAGGGGGCCCGGAGCATCCGGGCCGCGGCCAGCGCGTCGCGCGCCGACCGTACGTCGTGGACCCGCACGCCCCACGCACCGGCCCCCGCGAGGTGGGCGAGCACCACGGCGTGGGCGTGCTCGCGCCCCTCGGGCTCGCGCGGCGCGCCGTCGGGGCCGGCCAGCAGGGCGCCCAGGAAGGACTTGCGGCTCGCGCCCACCAGCACCGGGTGGCCCAGCGCCAGCACCGGGTCGAGGTCGCGCAGCAGCTCCCAGTTGTGCTCGCCGCGCTTGGCGAAGCCCAGCCCGGGGTCGAGCACGATCCGGTCGTCGGCCACGCCGGCGGCGCGGATCGCCTCGACCCGCTCCTCCAGCTCCTCGCAGACCGCCGCCACCACCCCGCCGGGGCCGTCGTAGACGGCGAAGTCGCGCATGTGGTCGGCGTGGGCACGCCAGTGCATCGCCACGTACGTCGCGCCCGCGGCCGCCGCCACGGTCAGGATCTCGGGGTCGGCCAGCCCGCCGGAGACGTCGTTGACGATCACCGCGCCGGCCTCCAGCGCCGCCGCGGCGACCTCGGCGCGCATGGTGTCGACCGAGACCACGGCGCCCTCGGCGGCCAGCGCGGCGATCACCGGCACCACCCGGGCCAGCTCCTCGGCCACCAGCGGCCGGGTCGCGCCGGGGCGGGTCGACTCCCCGCCGATGTCGAGGACGTCGGCGCCGTCGGCCAGCAGCCGACGCCCGTGGGCCACGGCGGCCGCGGGCTCGACGTAGCGCCCGCCGTCGGAGAAGGAGTCGGGGGTGACGTTGACGACGCCCATGACGCGGGGCCGGTCGAGCGGCAGCCGCAGCGACGCGGCCGCCGGGGAGGCCGCCCCCGGCGGGGCCTGCGTCGTCGACGGGGCCTGCGCCGTGGGCGGGGCCGGCGGGACCCCCGGGCGGTCGCCGGTCACGTCAGTGCGTGCCGCGGATCAGCGCCATCGCCTCGGCGCGGGTGGGGCCGCTGTGCATGATGCCGCGCACGGCGGAGGTGATGGTGCGCGCGCCGTGCTTCCTGACCCCGCGCATGGTCATGCACAGGTGCTCGGCCTCGATCACGACGATGACGCCGCGGGCCTCGAGGATGTCCATGAGCGCGTCGGCGACCTGGGTGGTGAGCCGCTCCTGCACCTGCGGGCGCTTGGAGTAGACGTCGACCAGGCGCGCCAGCTTGGACAGGCCCGTGATCTTGCCGCTCGCGGCCGGGATGTAGCCGACGTGGGCCACCCCGGTGAAGGGCACGAGGTGGTGCTCGCACATCGACCACAGCTCGATGTCGCGCACGAGGACCATCTCGTCGTGGCCGAGGTCGAAGGTGGTCGAGAGCACCTCCTGCGGGGTCATCCGCAGGCCGGCGGTGAGCTCGGCGTAGGCGCGGGCGACGCGGGCCGGGGTCTCGCGCAGCCCCTCGCGGTCGGGGTCCTCGCCGATCGCGCAGAGCAGCTCGCGCACGGCGGCCTCGGCGCGCTCGTGGTCGAAGGCGGGGATGTCCTCGGGGGCGCGCTCGGGGGCGCTGATGCGGTCGGTCACGGGGTCATCCCTGCTGCGTGGGCGAGCCGGGGCTCGGAGGGGTGGGGGGCGCCGGCGGGGTGCCGTCGGGGCCGAGGCCGGGGTCGCCGTGGACGTCGCCGCCGGCCCCGGGCGGGGTCAGCACGACGCCGGCGGGCTGGTCGGCGGGGGCGCCGTTGCTGCGGGCGCGGTCGCGGATGGCCTGCGGGATCTCCACGGCCGGGATGTCGGAGGGTCGACGGTCGGGCGAGCCGGTCCAGGCCGGGCGCACCGGGCGGCGGCGCAGCGGCTCGAAGACGCGGGCCACCTCGGCCTTGTCGAGGGTCTCCTTGTCGAGCAGCTCGAGCACGAGGGCGTCGAGCACGTCGCGGTTCTCCTCGAGGATGTCGAAGGCCTCCTGGTGGGCGACGGCGAGGAAGTTCTTCGTCTCCTCGTCGACGATCGCGGCGACGTCCTCGGAGTAGTTGCGCGAGTGGCCCATGTCGCGGCCCAGGAAGGGCTCGCCCTGGGTCTCGCCGAGCTTGATGGCCCCGAGGCGGTCGGTCATGCCGTACTGGGTGACCATGGCCCGCGCGAGGTTGGTGGCCTTCTCGATGTCGTTGCCGGCGCCGGTGGTGGGGTCGTGGAAGATCATCTCCTCCGCGGCGCGCCCGCCGAGCATGTAGGCCAGCTTGTCGAGCATCTCCGAGCGGGTCTGGGAGTACTTGTCCTCGTCGGGCAGCACCATCGTGTAGCCCAGGGCGCGACCGCGCGGGAGGATCGTGATCTTGTGCACCGGGTCGGTGCCGGGCAGGGCCGCGGCGACGAGGGCGTGGCCGCCCTCGTGGTAGGCCGTGATGAGCTTCTCCTTCTCGCTCATCAGGCGGGTGCGGCGCTGCGGGCCGGCGATGACGCGGTCGATGGCCTCGTCGAGGGCGGCGTCGGTGATCAGCTTGTCGTTGGTGCGCGCGGTGAGCAGCGCGGCCTCGTTGAGCACGTTGGCCAGGTCGGCGCCGGTGAAGCCCGGGGTGCGGCGCGCCACGGAGATCAGGTCGATGTCGGGCGACATGGGCTTGCCGCGCGAGTGCACCTGGAGGATCTGGTGGCGGCCCGAGAGGTCGGGGGCGTCGACCTGGATCTGGCGGTCGAAGCGGCCCGGGCGCAGCAGCGCGGGGTCGAGCACGTCGGGGCGGTTGGTGGCGGCGATGAGGATGACCCCGCCGCGCACGTCGAAGCCGTCCATCTCGACGAGCAGCTGGTTGAGGGTCTGCTCGCGCTCGTCGTGGCCGCCGCCCATGCCGGCGCCGCGGTGACGGCCCACGGCGTCGATCTCGTCGATGAAGACGATGGCCGGGGCGTTCTCCTTGGCCTGCTCGAATAGGTCGCGCACGCGGGACGCGCCGACACCGACGAACATCTCGACGAAGTCGGAGCCGGAGATGGAGTAGAAGGGCACGCCGGCCTCGCCGGCCACGGCGCGCGCCAGCAGGGTCTTGCCGGTGCCGGGAGGGCCGTAGAGCAGCACGCCCTTGGGGATCTTGGCCCCGACGGCCTGGAACTTCGCCGGCTCCTGGAGGAACTCCTTGATCTCGCCGAGCTCCTCGATGGCCTCCTCGCAGCCGGCCACGTCGTTGAACGTCGACTTCGGCATGTCCTTGGAGATCAGCTTGGCCTTGGACTTGGCGAACTGCATGACACCGCGGCCGCCGCCGCCCTGCATGCTGTTGAGCAGCCACAGGAAGATGATCACGATGATCACGATGGGCAGCACGGAGAACAGGAACGAGCTGAGCAGGCTGGGGCGCGAGATCTCGGTCTTGACGTCGTCGATCGTGCCGGCGCGGTACTGCGCCTGCGCGGCGTTGACGAGGTCGCGCTGGGTGCCGTTGATCCAGTAGGTGGTGACCTCGGAGCCCTCGTCGCGCACGCCGTCGTCGAGGACGGCCTTGATCTGCTGGTCACCCCCGACGAAGGTGATCTCCTCGACGTCGCCGTCGGCGATGTACTTGCTCATCGTCGAGGCGTCGATCTCGTCGCCACCGCTGTTGGGCGCGAGGAACTGCAGGGCGAGCAGGACACCCACCACGGCGACGACGATCCACAACCAGGGACCCTTGAAAATGCGCTTCACGGACTTCTCTCGTCTTGTGCACGGCTGAACCCACGACGGTACAGGTGGCAGGCGTGGTCCAGTCTCTCAGGCGCTCGGTTGAGAGGGGCCTGAGAGACGCGGTGCCGGGTCGGCCCGGGTCGGCCCGGCCGGGCCCGGTGGAGCGGCGGTCAGGAGTAGACGTGCGGCGCGAGCGTGCCGATGTCGCGCAGGTTGCGGTACTGCTCCTTGTAGTCCAGCCCGTAGCCCACGACGAACTCGTTGGGGATGTCCCAGCCGATGTACTTGACGTCGACGGGCATCTGCAGGGCCTCGGGCTTGCGCAGCAGGGTGCAGATCTCCACGCTCGCGGGGTTGCGGCTGGTGAGGTTGGAGGTCAGCCACGACAGGGTCAGGCCGGTGTCGATGATCTCGTCGACGATGATCACGTGACGCCCGGAGATGTCGGTGTCGAGGTCCTTGAGGATCCGCACGACGCCGCTGGACTTGGTGCCGGAGCCGTAGGACGACACCGCCATCCAGTCCATCTCGAGGTGGCGGCTGAAGCTGCGGGCCATGTCGGCCATCACCATCACCGCACCGCGCAGGATGCCGACGATCAGCAGGTCCTTGCCGGCGTAGTCGTCCTCGATCCGGGCGGCGAGCTCACCGAGCCGCTCCTGGATCTGGGCCTCGGTGAACAGCACGTTGACGAGGTCGTTCTCCACGTGGGCAGAGTCCATGGCGCAGAGCCTAGGGGCGCTGCGGGTCGGTGGCGACGGCGGGTCAGTGGCGACGGCGGGGCTTGTAGACCTCGACCGGCACCCGCTGGGAGCTGGAGCCCTTGAGCAGGTCGTTGCCGGCGTAGCTCGCGACGAAGGTGTGCTCGCCACGGTCCAGGCGGCCCAGGTCGAGCACGACGGTGCCGTTGTCGCGCAGCTGGCCGCGCTCGACGACGCGACGGCCGGCGGTGAGCACGACCGCGCCGCTGGGGGTGGCGGGGTCGCCGGCGGCGCTCACGCGCACGGTGACGCGCACCTTGTCGCCGAGCTCGACGCGGCGCGGGGCGCGGGCGTCGGTGTCGGAGGCGACCGGCCTCTTGGTCAGCTCGACCTCGCCGATGCCGGCCTTCTCGCGGCGGGCGCGGTCGACGACGATGCTCCCGCTGGCGTAGCCGGGCTTGGAGAAGGTGACCTCGTAGCTGCCGCTGCGCACCCGCAGGGCGAAGTAGCCGTGCTCGATGTCGTTGTCGGGCGAGGCGTAGGACAGGTCGCTGGCCACGACGTCGCCGGTGGCCAGGTCGACGGCCTGCACCTCGACGTCGTCGACGTGGCGACCGCGCTGGTCGACGACCGCGCCCTGCACCATCGCCCCGCCCGTGCCGGCGACCCGGGGGGCGACGCCGTGGCTGGAGGACGCGGTGGCCGTGGTGCCGGGAGCGAGCATGGCCGTGGCGGCGAGGGTGGCGGCGGCGACGAGCGAGGTCGTGAGCATCTTCATCGGGGGGTCTCCGGGGGGAGCGGCGGGCAGGGGGCGCCCGAGGGGGTCAGGTCCGGCGGGGTGGGCCGGGGGCGGCCGGGGGGCTGCCACGCAGACCATCGGCACCTCGGGTCGCCGACCTGAGGCGTTCGGCCCGCCCTGCCCGTGGGGCGTCGAGCGGTCTGGACCGCCCGTCGCGGTCCGGCCCGGGACGGCCCGGGACGGCCCGGCGGGCCCGGGGGCCCGGGAGGGCTCAGGCCACCGGGGGCGCCGCGATCCGCAGCAGGCCGTCGGCCCGGGTGCCGCGCAGGGGCCCGGGGAGGTCGATCCAGCGCTGGCCGTGCCAGTCGGTGACGAGCGCGTCGAGGGCGCGCACGTGCTCGTGGAGGAGCTCGGCGGCCGGGGCCCCGGCGTCGAGGGCGGCCAGGCGCAGGACGCGGCGGCGCAGGGCGTCGGGCCGGTCGGCGAGCTCGGCCACCGGCAGGGCGCCGTCGGGCCGGACCAGCCGGGCGTGCTCGACCTCGGCGAGGTCGTCGAGCAGGTCGGCGTCGGCGCGCAGCTGCTCGGCCGTGCGGGCCAGGGCCGCGGCCACGCCGGGGCCCAGGTGCTCCTCGAGGGCGGGCAGCACGGCGCGGCGCACCCGGACCCGCGCGTAGCCCGGGTCGTGGTTGTGCGGGTCGTCCCATACGTCGAGGCCCTCGACCTGGCAGGCGGTGACCGTGTCGTCGCGGGCGACCTCGAGCAGCGGGCGGCGGTAGCGGTCGAAGCGGCGGCGCATCCCGGCCAGGGAGCGGGCGCCGGAGCCGCGGGCCAGCCCCAGCAGCACCGTCTCGGCCTGGTCGTCGCGGGTGTGGCCGAGCAGCACCGCGGCGGCGTCGAAGTGGGCGCCGACCCGGTCGAGCACGGCGTAGCGGGCCCGTCGCGCCGCTCCCTCGGGACCCTCGCCGTCGAGCACGACCTGCACCCGCGCCCCCGCCGTCTCGTCGGCGCCCAGCGCGGCCATCTGCTCCACCACGCGGGCGGCCTGCTCGGCCGAGCCCTCCTGCAGGCCGTGGTCGACCGTGACCCCGACGACGCGCCAGCCCCCCGCCCGCGACTCGTGCACCGTGGCGGCCAGCAGGGCGAGCGAGTCGGGCCCGCCGGAGCAGGCCACCACCACCGTCGCGCCCGCCGGGAGGTCGGCCAGCTCCCGGCGTACGGCGAGGCGGACCGCGGCGACCGCGGGGTGCAGCCTGGGCATCGCGCTCGACCCGGCCTGTCTCAGAGGACCCGGGCGACCCAGGCGGAGGGGTCGTGGATCTCGGCCTTGCTCGGGAGGTTCTGCGGGCCGGCCCACACGGCGTTGAACTGCTCCATGCCGACCCGGTCGACGACGGTGCGCACGAAGGCGGCGCCGTCGCGGTACTGCGCCATCTTGGCGTCGAGGCCGAGCAGGCGGCGCAGCAGGCGGTCGAGGGCGCCGACGCCCTTGCGCCGCTCGTCGAAGCGGCCGCGGATGTGCTCGACGCTCGGGATGACGCGCGGGCCGACGCCGTCCATGACCACGTCGGCGTGGCCCTCGAGCAGGCTCATGACGCCGGTGACCTGGTCCATCAGCTCCTTCTGCTCGGGGCTGCTCACCAGGTCCATCAGCGAGCCGCCCTCGCCGTCGCGACCACGCGAGCGCAGCACCTCGCTGACCCGCTTGAGGCCGTCGTCGAGCATGCGGGAGGAGTCCATGGTGTCGGCGACCTGGCCGACCAGGGAGAAGAGGTGGTCGCGCATCCAGGGGACGGCGGTGAACTGCACGCGGTGGGTCTCCTCGTGCAGGCAGACCCAGAGCCGGAAGTCGGTGGGGTCGACGCCGAGCTCCCGCTCGACGTGCACGATGTTGGGGGCGACCAGCAGCAGCCGGCCCGCCGGGGCGAAGAACGGGTCGAACTGGCCCAGCACCTTGCCGCCGAGGAAGCCGAGCAGCCCGCCGACCTCGAGACCGGTGATCCGCGACCCCAGGGCCAGCGAGAGCCCCGAGGGGGGCTTCTTCTCCACCAGCTTGGCCACGACCGGGGCCAGCACCGCCTTGAAGCCGTCGGCGTTGGCCTGCACCCACCCGGCACGGTCGACCACGAGGACCGGCGCGGTGCCGTCGGGGGCGTCGAGCCCGGTGAAGTCGCGCACCAGCCCGGTGGAGCGGTGGGCGCCGGCGCGCAGCTCCTCCACGACGGCCGTCGCCTCGGCCCGCCCGACCGTGGGGCCGTCGCCGGCCAGGCGCGAGCCCAGCGAGACCGCGAGGTCCCAGTCGATGATCTCCGGGGTCTCCGGCGTGGGGGTGCTCATGGCCCCGAACCTATCCGTGGCGCCCTGACCCGGGCGCGGGTCAGGGTCCGGGTCACGAGCAGGTGCAGGCCGCGAGGGCGGCCGCGGCGCGGTCGAGGGCGGCCCGGGCGTCGAGGGTGTCGACCTCGCGGATCCGGTCGGCCATGAGCGCGAAGACCAGCGGCGTGCCCCGGCGGTCGACCGCGACGCCGGCCAGGCTGCTCACCCCGGTGAGGGTGCCGGTCTTGGCGCGCACGTCGCCGACCGCGTCCGGAGCCACGTCGTCGAAGCGCAGCGCGAGCGAGCCGGTGAAGCCGGCCACCGGCAGGCCGCCGAGCACGGCGCGCAGCGGGGAGTCCTCGGCGGAGGTGCCGACCGCGCGCAGCACCCCGACCAGTGTCTCGGGGGCGATGAGGTTCTCCCGCGACAGCCCGCTGCCGTCGAGCTGGCGCACCGGCACCGGCACGCCGAGGTCGCGCAGCACCTCGGCGACGCCGGCCACCCCGGCCGCGCTGCTGCCCTCTCCCCCGCTGGCCAGGCCGACGTGGCGCAGCAGCACCTCGGTGGCCTCGTTGTCGCTGACCTGGAGCAGCTGGTCGACGATCTCGGGCAGCGGCGCGCTGCTCACCTCGGCCACCGGGTCGGCACCGACCGCGGCCTGAGCGCGCCGCGGGCGGCCCTGCACCGCCACGCCGGCCTGTCGCAGCGCGGCCGCGAAGACGTCGGCGGCCTCGCGCGCCGGGTCGGCCACGCGGCCGACGCCGCTGGCGGGACGGCCCTCGTCGACCCACAGCGCCGAGATCGGCGCCACGACCCCGTCGGGCACGTAGTCGGCGGGCCACGACGGGTTGACCGCGGGGCCGGTGAAGAGGCTGGCGTCGTAGGTGAGGCGCAGCGGGCCGGCGCCCGTGCCCCGCAGCGCCGCGGCCGTGCGGCGCGCCAGCGTGGTCACGTCGGCCCGCCGGGGGTACGCCGCGCCCTCGGCCGCCGCCGGGGTCCGGGCCAGGAACGGGTCTCCCCCGCCGACGAGGGTCAGCGTCGACCCGCGGCGCACGACCCGCGTCTCGAAGGTGGTCGCGGGGTCGAGCACGCTGAGCGCGCCCACGGCGGTGAGCAGCTTGGTGGTGGAGGCGGGCACGGCGGCCGGCGTCCGCCCGCGGGCCACCAGGCCCACCGGCGCCGACCCCGCGGCGCCGTCGCCGAGGCCGGCCACCGCGGCGACCACGTGGCGCCCGAGGTCGCGGTCGCCGAGCGCGGCCGCGAGCGTGCGTCGTACGGTGGCACGGTCGAGGGTGCGCAGGCCGGCCGCGGCGGCGACGGGCGCCGGCTCGTCGAGGTCGGGGAGGTCGAGGCCGTCGGGCGGCGGGACGCGGGAGGGGTCGCCGGGGCCGGGCGCGGGGTCGCCGGTGAGCGCGGCGAAGCGGTCGCCGACCTCTCGGGCGGCGTCGTCGAGCACGCCGGTGCGCCACGCCGCGGCCCCGCCGGCGCCGAGCGCGAGCACGAGGACCACCGCCAGCAGACGCCCGCCACGCCGCCGCGGAGCGTGGCCTGCGTCACGTCGACCCACCGAATCCCCTTCCCGCTGCAGCGTTTCGGGTCATTGTGCGCGACAATCGCCGCCGGGCCCACGTCGGGCCCGAGGACCTGGCCCCCGACCCGACCGGTCGAGGGCCCACCGACATCCGGCCCACGACGGGCCGACACAAGCGGAGGCTGACTGTGCTGGAGTTCGACGTGCTCGTGGAGATCCCCAAGGGTCAGCGCAACAAGTACGAGGTCGACCACGAGTCGGGGCGCATCCGCCTGGACCGCACCCTCTTCACCTCCACGCAGTACCCCGCCGACTACGGCTACATCGAGGACACCCTCGGCATGGACGGCGACCCGCTCGACGCGCTGGTCATCCTCCAGGAGCCGACCTTCCCGGGCTGCCTGATCAAGTGCCGCGCGATCGGCATGTTCCGCATGACCGACGAGGCCGGCGGCGACGACAAGGTCCTCTGCGTGCCGGCGACCGACCCGCGCCAGGAGCACCTGCGCGACATCAGCCACGTCTCGAAGTTCGACCGCCTGGAGATCCAGCACTTCTTCGAGGTCTACAAGGACCTCGAGCCCGGCAAGTCCGTCGAGGGCGCGGAGTGGGTCGGCCGCACCGAGGCCGAGGCCGAGGTCCACGCCTCCTTCGACCGCTTCAAGAAGACCGGCCACTGAGCCGACGCCCTCCCGCAGCCCCCGTCCGGTCACCCGGGCGGGGGCTGCGGTGCGTCAGGGGAGGCGGCGGACGCCGCGCACGTAGGCCACGGCGCCGCTGACCTGGAGGGTGACGTCCTGGACGCCGCCGCGGGCCAGCCAGCTGCGCAGCTCGACGCTGGAGCAGCCCGGCCCGAGCAGCCCGCTGGCGCGACCGACCTGCCAGGCCGGCGACAGCGCCGGCACGGTGCCGCGCAGCAGCAGGCTGGCGCTGAGCACGCCGCCGGGCCGCAGCACCCGCGCGAGCTCGGCCACCGCGGCGGCGGGGTCGGGGAAGCAGTGCAGCCCCATGAGGCTGACGACGAGGTCGAAGGAGGCGTCGTCGAAGGGCAGGTCGGCCACGTCGGCGGCCACCGTGGTGACCAGGTGGTCGACCTTGCGGTCGGCGGCGGCGCGACGGGTCCGCTCGAGCATCACCTCGGCGATGTCGACGGCCACCACCTCCACCTGCTGGTCGGCGCGCAGCGAGCGCAGCGCCACCCCGCCGCCGCACGGCACGTCGAGCACGCGGGAGCCGTCGGGCAGGTGGCCGACCTCCTCGGCGGCGGTGAAGAGCAGCTGCTGGTCGGTGCCCAGGCCCAGGCGCCACAGCGGCCCACCGACGCCGGGGTGCTCGACGGTCCAGTCGTAGAAGGCGCCCCACAGCGGGTCGCCTTCCCAGCCGCCGGTGACCCGCCCGGGCAGGCGCGCGACCTGCTCGCCGGCCGCACGCGCCCCGACGTACGCCGAGCCGAGCGCACCGCCGACGGCGGAGACCAGGCGGGCCGGCCCGCGCGGGCGCGCCATCAGGCCCCGGCCCGCTCCGCGGCGGCGCGCACCGAGGACTCGCGCGGGGTGCCGACGGGGCCGACCAGGCCCGGCGAGCGCAGCATCTCCTCGGGCACGCCGAGGGCGTCGACGAGGTCGACCGCGATCGGGCGGACCTTGCGGCACAGCGAGGAGACCTCGCGGCTGATCGCCTTGGAGCGCTGCACCGAGAGCCGGCCGTGCTCCATGAACCACGCCCGGTCGGCCTCGATGACCGAGAGGGCGTGCAGGTCGCACAGCAGGTTGAGGGCCACCTTCTGGTCGCCGTCGGGCAGGGCGCGCACCTTGGCCACGAAGGCCTCGAGCACGAGCCGCTCCATGTGGGCGTGGGCGGCGCCGATCACGTGGTCCTGCACGCGCGAGAAGACCTGGCCGGCGTTCATGCCGCCGTCGATGCCGCGCTTGAGGCGCCGCGCGACCCCGCTGACCATGTGCTCCTCGCGGAAGCGGAGCATGCCGAGCTGGTACTCGGGGTCGAGCAGCCCGGCCTCCTGGTCCCACTCGTCGCCGCCGGGCAGCACGTCGCGCAGCCGCTGCACCAGCTTGTGCACGGCCGTCTTCTCCACGACGGTCTCGACGGCCAGGCCGGCGACGAAGCGGACCATGCCGAACTGGTCCATGTCCTCGAACTCGCTGGCGTAGCCGGTGAGCAGGCCCTTGGCCACCAGCTGCATGAGCACGGTGTTGTCGCCCTCGAAGGTGGTGAAGACGTCGGTGTCGGCCTTGAGCGCGGCGAAGCGGTTCTCGGCGAGGTAGCCCGCGCCGCCGCAGGCCTCCCGGCACTCCTGGATGGTGCGGGTGGCGTGCCAGGTGCCGAGCGCCTTGGTGCCGGCGGCACGCGACTCCAGCTCGCGCTTGGCCGTCTCGGCCTCGACCTCGTCGCCGCCGGCGGCGGTGGCCACGGCGTGCAGGTCGGCGGCGACGACCTCCTGGGCGAAGTGGAGCGCGTAGGTGCGGGCCAGCAGCGGCAGCAGCCGGCGCTGGTGCACGCCGTAGTCGAGCAGCAGCTCCTCCTGCTCGGGGTCGGAGGCCTCGAACTGGCGGCGCCGGTCGCCGTACCTGACCGCGATCGCGATCGCGACCTTGGCGGCGTTGATGCCGGCGCCGCCGACGCAGACGCGGCCCTGGATGAGGGTGCCGAGCATGGTGAAGAAGCGGCGGTTGGGGCTCTCGATCGCGCTCTCGTAGACGCCGGCGGGCGTGACGTCGGCGAAGCGGTTGAGCAGGCTCGTGCGCGGCACCCGCACGTGGTCGAACCACAGCCGGCCGTTGTCGACGCCGTCGAGGCCCATCTTGGGGCCGTCGTCCTCGATGCGCACGCCCGGCGCGGGCTCGCCGTCGACGCGGATCGGCACCACGAAGGCGTGGACGCCCTGCGACTCCCCGCCGATCTCGAGCTGGGCGAAGACCACGGCGACCGTGCCGTGGACGGCGGCGTTGCCGATGTAGTCCTTGCCGGCCTCCTCCGAGGTCGTGGTGATCACGAACTCCTGGGTGGCCAGGTCGAAGGTCGCGACGGTGCCGAGGGCCTGCACGTTGGACCCGTGGCCGGTCTCGGTCATCGCGAAGCAGCCCAGCAGCCGCCCGGCGATGAGGTCGGGCAGGTAGCGGTCGTGGTGCTCCTTCGTGCCGAGCTGGAGCACGGCGCCGCCGAAGAGGCCGAACTGCACGCCGGTCTTCACCAGCACCGAGAGGTCGCCCAGCGCGAGGGTCTCGAAGGCGGCCACCGAGGCGCCGACGTCGCCGCCGCCGCCGTACTCCTCGGGGAACCCGAGGCCGCTCTGGCCGGTCGAGGCGATCTCGACCACGACGTCCTTGACCCGCTCGCGGAACTCGTCGGGCGTCATCGTCTCGGCGTCGCGCAGCACCTGCGCGTGGTCGACGAGGCTGTCGCGCACGAGCTGGCGCACCTCGGCGTACTTCCCGTCGAGCAGGCGGGTCATCGCCGCCACGTCGACCTCGGGCTGGCGGTAGCCCGAGCGGTGACGCTCCGGCTCGGGCGTGCTCGCGGCCGGGGCGGGGGCCTCGGTGGCGGCCGACGGGGTGACGGTGGTGCTGACGGTGTCGCTCGACATGCCCCGACGCTACTCGCGGGTCACCGGGGCGCCCAGGAAAACGCCGGATCTGCCGCCCTCACGGGTGAGACCGGGGCGCGCCGGCGGGCGCGGCGCGGGCAGGGGCTCAGTCGCGGGAGACCGGCACCTTGGAGGTGGTGGTCGTCGGGTGCGACTGGAGCGGGTAGCGGTCGAACTTCTGCCCGCTGGCCAGGCCACCGACGTAGAAGGCGACCAGCGCGATCATGATGCCGGCGATGTCGTCGGCGATGTAGTGCCAGCCGAAGTAGAGGGTGGCGACGACGGTGACGCCGAAGTTGACCCAGAAGACGACCTTGAGCACACGGTTCTGCAGCGTGAACTGCACCATGAGGGCCACCAGCAGCGTGATCGCGGTGTGGAGGCTGGCGAAGCCGGCGACCGACTGCACCTGGCCCTCCAGGCCCGGGATCATGTAGCTCTGCCGGGTGTAGACCAGCGACTCCATCAGCGACGTCGTCGGTGTGTCGGCCAGCGGCTGGTAGATCGCGACGTACTCCAGGCCCGGGCCCAGGGTGGGGAGGGCGTAGTAGGAGATCGTGCCGAGGGTCCACGCCACGCACTGCGAGGTGACGAACCAGTAGCCGTAGGACATGTTGCGCGACCACACCAGCCAGGCCGTGACCGCCAGCGGCACCAGCGGCAGGAACCACAGGTAGATGTAGCTGAGCAGGTGGGCGGCGACGGTGGTGCCGAGCAGGTCGTGCAGCACGATCGCGGGGTCGTTGCCGAAGAAGAGCGCGCGGTCGAGCAGGTGCAGCTCGCGGTCGTACATCCGGTCGGAGACGAGCGGGAGGTAGGACTTGATGTTGCGGTAGCAGACGTAGACGACGTAGAAGCAGATGATGCCGAGCGCGACCAGCGTCAGGCGCTCCTTGTTCCAGTGCGAGCGCAGGCGCTCGCGCACGATCGCCGGCATCAGCGTCGGGCGGCCCTTGGAGTACCACAGCGTGCGTGGCAGCAGGTCGAGCAGCAGCGCGCCGAGCAGCAGCAGCGGCAGGCGCAGCCACGACGGGCCGAGGAAGCTGCCCTCGGGGTCGACGAGGCCCTGGTCGAGCACGGCGGCGGTGATGACGGCCCACAGGCCCATCCCGATCGCGGTGACCACGAGGAGGACGTAGGCGCGGCGATACACGCAGGTCAGTGTAAGGACTGTCCCTACGCTTCGCCCCCTCCGCGCGCCCCGGGGAGCACCGCGAGCCGCGTGGCGTCCACCACCACGCCCACCCGGTCGCCCGGCGCCACGCGGTGGTCGAGGCCCGCCACGGCGTCGACCTCGCCCACCCCGTCGACCTCGAGGACCAGCCGCAGCTGCTCCGGCGTGCCCCGCAGCGAGCGCACCGTCGCCGCCAGCGCGCCGACCTGCGCGCCCGGCTGCCCGGGGGCGGCCAGCTGCAGCGCGGAGCGGCGTACGGCGACCGCCGTGGCCCCGCCCGCGGCGACGGGCCGGCCGGCCGCCGCCAGCACCCGGTCGGCCGCGGGGCCGTGCAGGACGCGGGCGTAGCCCAGGAAGAGGGCGGTGGCCTCGTCGACGGGGTGGCGCCACACCTCGCCGATGTCGCCGTGCTGCACCAGGCGACCCGCCCGCATCACCGCGAGCCGGTCGGCCACGGTGAAGGCCTCCTCGTGGTCGTGGGTCACCATCAGCGCGGTCGTGCCGGCGCGGCGCAGGATGTCGCGCAGCTCCACGGCCAGCCGCTCGCGCAGCCCGGCGTCGAGGGCCGAGAGCGGCTCGTCGAGCAGCAGCAGCCGGGGCTCGACGGCCAGCGAGCGGGCCAGCGCCACCCGCTGGCGCTCCCCGCCCGACAGCGTGCCGGGCAGCCGGTCGGCGTAGCCGGTGAGCCCGACCAGCTCGAGCAGCTCCTCGACGCGGCGGGCCTGCTCGCGGGCCCCGGAGCGCGAGCGGCGGCGCAGGCGCAGGGCGTAGCCCACGTTGCGCCCGACGGTGAGGTGGCCGAAGAGCTGCCCGTCCTGGAACATCAGCGCGAAGCCCCGCCTGTGGGTCGGCACGCGGGCCAGGTCGTCGCCGTCCCACGCGATCCGGCCCGTCGCGGGCTCGAGGCCGGCCACCGCGCGCAGCAGCGTCGACTTGCCGCACCCCGAGGGGCCCAGCACGGCGAGCACCTGGCCGTCGGGGAGGTCGAGGTCGACCCCGCTGACGGCCGGGCGGCCGTCGTAGGACACCGAGACGTCGCTCAGCGCGAGCATCGCGCTCCTCCTGTCGTCGGGCCGGTCACGGGGCCGGTCACAGGGCCGGTCACAGGGCCCCCAGCGACGGCACGCGCAGCCGCTCGACGGCCAGCATCACACCGGCGGTGGCCGCGGCCAGCACCACGGAGGCGGCCAGGGCCATGCCGTAGTTCATCGCTCCGGGGCTGCCGATGAGGCGGTAGATGACCACCGGCAGGGTCGGGGACTCCTCGCGCGCGAGGAAGGAGGTGGCCCCGAACTCCCCCAGCGACACCGCGAAGGCGAAGCCGGCGGCGGCCAGCAGGGGGCGCCACACCACCGGCAGGTCGACGGTGAGCACGGTGCGCCAGGCCCCGGCGCCCAGCGAGGCGGCCGCCTGGCGCTGCCGGTCGTCGACGCCGCCGAGCACGGGGGCGATCGTGCGCACGACCAGCGGCAGCGCCACCAGCGCCTGGGCCACCGGCACCAGCAGCGGGGAGTCGCGCAGGTCGAGCGGCGGGGAGTCGAGGGTGATGAGGAAGCCGAAGCCGAGCGTCACCGCCGAGACGCCCAGGGGCAGCATGAAGAAGCCGTCGAGGGCCGCGCGCACCCGCCGCTCGGCCCGCCCGCGGGAGCCCCGGGTGACCACGACGGCCACCAGCAGGCCCAGGGTCAGCGACATCCAGGTCGCGTCGACCGCGGTGCGCAGCGAGGTGAGCAGCGCGTCGGTCACCGGCACCAGCAGGGCGCCGCCCTCGCCGGGGGTGCGCAGGGCGCGGTAGTTGCCCAGGCTCCAGGCGTCGTCGACGCGCAGCGAGCCGCTCACCAGCACCGCCACGGGCGCGGCGACCACCACGAGCAGCAGCGCGGTGGCGCCCAGCTGGGGGAGGTCGCCGCGGCGGGGGCGGCGCGGGCGGGGCACGACGCGCGCCAGCGTCGGGTCGGGCACCGCCCGCAGCCGCGCGGCCACCAGCAGCAGCGCGGTGACCGCCACGAGCTGGAGGATCGACAGGGCCGCGGCCGCCTGGAGGTCGAGCAGGTTGGTGGTGAGCAGGTAGATCTCGGTCTCCACCGAGGAGTAGCGCAGCCCGCCCAGGGTCAGCACGACGCCGAAGGCGGTGGCGCAGAAGAGGAAGACCACGCTGGCCGACGACACGATCGCCGGGCGCAGCGCCGGCAGGGTCACGGTGCGCAGCACCTGCAGCGGGCTCGCACCCAGCGCCGCCGCCGCCTCGCCCGGGCGCGGGTCGAGCGACTCCCACGCCGCGCCCACGCCGCGGATGACCACGGCGACGTTGAAGAAGACCAGGCCCGCGACGATCGCCACCGGGCTGCCGTCGAGGCCGAGGAAGGCCAGCGGGCCCGCCTCGCCCAGCAGCTGGCGGAAGGCGATGCCGACGACCACGGTCGGCAGCACGAAGGGCACGAGCAGCGCGGCGCGCACCACGCGGCGCAGCGGGAAGTCGAGGCGGTGCAGGGCGAAGGCGGCCGGCAGGCCCAGCAGCACCGACAGCGCCGTGGCCACCGTCGCCGACCAGACGGTGAACCACAGCACCCGGTGCACCCGCTCGCGGCCCAGCACCTCGAGCACGGCACCCGGGTCGAGCACGCCGTCGACGACGAAGCCGCGTGCGAGCATGCCGCTCACCGGCAGCACGAAGAAGACCGCCAGCACCGCCACCGGCAGCGCCGCGAGCGCCAGCAGGGTCAGCGCCCGCCTCACCGGGTGACGACGTCCGTCCACTCCTGCAGCCACGTGGCGCGCTCGGTGGCGATCTCGGCGGGGTCGACCTCGTAGGGGTCGGTGGGGCGCTCGGCGTGCCGCGCCCAGTCGGTCGGCAGCTCGGTGCCCTCGACCACCGGGAAGACGTACATCGACTCCGGCAGCGCGGCCTGCACCTCCGGCCCGGTCATGAAGCGCACCAGCGCCTCGGCCCCGGCCACGTTCTCCGCGCCCGCCAGGACCCCGACGTACTCGACCTGCTGGAAGCAGGTGTCGAGCAGCGCCCGGGTGGTCGACGAGCCGTCGTCGGCGAGGGTGAAGGCCGGGGAGGAGTCGTAGGAGACGACGACCGGGCGGTCGCCGGAACCGCCGCCCTGGGTGAAGTCGGTCTGGTAGGCGTCCGACCAGCCGTCGACGAGCTTGGCGCCGTTGTCCATGAGGTCGGCCCAGTAGTCGGGCCAGTCCTCGCCGTACTCCGCGATCGTGGCCAGCAGGAACGCCAGGCCCGGGGAGCTGGTCGTGGCCCCGGGCACCACGAGCAGGTCGCGGTAGGCGGGGTCGGTGAGGTCGTCGAGCGAGGCCGGCGGCTCGAGGTCGCGCTCGGCGAACCACGTCTCGTCGACGTTGACGCACACGTTGCCGTTGTCGACCGCGGTCAGCGCCCCGTCGTCGTCGCCGGGCACGGCGTAGTCGGAGACCCCGGCGGGGGCGTCGAAGGCGTAGGGGGCGAAGACGCCCTCCTCCAGCGCGCGGGAGGCGAAGGTGTTGTCGACGCCGAAGGCCACGTCGCCGGTCGGGGAGTCCTTGGTCAGGACCAGCTTGTTGGTGAGGCTGCCGGCGTCACCGGAGGCGCGGACCACGAGGTCGTAGCCCGACTGCTGCTCGAAGGCCCGCTCGACCTTCTGGGGCAGGACGAACGACTCGTGGGTGACCAGCACGACCTCGCTGCCGTCGCCGGTGGCCCCCTCGGTGCCGCCGGCGCCGGTGGAGGAGCCCGCACCGCCCGTGTCGGCGGCGGTCGGGTCGTCGTCGCCGCTGCCGACCAGCGAGCAGGCCGGGGTGAGGCCGAGGACCACCGCGGTGGTCAGGACGGTGAGTGCGCGCGCACGCCTCATGTGGACTCCCTTCGCCGGTGCTAACCGGAGCAGGTTCGGAGGGTCTGCGGTACGACGCGACTCGTCGTCCGCACTCTCAGCACGCCACCGGTGGCCGGTCGTGCTCCCCTGTCTTCTGCGGCCAGTGTAGGTCGCCGGCCGCTCCGGCACGGTCGGCCGCCGGGCCGTGGCCACCCGGCGCCCGCCCGGTGGGTGCGGCTGGCGGGGTCTGAGAGGCTTCCGGCGTGCCGAGCCTCCGCCACCAGCTCCTCGCGACCCTCATCCCCCGACTGCGCCGGGCCGGCGAGCTGAGCTCGCTGCCCGAGGAGCGCGAGCGCGTGCTCGAGGGGCAGGCAGGCCGCGCGCCCGGGCTGGCGACGGGGCTGGTGCCCGGCTTCGCGCGGCGCTTCACCCTGGTCACCGACTCCTCCGCCGGCTTCGACGTGCACGTGCTCGCCCCACGCGGGGTCGAGCCCGAGCGGACCCTGGTGTGGATGCACGGCGGCGCCTACGTCGCCGGCATCGACCCCTTCCACGTGCGCTACGCCGCCGCGCTCGCCCGCCGGCTCGGGGTGCGGGTCGTGCTGCCCGACTACCCGCTGGCCCCGGGCAGCACCTGGGCCGACTCCCACGACCGGCTCGTCGACGTCGTCGCGCGCGCCTGCGCCCACGGCCCGGTGCTGCTGGGCGGCGACTCCGCCGGCGGCGGCATCGCGCTGGCCGTGGCCCAGAGCGTGCGCGACCGCGGTCTCGACCCGGCGGGGTCGCTGGAGCGGCTGCTGCTGCTCTCGCCCTGGGTCGACCTCACCACCTCCACGCCCGCGACGCGGTGGTTCGCGGCGCGCGACCCGTGGCTCTTCGAGTCCAAGCTGCACGCCTACGCCGCGTGGTGGGCCGGCTCCCCCGACGACCTGGCCCGTCCCGAGGTCTCCCCGGCGCTGGGCGACCTCGCCGGCCTGCCGCCGGCGCTGGTGCTCTGCGGCACGCGCGACCTGCTCGTCCCCGGCGTACGGCTGCTGGCGCGGCGGGCCGCCGAGGCCGGGTGGGACCTCACCTACGTCGAGGAGCCCGACCTCATCCACGTCTACCCGATCCTGCCGCTCATCCCCGAGGCGCGCCGGGCCCGGCGCACCGTCGAGGCCTTCCTGCGGGGGTCGGCCCGATGAGCGGACCGGTGAGCGGTTCGGCGGGCGGCCCGGTGGACGGCACGGGGGTGTGGTCCAGCGACTTCGCGGGGCTCGCGCCGGCGGTCGCCTACGCCGTGTGGCGGCTGCGGCAGGAGGTCTTCGTGGTCGAGCAGGACTGCCCCTACCCCGACCTCGACGGCCGCGACACCGAGCCCGGCACCCGCCACGTCGTGCTCCCCGACCCCGAGCGGCCCGACGAGGTGCCGGTGCTGGGCTACGCCCGGGTGCTCGACGACGGCGACACGTGGCGCATCGGCCGGGTCGTGCTGCACCCCTCGGGCCGCGGGCGGGGCCTCAGCGGCACGCTGATGGGGGCCTGCGTGGCGTTGTGCGACGGCGACGGCGACGGCGACGGCGACGGGGGCGAGAGCGGGGTGCGCCGTGACGTCGTGCTCGACGCCCAGGCGCCGCTGGCGGGCTGGTACGCCGGCTTCGGCTTCGCCGTCGACGGGCCGGAGTTCCTGGAGGACGGCATCCCCCACGTGCCGATGCGGCGGCGCGGCTGAGAGGTCCCGGCGTGGCCTGCGGGGTCGCGGGCGTCGCGGGGGTCGTGGGGTCGCGGGGGCCGCGGGGGTCGCGCGGGTTTCGAGACGGTCGCTGGCGCTCCCTCCTCAACCACCGGGGTCGCGCGGGGCGGGGTCGGGCGGGCGTAGGGTCCCAGGCGTGCTGCGACGACTCGGACTCTCCCTGGCCACCCTCGCGCTCGCCTCGACCGGGGTGGTGGCGCTCGCGCCCCCGGCGGCGTACGCGGC
Source organism: Nocardioides sp. Leaf307 (assembly GCF_001423135.1). NCBI lineage: Bacteria > Bacillati > Actinomycetota > Actinomycetes > Propionibacteriales > Nocardioidaceae > Nocardioides > Nocardioides sp. Leaf307. Next base: position 469,002 of record NZ_LMNY01000003.1, on the reverse strand, counting down.
CCAGGCCGGCAGCGAGGCCGGGGCGGGCGGCGACACGCTCTTCCCGCGGCAGGGCGACGCGCGCTACGAGGTGCGGTCCTACGACGTGTCGCTCGACTACACGCCCGTGACCAACCGACTCACCGCCACGACGCGGATCGTCGCCGTCGCGGCGCGCGACGTCGGCCGCTTCGACCTCGACCTCGAGGGGCTCGACGTGTCGCGGGTGCTGGTCGACGGCGAGGAGGCCGCCTTCTCGCGCGACGACCACGAGCTCACGGTGCGCCCCGACGGCGGGCTCGACCGGGGGCGCTTCACGGTGCGCGTCGACTACGGCGGCGAGCCGCAGGAGCACATCGACCCGGACGGGTCCACCGAGGGCTGGGTCCGCACGGCCGACGGCGCCACCGCCCTGGGCGAGCCGGTCGGCACGATGACCTGGATCCCCTCCAACAACACCCCCGGCGACAAGGCGCGCTACACCTTCCGCCTCACCGTGCCCACCGGCTACGAGGCCACCGCCAACGGCGTGCTCGTCTCCCAGCGCGACGAGGGCCTCACCACCACGTGGACCTGGCGGGCCGACGACCCGATGGCGACCTACCTGGCCATGGTCTCGATCGGGCAGTTCGACGTCTTCGAGTCGCAGACCGAGTCGGTCGACGGCCGCACGATCCCGATCTGGTCCTTCACCGACGTGACCGGCGGCGACGCCGCTGCGGCGCGGCGGCTGCTGCCGAAGGTGATCGCCTTCCAGGAGAGGCTCTTCGGCCCCTACCCCTTCGACGCCGCCGGGCTGGTCGTCGACGACGCCGACGTGGGCTACGCGCTGGAGACCCAGACCCGCCCGTTCTACCCCTCGGTCGGCGCCGCCGACGGCGCGCTCGTCCACGAGACCGCGCACCAGTGGTTCGGCGACTCCGTGACCCTGGTCGACTGGCACGACATCTGGCTGGCCGAGGGCTTCGCGACCTACGCCGAGTGGCTCTGGGACGCCCGCCACGGCGGTGACACCGCCCAGGAGCACTTCGACGACCTGTACGCCACCCCGGCCTCGGGTGCCCTGTGGCGCCCGGCGCCCACCGAGTTCACCGACGCCGCCGACCTCTTCGGCAGCCCGGTCTACAACCGCGGGGCGATGACGCTGCACGCGCTGCGCAAGGAGGTCGGCGGCGACGACTTCTTCCGGATCGTGCGGCTGTGGGCGCAGCGCAACGAGGACGGCAGCGTGCGCACCGCGCAGCTCGTGCGGCTCGCGGAGCGGGTCTCCGGTCGCGAGCTGTCGCCGCTCTTCCGCACCTGGCTGGAGAAGGCGGGCAAGCCGGCCGGTTACTGACCGCTGGGCTCGGAGTCGCTGGGTCCGCGGCCGCTGGGTCCGCGGCCGCTGGGTCCGCGGCCGCTGGGTCCGGGGTCCCTGAGTCCGGGGCCGCTGGGTCCGGGGTTCCTTAGTCCGGGGCCGCTGGGTCCGGGGTCCCTGGGTCCGGGGCCGCTGGGTCCGGGGCCGCTGGGTCCGGAATCGTGGGACCTTCGGTCGGTGGGCCCGGGGTTGTCGGCCTGGCCGGGGTCCGCGGGTCGGCGTGGCTCGCGGACCGGCCCGTGCTGGCGCAGGAGCGCGATGGTGGCCCAGCCGAGGGCGTCGAGCGCCCGCTGCGGCGACCACGGTTCCTGCCGGTCGCAGAGCGCGACCCGGAGCCCGTCGACCAGACCCTGGAGCACGTCGAGGGCGACCTCGTCGTCGAGGCCGGTCAGGTGTCGGATCCAGTGGCGCTCCTGGGTCCGGGCCTGCGCGACCGCCGCGGCGAGGGCGTCGTCAGCCCGGGCAAGCTCGCAGAGGGCCAGCCACACTCTGACCGCCCGGTGGCCCTCCTCACCGTGGGGCAGCAGCGTCGCGAGGGGACCGTCGCCCCGGCCCCTGCCGCCGAGGTCGCTGGTCGCTCGCACACCGGCCCAGGCCCGGACGCACATCAGCTGCATCAGCCGCTCCCGTCCGCCGAGGTGGTGCAGCACGGTGCTCGGGCTGAGGTCGGCCTCGGCCGCGATCCGGCGCAGCGACAGGGCCTCCACCCCGTCACGCGTCACCAGCCGCGACACGGCGGCCGCGAGCTCCTCGACGCGGTAGGTGGTGTCGAGGATCCGGGGCACGGCGTCATCCCAACACGGTCGGACGCAGCGCGTCGCCGGCTCTCCACAGGCCCGGTCGCCACCGGCCGCCTCTGCACGGACCGGTTCACCGCCGGCTGCCCCTCGCGGCCGCCGGTCGCTCGTCGGGCAGTCCGCGGTGAGCGTCCGCGGGTTGAACGAACGTTCGATCAACCCGCGAGCGACTCCCCCGCGAAGCCGGAGCGACCSGCCGCACCGACCARCAGCGAGCCCAAGGGCGGAGCGCTCCGATCACGCCGACACGTTGAACGAACGTTCGATCAACCCACGAGCGACTCCCCCGAAGCCGGAGCAACCCGCCGCACCRACCAGCAGCGAGCCCAAGGGCGGAGCGCTCCGATCATGCCGAGACGTTGACGAACGTTCGATCAACCCGCGAGCGACTCCCCCGGAAGCCGGAGCGACCAGGCACGCTCGGTCGGCAGCAGGCGCGGGCCGGGCGGGCCTGCGGCGGTGGGAGCGCGGCGGTGGGAGCGCGGCGGTGGGAGCGCGGCGGTGGAGCGCGGCGGTGGGAGCGCGGCGGTGAGGATCCGCGGACGGACCGAACGATCCACCACCCCTGGCGCCGCCCCCGGAGAGCCGCGCCGACGGGCGCGCCAGTCAGCGACGGACGCGAGCCGAGCGCGAGGACCCCGCGGTCATGACCGGGGTTGGACGAGCGTTCGACCACGCCCAAGGCACGTCCTTGGGGAGCGACTCGCGAGATCCGGTCACCCGTCGCCGATGCCTGTCGCGGGGCCGAGCACGGTGGCTGCTCCGCGCGCGGGGCGTCGACTCAGCGGGTCCCTTCCCCGCGGTCGAGCCGCACGTGGTCGGCGTGCCAGCTCGTCGCCGGCTTGGCCCGGGTGTCGCCGCAGGACCCGAGGCGGGGCGCCACCGTGGACGACAGGTGGACGGTCGCCACGAACGCACCCGCGGGGTCGACGACCCGCAGCACGGCCCGCTGTCCCTCTGCCTGTCCCTCTGCCTGTCCCTCTGCCTCTCCCTCTGCCTGCCCCGCTGCCTGCCGCCCCTCTGCGTGCACCTCGGCACGCGGCGGCGGGAGCGCCTCGAGGCTGACCGCGAGCGGCACGTCGTGGGCCAGCCCGAGCCGCTCGCGCACCGCCAGCTCGGCGACCTGCTCGGGCGCGGACCGCCCGGCGCTCCCCCGTACGCGCCCGGGCGGGAGCGCACCGGCCACGACGGCCTCGGCCACCGCCACGGCGTCGTCGGCGCCGACCCGGCCGAGGGCCAGTCCGCTGGGGAGGGCCAGCAGGGTCCCGGAGAAGCGGTGGCCGCCGAGGTGGGTGGTCTCCCAGGTGCCCTCGGGCCAGCGGGCGGCCAGCGCCGCGGCGACCGGGCGACCGAGCTCGGCGCAGCACAGGTCCCGCGAGCCGTTGGTGCACACCAGCCACAGCGGCTCCGCGTCGTCGTGGTGGGGCAGCAGCCCGGAGCCCTCGGGGTCGTGGGGGTCGACCCCGGTGACGGCGTCGGCCGAGGGCAGCGTGGCCGACCAGAGCCGCGGTGCCTCCCCGTCGTCGAGGTGGGCCACGACCACCCGGGCCGGTGTGACCTCGCCGGGCAGCGGCGTACGGGCGCCGGGGCGACGGAGCAGCTGGACGCGCACGTCGCGCAGACCGGCGAGGTGGGCGCGAGCGGACTCGGGCAGGCGCGACTCGCGGAGCGCCTTGCGCCCCCACGGCCCGGGCTGCTCGAGGAAGAGCCAGCGACGGTCGGTGGGTGCGGTGCCGGCGAGCGGCTCGTCGTCGGCGAGGCTGGCGGCGGCGCAGCGGAGGTCCACCGGCCCATCAGACCACGCCGCGTGGCTCGGGCCTCGGCACGGCTGTGAGCTCGGACCCGGCACGGGGCGCAGGGCCGGGCGCGGGGCCGAGCGCGGAGCCGAGCGGGGGGGCCGGGCGCAGGGCCTGACCGGGGTCCGGGGCGCCCGCTCACACCACCTGCCGACCACCGACCCAGACCGCCTGCACGAGCGGCACCCCGGGCCGGTAGGCCAGGTGCACGTGGCTCGGCGCGTCGAGCACGACCAGGTCGGCGCGGGCCCCGTCGGTGAGCCGTCCGACGTCGTCGCGGTCGAGCGCGGCCGCCCCGACCGCCGTGGCCGCGTGCACGGCCTCGCCCGCAGTGAGGCCCATCTCGCGCACGGCCAGGGCGATGCAGAAGGCCATGCTGCTGGTGAAGCTGGAGCCGGGGTTGCAGTCGCTTGCCAGTGCCACCCGCACGCCGGCGTCGAGCAGCCTGCGGGCGTCGGGGTAGGGCTGCCGCGTGGAGAACTCCACGCCCGGCAGCAGGGTCGCGACCGTGGCCGTCTCGCGCAGCGCGTCGACGTCGGCGTCGGTGAGGTAGGTGCAGTGGTCGACGGCGCTCAGCCCGAGCTCGGCGGCCAGCAGCACCCCGGGCCCGGGCCCGAGCTGGTTGGCGTGCAGGCGCCCCCGCAGCCCGACCGCCGCTCCCGCGGCGAGCACCGCGCGGGCCTGGTCGGCGTCGAAGGCGCCGGTCTCGCAGAAGACGTCGATCCACCGGGCGTGGGGCGCGGCGGCCTCCAGCATCGGCCCGGTGACGAGGTCGACGTAGGCCGCCGGGTCGTCGGCGAGCTCGGCGGGCACGACGTGGGCCCCCAGGTACGTCGTCTCCTCGGTGAACTGGCGCGCCACCGCGAGCGAGCGCGCCTCGTCGCGCACGGTCAGGCCGTAGCCGCTCTTGGTCTCCAGCGTCGTCGTGCCCTGCCGACGCATCTCCGCGACCAGGCGCGCCACCGTGGCGGTCAGCTGCTCGTCGGTGGCGGCGCGGGTCGCGGCGACCGTGGTGCGGATGCCGCCGGCGGCGTAGGGACGCCCGGCCATCCGTGCCTCGAACTCCGCGGCCCGGTCGCCGGCGTGCACCAGGTGGGAGTGGGAGTCGACGAAGCCCGGCAGCACGGCCCGCCCGCCGAGGTCCACGCGCAGGTCGGCCGTCGGCGCCGACGCCGCCGGCCCCACCCACGCGACCCGTCCGCGCTCGACCAGCAGCGCCGCGTCGTGGCGCAGCCCGAGCAGGTCGTCGTCCTCGGGGTCGTTGGTCACCAGCTCCCCGATGCCGGTCAGCAGGGTGGTCGGCCCGGCGGCCCCGCCCGCACCGGACGGGCCGGACGGGCCGGACGGGCCGGGCGGGCCGGGCGGGGTGAGGGGGGTGTGCGGGCCACCGGTCACGGCAGGACCTCCTGGATCGCGGCGGCCAGGGCGGCGCCGAGGGGCTGGTCGGGGGCCGGGGCCCTGGGGCCGACGACCCAGCGACCGTCGACCATGACGGCGAGGACGTCGGCGGCGCTCGCGGCGAAGACGGCGGTGTGCTCGTCGTCGCCGGTGCCGGCGGTGCGCGGGGAGGTCGTGTCGAGCACGACCAGGTCGGCCCGGGCGCCGACCTCGAGGCGTCCGGCGTCGGGGAAGCCGAGCCCGGCGTGGTCGGTGCCGGCCGCGAGGAGCTCGCCCGCGCTCCAGTGACCGCGGCGGCGCGAGGTCAGCCGCTCGTCGAGCTCCAGGGCGCGCATCTCCTCCCAGGGGTCGACCACGGCGTGGCTGTCGCTGCCCAGCGAGAGGACCGCTCCCGCGTCGGCGAGACGGCGCGCGGGGCCGACGCCGTCGCCGAGGTCGCGCTCGGTGGTCGGGCAGAGGCAGACGCGGGTGCCGGAGCCGCCGAGGAGGTCGACGTCGGCGTCGGTGAGGTGGGTGGCGTGGACCGCGGTGGTCCGGGGGCCGAGCGCGCCGGCGTCGGCGAGCAGGCGGGTCGGGGTGACGCCGTGGGCGGCGAGGCAGGCGGCGTTCTCGGCCGGCTGCTCGGAGAGGTGCACGTGCAGCGGGCCGCCGGCGGCCGCGGCCACCACCGTCGGCAGGTCGGCCCGGGGCACCGCCCTCACCGAGTGGATCGCCGCGCCCACGACGACGTCGTCGCTCCCGTGCAGCCGCTCGATCAGCGCGGCGCGCCGCTCGGCCCAGGCCTGCGCGGAGCCGTCGCTGCACCGCCGCTGCACTCCCTCGACCGGGGCGCCGAAGCCGCTGCTGAGGTAGCAGGTGTCGAGCAGGGTCAGCCGCAGTCCGACCGCGCGGGCGGCCTCGACGAGGGCGAGCTCCATCGCGTGGTCGGGGTAGGGGGTGCCGTCGGGTCGGTGGTGGAGGTAGTGGAACTCCCCAAGGGTCGTCACGCCCGAGGCGACGATCTCCCCGAGGACGGCCCGGGCGAGGCGGTGGTAGGAGTCGGGGTCCAGGCGCGCGGCGACGGCGTACATCTGCTCGCGCCAGGTCCAGAACGTGCCCCGGCCGCGCTGGGTGCGCCCCCGCAGCGCGCGGTGGAAGGCGTGGCTGTGGGCGTTGGCCTGCCCCGGCACGACCAGGCCGTCGAGCACCACCGCCTCGCGCCCCTCGCCCACCGCGCCCCCCGGCTCCACGCGCGTGAAGCGACCGTCGGCCACCTCCACCAGGACGTCGTCGCGGGTGGCGCCGCCGACCCACGCCCGCCGCAGCACGTACGCCGCGGTGGCCGCGCCGGCCCCGGCGCCGGCCGGGCGGGCAGCTCCCCGGGGCGAGCCGCCGGTCGCGGGGCCGGTCGAGGGGCCGGTCGCGGGGCCGGTCGCGGGGCCGGTGACAGGTCCGCTCACCGCGCCAGCACCTCGAGCGCGTCGGCCAGCGCCTCGACGCCGGCGAGGCAGTCGGCGACCTCGGCGTGCTCGGCCGGGGAGTGCGAGACGCCGGTGGGGTTGCGCACGAAGAGCATGGCCGTCGGCACGCCGGCCGCGGCGAGCACGCCCGCGTCGTGGCCGGCCTGCGTGTCGAGCACCGGCCAGCCGCGCCCGACCGCGTCGAGGACCCCGACCAGCGCCGGGTCGAAGCCCACCGCTCCCGAGACCGACTCGGGGTGCACCGCCAGCGAGGTGCCGTCGCGCTCGGCGCGGGCGACGCCCTGGGCGGTGATCGCGGCGACCAGCGCCTCCAGCTCGGGCTCGCTCGCGGCCCGGGCGTCGAGCCAGGCGCCGACCTTCGAGGCGATGACGTTGGTCGACCCCGGGGTCACCTCGACCCGCCCGATCGTGGCACGGGCCCCGGCCAGCCGCGCCTGCTTGTGGGCCGCGAGCGCGATCATCGCGAAGGTCAGCACCGGGTCGGCGCGGTCCTCCATCCGGGTCGTGCCGGCGTGGTCGGCGCGGCCCTCCAGGTCGAGCCGCCAGCGCCCGTGCGGCCAGATGCCGCGAGCCGCGCCCACCGGCGCGTCGAGGTCGACCAGTGCCCGGCCCTGCTCGACGTGCAGCTCGACGAAGGTGCCGACGCCCTCGAGCAGCCCGGTCCCCGGCCCTGTGCCCGATCCTCCGCGCGACCCCACGCCCGACCCTGCGCCCGGCCCCTCCTCGAGCCCTTGCCCCAGCCCGGCCGCCTCCAGCGCGTCGGGCAGCCGCACGCCGTCGGGGTCGACGAGCTCGCGCAGGTCGGCCCACGCCGCCCTGCCGGTGGCCCACCGCGAGCCCAGGCACGCCCGCCCGAAGCGCGAGCCCTCCTCCTCCGCGAACACCGACACCCCGACCGGACGGCCGGGCCGCACGCCCCGCTCGCGCAGCCGGTCCAGCGCGGCCAGGGCCGAGACGACGCCGAGCGGACCGTCGTAGGCCCCGCCGTCGTCGACGGAGTCGAGGTGCGAGCCGGTCAGCACCCCCGGACCGCTCGCCCCCTCCGGGCGCCACCACGCCACGACGCTGCCCAGCCCGTCGACCCGTACGTCGAGCCCGCGGCCCGCGCACTGCTCCAGGAACCACGCGCGCAGCTCGCGCTCGGCGCCGTCCCACGGCCGCCGGTGGTAGCCGCCGGTGCGCGCCGAGCGGCCGACGGGTGCGAGGTCGCGCCACATCGCCTCGAAGTCCGGGCGACGGCCGGCGGGCCGCTCAGCGGGGGTGTCGGGCACAGTGACCTCCGTGGAGTTCCGAGACGTGGTGCGGCGTCGCCGCATGGTGCGCCGCTACAGCGACCGACCGGTCGACCCGGCCGTGGTGACCCGCGCGATCGAGCACGCGACCCGTGCGCCGAGCGCCGGCTTCAGCCAGGGCTGGGGCTTCCTGGTGCTGGAGGACCCCGCCGACGTGCGCCGCTTCTGGGAGGCCACCAGCGACGACGTGGACGACCCCGGCCCGTGGCTGGCGGGCATGATGACCGCGCCGGTGGTGATCGTGCCGTGCAGCAGCAAGGCGGCCTACCTCGCCCGCTACGCCGAGCCCGACAAGGGCTGGGAGGACCGCGCGGAGGCGCGCTGGGCCAAGCCCTACTGGCACATGGACGCCGCGATGGCCAGCCTGCTCATCCTGCAGACCGCGGTCGACGAGGGCCTGGGGGCCTGCTTCTTCGGTGTGCCCCCGGGGCGCGAGGCCGCGCTGCGCGAGGCGTTCGGGCTGCCCGACGAGGTCGACCCGATCGGGGTGGTCACCCTGGGCCACCGGGTCGCCGACACCGGCAGCGCCGGCTCTCCGGCGCGCCGTGGGCGCCGGCCGCTGGAGGAGGTCCTCCACCGCGGCCACTGGGGAGCCGGCGCGGGCGCCGCCAGCGGCGCCGACGGTGCCGACAGCGGGGCGGCGGACGACGACGGGTAGCGGCACCGAGCCAGTCCAACGGCCGCCGCGCGGCCGGTCAACGCGCCGGGGGGCCAGGCCGTCTCGGATCCGAGACGGCTCGTCCCCGGGGGGTCCGTAGGCTGGGGCACGCGGAGGTGAGGTCAGATGAGCGACGAGACCCGGGCGGCCCGCAGGGACCAGGCCGCCGACGAGCGCGAGCGGCGCAAGCGCAGCGGGCAGAGCGCGGCCGCCGCCCGCATCCAGCACCAGTCCAGCTGGGTCGACCAGCAGATCCGCGTGGCCATGGCCCGCGGCGACTTCGACGACCTGCCCGGCGCCGGCAAGCCGATCCAGGGCCTCGGCACCGACCATGACCCCGACTGGTGGGTCAAGAAGCTCGTCGAGCGCGAGCAGATCACCGCCGTGCTGCCGCCGAGCCTGGCCCTGCGCAAGGAGGACGCCGAGCTCGACGCCCGCCTCGACACCTTCACGATGGAGGCCGAGGCGCGCCGGGCGGTCGAGGACTTCAACGCCCGCGTGCTGCACGCTCGCTACACCCCCACCGACGGCCCGCCCCTCATCACCATGCCGCGCGACGTGGACGCGGCCCTCGCCGGCTGGCGGGCCCGGCGCGAGGAGCGGCGCGAGGCCCAGCGCCAGGCGCTCGCCGCCCAGGCCGCGGCCGCTCCCGCCCCGCGGCGCCGCTGGTGGCACCGGCGCGCAGCCGACCGGTAGCCGCGGCCTCCCACCCGGCCGCCGACGCACCCACCAGCCCCACCCACCGACGCACCCTCCGGCCCACCCACGGCAGCGGCCCGCCCCCGTCCGTCCGGCGAGAGATCGGTCATACCCGTCGGTAACCGTGCGCTGCTACGTTCGCGCGCATGCGACCCAGCAAGGACTTCTTCCGCCCCCTCGCGGTGGGTGCGCCCACCCCGCCCACCGACATCCCGGCCCGCCCCAGCCGGGCGATCCACTTCTTCGACCCGAGCAACGCGAAGATGGCGGCCAAGATCCCGCAGATGGTCGGCGGCGTCGACGTCCTGCTGGGCAACCTCGAGGACGCGGTCAAGGCCGACAACAAGGTGGCCGCGCGGGAGGGCCTCGTGCGGATCGGCCAGGAGACCGAGGGCCTCGGCGGGCCCGACAGCCCCACGCAGCTGTGGACGCGCATCAACTCCCTCGACAGCCCGTGGGCCCTCGACGACCTCACCACGTTGGTGCCGGCGATCGGCCACAAGCTCGACGTGGTCATGGTGCCCAAGGTGCAGGGCGCCGAGGACATCCACTACGTCGACCGCCTGCTGGCCCAGCTCGAGGCCAAGGCCGGTCTCGACCGCCCGATCCTGGTGCACGCCATCCTCGAGACCGCGCGCGGCATGGCCAACGTCGAGGAGATCTGCGGCGCTAGCCCGCGCATGCAGGGCCTCAGCCTGGGCCCGGCCGACCTGGCCGCCGACCGCCGCATGAAGACCACCCGCGTCGGCGGCGGCCACCCCGGCTACCTCGTGCGCCAGGACCCGCCCCGCAACGAGCTCGGCGTCGCCGAGATCGAGGCCCCGCGCTCGGTCTTCCAGCAGGACCTGTGGCACTACACCATCGCCCGCATGGTCGACGCCTGCGCGATGCACGGCATCTACCCCTACTACGGCCCCTTCGGCGACATCGCCGACGTCGTGGCCTGCGAGGACCAGTTCCGCAACGCCTTCCTGCTCGGCTGCGTCGGCACGTGGAGCCTGCACCCCAAGCAGATCGCCATCGCCCACCGGGTCTTCAGCCCGTCGGTCGAGGACGTGGCGCACGCCCGGCGCGTGGTCGCGGCCATGGGCGACGGCACGGGCGCGGTGATGCTCGACGGCAAGATGGAGGACGACGCCTCCCTCAAGCAGTGCCTGGTCATGGTGGAGCTGGCCGAGCAGCTGGCCGCCATCGACCCCGAGCTCGCCGAGCAGTACGCCGCCGCCGGGTCGGAGGACTGAGATGACCGAGCACCCCACCGCGCCCGAGACCCCCGCGCACACCCCGCTGCGCTCGGTGCTCTACATGCCCAGCTCCAACGAGCGCGCCCTCGAGAAGGCCAAGTCGCTGCCGTGCGACGGCCTCATCCTCGACCTCGAGGACGCCGTCGCCCCCGACGCCAAGCCCGCGGCGCGCGAGGCGGCCGCGGCCGCCGTGGCGTCGGGCGAGTACGGCCGGCGCACCGTCACCATCCGCGTCAACGGCCTCGGCACCGAGTGGCACGACGCCGACCTCGTGGCCGCCGCCCAGGCCGGCCCCGCCGGCGTCGTGGTGCCGAAGGTCGGCAGCGCCGACGAGGTCCGTGCCCTGGTCGCCGCCCTGGAGAAGGCCGGCGCCCCCGACCACACCCGGCTGTGGGCCATGGTCGAGACCCCGCAGGCCATCCTCGACGTGCGCGAGATCGCCGCCGCCTCCGACCGGCTCGCGGTGCTGGTGATGGGCACCAACGACCTGGTCAAGGAGCTCTACGCCGAGCACGTGCCCGGCCGCGCGCCGCTGCTCACCTCGCTGTCGCTGTCGCTGCTGGCCGCCCGGGCCGCCGGCGTCGCGGTCCTCGACGGGGTCTACAACGACGTGAAGGACGCCGACGGGTTCCTCGCCGAGTGCCGCCAGGGCCGCGAGATGGGCTTCGACGGCAAGACCCTCATCCACCCCGGCCAGGTCGAGGGCGCCAACACCGCCTTCGCCCCGAGCCCCGAGGCGGTCGAGGACGCCCGCGGCGTGCTCCAGGCGTGGGAGGACGGTCGGGGCTCGGGCGTGGTGACCTACCGCGGCAAGATGGTGGAGAACCTCCACGTCGAGTCCGCGACCCGCACGCTGCGCATCCACGAGGCGATCACCGCGCTGCAGTGACCCGGCGGTGATCCCGGCGGTGGTCCCGGCCGTGATCCCGGCCGTGATCCTGGCGGTGGTCCAGGCGGTGGTGTGATGGGGGCGTGAGCCTCCTCGACGCGTTCCACACCAGCATCCGCCTCGCCGGGCGGGAGGACGAGCCCGCACCCGGCATCGTCCTCGACACCGACGGCCCGGTGCGTCGCCGCTACCCGGCGACGCCCGGGTCGTCGTACTGCATGGTCGAGTGCCCGGAGGGTCTCGGCGAGGACCCCGACCACTGGATCGCGCGGCAGGTGGCGTTCTTCTCCGGCCGCGGGGAGCAGGTGGAGTGGAAGACCTACTCCTACGACTCCCCCGCCGACCTCGCCGACCGGCTCGTCGCGGCGGGCTTCGTCGCCGAGGACGAGGAGACGCTGCTGCTCGGCGAGGTCGCCGGGCTGGTCCACGACGTGGCGCTCCCCGACGGCGTCGCCCTGCGGCAGGTGGGCAGCGAGGAGGACCTCGCGCGGGTCGACGTCCTCCTGCGCACGATCTGGGGCGAGGGCCGCGACGACGGCTCGCTCGCCGCCGAGGTGCGCGCCGACCCCGACGCGCTCGACGTCGTCGTGGCGGAGGAGTCGCCCACGGGACCGGTGCTGTGCGCCGGGTGGCTGCGCTACACCCGCGGCACCGACTTCGCCAGCATGTGGGGCGGCTCGACACTGCCGCAGTGGCGGCGCCGTGGGCTCTACCGGGCGACGGTCGCGCACCGCGCCGCGCTGGCCCGCGACCGCGGCCACCGCTACGTGCGCCTCGACACCTCGCCCCACTCACGACCGATCCTCGAGCGGCTCGGCCTGCGGGCGGTCGCCACCACGACGCCCTACGTCCTCGACGGGCGCAGCGGCGCCGCGCGGTCTTCGTGAACCAGCCGTGAGCCGGTCGTGATGCGGTCGACGTCCGCCTGACCTGGGACGACGCCGCACGGTCACCCTCAGAGGTGAGCGCCGTCACAGTCGCCGGGGAGTAGACCTGGACCTCCACACTCTGGAGGGAGTCTCACATGGTCCTCATCGGACTTGTCCTGCTGCTCATCGGCATCTTCGCGTCCATCCCGCTGCTCACGACGGTCGGCATCATCCTGCTGGTCGTCGGCCTGGTCCTGAACCTCGTGCCGATCGGAGGCACCCGACGGCGGGTCTTCTGACCCCCGCTCGGCGACCAGCACGACCGCGGCACGACCGCGCCGCACGACGACCCCCGGCCCTCGGTCGGGGGTCGTCGTCGTGAGGCACCGCGCAGCCGGTCAGCCCCAGAGGTCGCGGACCCGGTCGACCCACGCGGCGGCCTGGGCGTGCCCGGCGCGGGCCGAGGGTGGGCGCGCCGCGGGGTCGAGCACGTTGCGGCCGATGGCCGCCCGGGCGTCGGCGTCGGGCGTGATCACCAGGTGGGCCACGCCCAGGTCGGCGAGCTGCCGGCTCGCGCTGCGCAGTGGCCCGACGCCCCGGTCGGCGGGGGCGAGCACGACCACGGGGTCGCAGCCCTCGGCGAGGTCGGCGTTGGTGCCCGAGCGCACGCCGCCGTCGACGTAGGTGCGCCCCAGGATCGGGATGGGCGGGTAGACGCACGGCACGGCGCAGCTGGCGTTGACGGCGTCCTCGAGGCCCACGTCGCCGCCGGGCCCGAAGCGCACCAGCTCCCCGGTGGCGACCTCGACGGCGGTCACGACGAGGTCGCGCTCGGGCCAGGTGGTGCTGGTCAGGCGGCGTCGCACCTGCGCGTAGCGCTCCTCGACGCTGGGGGTGCGCCCCGCGGCGGCCAGGCGTACGGCGCGCCGCCCCAGCACCCGGCCGAAGCGCTCGACGTCGCCGCGCGAGGCCAGCAGCCCCAGCGCGAACTGCGCCACGACGCCCACCCCGATCCGCGCCGGCGGGTCGGTGTCGGTGGGGGGCAGCAGCTGACGGCGGTAGAGCTCCTCGAGGCCGACGCCGCTGGTGACCTGCGCCCCCACGATGGAGCCCGCCGACGTGCCGACGACCCGGTCGGCGACGGTCAGGTCCACCCCCGCCTCGGCCAGGCCGGCGAGCAGGCCGGTCTCCCAGGCGATCCCGGTGATGCCGCCGCCGCCGAGGACCAGTCCGCGTCTCGTCACGGCGCCATCCTGCCCTCCCCCCGCCCGACGAGGGCGCGGCGCGCGGAGCGCGGACCTCAGCCCTCGTGCCGCTCGCCCGCGTCGAGCCGGGCCACCCGCCGCGGGCCCGCGGTGCGCCGGTAGGACGCGTCGACCAGCTCGGCCACCTCGGCCCACTGCTCCTCCCACCCCGGCAACCCGGGTGCGGCGAGGTCGAGGCCGACCCAGCCCGAGGGACCCAGGTAGGCCGGCACGAACGAGCGCGGGTCGCCCAGCACGGCCTCGCGCTCGCCGGGCTCGAGCAGCACCACCACGCAGCGGGGGTGCTGCACCCACGCGCCGTCGACGCGCCGGGAGCCGCCGTAGTAGGCGAAGACCTTGCCGCGCGGGGCGGCGAAGAAGGCGGGGCGGCCGTGGGAGACCTTCGTCGCGGCGTCGGGCAGGGCCAGCGCGAGCGTGCGCAGCCGCAGCAGGGCGGGGTCGTCGTCGTCGAACATCGGCGGGTGGGCCACGCCTCAGGTTGGCTCCCAGCCGGCGAGGAAGTCCAGCACCACCGCCGCCGGCATCTCGCACGGGCGGAAACGGTCGGCGCCGTCGCCGGGCGAGTAGAGGTTGGCGCTCACCACCGCCGTGCCGCCGCGCTCCTCGGCCCACACCTTCTGCGAGCGGCCGCCGACCTGCTCGCTGCGGGTCAACGACCAGGTGCGCCCGGCGTAGCGCACGGTGCTGTGGCCCAGCGGCACCCGCGCGAAGAGCCGCGCGGCCTCCGTGGCCTCCTGGTCCACCTCGGGCTCGGGTCGGGGCGCGGGGTCGGGCACGCCGCCATCATGGCGCGCTCCCGGGCGGCCGGCGCGGCGGCCGACGCGGGCGGCGATGATGGGGCGCGTGAGAGCGGTGGTGCAGCGGGTGACGTCGGCGCGCGTCGAGGTGGCGGGGGCCGACGGGCCCGCGGTGGTGGGGGCGATCGAGCGGCCGGGCCTGCTGGTCTACCTCGGCGTCACCCACGACGACGGGCCCGCCGACGTGGCCTGGGTGGCCCGCAAGGTGTGGGAGCTGCGGCTGCTGCGCGGCGAGGTCTCCGCCTCCGAGGCCGGGGCCCCGGTGCTGGTCGTCAGCCAGTTCACGCTCTACGGCGACGCGCGCAAGGGCCGCCGGCCCACCTGGCACGCGGCCGCTCCCGGCCCGGTCAGCGAGCCGCTCTACGACGCGGTCTGCGCCGAGCTCGAGCGCCTCGGCGCCGAGGTCGCCCGCGGCGTCTTCGGCGCCGACATGGCCGTCACCTCCGTCAACGACGGCCCGATCACCCTCGTCCTCGACTCCCCCCGCCCCCACGCTGGGTGAGCGGGCAGCGCCACCCGCCCCGGTGGTTGAGGAGGGAGCGCCAGCGACCGTCTCGAAACCACCCCAGCGACCGACGCTCCTCCGGAGCGTCACCTCGTGGCCCGTCGGTGGGCGAGTCGTCGTCGGAGGTCTCGGGCACCCAGCCACGGGCGGTCGGTCACCACGAGCGCCGCCACCACCGCCCCCGCCACGCGGGGCTGCCCCCGGTCGCCGTCCGGCCCGTCCGAGAAGTGGCGGCATGCGACCGGTCGACGGCCGCCGCAGGTGTCGTCTCCCGCCACTACGCACGATCGGTCACCGCGAGCGCCGCGACCACCGACCCCGCCACACGGGGGCCGCCTCGCGTCCCCGGCCGGCCCGCGCGCCCGAGAAGTGGCGGCATGCGACCGGTCGAGGGCCGCCGCAGGTGTCGTCTCCCGCCGCTACGCACAGTCGGTCACCGCGAGCGCCGCCCACCACCGACCCCGCCACACGGGGGCCGCCTCACGTCCCCGGCCTGCCCGCCCGCCCGAGAAGTGGCGGCGAACGACCGGTCGAGGGCCGCCGCAGGTGCCGTCTCCCGCCACTACGCACCGTCGGTCACCGCGAGCGCCGCCCACCACCGACCCCGCCACACGGGGGCCGCCTCACGTCCCCGGCCGGCCCGCCCGCGAAGTGGCGGCGTACGACCGGTCGACGGCCGCCGCAGGTGTCGTCTCCCGCCACTAAGCACAGTCAGTCACCGGCGAGCGCCGCCACCACCGACCCCGCCACACGGGGGCCGCCTCACGTCCCCGGCCCGCCCGCCCGAGAAGTGGCGGCGTACGACCGGTCGACGACCGCCGCAGGTGTCGCCTCCCGCCACTCACCGACGCCGACCCCGGGCCGACCCACGGGCCGGTCACCGTGCTGCTCGGCGGATCGACCCCCGTGCGAGCACCGATCGGTCGAGCTCCTGATCAGGCCAGCACCTCCGACCGGGCCGGGCCGGCAGCCACCAGCGCACACGTCGGTCGAAGGCACGGAACCAGTCCCGAGACGGGCCGGGCCCACAGCCACCAGACCACAGGCCATCGCCAACGGGGCTGCAACGCGGACCTCACAGTCTCGGAACCACCCACCCCGGGGATCCCGGGACCCTCACCGCCGCACGCCTCCTCCTCGACCACCTCCGCCACCCCCGTCACACCCGCAGAGACGCAGACCACACGCCGATCCGTGCTCGCCCCTGACGGCCCGGCGCCGCGCGGCGCACACTGACGCCATGTCCCCCGGTCCGGTCGCGCCCCACCCCGCACCCGACGTTCGGCGACCCCCCGCGGGCGCGCCCGGCCGCACCTGGCCGCTGGTGGTCGCGTTGGCGGCGGCGGCGACCCTGGGCTGGCTGCCCTTCGTCGGCCGCGACGTCGGGCCCGACGAGGGCGGCCTGCTGCTGGTGGCGGCGCAGTGGGCGCCGGGCCCGTCGGTCTACGGCGACTACTTCGTCGACCGCCCGCCGGTGCTCCTCGCCCTGGTGGCCGCGGCCGAGCACCTCGGCGGTCTCGTCGGGCTGCGGCTGCTCGGCGCGCTGGCGGTGGTGGCCTGCGTGCTGCTGGCCGGCCTCGTCGGGCGGCTCGCCGCCCCCGGCACCCGCAGGGGTCCGCTGATGGCGGCCGGTGCGGCGGCCGCGCTGACGGCCACCCCGCTCTTCGGTGGCACGGTGGTCGACGCGGAGATCCTGGGCGTGCCCTTCCTGCTGGCCGGCACGGCCGCGACCCTCGCAGCGCTCACCGCGCCCGACGCACGGCGGGCCGCCCTCCGGGGCGCCCTGGCCGGCGCGGCCGCCGTGGCCGCCGCGCTCACGAAGCAGAACCTCGTGGACGTCGGCGTGCTCCTCGCCGCCCTGGCCGTCACCGGGCTCCTCGCCCGTCGCGGCGTCGCGCGGCTGCGGCCCCTGCTGGCCGGCGCGGTCGCCGGCGGCCTCGCGGCCCTCGTCCTGGCGCTGGTCGGTGCGGCGACCCGCGGCACCGGACCGGTCGAGCTGTGGCGGGCCGTGGTGACCTTCCGCAGCCAGGCGGGCCGGGTCATCGCGACGGCCGACCCGCCGTCGTCGGCCGACCGGCTCGTGGTGATGCTCGTGGCGCTGCTCGCCAGCGGCGCTCCGCTGCTGGTGGCCGCCCTCGCGCCGTCCTTGCGCCGCGCGGTGCCCCTCGGGCCCGACCGGCTCGACCTGCGCTGGGCCGCCGCCGCCGTGCTGGCCTGGGAGTGCGTGGGGGTGGCGCTGGGTGGCAGCTACTGGCTGCACTACCTGACCGGCCTGGTGCCCGGCATCGTGCTCGTCGCCGCCCTGGCCGCACGCACCCCGCCCCGGCCTCCCGGCTGGCGGCGGCGCGCGCTGGTCACGGCGTACGCCGGCACGGCCCTGTCGGCCGCGGTCGCGGTCGGGTGGGTGGGGGTGCACCCGATCGAGCGCTCCGAGCTCGCGGTGTCGGCGTGGCTGGTCGACCACGGCCGTCCGGGCGACACCGCGGTCGTGGCCTTCGGGGAGCCCAACGTGCTGTGGGCGGCGGGGATGTCCAGCCCCTACGAGCAGCTGTGGAGCCTGCCGGTGCGCGTCTCCGACCCCGACCTGCGCGAGCTCGCCGCGGTGCTGGAGGGCCCGCGGCGCCCGACCTGGCTGGTGGTCGCCGGTCGCTCCCTGCTCACCTGGGGCGTCGACCCCGACGCGGCCGAGCCCGCGGTGGCCGCCCACTACCGCCAGGTCGCCGTGGTCGCGGGCTACACCGTGCTGGAGGTGCGCCGGTGAGGTCGCCGCTCACCGGTCGCACCGACGGGCTCCCGCGCGACCTCGCGCCCTTCCCGCCGACCCGCCCCGTGGCGCGCGCCCGGGCCCTCGCCGCGGTGGCCGCCCTGCTGGCGGTGTGGGTCGCGCTCGTCGGCATCCCCAACGACACCGTCGGCGTGGCGCTGTGGCTCTGGCTGGTCGCGCTGGCCTGGCACGCCGACGCCCCGCCCGCGCGCCGCTGGGACTTCGCCCGCGACTGGTGGCGCCCGATGCTGCTGCTGGTCGTCTACTGGCTCCTGCGGGGCCTGGCCGACCAGACCGGCGTGCCGGTGCACGTCGAGACCCCGGTGCGCCTCGACGCCTGGCTGGGCGGAGGCACGGTGCCGACGGTGTGGCTGCAGCGCGAGCTGTGCGGGGTGCCCTGCGACCCCGACGGCGCGCCCCGGTGGTGGGACGTCGCGCTCACCACCGTCTACGCCTCGCACTTCCTCGTCGCCCTGGTGCTCGCCGGGGTGCTGTGGCTGCGCGACCGCGTCGTGTGGCTGGCCTGGATGCGGCGGCTGGTGGTGCTCAACCTGTGCGGGCTGGTCGTCTACGTCCTCTACCCCATGGCGCCGCCCTGGATGGCCGCCGACCTCGGCGCGCTGCCCCCGGTGGAGCGGATCAGCGGCCGCGGCTGGTCGGAGCTCGGTCTGCACCGGCAGAGCATGGTGCTGCTCGGCATGTCCAACAAGGTCGCCGCCATGCCCTCGCTGCACGCCGGCACGGCCTTCCTGGTGGCCTTCTTCGCCCTCGGTCGACTGCGCTCGCGGTGGCGGTGGCTGCTGCTGGCCTACCCGCTGGCGATGTGCGTGACGCTCGTCCACGGCGGCGAGCACTACGTCGTCGACACCCTCGCCGGCGCGGCGCTCGCCCTCGCCGTCGCGGTCGGCTGCAGCGTGTGGGAGCGGCGTACGGCGGCCCGCGACTCCGCCCGCGACTCCGCCCACGACTCCGCCCGCGACTCCGCCCACGACTCCGCCCATGACTCAGCCCACGACTCCGAGGGCCTCAGTCGCGGACGACCGGCTCCATCGGCACCGTGACGCCCCGCTCGGCGGCGACCTCGCCGGCGCGGGAGTAGCCCGCGTCGACGTGGCGGATGACGCCCATGGCCGGGTCGTTGGTCAGCACCCGCTCGAGCTTCTCGGCGGCCAGCGGGGTGCCGTCGGCCACGCACACCTGGCCGGCGTGGATCGAGCGGCCCATGCCGACGCCGCCGCCGTGGTGGAGCGAGACCCACGACGCACCGGAGGCGGTGCTGACCAACGCGTTGAGCAGGGCCCAGTCGGCTATGGCGTCGGAGCCGTCGAGCATCGCCTCGGTCTCGCGGTAGGGCGAGGCCACCGAGCCGCAGTCGAGGTGGTCGCGGCCGATGACCACCGGCGCCGAGAGCTCCCCGGAGGCCACCATCTCGTTGAAGCGCCGGCCGGCGCGGGCCCGCTCGCCCTGGCCCAGCCAGCAGATCCGGGCCGGGAGGCCCTGGAACTGCACCCGCTCCTGCGCCATCGCGATCCAGCGGTGCAGCCGGGCGTTGGCGGCGCTCTCCTCGGCGGGGAAGAGCTCGAGCACGGCGCGGTCGGTCGCGGCGATGTCGGCCGGGTCGCCGGAGAGCGCGGCCCACCGGAAGGGCCCGCGACCCTCGCAGAACTGCGGCCGGATGTAGGCCGGCACGAAGCCGGGGAAGGAGAAGGCGCGCTCGCAGCCCCCCTTGCGGGCCTCGTCGCGGATCGAGTTGCCGTAGTCGAAGACCTCGGCGCCGGCGTCCTGGAAGCCGACCATGGCCGCGACGTGCGCGGCCATCGACGCCCGCGCACGCAGCGTGAAGCCCTCGGGGTCGCGGGCGGCCTCCTCGCGCCAGGCCGCGGGGTCCACGCCGACGGGGAGGTAGGACAGCGGGTCGTGGGCGGAGGTCTGGTCGGTGACGACGTCGATCGGGGCACCCTGCGCGAGCAGCGCGGGGACGACCTCGGCCGCGTTGCCGAGCACACCGATCGACAGCGGCCGCCGGGCGTCACAGGCCTCGACGGCGAGGGCGAGCGCGTGCTCGAGGGAGTCGGCCTGCACGTCGAGGTAGCGGTGCTCCAGGCGCCGGGCGATGCGCGCCTGGTCGACCTCGACGCACAGCGCCACGCCGTCGTTCATGGTCACCGCCAGCGGCTGCGCCCCGCCCATGCCGCCGAGCCCGGCGGTGAGGGTGATCGTGCCGGCCAGGGTGCCGCCCCCGATCTTGTCGGCCACGGCGGCGAAGGTCTCGAAGGTGCCCTGGAGGATGCCCTGGGTGCCGATGTAGATCCACGACCCGGCCGTCATCTGGCCGTACATCGTCAGCCCCAGGTCCTCCAGGCGACGGAACTCCTCCCAGGTGGCCCAGTCGCCGACGAGGTGGGAGTTGGCGATCAGCACGCGCGGCGCCCAGGCGTGCGTGCGCATCACCCCGACCGGCTTGCCGCTCTGCACGAGCATCGTCTCGTCGTCGCCGAGGGTGGTGAGGGTCCGCACCAGGGCGTCGTAGGCCTCCCAGCTGCGGGCGGCGCGGCCGGTGCCGCCGTAGACGACGAGGTCCTCGGGCCGCTCGGCGTTGTCGGGGTCGAGGTTGTTCATCAGCATCCGCAGCGCGGCCTCGGTCTGCCACGACCGGGCGGTCAGCGTCGTGCCGCGCGCGGCCCGGATCGGCAGCCGCGGGTTGCCGCCCCCAGCCTCGCCGCTCGCGGCCCCCGCGCTCGCGGCACCGGCGGGCGTGCGGACGTCCCCGCTCATCGCAGCGCTCCGGTGACCGACTCGGCGGCGGCCACGACGGCGCCCGAGGCCACGAGACCGACCGCGACCTCGATCTCCGGGGCGAGGTGGCGGTCGGGGCCGGGGCCGTCGAGCCCGTGCTCGCGCAGCAGCCGCACGACGGCGCCGGTGGCCGGGGAGGGCGCGAGGCCCGCGGTGTCGCCGGTGGTGGAGCGCAGGTCGAGGGCGCGGGCCGCGGTCATCACCTCGATCGCCACCACGCGGGTCAGGCCGTCGACGGCGCGGCGCAGCTTGCGAGCGGCGCCCCAGCCCATCGACACGTGGTCCTCCTGCATCGCCGAGCTCGGGATCGAGTCGACCGAGGCCGGCGCGGCGAGCCGCTTGAGCTCGGAGACGATCGCCGCCTGCGTGTACTGCGCGATCATCAGCCCGCTGTCGACACCGGGGTCGTGGGCGAGGAAGGGCGGCAGTCCGTGGCTGCGCGCCCGGTCGAGGAAGCGGTCGGTGCGCCGCTCGCTGATCGAGGCGACGTCGGCGGCCACGATGGCCAGGAAGTCGAGCACGTAGGCGACCGGGGCGCCGTGGAAGTTGCCGTTGGACTCCACGGTGTCGCCGAGCACGACCGGGTTGTCGACGGCCGAGGCCAGCTCGACCTCGGCCACCCGCGCGGCGTGGTCGACGGTGTCGCGGGCGGCGCCGTGCACCTGCGGCGAGCAGCGCAGCGAGTAGGCGTCCTGGACGCGGTGGCACCCGGGTCCGCGGTGGGAGGCCATCAGCGGGGAGTCGGCGAGCAGCGCGACCAGGTTGGCGGCCGAGGCGCCTTGCCCCGGGTGGGGGCGCAGGGCCTGCAGCGCGGCGGTGAAGACCCGGTCGGTGCCGAGCTGGCCCTCCACCGACATCGCGGCGGCCACGTCGGCGGTGCGCAGCAGGCGGCGCAGGTCGGCGATCGCCATCACCAGCATGCCGAGCATGCCGTCGGTGCCGTTGATGAGGGCCAGGCCCTCCTTCTCGGCCAGCTCCACGGGTCGCAGCCCGGCCGCGGCCAGCGCCTCGCCGGCCGGGCGCAGCACCCCGCCGGCGTCGCGCACCGGCCCCTCGCCCATGAGGGCCAGCGCGCAGTGCGACAGCGGCGCGAGGTCGCCGGAGCAGCCCAGCGACCCGTGCTCGTGCACCACCGGCGTGATCCGGTGGGTCAGCAGCGCCGCGAGCAGCTCCGCGGTCTCGAGCCTGACCCCGGTGCGGCCGGTGGCCAGGGTCGAGAGCCGCAGCAGCATGAGCGCGCGGGTCACCTCCACCTCGACCTCCGGTCCCGAGCCCGCGGCGTGGCTGCGCACCAGCGAGCGCTGCAGCTGCGCCCGCTGAGCGACCGGGATGTGGCGGGTCGCGAGCGCCCCGAAGCCGGTGCTCACGCCGTACGCCGGCACGTCGCCGGCCGCCAGCAGCTCCACCACCTCGCGGGCGGCGCCGATCGCGCTCCGGGCCTCGGGGGCGAGCACGACGGGGGCGCCGTCGCGGGCGACGGCCACGACGTCGGCGGGGGTGACCGGACCGGTGCCGACCACCACGACCGCGCGGTGGTCGCCGGTGGCCCGGTCGGCGTCGTGGCTCCGGTGGTCGGTGCTGGGGTCGGTGACGGTGTCCATGGGCCCAGTCTCGGCAGCCGGCCGGGTCGCCGACAGGGCCGGCCGACCACCACTGTCTCGGATCCGAGACGAATCGGCCGGGCCCGCCGACCGGTGCCACCGCGGTGGTCTCGACCACCTGTCGGCCCGACGGAGGACCTGTCAGCCTGACGAGACGGCGGCCGGCACCGGCGCCGCCGGGGCGGTCGGGCGCTCTGGTCACCCCGCGCGGAGCGCCAACCGAACTGGATCGGATCCAAGTCTCACGAATTTAGGCGGTCTAGCCCGCGAGACCCCCGCGATGTGCAAAATGGATCGCGGAAGTCACATTTGAGATGTGTCTTACCCGCGTCCGGCTGAGGGAGGTCGGCGCGTCCTCCCCCTCAGCAGCAGGAGTCTCTCTATGCGTTCTCGCCTGGTCCCCGTCGCGACGGCGCTCGCCGTCGCGGCCTCGACCGCCCTCATGATGGCCCCCACCTCGACGGCGGCCCCCGCCGCCGGCGGCGACAGCTCGGCCAAGCTGACCAACACCAACTTCGCCTTCACCGCGACCGGCTACGGCACCCTGGTCGAGGGCGGCATGGTCCCGGCCGACTCCGGCACCACCGGCTTCAGCACCATCGCGTGCACCAACCAGGCCGGCAAGACCCGCGACAACTACATCGCCGAGGTCAACGTGCCCGGCCTCGGCACCATCTCCGGTGTGCGCACCGACGTGCAGACCCGCCAGCGCAAGAACAAGGTCTTCTCCCTGGCCAAGCACTCCGTCGCCGACGTCTCGATCCTCGACACCCCCCTCGGGTCGCTGTCGATCACCGGGGTCTCGGCCACCTCGCGCGTCACCTACACCAAGTCGGGCCCCGACAAGGGCTTCAAGACCGCCACCAACACCTCGGTGCTCGGCATCAAGCTCCAGCCCGCCGGCGGCCTGCCCGCGCAGACGCTGCCCCTGCCCACGCCTGACCAGCCGATCGAGATCCCCGGCCTGGCCACCATCTCGCTGGGCAAGAGCATCGAGAAGAAGAACCGCCAGGGCGCCACGGCCTACGCCAACGCCCTCTTCATCCACGTCATCCCGACCGACACCACCGTCAAGGTCGCGCGCAGCGCCGCCAAGCTCGAGCGTGGCGCGGTCTCCGGCATCTTCAACGGCAACTCCAGCCCCGTGCGCGCCGACGTCATCGGCGACCTCATCCGGGTCGGCCGCGCCGTCAACTCGATCATGCCGTGCACCGGCACCGACGGCGAGCTGAAGAAGAAGAGCGCCGCCAGCGTCAACCTGGCCGACCAGGTCGTCGTCGACGGCGCCTACAGCCAGCAGCGCGCCAACCAGGTCAAGGGCCGCGCGAGCGGCACCGAGGAGTCCGGCGTCGCCAAGATCTCCCTCGGCGGCGACGCCCTGGTCATCGAGGGCCTCCAGGCGAAGGTCAACGTGGTCCGCAAGGGCGGCAAGGTGACCAAGAACGGCTTCACGAAGTTCGTCGGCATCACTGCCGGCGGTCAGGCCCAGGAGCTCGACCAGCTGCCCGAGACCATCGAGATCCCCGGCGTCGGCCTGGTCAAGCTGGAGTTCAACCTCAAGCGCAAGACCGCCTGGGGCATGAAGGTCGTCGCGCTGCGCATCACGCTGCTCGAGGCCGGCGGCGACGACGTCGACTCGGTCGTCAACATCGGAGAGGCCAAGCTCCGCATCCAGCCGCTCGGCAGCTGACCCGCCGCGGCGGTCGCCACCGGCCCGTCGCACCACCGCCGCGCCACGCGGCACCCGTCCCCACCCGACCGGCCCGGTCCCCTCACGCAGGGGGCCGGGCCGGTCGGCGTACCGGGCCCTGCTCCGGAGGCGGACCGGGCCCTGGCCGCGGACTGGGACGCGGCGCGCGGGCGGGCCCGGCGGGGCTTGTACTGGACCGGTGACCACCCCGCCCTCGACCGCGACCCGGCCGGCGACCGAGGTCGGCGCGGCCCGCCGCTGGGCCATGCTGGCGGCCTCGACGACGGCGCAGGCGGCGGCCGGCATCACCATCCACGGGCCCGCGTTCCTCATCCCCGTGCTCGTCGCCGACGGCGGGCTCAGCCTCGCCCAGGCCGGTCTCGTCGCCGCCGCACCGACGCTCGGCGTCACCCTCACGCTGGTGGCGTGGGGGGCGCTGGCCGACGCCCGCGGCGAGCGCGCCACGCTGCTGGTCGGGCTCGTGCTCACCGCCGCGCTCGGCGGCGTCGCCATGGCCGGAGGCGGTGTCGTCGCCCTGGCGCTGGCCCTGGCCGCGGCCGGGGCGGCCGCGGCGAGCACCGCCTCGGCCAGCGGGCGGGTGGTCGTCGGGTGGTTCCCGCCGCACCGTCGCGGCCTGGCCATGGGCATCCGGCAGATGGCCCAGCCGGCCGGGGTCGGGATCGCGGCCGTCACCATCGCCGTGGTCGCCGAGACCCGCGGCGTCACGGCGGCCCTCGGGGTGCCCGTCGCTGCCGCGCTGCTGGCCGCCGCCCTGGTCGCCGCGGTCGTCGTCGACCCGCCGCGGCCCGAGCGCCACGAGGGCAGCGCCCCCAACCCCTACCGCGAGGACGGCTTCCTGGCCCGCGTGCACGCCGTGTCGGTGCTCCTGGTCGTGCCGCAGTTCCTCGTGTGGACCTTCGCCCTCGTCTGGCTGGTGCAGGACCGCGGCTGGTCGGCGGCCGCGGCGGGCACGCTCGTCGCCGTCTCCCAGCTGCTCGGGGCGCTCGGGCGGGTGGCGGTCGGACAGCTCAGCGACGTCGTCGGGAGCCGGATCCGCCCGCTGCGCTGGGTCACGGTGGCGGCGGGGCTCTCGATGGCCGCCCTCGGCCTCGCCGCCGGGCTCGACGCGGCCGTGGCCGTGCCGCTGGTGGTGCTCGCCACCGTGGTCACGGTCGCCGACAACGGCCTGGCCTTCACCGCCGTCGCCGAGCGGGCCGGGCCGTTCTGGTCGGGGCGGGCGCTGGGTGCGCAGAACACCGCGCAGTACCTCGCCGCCTCCGCCGTCCCGCCCGTCGCCGGCCTGCTCGTGGCGCAGGCGGGGTACGCCGCCGCCTTCGCCCTGGCCGCCCTCTGCCCGCTGGCCGCCGTCGCCCTCGTGCCGGTGCGGGGGGAGCGTGCCCTGCGCTGAGGCGGCGCCCAGCGCGGGTACCGGCACAGGGGACCAGCACAGGGGACCAGCACAGGGGACCAGCACAGGGGACCCGGGCGGGTGAAGCCGCGGGGGCCCGGGGAGGGGCAGGGTCGAGGGTTCAACCCGAGGAGTCCCATGACCACCATCACCATCGTCGTCGTCCTGGCCGTGCTCGTGCTGGCCGCCGTCGTGGCCACCGTCGTGCTCGTCGGGCGCCGCAACGCCCGGCTCAAGGAGGTCCGCCTCGAGCAGGCCGGGCAGCTGCGCGGCCAGGCCCAGCGTCAGGGCGGCTCCATCGCCGAGGCCCGGCAGCGGGCGGAGGCCGCCGAGGAGGAGGCCCGCGTCGCGCAGATGCAGGCCGACCGCGCCCGCGAGCGCGCCGAGGCCGCCCGCCACGAGGCCACCGTCGCCGAGGCCCACCAGGAGGACGCCCTGCGCGAGGCCGACCAGCTCGACCCCGACCGCGCCGCCACGCCGGCGCCCGTGACCGGCAGCCCCACCGACCTGCCCGGCGGGCCCGAGGGCGCCACCCCCGCGGCTGGCACGGCCACCGGCGCCTCCGCGACCTCGGCGCCTTCCGCGACCTCCGCGACCGCACCGGCCTTCCCGCCGAAGCCGGAGGCCTCCGACCGGCCCGGCATGGCCCCGGTCGAGCCCGGCACCCAGCCCGCCCCCGGCCGCCGCGCCGCCCCCGTGGGCGAGACCGAGCCCGCCGCCGCCCCCGACGCCGGTCAGGGGCGCCACCGCTCCCCCTGAGCCCCGACCGCGGCGCCCGCCACAGCACCACGCGGCCGCCCGGGTCTGAGAGGCTGCCGGGGTGGACGAGCCGAGGCAGCCGACGACCGCCACCGGCGGGTCGCAGGTGCCGGCGGCGACGCGCGCGCTGCGGGTGCTGCGCTTTCTGGCGACCCAGCCCGACCCCGTGCCGCTCGAGCGGATCGCGCGGGAGGTCGGGCTGCCGCGCAGCACGGCGTACCACCTGCTCGCGGCGATGATCGCCGAGGGCTTCGTGACGCACCTGGCCGAGGAGCACCGCTACGGCCTGGGCGTCGCGGCCTTCGAGGTGGGCAGCGGCTACTCCCGCCAGGAGCCGCTGCAGCGCCTGTCGCGCCGGGCGCTCGCGGCGCTGGTCGACCGCGTCGGCCAGACCGCCCACCTCGCCGTGCTGCACGGGCGTGACGTGCTCTACGTCGTCGAGGAGCGCGCGCCGGGCCGCCCGCCGCTGGTCACCGACGTGGGCGTGCGCCTGCCCGCCCACCTGACCGCGAGCGGGCGGGCCGTGCTGGCGCGTCTGCCGGCCGCGCAGGTGCGGGCGCTCTACCCCTCGCCCGACGCCTTCGTCGACCGCCACGGCAGCGGTCCCCGCACCCTCGGCGAGCTGCGCGCGGTGCTGGTCGAGACCCGCCGGCGCGGCCACGCCACCGAGGACGGCGAGGTGACCCCGGGCATGGCCAGCACCGCCGCCGCCGTGCTCGACCACAACGGGCACCCGGTCGCCGGCCTGGCCGTCACCTACCCCGCCGGCGAGGTGTCGCCCGCCCTGGTCGCCCGCGAGGTCGGCCGCACCGCCGACCTGCTCACCCGACGCCTGGGCGGACACCCCGCAGCAGGCCCCGAGCGACCAGCGGTCGACTGACCTCGGGCCTGCCCCGGCGCCCGGGCGACCCCCTGGCCGGAGCGCGGCACCGGCCTGTCGTCGGCGCTCGACGACAGGGACCGCAGGAGGTGTGTCCACGCCGACACGACCGGATCAAGTTACCTACCGGTAGGATTCTTCTCACCCCCCGGAGGGCCTGACGGTCCTGCTCGCTCGGCCCTAGGCTCGCGGGCACGTCACGGCCGCCCCGGGACGTGCTCCGTCGAGGAAGGGCCACCCGTTCCGATGCAGATCTTCGCCATCGTCGTCTCCCTGGCGCTGACCGCCGTCGCCGTCGTGCTGACCGTGAGGGCCGTGCGCTCGATCGTCGCCACGGTGCGGATCGGGCAGCCGACCACCGGTCGCACCGACCAACCGGTGCAGCGCACGCTGACCATGGTCAAGGAGACGTTCCTGCACACCCGGATGCTCCAGTGGAGCGTCGTCGGCGTGATGCACTGGTTCGTCTACCTGGCCTTCATCGTGCTGGGCGCCGCGGTCTTCACGGCGTACTTCCAGCTCTTCGACCCCGAGTTCCAGCTCCCGGTCATCGGTCACTTCTTCCTCTACGAGTGGCTCGGCGAGATCCTCGGCGTGCTCGGCACGGTCGGCATCGTCTACCTCGCGATCTACCGCCAGAAGCACCACCCGCGCCGCGAGGGCCGCAACTCCCGCTTCTACCGCTCCACGATGTGGCAGGCCTACTTCGTCGAGGCGATGGCGCTGCTCGAGGGCTCCGCGATCCTCTTCATCCGCGGCGCGGAGTACAACCTCGGCCAGGCCCTCGGCGGCGAGGACGTGGAGAAGTACAGCCGCTTCCACTTCCCGGTCAGCTCGTTCTTCGGCGACGTGCTCTACGGCACCGACCCGGAGACGCTGGAGAACATCATCATCGTCATCGCGATGATCAAGATCGTCCTGGCCATGATCTGGCTCATCGTCATCTCGCTGAACCTCACCATGGGCGTCGCCTGGCACCGCTTCACCGCCTGGCCCAACATCTGGTTCAAGCGCGAGGGCTCCGGCCGCACCGCGCTGGGCGGGGTCAAGCCCCTCACCAGCGGCGGCAAGGTCGTCAGCCTCGAGGACCTCGAGGACCTCGACGAGGACTCCAAGCTCGGCGTCGGAGCCATCGAGGACTTCAGCTGGAAGGGCATCCTCGACTTCACCACCTGCACCGAGTGCGGCCGCTGCCAGAGCCAGTGCCCGGCCTGGAACACCGAGAAGCCCCTCTCCCCCAAGCTCCTCATCACCGCGATGCGCGACCACGCCTACGCGAAGGCGCCGTACCTCAAGGCCGCCGAGGGCGACCGCGCCGCGCTGCTGGAGAACGACAGCGCCCTGGCCCTCGAGGTCGAGCGGCCGCTGGTCGGCGACACCGGCGACGACTGGTTCTACAACCCCGACTCCGGCGCCGCCGTGATCGACCCCGACGTGCTGTGGAACTGCACCTCCTGCGGCGCCTGCGTGCAGCAGTGCCCCGTCGACATCGAGCACGTCGACCACATCATCGACATGCGCCGCCACCAGATCCTGGTGGAGTCGAACTTCCCCGCCGAGCTCAACGGCCTCTTCAAGGGGCTGGAGAACAAGGGCAACCCGTGGAACATGTCGCCCAACGCCCGCCTCGACTGGGCCAAGGGTCTCGACGTCGAGGTCAAGGTCGTCGGCGAGACCATCGAGTCGCTCGACGAGGTCGACTGGCTGTTCTGGGTCGGCTGCGCCGGCGCCTACGAGGACCGCGCGAAGAAGACCACCCGCGCCGTCGCCGAGTTGCTCGACATGGCCGGCGTCTCCTTCGGTGTGCTCGGCAACGGCGAGACCTGCACCGGTGACCCCGCCCGGCGTGCCGGCAACGAGTTCGTCTTCCAGGGCCTGGCCCAGCAGAACGCGGAGACGCTCAAGGAGTACAAGGTCAAGAAGGTCGTCTCGACCTGCGCCCACTGCTTCAACACCCTCAAGAACGAGTACAAGGAGTTCGGGGTCGAGCTCGAGGTCGTGCACCACACCCAGCTGCTCAACCGGCTGGTGCGCGAGGGGAAGCTGACCCCGGTCAAGGAGGGCGCCGGCGCGCAGAAGCGCTCCATCACCTACCACGACCCCTGCTACATCGGTCGCCACAACGGCGTCTACACGCCCCCGCGCGAGCTGCTCCAGATCCTGCCCGGCGCCGAGGTCGTCGAGATGGAGCGCAACTCCGAGCGCTCCTTCTGCTGCGGCGCCGGCGGCGCGCGCATGTGGATGGAGGAGAACATCGGCGAGCGGATCAACATGAACCGCACGAACGAGGCGGTCGAGACCGGCGCCGACCAGATCGCCGTCGGCTGCCCCTTCTGCCGCGTCATGCTCTCCGACGGCCTCACCATGAAGCAGTCGAAGGGCGAGGCCCGCGAGGAGGTCGAGGTCCTCGACGTCGCGCAGATGCTGCTGGCGTCGGTCAAGGGCGAGCAGGCCACCAAGCTGGCGCCCGGTGCGGGCGCGGCCGCCGCCGTTCCCGCGGCCGCGGCCCAGGGCGGCGGCACCACGACCCTCGAGCGCCCGGTCGAGACCAAGGCCGAGCCCGAGGCCGGCGACGAGACCATCACCGACGACACGGTGGTCGAGACCCAGGACGCCGGACCGCTGGCGAAGGCCAGCGGGGGCTCGTCGCTCTTCGACAGCCCCGAGGCCGCGGCCGCCGACGACAAGCCGGCCGGCGCGACCCAGGGCGCCTCGCTCTTCGACACCCCCGAGACCGCTGCCCCCGGCAAGTCCGTGCCGGCCGAGGCCAAGGCCGCCGAGCCGACCTCCGCGGGCGGCTCGCTCTTCGACCTCGGCGGCGACCAGCCGGCGGCGAAGGCGACCCCCGCCGAGGACGCGCCGTCGACCAGCGGCTCGACGTCGGGCGGCTCCACGTCGGGCGGCTCGCTCTTCGACCTCGGCGGCGACCAGCCCGCCGCGACGCCGGCCCCGTCGCAGGAGGCGCCCACGGAGAAGCCGGCCGACCCGCCGGCGGCCACGGCGGTCTCGTCGGGCGGATCGCTCTTCGACATCCCGGCGGCGAAGCCCGCGGCTCCCGAGGCGAAGGCCGACCCGGCTGCCGCCTCTCCCGCCGCGACGGAGCCGGCTCCGTCGGCTGCTCCGACGCCGAGCACCGACCTCGGCGCCGGTGGCTCGCTCTTCGACATCCCGGCCGCCGAGCCCGCCCCGGCGAAGCCGGCTGCGAGCGCCCCGGTCGAGACCTCCGAGCCCGAGCCCGCTGAGCCCGAGACGCCGGCGGCGCAGGAGACGGCCGCTCCGGTCGAGCCGACCGCACCGGCCGCTCCGGTCGCTCCGGTCGCCGGCCTGGGCTCGGGCGGGTCGCTCTTCGACATCGCCGCTCCCGCGCCGCGGGCCAGTGCACCGGCTGCTCCCGTCGCGTCCGAGGCGGCCACTGCGACCCCGGCCGACAGCACGAGCGAGGCCCCGGACGGACCGGGCGAGGACGCCGCCGCCAGCAGCGCCCCCGCGGAGGAGCCGGCACCGGTGGCCCCGGCGGCCCCGGCCGCCTCGGTCACCCCGCGGGCCGGGATCCCGGAGGGCGGCTCGCTCTTCGACATCGAGGCTCCCGAGCCCGTCGCGGCCCCGCAGCCGCCGACGGCCCGGAGCGCGGCCGGCACGGCGTCCGAGGACACCTCCGCGGACACCACCGGGAGCACGGCGGCCGACGAGGCCCCGGCCGCGACGCCGGTCGCGGAGGACACCTCCGCGGGGACGGCCCTGAGCGCGGCGGCCACGCAGGCCGCCGCCACCGACGACGCCCCGGCCCAGCCGGAGGCCGAGGCCATCGTGGCCGAGACCGACGACGCGACGGACGACGCCGAGGAGCAGGCCGAGCAGGCCCTGGCCGACGCCGAGGACGACGCGGCGCAGGACGAGCCCGCCCAGCCCGAGGGCGAGAAGGCCCAGGACGCGGATCCCGAGGACGAGAAGCCGAAGGCGGCGAGCAACGGCGCGGCCCACACCCCCCGCACCGACGCCGACATCTCCGGCTCGAGCTCGCTCTTCGACCTCTGAGTCCCCCGCGGCGAGCGCCGCACCCCCGTGGCCCGCACCGACCCGTCGGTGCGGGCCACGTGCTTTCTGGGCCCGGGCACGTCGGCTCAGGGGACGGGGGCACGACGGCGACGCTCGACGGCAACCATCCGTGCTCCGGACGCGTCCCAGCGGCGATGACGACCTCGCGCCCCTCCGCCCACACCGCCGGCGTGGCCCGCGCCGCCCGCGCCGGCCGCACCGCCGCCCTCGCCGTACTCATCCCCGCCTCCCTGAGCCCCCTCCTGCTGACCCTGGTGGCCCTCGTGCTCGGACGCCTTCCCTGACCCGCTGACCGCGCACCGGGCTCGGAGCCGGGGACGCGGCCGCGGTCGGGTCGAGGGCGGACGTCATGCGAAGGGCGGATGCGCATCCACTCCTCGCATGACGCTCTCCTCCGGCGGGTGGGAGCACCCACCCACCCACCCCGCCCCGGCCGCACGGCCCGCTCGAACGGCGCAATTGCGCGGCTGAGCACCACTCCGCGCACACGATTGCGCGATCCACGCACCCGACAGTCCCGACCGACAGTCCCGGCCGCGCAAAGCCGCCAGCAGGCGAGTCGAGGCGACCGCGCTGATCGCGAGCACGCCCCGGACACCGACCACCGCCCACACCGCGCAATTGCGGGGTAGCGACAGCCAGCCAGCACCCACCACCCGGCGCAGGACGCACCCCGGCGCAGCACCCGACACCCCACACGCACCCAGACGCACCGCGGCCCGCGCCGACCGAGGTCGACGCGGGCCGCGGGAGGGGCCGGGCGGGGCGGGTCAGCCCTGCGGGTCCTCGGGGACCACGACGGGGCGCAGACGCGCCCACGCCAGGAAGACCGCACCGACGACGAGCATCGCGATGCCCGCCCACAGGTTGGCGTTCCAGCCACCTGTCTTCTCGGTCTCGGGGTCTCCGAAGATCCCCATGAACGTGAGGATGACGCCGTAGATGCCGATGAGGGCACCGATGATGTTGCGGATGTCGAAGGCACCCGCGGTGTGCTGGCTCCGGGCCATGACGATCTCCGATCAGGTGGGGGTCAGAAGACCACATTGAGGACGACGACGAGGGCGAGCGCGAGGCCGGCGAGCGGCATGGTGCGCTGGTACCACGGGTGCGAGGCCTCGTCGGGGTCGACGAGATCCTCGCGGGGGGTCTCGGAGTAGACGAGGCCCTTGAGCTCGGCGTAGGGCTTCGGCTTGGTCATCGAGGTGACGACCACGCTGACCACGATGTCGACCACGAAGGCGGCACCGGCGGCCACGAAGGACGCACCCTGGCCGGCGAGCGGGATGACGCCGAGGCTGAGCGAGCCGAAGGCGTCCTCCGACAGGAAGGCGACGGCGACCGCCGAGAGCGTGCCCGCGACCAGGCCGGTCCAGCCGGCCGTGGGCGTCATCCGCTTCCAGAACATGCCGAGGATGAAGGTGGCGAAGAGCGGGGCGTTGAAGAAGCCGAAGAGCGTCTGCAGGTAGTTCATGATGTTGGAGAAGTTCGACGCCAGCTGCGCTGTGAAGATCGCGATGGCCGTGGCGGCGACCGTGGCCCAGCGGCCCACTGCGAGGTAGTAGTCGTCGGAGCGGTCCTTGACGACGTAGCGCTCCCACAGGTCGAAGCTGAGCACGGTGTTGAAGGCCGAGATGTTGGCCGCCATGCCGGCCATGAAGGCCGCCAGCAGGCCGGCGATGGCCACGCCGAGCAGCCCGTTGGGCAGCACGTCGCGCATCAGCAGGATCAGCGAGTCGTTGTACTTCACCGTGCCGTCGGCTCCGCCCGCCACCGTCTCGCCGGCCTTGGTGCGCGCGATGTCGGAGACGAGGACGGCCGCGATCATGCCGGGCAGGATCGTGATGAAGGGGATGAGGATCTTGGGGAAGGCGCCGATGATCGGGGTCTTGCGCGCCGCCGAGATCGAGTTGGTGGCCATCGCGCGCTGGACCTCGACGAAGTTGGTCGTCCAGTAGCCGAAGGACAGCACGAAGCCGAGACCGAAGACGATGCCGATCACCGAGAGCAGCTCGGAGTCGAAGCCGGTCAGCGCGGTGCCGGGCCAGGAGTTGAGCTGCTCGGCGGCCGAGGGGCCGTCGGGGTTGCTGCTCGCGGCCTCGGTGATGCCGGCCTTGAGACCGTCCCAGCCGCCCACGCGGTTGAGCCCGATCAGGGTCAGCGGCAGCAGTGCCGCGACGATGACGAAGAACTGGAGCACCTCGTTGTAGATGGCCGCGCTCAGCCCGCCCAGGGTGATGTAGGAGAGCACGATGACCGCGGCAACGACCAGGGCGAGGGTGAGGTTCCACCCCAGCAGGGCCTGGATGATGCTGCCGAGCAGGTAGAGGTTGATGCCGGCGATGAGCAGCTGCGCCACGGCGAAGGAGATCGCGTTGACCAGGTGGGCGCCGGTGCCGAAGCGGCGCAGCATGAACTCGGGGACCGAGCGCACCTTCGAGCCGTAGTAGAACGGCATCATCACGACGCCGAGGAACAGCATGGCGGGGATGGCGCCGACCCAGAAGTAGTGCACCGCCGGCAGGCCGAACTCGGCACCGTTGGCCGACATGCCCATGATCTCGACCGCGCCGAGGTTGGCGGAGATGAAGGCCAGGCCGGTCACCCAGGCGGGCAGCGAGCGGCCCGAGAGGAAGAAGTCCACCGAGTCGGAGACGTTGCGGCGGGCCACGACGCCGATCCCGAGCACGAAGGCGAAGTAGATGGCGATGAGCAGGTAGTCGACGAAGTGGGCTGAGATCAGCGTGTCGCCGGCCATCGCCGTGGGGGCGGAGATCGACATGCAGCGTCCTTTCGGGGATGAGCAAACCTGCTGAACATACGCCCGCCCGTGCCGACCAGCGCCACCCCCTCGGGTGACGGCGTCAACCATCAGCGCCACAACGACGTCATCTGATGTCGCCTTGCCCTTGTGGTGACGTCACAGTGATGTCATGGTGGTGCACATGGACCTGACCCCGTACGTCGACAGCCTCCGCCGCGACCTCCTCGCCGCGGCCGACGCCTCGGGCGAGGAGGCCCGTGCACTGGCCCAGCGGCTGGGCCACGCGCTCGACCCGGCCGCGCGGCTCGCGCTCATGGAGGCCATCTCCCACGCGGCGGCCCAGATCACGGCCGAGATGCCGGTCGGCGGCGTCGACGTACGCCTCGACGGGCGGGAGCTGGCCTTCGTCGTCGACGTCACGCCCCCCGCGCCGCTGCTGCCACCGGCCCCACCCGCACCCCCGGCGCCGCCGGCACCACCCGCCGAGGACCTCGACGACGCGGCGGTCTCGCGGGTCACGCTGCGGCTGCCGGAGCCGGTCAAGGCGCGCGCGGAGGAGCTCGCCGCCGAGGCCGGGCAGTCGCTCAACACCTGGCTCGTCCACGCCGTACGACGAGCCACGCAGCAGCCCTCCGAGCCGCTCGACCTCACCAGCACCGCCCACCCCGGCGCCCAGCCGGGCCCCGGGGGCGGGCCGGTCTTCACCCGCCGGCCCGGCAGCCGCCGGCTCACCGGCTGGGTCTGACCCGCACCCCCACGACGCCGCGCGTCGACGGCCCCCGAGACGCACGACGCCCCACCCCGACGACCGGCGGACCGCCGACCCCGCGCCCACCGAGGCGTACGTCATGCGACCCGTGGATGCGCATCCACCCTCCGCATGACGTCCGCTGCCCCACCCCGCACACCGCCCCGCGCCATGCGTCATACGACCCGTGGATGCGCATCCACCCTCCGCATGACATCCGCCGCCCCACCCCGCACACCCACCCGGCCGCCGCGCCGTACGTCATGCGACCCGTGGATGCGCATCCACCCTCCGCATGACATCCGCCGCCCCACCCCGCACACCGCCCCACCCCGCGCACCGCCCCACCCCGCGCACCGACCCACCCCGCACCCCGACCCACCCGCACCCCGACCACCCAGGAGCAGCCATGAGCAGCACCCGCGAGCACCGCCTCGCCGTCGACGGACCGGTCGACCTCGTCGTCCGCAACCCCCGCGGCGTCGTCGACGTCACCGCGACACCCGCAGCCGCCGGCGCCGAGCCGGTCACCGTCTCGGTCACGGGCCCCGCCCCCGACACCGTCGACGTCCGCTCCGAGGACGGTCGGGTCGAGGTCGCGGCACCCACCGGGCGCAGCGCCGAGGGCCACTACCACCTCACGATCCGCGTGCCGGCCGGCTCCCGCCTGACCGCGCGGCTCGGCTCCAGCGAGCTGAGCGCCGTCGGCCCCCTCGCCACTGCGACCGTCCAGGGCGCCTCGGGCGACGTGACCGTCGAGGACCTCGCCGGGCCCTCCCGCGTCGAGACCGGCTCCGGCGACGTCCGGCTCTCGCGCTGCGCCGACGTCACCGTGCAGTCGGGATCCGGGGACGTGGACCTCGGACGGGTCGACGGCGCGGCCCAGGTCTCCACCGGGTCGGGCGACGTCACCGTCGAGGCCTGCACCCGCGAGCTCGTCGTGAAGACCGGCTCGGGCGACCTCCACGTCCACAGCCTCCAGGGCGCACTCTCCTTCAGCACCGCCAGCGGCGACCTGGCCGTCGACCGGGCCGAGCACGGCTCGATCTCCGCGCGCAGCGCCTCGGGCGACGTGCACGTCGGCGTGCCCACCGGCCTCCCCACCTGGACCGACGTCGGCTCCGTCAGCGGCGAGGTCGCCTCCGAGCTCCAGGCGGTCGGCGAGCCGGCCCCGGGCCAGGAGCACCTGCTCGTCCGCGCCACCACCGTCTCGGGCGACGTCCGCCTCTCACGGCGCTGAGCCCGGCCCCGACGCCCACACGACACCGCCCGCCGAGCGCTTGACCCTGCCCCTGCGTCAGCCGCGAGCGTGGCACGAGCCGACCCTCACCAGCCGACCCTGACCACCCGACCTCACCAACCCACGCGACCAGCCGACCCTGAACAACCGACCCTGAACAACCCACCCGACCAGCCCACCAGACCAGCCGGCCCGACCCCGCCGTTCCGAGCCGACCCACCTGGCGCCTCCCAGCGACCGAAGGACCCACCATGAGCTACCCGCCCAGCATCCACCGCGACGAGGCCCGCCAGGTCGTGGCCGACCGCGTCGCCCGTGCCAACGAGCGCCACCTGCCCACCGTGCCGCGCCGCCGCCGACTCGCCCGCGGCCTGCGCCGCGTCGCCGACGCCCTCGACGCCTGACCGTCCCCCGGAAGCCCCGAAGGAAGCCCACCGGGGTGCCACCGGACGCACGCCCGGCGCACGGCCCCGAGCTCACGGACGACCCGACCCCCGCGGCCCGATCGACCTGCGCCGGGAGGGTCAGGACCGCATCGCGACGCCCTCGCGCCAGTAGCCCATGAAGGCCACCTGTCGGCGGTCCATGCCGAGGTCGCGCACCATCACACGGCGCAGCCCGGTGACGACCTTCGACTCCCCCGCGATCCAGGCGTAGACCGTCTGGCGGTCGGCGGCCGCCCGCTCCGAGCGACTCGCCCCGTCCCGCCGCCCGGCCCCGCCCCCGCCGTCCTCGGCGACGACCTCGCCGGAGGAGGAGTACGTCGGGGTCTCCCACAGGTCGGGGTCGACCTCGTCGACCTCCACCTGCCCGATCGGCACCACGGGCGACTCCAGGCAGGCCAGCACCTCGCGCTGCAGCGCCACCCCGCGGGGCGCGCCGTCGCGGGGCAGCCAGGTCAGCTCGACGCCGGCCGGGCGCGGCAGGTCCTGCACGTCGGCGGCGCAGGGCACCTCGACGAAGGCGTGGCCCTCGGCGTCGGCGTCGAGGCCCGCGAGGATGCCCGCGACGGCCGGCACGGCGGTCTCGTCGCCGACGAGGAGCACGCGGGCGCCCGGCGCGGGGGCGAACTCGATGCCGCCGTAGGCCACGCCACGGCGCGGGGCGAGCACGACGGCCCGGTCGCCGACCCGGGCGCGCGAGGCCCAGCGGGCGCCGGGGCCGAGCGGGTGCTCGCCGTCGGGGCCCTCGTCGTGGAGCACGACGTCGACGACCAGGCGGGTGTCCTCGCCCTCGCCGACGATGTCGCGGATGGTGTAGGTGCGCATGTGGCCGCGCTCGGCCTGCGGCAGGGCCTGCCAGGCGGCGTACCAGCCGCTGTCGGCGGCCTCGAAGGACGGCAGCGGCCCGTCGCCGTCGGGCAGGACGAGCTTGAAGCGCTGGTCGAGCAGCGGGCCGTCGACGCCGAGGTCGGCCAGCGCAGGTGCGCCGAGCTCGAGGCGCACGAAGCTGGGCGAGAGCCGCTCGACACGGCGTACGGTCACCGTCTCCAGCAGCATCGGCAGCGCCGCGCGCGCGGTGGAGGTGGCTGTGGCCATGGGGTACTCCCGGAGCGGTCGAGATGAGGTAAGGCAAACCTTACCTGACACCGCGACGGGCTGCCCCGACCGTCCTGCTCCGACCGTCCTGCCCCGACCGTCCTGCTCCGGCGACCGGGGCCGCGGCCGCCTCAGATCGAGGTGCGGTGGAAGCCCTGGAAGGAGCGCGACGGCGTCGGGCCGCGCTGGCCCTGGTAGCGCGAGCCGTACCTCTCCGAGCCGTAGGGGTGCTCGGAGGGCGAGGAGAGCCGGAAGAAGCAGAACTGCCCGATCTTCATGCCGGGGTAGAGCTTGATCGGCAGCGTCGCCACGTTGGCCAGCTCCAGCGTGACGTGACCGGAGAAGCCGGGGTCGACGAAGCCCGCGGTGGCGTGGGTCAGCAGCCCGAGGCGCCCCAGCGAGGACTTGCCCTCCACGCGCGCCGCGATGTCGTCGGGCAGCGTCACGACCTCGTACGTAGACCCCAGCACGAACTCGCCCGGGTGCAGGATGAACGCCTCGTCCCCCTCGGGCTCGACGATCCGGGTGAGGTCGGACTGGTCGGCCGCGGGGTCGATGTGGGGGTACTTGTGGTTCTCGAAGACGCGGAAGTACCGGTCGAGGCGCACGTCGATGCTCGACGGCTGGAGCATCTGCGGCTCCCACGGGTCGAGGGCCACACGGCCGCCGTCGATCTCGGCCAGGATGTCGCGGTCGCTGAGCAGCACGCGCCTCAACCTACCGGCCCCGCGCCGGCGCCACCCTGGGGTCCGGGGCTCGGCCGGCTGCCGCATCATGGGTCGGTGACCTACCAGCGCTACGTCGCCCTGGGCGACTCCTTCACCGAGGGCGTCGGCGACCCCGACCCCGACCGCCCCAACGGCCTGCGGGGCTGGGCCGACCGCGTCGCCGAGGTCCTCGGCGCCGCGTCGCCCGACTTCGGCTACGCCAACCTCGCCATCCGCGGCCGCAAGCTCGACGGGATCCTCGCCGAGCAGCTCGAGCCGGCGCTGGCCCTCGAGCCCGACCTGGTCACGATCTACGCGGGCGCCAACGACATCCTGCGCCCCTCGGTCGACCTCGACGCCCTCGCCGAGCGCTACGACGCCGCGCTCGGCCACCTCGCCGCCACCGGCGCGCGGCTGCTGGTGTGGACCGCCTTCGACCCGGGCGGCTCGGCGATCTACCGCCCGGTGCGCCCCCGCTTCGCGCTCTACAACGAGCTGGTGCGCGAGGCCGCCGACCGCCACGGCGCCACCATCGTCGACTTCTGGCGCCTCAAGGAGTACCGCGACTGGCGGCTGTGGGACGAGGACCGCATGCACATGGGCCCCACCGGCCACCAGCGGATGGCGATCGAGGTGCTCGACACCCTCGGTGTCGCGCACGACCTGGCCGCGCTGCCCCTGCGCGAGGCCGCGCCGACGACGCGACGCGAGCAGGCCGCCGCGCACGCGACGTGGCTGCGCGAGAGCGCCGTACCGTGGGTGCGCCGACGGCTCACCGGACGCTCCTCCGGAGACGGCCTCTCGCCCAAGCACCCGACCCTGACCCGCGACCTGACCGCCCGGTCCGCACCCTCCTCTGCACCCTCCGGAGCGTGATCGTCTAGCATGACGCCGTCGCCGGGGCCGCCCCTCGGTGATGTTGCGGATGTAGCTCAGTTGGTAGAGCGCGACCTTCCCAAGGTCGATGTCGCGAGTTCGAGTCTCGTCATCCGCTCCACACACCGGCAGGCCGGCCCCCACCCGGGCCGCCTGCCGGTTCCCGCTCCAGCCGTGCCGTCCCCCGCCGGCACCCTCTCCGGGTCGGTCGGACCCCGGCAGCGCCGACGTCGGCCCTGGCGACCCAGGCGACCCAGGCGACGGGGGGCTTTACACGGGCCGACACCGGGAGCACAGTGGGGCCTGTCACAGAAATTTGACGGTCTCGCGGCGCGGTCCCACCGCGGCGCGGTCCCCGCTCGGACGGCGCTGTCCCCCCGGAGCCGTCCGAGCGGGGCACACCCCTCACCACCGGGCCCCTAGCCTCACGACGTGAGGATCGAAGCCACGGCGGGACCACCCGGCGGACCAGCGCAGGAGTGCTACGTCCGCCAGGGCACCGACTACCTCTCGATGGTCACCGACATCATGGCCGCCATCCCGCCCGGCTGGGACCTCATCGCCATCACGACCGGACCCGACCGCCCTGGCGGCTCCCCGGCCGCACCACGACCACTCGACCGGTCGAAGCGCCGACCCCCGCCCCCGCCCCGGGGCTCCTAGCGTCGCGGCTGCCACCCGACCCGGCTCCCGGTCCCCGCTCCGGCCGCCACCCGCTCCTCCCGCGACCGGTAGGCGCCCCCGGGCAGGAGTACGGTGGGGAGCATCACCCGCGACGCCGGGCCCGTCGGGTCCGCCGAGACGCAGGTGCGGAAGGTGGACGTCATGACGACGTCACCGCACGCCCCGTCCCCCGCTGCCCCGGTCGCCTCCGCGCCGCGCGGCACCGCCGTCGCCAGCCAGCCGCTGCGCCTGAGCATCGCCGAGGATCCCCACGGTCCCGTCGACGGTGCGTGGTGGCCACGCTCGCGCGACCTGGTCACCGAGGTCGCCGACCTCGTCGACCACTTCCCCGTCGAGGTCGGGCGCCTCGACCGGCTGCTGTTCTCCCGCCCCGACTGGGACGACCCGGAGGGCGTCGCCACCCCGCGCCGGGTCCGCGCGGCCCGCGGCATGGTCAAGACCGGCTCCTTCCCCAGCGACGACACCCACCTCGTGGTGGCCAAGCTGTCCTCGGGGCGACGGGTCCGTCTCGTCGTCGTGCCGCCCGGCACCTCGGAGTCCGAGGCCCGCGCCGTCATGACCGCTGCGGGCGGCCCCGACAACCACCGGACCGCCCGTGAGCTGCTGGGCCTCGACACCGACCGGCCCGACGACCTCGGCCACCACGCCTGGGACGACGACAGCGCCGGCGCCACCCCCTGACCTGGCCCGGGCTCCCCCGGGACCTGGGCCCGCCCGGGTCGCGCACCGGCGCGGCCTAGGCTCGCCGGGTGGAGTTCACCGGTTTCCCCGTCGCAGCGCTCGACTTCTACGACGACCTCGAGGTCGACAACACCAAGTCGTTCTGGGAGAAGCACCGCGGGGTCTACGAGGAGTCGGTGAAGGCCCCCTTCACCGCGCTCGCCGAGGTGCTGGCCCCGGAGTTCGGGGCGGTGAAGGTCTTCCGGCCCTACCGCGACGTGCGCTTCGCCAAGGACAAGACGCCCTACAAGACCCACCAGGGCGCCTTCGCCGCCGCGGGCCCGTCGACCGGGTGGTACGTCGAGCTCTCCCCGCGCGGCCTGCGCACCGGCGCCGGCTTCTACGAGGCCTCGGGGGGTCGGCTCCAGGCCTTCCGCGCCGCCGTCGCCCACGACCTCTACGGCGCGGAGCTCGAGTCGCTCCTCGCCACGCTGGTCGGCGAGGGCTTCGAGGTGGGCGGCGACCGGCTCAAGACCTCGCCGCGCGGCTACGACGCCGACCACCCGCGCATCGACCTGCTGCGCCACCGCTCGCTGACCGTCGGGCGGTCCCACGGCTTCGAGCCGGTCATCCACACCCCCGCCGCCCTCGACCTCGTGCGCGACGACTGGCGCACCCTGCGACCCCTCGTCGACTGGGCCCGGCGCCACTGCCAGGACTGACGCCGCCCGTCCCGGCCCCGCGCCGGCCGTCCTACTGACCGTTGCGACCACTGGCCGACCGTGGTGACGCCCTGCCAGTGGTCGCAACGGTCGGTAGGACGCGGGCGGGGGCGTCGGCCGGCGGCCCCCGCGACGGTCCGCACCGAGCC
Source organism: Nocardioides sp. Leaf307 (assembly GCF_001423135.1). Lineage (NCBI taxonomy): Bacteria > Bacillati > Actinomycetota > Actinomycetes > Propionibacteriales > Nocardioidaceae > Nocardioides > Nocardioides sp. Leaf307. The sequence continues at coordinate 427,955 of NZ_LMNY01000003.1, read as the reverse complement.
GCCCACCGGTCGTGGCCGGGAGTTCACCGGCCGGCCGCCCGCCGCTGCCACCGTGCGGGCCATGGCCAAGCGCAGGATCTACCTCCACATCGGTCTCCCCGGCGCCGGCGGCGCCTTCCTCCCCGCGGCGCTCGCCCACCACGCCTCGGCGCTCTCCGCCGCGGGCGTGCACGTGCCGACCCGCGTCGGCGACGAGGTGCTGCGGGCCGCCGTCGAGCTGCGGCGCGACCACAAGCAGCACGGCTACCGCCGCCGCGAGGTCGAGGGCACGTGGGCGGCCCTGTGCCACCGTGCCCGGAAGGCCTGCGCGAAGGGCGAGAGCGTCGTGCTGGCCGAGGAGCACCTCGCCGGCGCCGACACCGACCAGATCGCCCTGCTCCTCGACGCGCTGAGCGGGTGGGAGGTGCACGTCGTGGCCGTCGTCGCCGACCCCGCCTCCCAGCTGGTGGGCGCCTGGGCCGACACGATCCGCGCCGGGGCCACCCGCTCGCTGCGCCGCTGGACCCGTCGGGTGCTCGACCCCGCCCGCGAGGCGCCCGAGGCCGTCGCCTTCTGGGACGAGCACGACCTCGAGGGCGTGCTGCACCGGTGGTCCGCCGCGCTGCGCCGCCCCGACCGGATGCACGTGGTCGTCGCACCCCGCGCCGACGACGCCAGCGGCGCCTCCGTCTCCCGCCGCGACTGCGCCACCTCGGTGTGGGCCGACCTCGGTCGCGTGGTCGGCTTCGACGCCGCCGCGCTCCCGCTCACCGAGGTCGACACCGACCGCGGCGCCGGGCTCGACGCGACCGGCCTGGCCGTGCTGCGCGGGGTCAACCGGGCCGTCGACGGCCGCGTGGCCCCCGGCGCGCAGCGACGCGTGGTGTCGGACCACCTGGCCCGCCGCGAGGAGGAGGCCTCGGGCCCGGATCTCCCGACGCTCCCCGCCGAGCTCCACGGCGAGCTGCGCGACCTCGCCGAGCGCTGGGCCAAGGCGGTGGCCGACGCCGGCTGGCTGCTGTACGGCGATGCCGCCGACCTCGTGCCGGCCCTGCCGACCCGCGCGGTCGACCCCGACGAGGTCGGCCCCGGCGCGCGGCTGGCCTCGGTGACCGACTCGGTCGCCGACCTGCTGGTCGAGGTGGCCCGCCTGCGCAAGGAGAACGACGCCCTCGCCCGTCGTACCGCGAAGCTCGAGCGCAAGCGCACCAAGCTCAAGACCCGGCTGGCCGCCGCCACCGCAGCCGGCCCAGCCGGCTCACCCGGCCCAGCCGACTCAGCCGGCGGGGGCTGACGGACCGGGGCCCTAGCCCGCACGACCAACGGCCGCGGGCAGGTCGCCGCAGGTCAGTGCGGCTGCCAGGCGTCCTCGTCGGAGGTCCGCTCGGTGACGGTGCTGGGCAGCTCGCGGTCGGCGAGCTGCTGGATGGAGACCTGCTCGAAGACGTCGCGCAGGGCGCGGCGGGCGGCGATCCAGACGTGCTGCAGCTCCCCGGCGGCCTCGTTGTAGGTCACGGCCTCCGGGCGCAGGCCGTAGACCGAGACCAGCGGGCCGTCGACGGCCCGGATGACGTCGGCCACCGACACGTCGCCCGCGGCGCGCCCCATGCGCCAGCCGCCGGACTGACCGCGCTGCGACATCACGATGCCGGCGCGGCGCAGGTCGGCGAGGATCGCCTGCAGGAAGCCGTGGGGGATCTCCTGGAGCCGGCCGAGCTCCTCGGCGCTGACCGCGCGACCGTCGGCGCGCGAGGCCATCTCGATGAGGGCCCGCAGGGCGTAGTCGGACTTGGCGGAGACGCGCATGGGGCCAGTCTGTCAGATGAGTCGACCCCTCCAGTCGACCTTGGCGACTCACGCGACTCAGTAGCCCTGACCGAGCCCCCGTGCGGCCCTCACCGGCACCGTGCCGGCACCGCGCCGGTCAGTGCGCCCGCTGCGCCCGGCGTACGTCGGGCACGTCGAGCCGCACCCCCTCACGCGCGAACTGCTCGAGCCGCACCGCCCAGGCGACCCACAGCACCCACAGCACCACCACGAGGGCGGCGAGCAGCCCCGTGGTGACGGGGTCGGCGTCGCGCAGGCCGGCGAGGGTGGTGACGTTGGTGAGCACGATGACGCCGCCGGCGACGACGCCCAGCACCCGCGCGGGCAGGTGCCGCACGACGAGGGCGGCCACCGGGGCGGCCACGGCCCCGCCGAGCATGAGCGCGAGCACGACCGCGCCGTCGATGCCGGCCCGGCCGAGGCCGAGGAGGAAGCCCAGCGAGCCGCCCACCGCCACCACGAACTCGGCGGTGTCGACCGACCCGACGACCTTGCGCGGCTCGAGGCGGCCCGAGGAGAGCAGCGTGCTGGTGCCGACGGGGCCCCAGCCGCCCCCGCCGACGGCGTCGAGGGCGCCGGCCACCAGCCCGACGGGCGCGAGGAGCGCGGCCCGCGGGGGCGGGCCGGGCCGCGGGGTGCGGGTGCCCTGGGCGAGGAAGCGCAGCGTGACCCAGCAGCCCAGCACGAGCAGCACGACGGCGACGACCGGCACCGCCACGTCGGCGTCGAGGCCCACCAGGAAGGTGGCGCCCGCGAAGGCGCCGACGAAGCCGGGCACGGCGAGGATGCCGACCGTGCGCCAGTCGGTGTTGCCCAGCGCGTGGTGGGCGGCGCCGGAGACCAGCGTCGTGCCGATCTCGGAGAGGTGGATCGCCGCCGAGGCCGCGGCCGGGCCCGTGCCGGCGGCCAGCAGCAGCGTGGCCGAGGTGACGCCGTAGCCCATGCCGACCGAGCCGTCGACCAGCTGCGCGGCCAGTCCGACCAGGGCGAGCACGACCAGCCTGCGCACCGCGTCCCCCTCCGGTCGGCGTCGGTCGGGGCGCGCACGCGCCACCGACCGACAAATTCGATCAAGACAGTCGACTTTAGCGCGCGGCGGCGCGCCCCACCACCCGTTCCCGCGGACGCGCCCGCGGGCCATCGCGACCCCGACCGTTCGCTTGCGCGGGCGAGCGGCCGCTCCTACCATGATGTTACCGACCAGTAAACCGACGGGTAACCGACGTCACCACCGGTCCCCCGCACCACCACCGGCACCACCACCGGCAGCACCCCCACCGGCCCGCCCACCGGCGACCGAACCCCAGCGACGAACCAGAAGGTGTGGATCAGTGAGCCACTACAAGAGCAACCTGCGCGACATCGAGTTCAACCTCTTCGAGGTGCTCGGACGCGACGAGATCCTCGGCACCGGCCCCTTCGCGGAGGTCGACGGCGACACGGCCCGCGAGATCCTCGCCGAGGTCGACCGCCTCTCCCGCGAGGAGCTGGCCGCGTCCTACGAGGACAGCGACCGCAACCCGCCGGTCTTCGACCCGGCCACCAACACCGCGCCGATCCCCGCGTCGTTCAAGAAGAGCTACCAGGCCTGGATGGACTCCGAGTACTGGCGCCTGCAGATCTCCGAGGAGCTCGGCGGCACCCCGGCCCCCTCCTCGCTGGTGTGGGCCCTCGGCGAGCTGGTGCTCGGCGCCAACGCCCCCGTGTGGATGTACGGCGCGGGCGCCCCCTTCGCCGGCGTGGTCCACCGCAACGGCAACGAGCGCGACAAGCGCATCGCCGAGATCATGGTCGAGCGCCAGTGGGGCGCCACCATGGTGCTCACCGAGCCCGACGCCGGCTCCGACGTCGGCGCGGGCCGCGCCAAGGCCACGCCCAACGAGGACGGCTCCTGGAACATCGAGGGCGTCAAGCGCTTCATCACCTCGGCCGAGCACGACATGAGCGAGAACATCATGCACCTCGTGCTCGCCCGCCCCGTGGGCGTCGAGGGCGTCGGCGGCCCCGGCACCAAGGGCCTCTCGCTCTTCCTGCTCCCCCAGCACCACTTCGACCACCAGACCGGCGAGCTCACCGGCGAGCGCAACGGCGTCTACGTCACCAACGTCGAGCACAAGATGGGCATCAAGGTCTCCAACACCTGCGAGGTCACCTTCGGCGACTCCTCCGTCGGCGGCGGCGAGCCGGCCAAGGGCTGGCTGCTCGGCGAGGTGCACAACGGCATCGCGCAGATGTTCCAGGTCATCGAGAACGCCCGCATGATGGTGGGCACGAAGGCCATCGCGACGCTGTCGACCGGCTACCTCAACGCCCTCGACTACGCCAAGACCCGCCAGCAGGGCGCCGACCTGACCCAGTCGGGCGACAAGACCGCCCCGCGCGTCACCATCACCCACCACCCCGACGTGCGCCGCTCGCTGATGGTGCAGAAGTCCTTCTCCGAGGCCATGCGCGCCCTGGTGCTCTACACCGCCTCCTACCAGGACCAGGTGATGCTCGCCGAGCACGCCGGCACGACCGACACCGACGAGGTCAAGCTCGCCGCCGCGGTCAACGACCTGCTCCTGCCGATCGTCAAGGGCTACGGCTCGGAGCGCTCGTGGGTGCTGCTGGGCACCGAGTCGCTGCAGACCTTCGGCGGCTCGGGATTCCTGCAGGAGTACCCCATCGAGCAGTACGTCCGCGACGCCAAGATCGACACCCTCTACGAGGGCACGACCGCGATCCAGGGCCAGGACTTCTTCTTCCGCAAGATCGTCAAGGACCAGGGCCGGGCGCTGGGCCACCTCGCCGGCCAGGTCCAGGCCTTCCTCGACGCCGAGGGCGGCAACGGCCGGCTGAAGAACGAGCGCGCGCTGCTCGCGACCGCGCTCGAGGACACCAACGCCATGGTCGGGCACATGATCAACGACCTGATGTCGGCCCAGGACGAGATCCGCAACATCTACAAGGTCGGCCTCAACACCAGCCGCCTGCTGATGGCCCTGGGCGACGTGGTCTGCGGCTGGCTGCTGCTGCGCCAGGCCGAGGTCGCGCTGGAGAAGCTCGGCGGCGAGCCGAGCGCCAAGGACAAGGCGTTCTACGAGGGCAAGGTCGCCGCCGCGCAGTTCTTCGCGCAGTACAACCTGCCCAAGATCAGCGCCGAGCGCGCCATCGCCGAGGCCACCGGTCTGGACCTGATGGACCTCGACGAGGCGTCGTTCTGACCCACCGGCCGATCGCCGGCTGACTCCCGGCAGGCCCCCTGCCCGGAGCCCTGCCCGGGGTCCTGCCACCCCGCACCACCGCCGACCCGCCCGGTCCTCCGGGCGGGTCGGTGTGCGTCCCGGCCCCCCGTCGGGGGGACCCGTGGTCCCCCGCGGCCCCGTAGGATCGAGGTACGCCTCTCGCTCCTCGGACCCGGAAGGGCCCCGCTTGCTGCTCCTCGTGACCGCCCACCTCCTGGTGGCGGCGCTGTGCCCCGTCCTCGTCCGCACCCTCGGCCTCCGGGCCTTCTGGCTGGTCGCCACCGTGCCCGCGGCGACCACCGTGTGGGCCCTGACGCAGACCTCACGCGTCGCCGACGGTCGTGCGCGCGTCGAGGTCACCGGGTGGGTGCCCTCGCTGGGGCTCGACCTCGCCTTCCGCATGGGCGCCCTGCAGTGGCTGCTGGTGCTGGTGGTCGCCGGGATCGGGGCGGTCGTGCTGGCCTACTGCCGGTGGTACTTCTCCCCCGACTCCCGCGACCTGGGCCGCTTCGCCGGCGTGCTGGTCGCCTTCGTGGGCGCGATGCTCGGGCTGGTCCTGGCCGACGACCTGCTGCTGGTCTACGTCTTCTGGGAGCTGACCACGGTCTTCTCCTTCGTGCTCATCGGCCACGACCCCACCCAGCGCGCCCACCGCCAGTCGGCGCTCCAGGCGCTGCTCGTCACGACCTTCGGCGGCCTGGCCATGCTGGTCGGGATGCTGCTGCTCGGCCACGCCGCCGGCACCTTCCGCATCAGCGAGATCCTGGCCGACCCGCCCACCGGCACCGCGGTGGGCGTGGCCGTGCTCCTGGTCCTCGTGGGCGCCGCGACCAAGTCGGCCCTGCTGCCCTTCCACTTCTGGCTGCCGGGCGCGATGGTCGCCCCGACCCCGGTGAGCGCCTACCTCCACGCCGCCTCGATGGTGAAGGCCGGCGTCTACCTCGTGGCCCTGCTCGCCCCCGCCTTCGCGGCCTCCGCCGGCTGGCGCCCGGCGCTGCTGGTGCTGGGGGTGGCCACCATGCTGCTCGGCGGCTGGCGCGCGCTGCGCCAGATCGACGTCAAGCTGCTGCTGGCCTACGGCACGGTCAGCCAGCTGGGCTTCCTGCTCGTCGTGCTCGGCCTCGGCACGCGCAGCGCCACCCTGGCCGGCCTCGGGCTGCTGCTGGCCCACGCCCTCTTCAAGGCCGCGCTCTTCCTCGTCGTCGGCGTCATCGACCGCTCCACCGGCACCCGCGACATGCACGAGCTCTCCGGCCTCGGCCGGCGCCTGCCCGTGCTGGCGGCGGCCGCGACGCTGGCCGCCGCCTCGATGGCCGGGGTGCCGCCGCTGCTGGGCTTCGTGTCGAAGGAGGCCTCCTTGGTGGCCCTGGTCGACCTGGCCCGCGAGGGCGAGGGCACCGGCCTGGGCCCCGTCGCCGGCTGGGCCGTGCTGCTCGGCGTCGTGGCCGGCTCGGTGCTCACCGCGGCCTACTCCGCCCGCTTCGTGTGGGGCGCCTTCGCCACCAAGCCCGGGGTGGAGCCGACCCGGGTCGACCACGTGCCGGCCGGGTTCGCCGCCGGCCCGGTGCTGCTGACCGTCCTCACCGTCGCGCTCGGCCTGCTCGGGCCGACCCTCACCGGGCTGCTCGCCCCCGCGGTCGAGGTCTTCCCCGAGGGCGCCCACGAGCCCGAGCTGACGCTGTGGCACGGCCCCGGCCTGGCGCTGCTGCTCTCGGTGGTCGTGCTGGCCCTGGGCGCCGCGGCCCACGTCGGGCGCGCCCCCGTGGCCCGTCTCCAGGGCAGCTGGGGCTCCGACCGCAGCCTGGAGCACGGCTACCGGATGGTGATGCGCGGCGTCGACCGGGCGGCGGTCGAGGTCACCGGCCTGACCCAGCGCGGGTCGGTGTCGACGTACCTTGCGATCATCCTGCTCGTGGTGCTCGTCGTGCCGGGCTCGACGCTGCTGCTGGCCGACGCCTCCGAGATCGACGTCGTCGCCTGGGACACCCCCGCGCAGGCCGTCGTCGGGCTGGTCGCCGTGGGCGCCGCGGTCATGGCCACCCGCGCCCGCCGCCGCCTCCGCGCGGTCGTGCTGGCCGGGGTCACCGGCTACGGCGCGGCCCTGCTCTTCGTGCTCCACGGCGCCCCCGACCTGGCGCTGACCCAGATCCTCGTCGAGACCGTCTCGCTGCTGGTCTTCGTGCTCGTGCTGCGCCGGCTGCCGGAGTACTTCACCGACCGGCCGCTGGCCCGCAGCCGCTGGTGGCGCGTGGCGCTCGCCGTCGCGGTGGGCACGGCGGTCGCGGGCTTCATGCTCGTCGCCGGCTCCGCGCGCACCGCCGCCCCCGTCTCGATCGCCTTCCCCCCCGAGGCCGTGTCGTACGGCGGGGGCAAGAACATCGTCAACGTCGTGCTGGTCGACGTGCGGGCCTGGGACACGCTCGGCGAGCTCTCGGTGCTGGTCGCCGCCGCGACCGGCGTCGCCAGCCTCGTCTTCGTCACCGCCCGCGACGCCGGGATCCGGCGCGTGCACGAGATCCCCTACCCCGCGGGCGTGCGCAAGATCCCGACCCGCCCGGGCCGGCGCGCCTGGCTGCCCGGCTCGCGGACCCTGAGCCCCGACCGCCGCTCGATCGTCTTCGAGGTCATCACCCGGCTGCTCTTCCACGCCATGGTCGTCTTCTCGGTCTACCTGCTCATCGCCGGCCACAACCTGCCCGGCGGCGGCTTCGCCGCGGGCATGGTCACGGGGCTGGCGCTGGCCGTGCGCTACCTCGCGGGCGGGCGCTACGAGCTCGACGAGGCCGCTCCCATCGACGCCGGCCGCCTCATCGGCGCCGGTCTCGCCGTGGCCGCCGCCTCCGCGATGGCGCCGCTGGCCTTCGGCGGCTCGGTGCTGCAGAGCGCCGACATCACGATCCACCTCGGCCCGCTGGGCGAGCCTCACCTGGTCACCTCGGTCTTCTTCGACATCGGGGTCTACCTCGTGGTCATCGGCCTGGTGCTCGACCTGCTGCGCGCGCTCGGCTCGCGCATCGACCGCCACATCCTGGCCGACGAGCGCGCCGCCCTGGCCGCGGGCCGCGGCGACACCGCCTCGGACCCCGCGCGCGGCACCACGCCCCAGCCGATCGATCAACCGGTCGACCAGCCGACCGACCAGGCCGCCCCGGAAGGAGCCCGCTGATGGAGGAGGTCAACCTCACCCTCACCCTGACCGGGGCCGCGCTCGTGGGCTGCGGGGTCTACCTGCTGCTCGAGCGCAGCCTCACCCGCGTGCTGGTCGGGCTGGTCGTGCTCAGCAACGGCATCAGCCTGCTCTACCTCGTGGCCGGCGGGAAGGCCGGCAACGCCCCCATCGTCGGGAAGGCCGAGGGCCGCCTCAGCGACGCGCTGCCCCAGGCCCTCGTGCTCACCGCCATCGTCATCACCCTCGGCACCACCGCCTTCGTGGTGGCCATGGCCTACCGCAGCTGGCAGCTCAACGGCCACGACGACGTGCAGGACGACGTCGAGGACGCCTCGATCCGCCGCCGCGCCGACCTCGACGAGTCCTCCCAGGGCTACGACCTCGACTCCGCCGACACCTCCGAGCGCCCGGCCGAGGAGGGGAGCCGCCCGTGAACGTCGAGGCCCTCGTGCCCCTGCCCGTCGTGCTACCGCTGCTGGGCGCCGGCGCCACCCTCATGCTCTCGCACCGCCCGCAGCTCCAGCGCGCGATCAGCCTCGGCAGCCTCATGGCGGTCACCGCGCTGGCCGCGGTGCTGCTGGTGGCCGCCGACCGCAGCGGCCCGCAGGTGATCTGGATCGGTGGCTGGCCCGAGCCGCTGGGCGTCTCGCTGGTCGCCGACCGGCTCTCGACGCTGATGCTGCTGGTCTCGGCCGTGGTGGTCACGGCGGTCCTGGCGTACTCGCTGGGTCAGGGCATGACCGGCGACGACGAGGAGCACGCCTCGCTGTCGATCTACCACCCCACCTTCCTGGTGCTGGTGGCCGGCGTCTCCAACGCCTTCCTGGCCGGCGACCTCTTCAACCTCTTCGTCAGCTTCGAGATGCTGCTCTTCGCCAGCTACGTGCTGCTGACCCTCGGCGGCACCGAGGCCCGCATCCGCGCCGGCACGATCTACGTCGTCGTCAACCTGATGTCCTCGATGCTCTTCCTCATCTCCATCGCGGTCGTCTACGCCGCCACCGGCAGCCTCAACCTGGCCCAGCTCTCCCAGCGCATCGCCGAGCTGCCCGACCACGTCGCGCTGATGCTCCAGCTGCTGCTGCTGACCACGTTCGCGATCAAGGCGGCGGTCTTCCCGCTGTCGTTCTGGCTGCCCGACAGCTACCCCACCGCACCGGCGCCGGTCACGGCCGTCTTCGCGGGCCTGCTCACCAAGGTCGGCGTCTACGCGATCCTGCGCGTGCAGACGCTGCTCTTCCCCGACAGCCCGCTCACCGACCTGCTGCTGTGGGCGGCGCTGCTGACCATGGTCGTGGGCATCCTCGGCGCCATCGCCCAGAGCGACATCAAGCGCATGTTGTCCTTCACGCTGGTCAGCCACATCGGCTACATGATCTTCGGCATCGGCCTGGCCACCGACGCCGGCGTCTCCGGGGCGATCTTCTACGTCGCCCACCACATCACCATCCAGACCGCGCTCTTCCTCGTCGTCGGGCTGGTCGAGCGCCGCGCGGGCAGCACCTCGCTGATCCGCCTCGGCGGGCTGGCGCGCCTCGCGCCGGTGCTGGGGCTGCTCTTCTTCGTGCCGGCGATGAACCTCGCCGGCATCCCGCCGCTCTCGGGCTTCCTGGGCAAGGTCGGCCTGCTCCAGGCCGGCGTCGACGTCGGGACGCCGCTGGCCTACGCCCTGGTCGCCGGGGCCGTGGCCACCAGCCTGCTGACCCTCTACGCCGTGGCCAAGACCTGGGCCGTGGCCTTCTGGCGCTCCCCCGAGGAGGCCCACGAGGCCGCCGCGAGCCTGCCCGACCCGGGCTTCGACACCGGCCCCCACACCGGTCAGGTCGGCGGCGGCTCGCTGGCGAGCGTGGCCGCCGACGACGGCGGACCCCTGCCGGGTGCGGCGCTGTCGGTGAGCGACGTCGCCGAGGCCGAGCGGATCGTCAGCGACGAGACGCCCGACCGCGACCTGCACCAGCGCCTGTGCGACGGCGACCTGCCCGAGCGGCTGCCGCTGTCGATGGTGCTGCCGACCGCCGGGCTGGTGGCCTTCAGCCTGGTGCTCAGCGTGGTGGCCGGGCCGCTCTTCGGCTTCACCGACCGCGCGGCCGCCGACCTGCGCGAGCGCACGGCCTACGTCGAGACCGTGCTCGCCGAGGTGCCCTCGTGAGCCCGCGCATGCGCACCCGCCGCGACGGCAGCAGCACCCCCTCGCGGCGTCACGCCGTGCAGCCGGTCTCGGTGATCTGGCTGACCGTGGTCTGGACGCTGCTGTGGGGCTTCCCCGACGTGCTGATCGTGCTCTCCGGGGTGCTCGTGGCGGTGCTGGTGTGCCTGGTCTTCCCGATGCCGCGGCTGCGGCTGGGCGGGCGGCTGCGCCCGGTCGCCCTGGCGCGGCTGCTGGGCCACGTCGCGGTCGACGTGGTCGCCGCCAGCGTGCAGGTCGCGCTCATCGTGCTGCGCCCGCGCTGCGTGCCGCGCAGCGCCGTCGTGGCCGTGCCGCTGCGCGCGGAGTCGGACCTCGTGCTCACCACCGTCGCCGTCCTGGTCTCGCTCGTGCCCGGCAGCGTGGTCGTCGAGACCCGCCGCTCCACCCACACCCTCTACCTGCACGTGCTCGACGTCGCCGACGAGGGCGCCGCCCAGCGCTACCGCGACGACGTGCTCGCCCTGGAGGCGCGCGTGCTCGCCGCCTTCGCCCCCGAGAACCCGGGCGCGGACGTCGGCGCGGCCGCCGCGGCGGGTCTCACCGCCGACGGCGGGGCCGGCGGGGGCGGGTCTGCCGGGGGCGGGCCGGCCGCCGGCCGCACGCCCGGACCCCCGTCACGCGACACCGACCGCGACCGGGAGGCCGCCCCGTGAGCCCCAGCGACCTCGTGACCACCGCCTGCGTGGTGATGCTCGGCCTCGCCGCCGTGCTGCTCGTCGTGCGGATCACCCGCGGCCCCACCGTGCTCGACCGCACCGTCGCCCTCGACGTGCTCGTCGCCGTGGTCATCTGCGCCATCGCCGTCGACGCCGTCGAGCGCGACACCTCCACCACCCTGCCCGTGCTGCTCGTGCTGACCCTGGTCGGCTTCGTCGGCTCGGTCGCGGTGGCGCGCTTCGCCAAGGGCAGCGACGACGTCGACGCCGAGAGCGGCGACGAGGCCGAGGGGGGCCGGCTGTGAGCGCCCTGACCGCCCTGGCCCCCCTGACCGCCATGACCGCCACGACCCCCCTGGCCGCGGTGCCCGAGGTGGCGGCGCAGGTCAGCGAGGTCGTCGGGTCGGTGCTGCTGCTGGCCGGCTGCGCCCTCTCGCTCATCGCCGCGATCGGCATGGTGCGCCTGCCCGACCTGCTGACCCGCATGCACGCCGCGACCAAGCCGCAGGTGCTCGGCCTGGTGCTCGTCATCGCCGGGCTCGCCCTGCGGCTGCGCGAGCCCGAGGCGCTGGGCATGCTCGTGCTGGTCGTGCTCTTCCAGATGGCCACCGCCCCCGTCGCCGCCCACATGGTGGGCCGGGCCGCCTTCCGCGGCGACCAGGTCGACCGCGAGCGGCTGGTCGTCGATGAGCTCTCCGAGGGCGTCCGCGACCTCGGCGACGAGCCCCGCGGCGCGCCGTAGGGCCGTCGCTGCCCGCGGCCGACCTGCGGCCGAGCCGCCGCCGACCTGCCGGCTGTCACGCCCCGATGCCCCGTCCACCGACCCGTCGTGGCGGGGCGGCTGAGTGGGCGACCCGGCGTCACAGCGGGTGGCGCGGGCGGGCGAGGGGGCGCAGGGCGGCGGCCGCCTCGCTCCTCACCACGTCGCTGAGGCGACCCAGCAGGGGCGAGTCGAGCCGCCAGCGCTGCCAGTGCAGCGCCACGTCGACCCGGTCGCGGCCCGGTCGGTCGCCGGCGGCGAGCAGCACCAGCCGACCGGACGCGAGGTCGGGCCCGAGCTGCGGCTCGGGCACCAGCCCCCAGCCGAGCCCGCGGCGCACGGCCTGGTGGAAGTCGGCGGAGGTCGGCACGCGGTGCACCACCGGGGGCCGGGGGTGGCCGCGCGCGGCGAGCAGGTCGTCCTGGAGGGCGTCCTTCTCGTTGAAGACCACCACCGGCATCGCGGCCCAGTCGGCCCGGCCCGCGCGCACCCAGCGCTCCGCGAAGGCCGGCGACGCGGCCGGGCGGTAGCGCAGCACCCCCAGCGGCCCCACCGTGCACCCCTGCACCGCCACCGGGTCGCTGGTGACCGCGGCCAGGGCCTCGCCGCGGCGCAGCAGGTCGGTCGAGGTGGCCTGGTCCTCGACGTCGAGGCGCAGCGCGACACCGGGCCAGCCGCCGACGGCGCCGAGCACCCCGCCGAACCACGTGGCCAGCGAGTCGGCGTTGACCGCCACCCGCAGCTCCACCACCGCGCCGCTGGCGCTCAGCTCCTCGCGGGCCTCGGCCCACAGCAGGCTGGTCTCGCGCCCCAGCCGCACCAGCCGCTCGCCCGCGGGCGTGGGGGCGCAGGGTGCCGTACGCCGGACGAGGACCTGGCCCGCCGCCGACTCCAGCGCGCGGATGCGCTGGCTGACCGCGCTCGGCGTCACGCTGAGCGCGCGGGCCGCGGCCTCGAAGCTGCCGGTGTCGGCGATCGCCACCAGCGCGGCGAGCTGGGCGGGCTGCAGATCCATGAAGCCACGCTAAGGCACCCTGAGGATCATTCGCTGGCCTTCACCATCGCGCGGCCCTAGCGTCGGGGCCGTGATCCTCGACCTCGGCGCCGGCCTGCTCACCGGGCTCTCCCTCATCGTGGCCATCGGCGCACAGAACGCCTTCGTGCTGCGCCAGGGGCTGCTGCGCCGCCACGTCGGGGCCGTCGTCGCGGTCTGCGCGGTCTCCGACCTCGTGCTGATCCTCGCCGGGGTCGCCGGCATCGGCACCCTGGTCGAGCGCGCCCCGCTCGCCCTCGAGGTGGTGCGGTGGCTGGGGGTGGCGTTCCTGACGGCCTACGGCGTGCGCTCGCTGCTCGCCGCCCGCGGCTCCTCGGCGCTGCGCACCACCGGCGCCGCGTCGGCCGCGCTCGGCTCGACGGTGGCGACGGCGGCCGCGCTGACCTGGCTCAACCCGCACGTCTACCTCGACACCGTGCTGCTGCTCGGCTCGATCGCGAGCGCGCACGGGCCCGAGGGACGGTGGTGGTTCGCCGCCGGCGCGTGCGCGGCGTCGGTGGTGTGGTTCGCCGGGCTCGGCTACGGCGCGCGGCTGGCCTCGGGCCTCTTCGCCCGGCCGCGGGCCTGGCAGGTGCTCGACGTGGTCATCGGCGTCGTGATGCTGCTGATCGCGGTCTCGCTCGCGCTGCGGTGAGCCCGGGCCCCGGGCGCCAGACCCGGCGCGCGCCCGGGCGGTGTCGCACCGACGGCGACACTCCCCCGGGTCCACAGCCGCCGCGTCGACGTCGGCGTCGGTCGGCGTCGGTCGACGTCGGTCGGCGTCGGTCGAGGTCGGTCGACGTCGGTCGCCGTCGACGTCAGTCCGCGTCGGTCGGTGGCGGTCGGCGTCGGTCAGCGGGCGCGGCGCAGGGCGGCCTTGGCCTTCTCCGCGGCGGTGATGGCACCGGCCTTGGCCTTGTCGACGCCGGTGCGGGCGCCGGGGGCCGCGGGGGTGACGCCGGCCTTGCGGAGGTAGGAGTTGGCGCGCAGCACCTTGGCCTCGGTGGCCAGGGCCGGGCTGCGCCACGTCACCGAGAGCGAGATCGACAGCGCGGGGCCGTTGACCACCTTGTGCTGGGTGTAGGGCGGCACGTAGATGCCGCGGCCCGGCTCGAGCACGTGGTCGACGGGGTCCTGCACGTCGGCCTTGAGATTGCGGTGACCGCCGGCCACGAGGCGCTCTGCCTCGGCCGCGCGCGCCTCGGGGCTCATCCAGGTGCCGGTGACCATCGTCTTGCTGCCCTGCACCTGCAGCAGCACGTTGTGCTCGGGGTCGATGTGGCTGGGCGTCATCGAGCCCGGGGCGGAGAGGAAGACGAAGCCCTCGCGGTTGTAGGCCTGGCCGGGCCCGGAGACGAGGTCCTCGATCTCGTCGAGGCAGGCGTCGAGGAGGGCGCTGTAGCGCGGGTCCTGCTCGACGTTCTTGAGCACGCACCACGCGCCGTTGGTCTCCAGGCCGAGGATCATCTCGCGCAGCTCGAGGTCGAGCCGCGGGGCGTTGCCGTCGGCCACCACGTCGGGCAGGGCGCCCACGTTGTGCTCGATGCTGTCGGCCGGCAGCGACACCGCGAGGTCGGCCAGCGACTCCAGGGTGAGCAGCTCGTGGCTGCGCAGCTGGTGGCTGACCTCCTGCGGCTCGCCGGTCTCGCCGGCGGTGCGCAGGGCGGCGGTGGACTGCTCGTCGAGGTGGAGCAGGGTCATGGTCGTGCCTCTTCCGGGGTCGTGGGTGCGGTGGCGGTGGTGGTGGCGGTGGTGGCGGTGGTGGCGGTGGTGCGTGGCGAGGCGGACGTCGCGGCGGTGGGGGCGCGGGTGCGGTCGGCAGCGCGGCGGTCGTGCCGGGCGCGCCACCGGTGGCGGACCCCGTCGACGGTCTCCAGCAGGCGGGGTGCCGTGCGGACCGCCCACTCGCCGGCCCCGGGCCGCAGCGCGACGGCGAGGGTGACCAGCTCACGGCGGTCGGGGTGCAGGCGGTCGGCCATCGGGTGCCCGGGGTCGGCGCAGGTGTCGACCAGCGCGGCGCCGGTGTCAGGGAAGCGGCGCAGCTGCTCGACATAGAGCAGCAGGCCCGGGGAGTGGGCGGCGTGCTGCTCGTCGTAGGCCGTCTTCCAGGTGAAGACCGTGTCGCCCTCGCGCACGTCGACGAGCACCGCGACGGCGCTGCCGTCGCCGGCGAGCAGGGCCAGCACCGAGAGCGCGCCACGGGCGTGGAGGGCGCGACAGGCCCCGATGAAGAACGCCCGCTGGTCGGCGTGGTGGGCGATGGCGCCGCCGTCGGCGCCCTTCCACCCGGCGGCCTCGAGACGCAGGAACGTCTCGACACCCTCGTCGGCGTGGCCGGCCTCGGCCAGGTCGACGACCTGCAGGCCGCCGCCGACGCTCTCGTCGAGGCGGCGCCACACCCGGCGCAGCTCCTTGCGGCGCTTGCCCGGCAGCTGCCGGGCGACGTAGTCGACGGGGTGGTCGACGGGGTGGTCGACAGGGTGGTCGACAGGGTGGTCGACGGGGTGGTCGACGGGGTGGTCGGGCGAGGGGGCCCCGGTCGGGTCGCGGCGGGTCACCGCCCGCTGGAGGGAGTCCAGGCGGCGGGTCGAGCGACCGGTCCGGGCCGCCGCCGCCTCGACGTCGCGGGCCACGTCGGCGTCGAGGGAGGTCAGCACCAGCCAGGGGTCCTCGCCGTCGCGGGCCAGGCGCTCGAGCGCCGTACGCCACCCGTCGACGCCGAGCTCCGGCGCCACGAGCGGGGTGCCGAGGAAGTGCTGGGTGTGCTGCCAGGTCGTGGTCGCCCGCACGGGCAGGCGGCGGTGGCGACGGCGGCCGGCCACGGGCAGCAGCAGCGCGAGGCGGCCGGCGTCGTCGCGCACCGTCAGGAGCCGCACGTCCTCGCCGCCCAGGTGGCGCAGCGCCGGCGGCAGCATGTCGGGGCCGTGGAAGGGGTTGGCGTGGCGCGCACGCGCGGCGAGGTCGCGCCAGTCGGCGACCAGCCCTCCAGCGGGCGCGGCGTCGACCAGCTGCCCGGCCGGGCGAGCGGCGTGGGGGGCGCTGGGGGACACGAGGGCTCCATCGGGCGAGGCGTCGGGTTCGCACGGGAGCCGAGTCGAGGGGCGCCGCGGCACGCGGAACCCCTCCCCCCGCGCTCTGGTATACCCCGGGCTCCCAGCAGCAAACGGAGCCAGCCCCCCGGGGTGGGGCGACCCCGGTCACGTCGCGACCGGCCCGGGCCGAGTCGCTGCGAGGCGGGCGGGACGGCTGAGCAGGCGGGCAGGGGCTGGAGCCGGCTGCGCCGCGCGGCGGGGGCTGAGGGCCGGGCACGCGGCGCGGGTTGACGGGCCGAACGGATGGGCCGGGCGGCTGGGCCAGGCGGGGCGAGCCCGGTGGAGCGAGCCCGGCGGCGGGCCCGGTGACCGGACGCCGGGCCCGAGAGGATCCTGGCTCGGGCGGGGAGACCGTCCGTGCGTGCTAGGGGGAGGGGCACGGCTGTGCCCCTCCCCCTAGCACGCGGAGAGGCCGTCCGGGCCGGGTCGCCGCCACGCCGCGAGCGCAGGCTCGACGCGCGGATCACAGGCGGCTGGTGCGTGCGATCCACGCGTCAGGCCCGAGGGTCCAGGCCCGAGGGCTCAGGCCCGAGGGCTCAGGCGGGGCGCACGGGTCCGCCGCCGGGCGCAGCGGCCTCGAGGACGACGACGGGGTCGCCCACGCGCACGACCGGCGGTGGCGTCCCGGCGGGGAGACCGGTCAGGTCGGGCACGAGGTTGACCCCGAACCACGTGGCGCCGTCCCAGCGGCGGATCCGGGCCAGGGAGGCGATCGGCTCGCGGCCGCGCTCGGCGGTGTCGGGGTCGACGGTGGTCATCACGCAGCGCGCGCAGCCCTTCACGGCGCGGAGCACGACGTCGCCGACCCGGACGCGGCGCCAGTCGTCCTCGGCCCAGGCGCTGGTGCCGGCGACGACGAGGTTGGGACGGAAGCGGGTCATGCCCAGCGGCTCGCCGGCGGGCTGGTGGGTCTCCTGGCTGCGCTCGAGCACGGCGTCGTCGAGGGCGGCCAGCGAGGCCTCGGTGGTGACGAGGAGCGGGTAGCCGTCGGCCAGCGACACCCGGTCGTCCTCGCCCGAGAAACGGGGGTCGGTCGGGCGCTGGGCCGGGTCGTCGAGGTGTACCAGCCGGGCCGGGCGCCCCAGCACGCGGGCGCTCCAGTCGTCGGCGTCGCGCCCGGCGACGGCCACGTCGAGCACCGACCCCCACAGGTGCGCGGTGACCCGCTCGGCTCCGGCGGGCAGGGCGACGTCGAGCGGCTCGGCGCCGGGGGCGTGCAGGCGCACGCCGTACGCCGTCTCCTCGGGGCGCACGAGCAGCAGCCCGTTGACCTCGCGCGCGGTGAGCGCGTCGCCGTCGGGGTCGACGAACATCCAGCGCCGGTCGCCCGCGAGGCCCCAGGGCTCGACGGCCGCCTCGGCGAGGCTCTCGCCGCGGCAGGACTTGACCGGGTAGCGGTGGATCGACCGGAGGGTGGCGCTCACGACGGTGAGGCTAGTCGCCACGGGCGCCGCGGCACGCGAGCACGGCGCGACGCCGCCTCGCCCGCAGGTCGACCGGAGCGTGCGGCCCGCCGCGCCTACGCGTCCCGCGAGTCCGGGCCGGTGGCGTCCTGGTGGAGGTCGAGGCGGGCGACGGTCTCACCCTCGCTGAGCTCGCCGGTGGGGACGAAGCCGAGGCCCGCGTAGAAGGGGGCGGGGCTGCCGGGGCCCTCGTGGTAGGTGACGTAGGCCGCCGAGCAGCCCCGCGAGCGGAGCTCGGCGCAGACCGCCCGCACGGCGGCGGCGCCGTGGCCGCGACCCTGGTGGGCGGCGTCGACGTTGAGCCGCCACAGACCGCTGCGGACGTCGGCGGGGTCGTCGTCCCACTCCACGTCTAGGAAGGCCATGACGAAGCCGACGACCTCCTCGCCCGAGGGCCGCGTCGCGACGATCGCCCGCGGCCAGGCGACCGGACCGTGGGCGTAGGCCTCGGCCAGCGACTTCGCGACCGAGCCGACGAAGTGCTCCTGGTCGGGGCGCACGGCGACCTCGAGGAGGGCGTCGATGTTCTCCCCCGTGACCGGGTCGAGACGCACGCCCCGGGCGTCCGCGGCCCGGTCGGCAGCAGCGCTCACGAGGCACCCCCGAGCGGCAGCTCGAGCACGGCGGGGGCTCCGGCGGCGATCCGCACCGGCACGCCCCAGTCCTGCTGGTGCATCCGGCAGGCCGCGCCCTCGCCGCCGTCGGCGTCGCACGAGGCGGCGCGCGCCGCCACATGGAGCACGCCCTCCCCCACGTGGGGGTCGAGCTCGAGCACGCGGGTCAGGTCGGTGCCGCGGCCCGAGCCCGAGCGCAGCAGGGCGGGCGGCGTCGCCTCCACCACCAGCTGGGCGGCGGGGCCGAAGCGGTCGTCGACCTTCTGCCCCGGCGGCGGCTCGAAGCTCACCACCAGCTCCACGCCGCCGGCGACCTCGGTGACCGGGCGCTGGGTGACGTGGGCGAACCCCCCGGCCCGGGCGACCTCGCGGCCCAGCGGCACCCGGGTCAGCCGGTGGGCGGTCGACTCCACGACGACGAGCACGGCGGCGTCGCCGGCGTCGCCGCCGACAGCGCCAGCGTCGTCGGCGGCGTCGTCGGCGGCGTCGGTCGCGCCGCCGACCTCGACGTACGCCGCACTGGGCTCGGCCAGGTCGGTGGCGAGCGTGGTGAGCCGGCCGGTCGCGGGGTCCCAGCGCCGCACGGCGCCGTTGTAGGTGTCGCACACCGCGACGCTCCCGTCGGGCAGCACCGTGACGCCGAGCGGGTGCTGCAGCAGCGCGGGCCCGTCGGCACCGCCCGCCCCGTCGCGGAAGCCGAACTCGAAGAGACCGGAGCCGACCGCGGTGCCGACCTGGCCGTCGGCGTCGATCCAGCGCAGCGAGGAGGTCTCGGAGTCGGCCAGCCACATCCGGTCGCCCGCGGGGGCCAGCCGCGAGGTCTGCGCGAACCACGCCTCGGGCCCCGGCCCGTCGAGGAGGCCCTCGTGGGTGGTGCCGGCGGCGACCTCGACGTCGCCGGTGCGGGGGTCGAAGGTCCACAGCTGGTGCACCCCGGCCATGGCGATCCAGACCCGCCCGCGCCACCAGGCGACGTCCCACGGGGAGGAGAGCCGGCTGGTGCCGTCGAGGTCGGTGGCCTGGTGGCCGTCGCCGGCGAGCACGCGGGTCTCCCCGGTGGCCAGCGTCAGCCCCTGGAGCCGGTGGCCCACGGTGTCGGCGACGACGACGTCGTAGCCCACCTCGGCAGCCAGGTCGGACGGCACCAGGCACAGCCCGTTGGGCTCGCGGAAGCCGCCGACGCGGCGCACCACCGCGCCGTCGGCGTCGAGCTCGACCACCTCGTCGTGGCCGGCGTCGGCCACCAGCACCGACCCGCCCGGCAGCGGCACCGCCGAGGCCGGGAAGCGCAGGTCGGTGGGCTCGACCACGGGCGGCACGTAGGGCGACCCGGCCGGCTGCAGCGTGCCTCGCTCGCGGTGCTCGGCGACGAGCTCCTCGAGCAGGGCGGCGACGGCGTGGGCGTGGCCCTCCCCGGCGTACTGCGCGACGACGTAGCCCTCGGGGTCGATGAGCACCAGGGTCGGCCAGGCGCGGGCTGTGTAGGCCTGCCAGGTGACCAGGTCGGGGTCGTCGAGCACCGGGTGGTGCACGGAGTAGCGCTCCACCGCGGCGGCCAGGGCGTCGGGGTCGGCCTCGTGGACGAACTTCGGGGAGTGCACGCCGACCACGACGAGCTCCTCGGCCCACTGCTCCTCCACCGGGCGCAGCTCGTCGAGCACGTGGAGGCAGTTGACGCAGCAGAAGGTCCAGAAGTCGAGCAGCACGAAACGGCCGCGCAGGTCGCGCAGGGCCAGCGGCCCGTCGGTGTTCAGCCAGCCGCGCCCGACCAGCTCGGGGGCGCGCACACGGGGTCGACGACTCATGGGCTCCAGCCTAGGAGGGTGCGCAGGAGGGCGCCCCGACGGTCGGGGGGAGGGCGCCGGGCGCGTGCGGGCCAGCCTGGGGAGAACCGCCGAAGACGCAGGTGGGAGGCTCGGCAGGCGGTACCGTCGACCCTGTCCACACCGAGGAGACCCCGCCGATGAGCAGCGTCGTCACGACCGGGGTCCTCGACCCTGCGCCGTACGACGCGTATGCCCGCATGGTGCAGCGCCTGCTCGACGTGCCGGTGGCGCTGGTGACCCTGGTCGAGCCCGAGCGGCAGTGGTTCCCCGGCGCCGTGGGCCTGCCGGCCGAGGTCGAGGCCGTGCGCGAGACCCCGCTGTCGCACTCGGTGTGCCAGTACGTCGTGGCCGACGCCTCCCCCCTGGTCATCGAGGACACCCGCCTCGACGACCGGCTGCGCACCAACGGCGCGGTCGTCGACCTCGACGTCATCGCCTACGCCGGCTGGCCGCTCACCGACCACGCCGGGCTCGTGGTCGGCTCGCTGTGCGCCATCGACCACCGGCCCCGGGCCTGGAGCGAGGACGACCTCGCGGTGCTCGAGGACGTCGCCGCGGCCTGCTCGGCGGCGCTGTCGGAGCGCCGGCTGCGCGAGCTGGCCTCGGAGTCGGCGCGTCGCGCCCACGACCTCTCCAGCCGCAGCCGGGTGCTGCTCGCGCTCAGCGAGGCCCTCTCGGCCACCCTCACCCTCACCGACGTGGCCGCCGCGCTCCAGCGCACCGCCCTGGAGCAGCTCGGCTGCATCCGCGCCGGCCTGTGGGTCACCGACGCCCATGACCCGATCCGCTCCGCCGACCTGCCGCTGGCCCAGCCCGCGACCCGGGGGATGCTGCGCTACGTCAGCCCCGCGGGCGACACCTGGGGCTCGGCGCGGCTCAACCACGCCCTGGGCCTCGACGACTCCAACCCCGTCGGGGAGAGCGTGCTGGAGCAGCGCCCGCTCAGCTTCGCCGACGCAGCGACCCAGAACGCCCGCTACCCCACCCTCGACTACAGCGAGCAGGTCGGCCAGGCGCGCAGCTTCTGGCCGCTCGTCGAGCGCGGCGAGGTGCTCGGCTCGATGGCGCTGGTCTGGGAGGAGCGGCGCGTCCTCACCGACGACGAGCTCGTCACCCTCGGCGCGCTCGCCGCCTACACCGCGCAGGCCGCCCGCCGCGCCCTGCTCACCGGGTCGCAGGCCGACTCGCTGGTGACGCTGCAGCGGGCCCTGCTGCCACGACTGCCCGAGGGCGGCGCCCTCAGCCTCGCCGCGCGCTACCGCCCCGCGGCCGAGCGCGACCAGGTGGGCGGCGACTGGTACGACGCCGTCACCCTCGCCTCAGGCGCCACGAGCCTGATGATCGGCGACGTCGTGGGCCACGACGTGGCCGCGGCCGCCACCATGGGCACGCTGCGCACGATGCTGCGCGCGCTGACCTGGTCGCACGGCGACGCCACCGCGCAGAACGTCTCGCGCCTCGACGCCGCCATGCGCGACCTGGGCGTCGAGGGCATGGCCACCCTGGTGCACCTGTGGGTGCAGCCCGACACCGGCGACGGTGCCCGGCCCGGAGACGCCGTGCTGCGCTGGACCAACGCGGGCCACGTGCCGCCGCTGCTGCTCGACCCCCACGGCACCGCCCGCCTGCTCGCCCCCGAGCCGGCCGACCTCATGGTGGGGGTCGACGCCACCGTCGAGCGCCGCGAGCACACCGCGCGGGTGGAGGCGGGCTCCACGCTGCTGCTCTACACCGACGGCCTCATCGAGCGCCGCCGCGAGAGCATCGACGCCGGCCTGGCCCGCCTCGCCGCCGTCGCCGCGCGCCACCACGCGCTGGCGCTGCCCGACTTCCTCGACGCCGTGCTGGCCGACGCCGCCGACGACAGCGACCACGCCCACGACGACGACGTGGCGCTGCTCGCCGTACGGTTCACGGGCTGAGGGGTCCACCGGCCGGACGCCCCGGCCGGCGACCGGGCGGGCCCTAGGGTGACGGCATGGACGACCGTGAGCTGCTGGCCGGGTGGGTCGCGGTGTGGTGGAGCGCCGTCGAGGACCTCACCACGCTGCTCGACTCCCTCTCCGACGAGGACTGGGAGCGCCCCACGGCGCTGCCCGGATGGGACGTGCGCGCCGTGGCCGCCCACGTCGCCCACCTCGAGACCGTGCTCGCCACGGGCGAGGAGGAGACCGCCGAGGTCGGCGAGCCCGCCCACGCGCGCGGCGTGATGGGCCACTACACCGAGATCGGCGTGGTCAACCGGCGTACGACGCAGCCCGCGGCCCTCGTCGACGAGATCCGCCGCGCCACGGCCGCCCGCCACGCGTGGCTGCAGGAGCACCCGCCCACCGACGCCTCGGCGCGACCCGAGGTGGTCTTCGGCGGCGTGCCCTGGGACTGGCGCACGCTGCTGCGCAACCGCCCGCTCGACGTGTGGCTGCACGAGCAGGACGTGCGCGACGCGGTCGGACGCCCCGGCGGCGAGGACTCCCCGGCCGCGGTGCACACCGCCGACTACCTCTCCGACGGCCTCGGCTTCGTGCTGGCCAAGCGCGCCGGCGCCGCCCCCGGCACGACGCTGGTCCTCGAGCTGGAGGGTCACGCACCGAAGGCCTTCGGGATCGGCGAGGACGGCCGCGGCCACCGCCTCGACACCGCCCCCGCCGACCCGACCCTGCGGCTGCGCACCGACCGCGGCACCTTCGTGCGCCTGGCCGGTGGCCGCCTGCACGGCACCGAGACCCTCGCCGGCCTGCGCGCCGACGGCCGGCTGGTCGTCGAGGGCGACGCCGACCTCGCCGAGACCCTCCTCGCCCGCATCGCCACCACCCCCTGACCCGTCTCGTCGCCCCGCGACGACCGACACCTCCTCGGCGATCGAGGGGGAGCGGCCACGCACCGGCACCCACGGCGATCGAGGAGGGAGCGCCAGCGACCGTCTCGAGATCCCCGCACCCGCCCTCCCAGCCCCACCACGACCAGCCCCACCACGACCAGCCCGACACCAGCCCGACACCCACACCCGGAGACCCCATGACCGCCACCGACACCTGGCGCCTCGCCGACATCCCCGACCAGGCCGGGCGCACGATCGTCGTGACCGGCACCAGCGCCGGCGGGCTGGGCCACCACACCGCCCTCGAGCTGGCCCGCCGCGGCGCCCGCGTCGTGCTCGCCGGGCGCACCGAGTCGAAGCTGGCCGAGACCGACCGGCTCATCCGCGCCGAGGTGAGCGAGCCCCGCGTGGAGCGGCTCGTGCTCGACGTGGCCGACCTGGCCTCGGTGCGCCGCGCCGCCACCGAGGCCTCCCGCCTCGGGCCGATCCACGCGCTGGTCAACAACGCCGGGGTCATGGCCACCCCGCAGACCCGCACCGCCGACGGCTTCGAGCTGCAGCTGGCCACCAACCACCTCGGCCCCTTCCTGCTCACCGGCCTGCTGCTGCCCCAGCTGGTGGCCAGCGGCGAGGCCCGCGTGGTCGCCGTCTCCTCCCTCGGCCACCGGATGGCGCGCCGCGCCCCGCTCGGCGACCCGCGCGACACCTCCGGGCGCTACAGCCGCTGGCTGGTCTACGGCCAGACCAAGCTGGCCAACCTGCTCTTCACCTACGAGCTCGACCGGCGCGCCCGCGAGGCCGGCCTGCCGGTCAAGGCGCTGGCGGCCCACCCCGGCTTCGCGGGCACCCACCTGGTGGCCAACGGCGCGGTCGGCCGGGCCAGCGGCGGCCTCGCCTCCATCCTCGGCGGCGCTACGCGGGCGGTCTCGCAGTCGGCCGCCGCGGGCGCCTGGCCCACGCTGATGGCGACCACGGCGGACCTGCCGGGCTCGACGTACTGCGGGCCGAGCGGGCTCGGCGAGCTCGGCGGCGCCCCCCAGGTCGTCACCAGCAACGCCCTCTCCCACGACGCCGAGGCCCAGCGCCGGCTGTGGGAGGTCAGCGAGCGGGCCACCGGCATCACCTACCCCTGACCGCCCACCCGGTCAGCCCCACCCGGTCAGCCCCACCCGGTCAGCCCCACCCGGCCCGCACGGCGGCCGATGGGTCAGTCGGCGTCGCGGACGCGGACGAGGCCGCCGCGGGTGCCGACGTAGGCCGCGCCGTCGGGGCCGAGGGCGACCGGGGAGCCGGTGGGGTCGGCGGGGTCGACGAGGGGGCCGAGGCCCAGGCGCACGCCGAAGGCGGTGTGGCCGGTGGCGGCCTCGACGGCGGTGAGGTACCACGCGTCGGCGCCCCACCAGCTGCGCCGCTTGGTCGGCAGGTAGACCAGCCCGGTCACCGGCGAGACCACGGCGCCGGCCGACGGGGCGACCAGGTCGGTGCTCCAGCGCTCCACGCACTCGCCGTCGACGACGTCGACGCGGGCCACGCCGCCACTGGGCGCGCGGCCGAGCAGGGTCGGCGACCAGCCCGAGGAGCCGGCGGTGTTGGCGACCACGACGCCGCGGCCCACCGAGACCAGCGGGCCGCGGGTGGCGCTGTGGTCGTCCTCGAAGAGCGCCGCCGAGCAGACCTCGGAGCCGTCGCGCGCGTCGAGCACGCGCAGGTGCATCCGCGGCTCGGCGTTGTCGGTGACGGCGACCAGCCCTCCGGCCAGCGGCACCGGCGGCGTGCCGGTGCCCTGGTCGGGCTGCCCGTCCTTGACCTCCTCGCCGCGGTCGTAGGCCGCGCGCCACACCACGCCCGGGCGCCCGCCGCGCAGCGCGAGGCGGTACGTCGCGGCCGTGCTGCTCACGAGCACCTCGGTCCCCGCGGTGCCGGTCGAGCCGCCGGTCGACCCGCCCGCCGACCTGTCCGCGGGGTCGCCAGCAGAGCCGCCCGCGGGCGCGACCACGAGCGGCTGGCCGACGGTCTCGCCGAGGTCGGTGGTGCGCACGGTGTCGTCGGGGGCGACGACGCCGACGCGGCCGTCGCGGGTGACGAACCACAGCCGCCCGTCGCCGCCGGCGCCGCTCGTGCCCGTCGGCCCGGTGGCCGCGGCGGCGGAGACCAGGCAGTCGCCGGCGGGCACGGCGGCGGAGACGTCGACGTCGCGCACCACGGCGAGCTCGCCCTCGTCGTCGCCGATCGCCACGACCAGCACCCGCCGGTCGAGGGTCGGCACCACGGCGCCCGTGCCGTCGGCGGCGTCCGGGAGGTCCGCGGCGGCGTCGTCACCGGCAGCCTCGCCACCGTCGCCCTCGGCCGCACCCCCGGAGCCCCCGTCGGAGCCCCCGGCACCGAGCACGGAGGCCACGGAGGAGGTGGTGGCGAAGGCCGAGGCGCAGGCACCCGCGGGCTCCTCCGCCGCCCCGTCGGACCCGTCGGACCCGCCCGCGGAGTCGGACTCGCCGGCTCCCCCGGCGGTCAGGTCGAGGGTGTCGCGGGCGCGCAGCGAGTCGGCACCGACCAGCCGCAGGGTCGAGCCGCAGCGCGCGAGCAGCGCGTCGCCGGCGGCGGTGACGCCCCAGCAGCGCCCGCCCCAGCCGAACCACCGCGAGGTCACCCCGGGCGACTCCCCGCGCGGGCCCGGCCCGCCCGCGACGTCGAGCAGCGGCTGGGCGGCGACGGGTCGCCCGACGTAGGCCGGGGTCACCAGCGCGCCCGGCCCGGGCGGCACGGGCAGCCAGCCGGCGGGGGCGACGACCGCGATGCCGACGGCCGCGGCCACCGCGCCGACCCACGCCGCGGCGACCCGCGGGGTCGGTCGCAGCCAGGCGCGCACCGCCGGGTGGAGCAGGCTCGCCAGCGCGAGCAGCAGCACCCACGGGCCCAGGGCGAGCCACAGGACGGCCACCCCGACGAGGGCGGCCGTGCGCTGGTGCCTCACGCCCCCGGACCCCCGCGACGCACCGCGCCCGTGACCGCGTCAGCGACCCCGTGAACGCCCCGGTGAGCGACCCGATGAGCGACCCGGCCGGCGTCGGAGCCGCCCGCCACCCGACCCGTCGTACCGCGCGCCAGCCCGCCAGCCACACCGCCGACCACCCCGCCCCCGTGGGGCGCGTGTGACGGGAGTGACGACATGGAGCGATCGTAGGCCGAGGGGTGGTGCCCCCGCTGGGCTTTCGAGGCCATGATGAGCCCCATGAGCAGCCCCCGCGCCGGACAGCCCGCCGAGCCCGCCGACCTCGTCGACGTCGCCCACCTCGTCACCGCCTACTACACCGGCGAGCCCGACCCCGACGACGTCGACCAGCAGGTCGCCTTCGGCACCTCCGGCCACCGCGGTTCCTCGCTCCGGACCTCCTTCAACGAGGCGCACATCCTGGCCACCACCCAGGCGATCTGCGACTACCGCCGCGAGCAGGGCTACGACGGCCCGCTCTTCATCGGCCGCGACACCCACGGTCTCTCCGAGCCGGCCTGGGCCACCGCGCTGGAGGTGCTGGTGGCCAACGACGTCACCGTGCTCGTCGATGACCGCGACGCCTACACCCCCACCCCGGCGGTCTCCCACGCGATCCTGCGCGCCAACCGGGGCCGCACGAGCGGGCCGGGCCTGGCCGACGGCATCGTCGTGACCCCCTCGCACAACCCGCCGGCCGACGGCGGCTTCAAGTACAACCCGCCCCACGGCGGGCCGGCCGACTCCGACGCCACGAAGGTCATCGCCGCGCGCGCCAACCAGCTCATCGCCGCGGGGCTGCACGACGTGCGCCGCGTGCCCTTCGCACGGGCGCGGGCCGCGGTGTCGACGTACGACTTCCTGGGCGGCTACGTCGACGACCTGCCCCAGGTGGTCGACCTCGAGGCGATCCGCTCCGCGGGGGTGCGCATCGGCGCCGACCCGCTCGGCGGCGCGGCGGTGCACTACTGGGGCGAGATCGCCGAGCGCCACGGCCTCGACCTCACCGTGGTCAACCCGCTGGTCGACGCCACCTGGCGCTTCATGACCCTCGACTGGGACGGCAAGATCCGCATGGACTGCTCCTCGCCCTCGGCGATGGCCTCGCTGGTCGCGCAGAAGGACGCCTACGACATCGCCACCGGCAACGACGCCGACGCCGACCGCCACGGCATCGTCACCCCCGACGCCGGGCTGATGAACCCCAACCACTTCCTCGCCGTCGCCATCGGCCACCTCTTCGGCGGCGCGCGCCCCGACTGGCCGGCCTCGGCGCGCATCGGCAAGACGCTGGTGTCGTCGTCGATGATCGACCGGGTCGCGGCCTCGATCGGCACGCCGCTGGTGGAAGTGCCGGTGGGCTTCAAGTGGTTCGTGCCCGGGCTGCTCGACGGCTCCTTCGGCTTCGGCGGCGAGGAGTCGGCCGGGGCGTCGTTCCTGCGCCGCGACGGCTCGGCCTGGACCACCGACAAGGACGGCCTCATCCTCTGCCTGCTGGCCTCGGAGATCCTCGCCACCAGCGGCAGGACCCCCTCGCAGCACTACGCCGACCTCGTCGCGCAGCACGGCGACCCCGCCTACGCCCGCATCGACGCCCCCGCCACCCGCGAGCAGAAGGCCGCGCTGGCCGCGCTCTCGCCCGACGACGTCACCGCCACCACCCTGGCCGGGGAGGAGATCACCGCCAAGCTCACCGAGGCCCCCGGCAACGGCGCCGCCATCGGCGGGCTCAAGGTGACCACCGAGTCGGCGTGGTTCGCCGCGCGGCCGTCGGGCACCGAGGACGTCTACAAGATCTACGCCGAGTCCTTCCAGGGCCCCGACCACCTCGCCCAGGTGCAGGCCGAGGCCCGCGACGTCGTCTCCGCCGCCCTCGGCGCCTGACCCCCGCCGCGGCAGCGGCGTCTGCGGCAGCAGCAGCGGTGTCTTACTGACCGTTGCGACTACTGGCAGGGCGTCACAACGGTCAGGCAGTGGTCGCAACGGTCAGTAAGACGCGCCGGTCGCGCGCCCCGCCCCCGGGCTCAGCGCCCAGCGGCCACGTGCTCGGCGGCGAGGAACGACAGCCCGAGGGCGGGGAGCAGTCCGTTGCCGGCGAGGTAGCCCGCGGCGCCGTGCCCGGAGATGCCGGCGGCGGCGCCCCCGGCGGCGTAGAGCCCGGTCACGGGGCCGTCGGCGCGCTGCACGCGCGCGTGCTCGTCGACCACCAGCCCGCCCTGGGTGTGGAAGAGCGCGGGGGTGACGGGCACGGCACGGTACGCCGCAGCCAGCGGCGCCTCCCACCGCGTGCGCCCGTGCGGGTCGTCGGCCTCACCGCTCGCCGCGGCGCGGGCCGCCTCGAGCGTCGCGCCCAGCACGCCGGCGTCGACGTCGATCGCGGCGGCCAGGCCGGCCACGTCGGCGGCGGTGCGGGTGACCCCCGACTCGACGGTGTCGCGGTAGTCGGTGAAGGACTGGCACGCCTCGTGGATCCGCTCGTCGAGCACCAGCCAGCCGCGTCCGCCCTCGGCGGCCTGGAGCGCCGCGGCGTACTCGGAGTAGCCGGTGGTCTCGTCGCCGAAGCGGCGCCCGGTGGTGTCGACGACGACGGCGCCGTGCATGACGGTGGCCCAGCCGGCCAGGGTGGCGGCGGGGGTGAGGGCGGCGTGGCCCTGGTAGGAGTCGAGGTAGGCGGTCTGCGCGCCGAGCCGCTCGCCCAGGCGCAGGGCGTCGCCGGTGGAGCCCTCGCTGCCGTGGTAGGTCGCGCCGGCGATCTCGGGCAGGTGGCGGGCCACGAGCTCGCGGTCGGCGCCGAAGCCGTTGGTGGCCAGCAGCACGGCGCGGGTCGGCACGCGCTCCTCGCCGTTGGGGGTCTCGACCACGGCCTCGCACACCGCGCCGTCGTCGTCGAGCACGACGTCGACGAGCCGTGCCGGCACGAGCAGGTCGACGAGGTCGCTGGCGCGCACGGCGCGCACGAGGTCGGCCAGCATCGCCTGGCCGGCGCGGCCGGGCACGGTGTGGCAGCGCAGCGCGGAGTGGCCGGGGTAGCCGAAGTCGGTGACCAGCGAGAGCGGCAGCCCGGCCTCGTCGGCCAGCCACTCCACCAGCCGGGCGCTGACCCCGGCCAGGGCCACGGCGAGCCGCTCGTCGGCCTGGCCGTGGGTCTTGGCGCGGATGTCGTCGACGAAGCGCTCGGCGGAGTCCTCCACCCCGGCCTCGCGCTGCCAGCGGGTGCCGGCGCCGGGCACCATCGCGGTCGACATGGCGGTGTTGTTGCCGCGCGCGAAGTGCTCGTTGCGCTCCACGACCAGCACCGAGAGGCCCAGCGAGGCGGCGCGCAGCGCGGCCACGAGCCCGCCGCCGGCGCCGGCGACGACGAGGTCGGGACCCTCCGCGCTCATCGGGTCGCCCCCGTCGTGACGGTGCCTGTAGTCGTAGCAGGGGCAGGGTCGTCGAGCCGGCCCGTCACCCGCGCCCGCAGCCCGAGGAGGGCCAGGGCGGTGGCGGTGGGGTCGAGCACGTACGGCGCCCGCGCCTGCTCGGCCACGTCGACGGCCGAGCACGCGTTGAGCACGAAGTCGCAGTCGAGGCCCTCGACGGTGCGCTCCACCGCCGCGGCCCAGGTGGCGTCGTCGGCGATGTCGTCGACCGAGAGGTCGAGCACGGCGGTCGGGGCGACGGTCGCGGCGGAGTACTGACCCAGGCGGCGGTCGAGCTCGGCCGCGATCGGGGCGTTGCGGGCCACCGCGCCCAGGCGGGCGCCCTGGCCGGTGACGAAGGCCGCGGTGAGCCGGCCCAGGCCGAGCACCGGTCGCGCGAGACCGGCCAGGCCCGCGCCCTCGGCCCCCTCGCCCTCGGCCTCGGCGAGGTCGGCGAGCGGGTCGAGCACGCAGTCGGGGAGGTAGGCGTCCCAGCCGGTGGGGTCGACGGCGGCGTAGCGGGCGTGGAGCGCCCGCTCGCTGGCCCGCACGTCGTCGGCGGTGTCGAGGGCGCGCGGCAGGCGCGGGGTCCGGTCGTCGGGCTCGCCCGTCGGGCCTCCCCCGGAGCTGCCGGCGCTGCCGGAGCTGCCGGGGTCGAGGTGCTCGAGCACGACGGTGACGCCGGCGGGCGCGAGGGCGTCGTAGCGCGCCTGGCGCCGGGCCAGCTCGGCGTCGTCGACGACGATGGGGGTGATGGCGAGCAGTCGCATCAGGCGGGGTCTCCCTGGGTCGGGTGGGTCGGGCCAGCGGGCGGTGCCGCGGGCGTGCCGGTCGCGGCGTACGTCGTCCCCGCGCCGGGCGGCTGCGCCTCGGGGCCGAGGCCCAGGGCGCGGGGGTCGTTGGGGTGCGCGGCGAGCGGGTGGACGGTGATGTCCATCCACGGGTGCAGCGGCAGCGAGGTCAGGCAGGCGTGCAGCTCGGTGGCGTCGGCGACGTCGTAGAGGCTCCAGTTGGCCCAGCGGCCCGGGATGCGCCAGAGCCGGCGCAGCTGGCCGGCGGCGGCGAGGCGCTGGCCCTGGGCGAGCTCGCGGGCGAAGACCTCCTCGCGCTGCTCGACCGGCGTCTCGGGCGGCCAGACGATCTCGATGTGCACCAGGAACTCCACGTGCTCCCCTCTCTTCTCTCTGCTCGCGCCCCTCGACCGTCGGTCGGGCCGGGCGGTCGCGCCGTGCGGTCGGGTCGGGCGGTCGGGGTCAGACCCCGAGGTAGGCCTCGCGCACGCGCGGGTCGTCGGCCAGCTCGGCGCCGGTGCCCTCGAGCACGATGGCGCCGCTCTCGATGACGTAGGCGCGGTCGGAGATGGCGAGGGCCTGGGAGGCGTTCTGCTCCACGATGAGCACGGTGACCCCGGAGTCGCGGATGCGGCGGATGGCCTCGAGCACCTGGGCGACGAGGTTGGGCGCGAGGCCCACCGACGGCTCGTCGAGGGTCAGGCAGGTGGGGCGCGCCATCATGGCCCGCCCGATGGCCAGCATCTGCTGCTGCCCGCCCGACATGGTCTCGGCCTTCTGGGCCCGCCGCGCGGCGAGGATCGGGAAGAGGTCGAAGACCTCCTCCAGGGAGGCCTTCACCGTGGAGCGGGGCTGGGAGTAGGCGCCCATCTCGAGGTTCTCGATGACCTGGAGGTCGCCGAAGAGGGCGCGGTCCTGGGCCACGTGGACGAGCCCGGCGCGCACGACCTGGTGGGGCTTCATCTTGTGCACCGCGGCGCCGTCGAAGCGGATCTCGCCGCCGGTGACCGAGACCAGCCCGGCGACGGCGCGCAGCGTGGTGGTCTTGCCCGCGCCGTTGGCGCCGATGAGGGAGACGATCTCGCCGCGCGCGACGTGCAGGTCGAGGCCGTGGAGGATCTCCAGGCGGCGGTAGCCGGCGTGCAGGTCGCGCAGCTGCAGCAGGGAGTCGCCCGGCGGGCGGTGCGGCGCGGGCGCCGTACCCGGGGTGGGAGCGGGTGTGGGGGTGCTCATGCGTAGTCCTCTCCGAGGTAGGCCTCGACGACCCGGGGGTCGGTGATGACCTCGTGGGGGTCGCCGAGGGCGAGCTCGGCGCCCTCGGCCATGACCAGCAGGCGCTCGGAGAGCGCCATCACCGCGGCCATGATGTGCTCGACGAACATCACCGTCATGCCGTCGGCGTGGATCTCGCGCAGCAGCTCGATCATGGGGGCGCGCTCGGCGGGCACGAGCCCGGCGAGCACCTCGTCGAGCAGCAGCAGCCGCGGCTCGAGGGCCAGGGCGCGGGCGAGCTCGAGGCGCTTGAGGCCGGCGGTGGGCAGGCTGCCCGACGGTGAGTGGACGTAGCGGTCCAGCTGCACCCGGTCGATGACCTCCAGCGCGGCGCGGCGCGCGGCCTTGCGGGAGCGGTGGCGGCCGTGGGCGGCGATGGCGACGTTGTCGAGCACGCTCATCGACTCGAAGGGCCGCATCAGCTGGAAGGTGCGCACCAGCCCGACGGAGGCGACCTTGGCCGGCCCCCAGCCGGTGATGTCCTGGCCGTCGAAGACGACGCGGCCGCGGGTGGGCTCGAGCTGGCCGGCGAGCAGCGAGAAGAGCGTGGTCTTGCCCGCGCCGTTGGGCCCGACGATGCCGAGGAACTCCCCGTCGGTGACGTCGACGTCGACGTCGCGCACGGCGGTGAGGCCGGCGAAGGTCTTGGTCAGCGACTCCACGTGCAGCAGCGTCATGAGCGGAACCGATCGCGCAGGGTGCCGTAGATGCCCTTGGGCATGAACAGCACGATGAGGACGAGCAGGGCGGCGTAGATGGCGACGTCGAGGCCGGTGACGCCCTGGAGGAAGGCGAGGAACTCCGGCGGGTCGCGCAGGATCTGGGCGATCCACTCCGAGAGCGGGCCGACGACCAGGGCGCCGACGAGCGGGCCGAAGACGGTGCCGATGCCGCCGATGACGGCGGGCACGATCGCGTTGACCGAGACCCCGGAGCCGAAGGCCTGCTCGGGGCCGACGAAGAAGTAGTACTGGGTGTAGAAGGCGCCGGCCAGCGAGGTGAAGGCGCAGCTGAGCGCGACCGTGACGAGGCGGTAGCGCATGACGCGGATGCCGAGGGAGGCGGCGGCGACCTCGTCGTCGCGCACGGCCTGCACGTACTGCCCCGCGCGGGAGTTGACGAAGGCGACCGTGCCGAAGAGGCCGAGGGCGAGCACGGCGAGCGGGATCCAGAAGTAGATCGGGCTGCCCTGCTCGAACTGCATCATCGACCAGGAGTCCTCCAGCAGCAGGGGCACGTTGAAGCCCTCGGTGCGGCGCAGGAAGTCGAGGTTCTGCACCGCGAGCAGGAAGACCTGGGCGAAGGCGAAGGTGGCCAGCGCGAAGTAGGCCCCGGCCAGGCGGTAGCGCAGGCACAGGAAGGCGATGAGGGTGCCGGCGGCCGCGGAGATCGCGGCACCCACCAGCATCGAGATCCACGGCGAGACGCCGTGCTCGACCAGGAGGTAGGCGTCGGTGTAGGCGCCGATGCCGAAGAAGGCGGCGTGGCCGAAGCTGAACATGCCGCCGTAGCCGCTCATGAGGTTCCACCCCACCGCCAGGATCGCGAAGATCAGGGTGCGGATGGCCACGGCCTCGGTCTGCTCGTCGAGCAGCAGGGGCAGCACGGCGAGCAGCGCGACGATGAGCGCCAGCGCGGCGTAGGTGCGTGAGGTGGAGCGGTCCTTCAGGCGCGGGTCGTCGAGACCGACGCTGGGGCGGCGCGTGGCGCCGGGGGCCGGGGTGCCGGGCGTGCCGGCGGTGCTGGTGGCGCTCATCGGGTCGCTCCGAAGATGCCCTGCGGGCGGAAGAAGAGGACGAGGACGAAGACGCCGAAGACCAGGATCAGCGAGCCGGTGCCGGGCAGGTAGAGCGCCCCGACGGTCTGCACGAGGCCGATGATCAGCCCGCCGACCACGGCACCGGCGACGTTGCCGAGGCCGCCGAGCACGACGATGACGAAGGCGAGGATGGTGAACTGCTCGCCCACCGACGGGGTCAGGCTGAGGAAGGGCGCCATGAGGCCGCCGGCCACGGCCACGCAGGCCGAGCCGATGCCGAAGGTCAGGGCGTAGACCCGGCTGACGTCGACGCCGACCAGACTGGCGCCCTGGGTGTTGGCGGAGACCGCGCGGATGGAGAGGCCGAAGGAGGTGCCGCGCAGCAGCAGGGTCAGCGCCCCGGCCACGAGCAGCGCTCCGCCGAAGGCGATGAGCCGCTCGTAGGACATGATCGCGTCGAGGATCTCCACGCGGCCGCTGACCGAGCCCGGCACGCGCAGCGGGCGGCCGCCGAAGATCATCAGCAGCACGTTGACGATGAGCAGCGAGAGCCCGAGCGTGATGAGCAGCGGGCCCTCCTCGTTGCCGGCCATGGTCAGCTTGTTGAGCAGGGTGGCCTGCACGAGCACGCCGAAGAGGAACATCACCGGCACGGCCAGCAGCGTCGCGACGTAGACCGGGATGCCGCCGGAGGTCGACATCTCGTAGACCAGGAACATCGCCATGGTGAGCATGGCGCCCTGGGCGAAGTTGACGATGCCGAGCACGCCGAAGATCAGCGTGAGCCCGACCGAGACGAGGGCGTAGACCCCGCCGAGCAGGAGGCCGGTGGCCACCGACTGGGTGACCAGGCCGGTCTCGCGCTGGCCCACGGTGTAGACGAGGGCCAGCGCGACCACGACGGCGGCCAGGACGAAGAGGGGCGCCGCCGGCAGCCTCAGGCTGCGGCGCTCCCGGTCGGGCTCCACGGTGGTGGGGCCTCCGGGATCGGTGGCGGTGGGGCTCGTTGTCATCCGGGTGTCATCCGTTCCTGACGGCGGGGGCCGCCTCAGCGGTTGGTCGGGTAGACGGGCTCGCTGGTCGTGAAGTCCTCGGGGAAGACCTGCTCGACCTTGCCGTCCTGGATCTGCATGACGATGACGGTGGCGTTCTCGTTCTGCCCGGTCTCGTCGAAGGTGATGGGGCCGTCGAAGGCCAGCAGCGGGTCGTCGACCTCGATGCCGGCGAGCGCCTCGCGCACGGCCTCGGGGTCGTCGGAGCCGGCCTCCTCGAGGGCCTGGGCGATGACGACGACGGCCTGGTAGGACAGCATCGAGGCCGTCTCCATGGGCTTGCCGTACTCCTCCTCGAAGCGGGTGCGGATGTCCTGCACGCGCTCGTCGGTGGCGGCGTAGTGGTAGTTGGCGCTGAGCACCTGGTTGCCCGCCTGGCCGGCGTCGCCGGGGAAGGCGCCGTCGTCGAAGCCGCCGTTGGCCACGCCGTAGACCGCGTCGACGTCGGGGCCGAGGGCCTCGACGGCCTGGGCGATGAGAAGGCTGTCGGGGTAGTAGCCGGTGGCGACGATGACGTCGGGGTCGGCCGCGGCGGCCTCGCGCACCTGGGTGGTGGCGTCGGTGAAGTTGGTGCCGGGGTAGGTGACCTCCTCCAGCACCTCCACGCCGTTGGCCTCGGCCTCCTCGGCGAAGGCGTCGAAGACGCTCTGGCCGAAGGCGCCCTCGATGTGGATGTAGGAGACCGACTCGATCGGCTCGTCGTTGGCCTCGGCCAGCGCGATGAGCGCCTTGGCGCCGTCGGTGCCCATGCTCGTGGCGTTGGGCTGGATGCGGAAGGTGTTCTGGTAGCCCTGCTCGAGGATCGAGTCGTCGACGGCGACGTCGATGACCAGCGGCACGCCGGAGCGCTCGGCCACGGCGGAGACGTTGGCGGTGACGTCGCTCTGGTAGGTGCCGACCAGGGCGACCGCGCCCTCGCTGATCAGGCGCTGGGCCTCGCTCTGGCCGCTGTCGGCGACGCCCTTGCTGTCGCCCTCGCCGAGGGTGAGCTGGGCGCCGTCGAGGGCCTCGATGCCGCCGGCGGCGTTGATGTCGTCGACGGCCATCTGGGCGCCGTTGTTCATCAGCGAGCCGACCCCGGCCAGGGCGCCGGTGAGCGGGTGGACCGCACCGATCATGATCTCGCCGTCGGCGCTGCCGGAGGAGCCGGAGCCACCGCAGGCGGAGAGGGCGAGGGCGCTCGCGGCGAGCGCCGCGGCGAGGGAGACCTTATTCATGGTGCTGGACCAACCTTTCGTGCCTGGGGCACAGTGTGCGTTCCTCTTGGGGGAACAGTGGCCTGAGTCGGTGCGTTCCGCTGAGCGGAGCGTCTGACGGGCACCCGAGTGGCCCTCGATCGACGTTCCAGTGAGTATGCACGCCTCTCACGGGGATTTCTAGGGGCTATCCCCCGCGAAACGCAAGCGTTACAGTTCCGGTCAGCGAAACGCTACGACGAAAGAAGGCGCCGTGAGCACAGACCCGATCCGCGGAGAGGCCGCCCGGGAGACCCCGGGCGGAACGGAGTCGGCCGACCGGGTCGCCGACGTACTGCTGCTTTTCGCGCGCTCCGAGGACCCCCTCGGCGTCTCCCGCATCGCCCGCGACCTGGCGCTGAGCAAGGCGGTGGTGCACCGGATCCTGCAGTCGCTGTCGTCGCGCTCGCTGGTGCAGCCCGTGCCGGGCGGCTCCAGCTACGTGCTCGGCCCGGCCGCTGCCGGGCTGGCCGCGCGGGCCTGGAGCCAGCTCGACGTGCGCTCGGTGGCCTCGCCGGTGCTGCGCAAGCTGCGCGACGCGACCCGGGAGACCACGACGCTCTCAGTGCTGGTGGGCGACCAGCGCATCTACCTCGACCAGTTCGAGAGCCCGCAGGAGATCAAGATGGTGGTCGAGATCGGCCCCCGCTTCCCCCTGCACTCGGGTGCCTCGAGCCGCGCGATCCTGGCCCACCTGCCGCAGCCGCTCATCGACGAGGCCGTGCGCCAGCTGGTCGCGCTCAAGCCCGACACCGACGTCGAGGCCTACCTCGCCGACCTCGCCACCTCCCGCGAGCGCGGCTACGCCGTCTCCCTCAACGAGCGCAACACCGGCGCCGCCTCGATCGCCGCGCCCTTCTTCGACGTCGCGGGCAACGTGCTCGGCTCGGTCAGCTCCTCGGGCCCGGTCTTCCGCTACGCCGACCTCGCCGACGGCGCCGACGAGCGCCAGACCCGCCTGGTGGTCGAGGCCGCCAACGACATCACCGACCGCCTCCGCTAAGGACCCCCGTGCTCCCCCGCTCCTTCCTCTACGTGCCCGGCAACCGCCCCGACCTCTTCGACAAGGCCGCCGGCGGCCCGGCCGACGCCGTCGTCCTCGACCTCGAGGACGCCGTGCCCCTGCCCGCCAAGGCCGAGGCCCGCGAGTCCGTACGCCGCTGGCTCGACGCCCGCGACCCGACCACCGGCGCCCAGGCCTGGGTCCGCGTCGACCCCGCCGCCCTCACCGCCGACCTCGACGCCGTCCTCCACCCCCACCTCGACGGCCTCTTCCTCGCCACCGCCACCCCCACCGCCCTCGACGCCCTCACCACCCACCCCCGGTGGTCAGGGAACGAGCGCCAGCGAGCGTCTCGAAACCACGACCCGAGCGGTGACCCGGTGGTTGAGGAGCAGGCGGTGGTTGAGGAGCGAGCGCCAGCGAGCGTCTCGAAACCCCCCACCCCCGCGGTGGTTGAGGAGCAAGCGCCAGCGAGCAGCCACCCGGTGGTTGAGGAGCGAGCGCCAGCGAGCGTCTCGAAACCACCAAGCGTCGTAGCCCTCATCGAATCCGCCGAAGGCCTCCAGACCCTTCAGCAGATGTCCACCCACCCCGCCCTGACCGCCTTCGGCATCGGCGAGGTCGACCTCCTCGGCGACCTCCGTGTCACGCGCACCCACCGCACCGAGACCGTGGTCCTCGCCCTGCGCACCCAGGTCGTCGTCGCCAGCGCCGCCGCCGGCCTGGAGGCCCCGGTCGCCCCGACGTCGACCGACTTCCGCGACCTCGACGCCTTCGCCGAGAGCACCCGCCTCGCCCTCGACCTCGGCTTCCGCTCCCGTACGGCGATCCACCCCGCCCAGGTGCCCGTCATCCATGACGTCCTCACCCCCACCGCCGACGAGGTCGCCGCCGCCCAGGACGTCGTCGGCCGCTACGAAGCCTCGGGAAGCAGCGTCGCCCTGGACAGCGCGGGGCGGCTCATCGACGGCGCTGTAGTACGGGGCGCCCGAGAGACTCTGGCGCGAGCGGGTACATAAGCGGCGGAAAGACGCGGGCCTCGAGCGAGGGTCGGCTGTCTGCGGGTACTCAGCGGTCAGGTGCCTACGCAATGACGCCCGAATCGAGCCCGACAGCAACATTCGGCAGATCCGCAAAGCGTCTAGGGTTCGACCGTGGCTACTGGATTCGATGAGCTCAACTACGTTCGCGAGACGCTCGAACTATTCGATGACGGCACACCGCTGTCGATCATCGTCCGTCGATGCCTTCGGTTGGCGCACGCTCGGGGGGATTGGAAGTCTTTAACATGGCTCGAACTCGAACAGCACGAATTCGGTGGCGACAAGCCCCGAGACAACGGCCTCGCGGCTGACCTGCTTAGGGACCTGGGACGAGATCCTGGTGACGCGGAGCGCATCGCAATCGTCGAGGAGTTCATCAGCCGACGCACCTTCGATGACAGAGCTGACGTCAGGAATGCTGGCCTAGTTTCCGGTCACAGCGTCGAACTGCTGGAGCAGCACATTCAGCTCTTCGATCGCGAGATTGCGAGCAGTGCTGCTGAGGTTGGCGGCTCACACCTCCATCAAGTCGACCGGGCGACGGCACGAACGCGGCTCGAGACGAGCAGGGAGGCGACACGCTCGACGTTGGCGAAGGTACGGAACGCGGTATTCGCGTTCTTGCTTAGAACCGAGCGCGAACTCATCTTCGTCGAGTTCAATGACGCGTTCTTCGCTCGTACCAAGGCCCTGGTCGATCGCCATCTGTCATTGGTATCGGCTGACGCAGTGGAGCGGTTCAACGCGGCGTATAGACGCCTGAAAGACGGGGACGGCGAGTCATTGTCGCAGGCAGCGGCATCCTGCCGACGAGTCTTACATGCGCTGGCGGACGCGGTATGCCCAGCACGAAGTGATCGGCCGCTTGATTCACGAGGGGTCCCGAGGGACCTCACGGCAGACAAGTACCGCAATCGCCTTCTGTGGTTCGTTTACGAAGTCTGTCCGAAGACAACGATGCGGCCGCTCCTCGACGCGGACGTCAAGCTGATGTCCGATCGGCTCGAGGCCCTCGACTCGCTGAGCGGAAAAGGAGTTCACGACGCAGTCTCAGCGCAGGAGGCCGAGGCCTTGGCGAGCCACGTGTACTTGGTGGCTGCCGAGATACTCAATTTGCACGAACGGTTCGGTTCGGCGGTAGCTTCGGACTAGTCTCCCGATTCTCTGCAAAAGGATGTTTGTCTTGCTCAGCGTAGTACGACGGACGCTGCTCCTTTGCGGCGGCGTGACGTTCAATGCCTGGGTTTGGTTGGTCAACCCCGCCGGCTAGCGACACCCGCTGCACACTCCGTTTTCGAGGTCAGGGGCCTTGCAGAAGCAGCTGCTGCACGTCCCTTGCGCGTTGTCACGGCGCTGGCAGTCGCAGTCGCCGCAGCGGGGACAAAATTGGTGACCGCACTTGTCACACGGCCAGCCGGTCGCCGTGCCGGCGAAGCCGCAGCGGCAACGCTTCCCGAGTCGAGGTGCCGCGGACTTCTCAGGTAGGGCCTGGCCTCCGTGGAACTTATCCACACCCCACAAGTCGGAAGTGCTAAACACGGCGTAGACACGCTTCTCGGTGGCTACCGCGCTCACGTAGAAGTCCTGGCGCCGTTCCCACTCGTCAGTCCAGTGGGTTTTCCTCGTCATTGTGTCGCCCGGCTCGAGAGTGAGTAGCGGATGGTCGAGGGGCACGTCTCCGTGCTTCCAGGGGTACACCTTCAGTGAGTCGCCGCGAAGAGCAGAGTGGATGACGCGCGCGTGGGCACGATCGATGATGACTACCGCCCCGGAGGAGAGCCTGTTCGACAAGGCAATGGCGCAGGCTGGGCCGCTCGCGGCCGACCGCGCGACGAGCTTCTTGAGATCTTCGCCGGTGATCGGACCGGTGCCGACGAGGTCGTCGAGCATGTCCTGCGGTACGACCAGGTCTGCTGCGATCTCTTCGCAGAGGCGCTCAACTTCGGCGTCCGGGTCGTCACGGTCGGCGAGCCAGTTGAGGGCGTCGTCGTCGCGTTCGATCAGAATGTGTCCGACCTCGTGAAGGAGGGTGAAGTTCTCCTTCTTCGAGCCTGGTGTCGGCGAGTACATGACGGTGTTGTGTTCGGCGAAGGACAGTCCGTCGCACAAGCCACCGGCGCCTCGCTGGGACGTGAGCGCCGGTTCGGCAACCACGGTGTAGCCGAGGCTTTCGATGCCGGTAAGGGGGTGGTTCGCGATGGCGGCACGTTGCGCCGGCCCGATCGCCGCGAGGAGGCGACGTGCGTGGTCGCGGCGGGTGCTCACGCCGGGTTCTCGAAACCGGGCAGGTTCTTGAAGTGCTGAAGGATCGCCAGGAGCGTCTGGGGTGTCGCAGAGGTGGCGTTGCGTTTGCCGGCGGTGGCAAGCAGTCGCTTGGAATGTTCAGCAAGTCGTCCGACGGGGACGTTGCTTTCCCGGGACCACTGGTCGAGGAAGACGGCGATGATCTCGTCGTCGAAGAGGACGTCGAGGGTCTGCGCCTGCAGTGTGTTGGTCGTCAGGATCGAGTCCGCGGCGACGTTGAGGACTTCGGCGACTGCGTTGATGGTCGCTGGTGGTGGATTGAGCTTGCCGCGTTCCCAGGAGAAAACCGTGTTGGTGGTGACGTCCCAGCCTCGCTGGTTCAATCGCTGTGCAAGCTCGCCGACGGAGAGGCCCGCTGACTTTCGTGCGGCGGCGAGCTGGCGGCCATTGATAAGAACTGCTGGGTCTTCGACGAGGCCGAGCATCTGAGCGATCGGGTCATCGACTCGCACTGGCGCCGGCCAGGTTTGGTCCGTCTCGGCGTCGAGCTCGGCAAGTGCTTCCGGAAGTCCAGGTGCCCACTTGGCAATGGCGGCGATCAAGTCACGTTCGTCGTCGGTGAGGTCGGCGGACGCCGGGTGCCCAGCCACCGTGTCGAGCAGTGCTTCGACGAATGGGTCGGTCGCGGGCGACGTGTTCTCGTTGTTCGGATCATTCATCCTCCGTCACCTCCTCGTGACACTTCTTGATAATGGTCTTGAGCTGGGCGCCGACGGCCTGGCCACTGACGCCGAGCTCCTCGCCGATCTGCTTGTTCGTCTCTCCCCTCAGGACGTGCCGGACGATCGTGACTTGCCGTTCGGTGAGGTTCGCGACAGCGGTGTTCAGTTTCCCCTGCCGTTGACGCGCGAGGTCCTCGGCGGCGGCGTAGTCCCCGAGCGGGTCATGGTCGATGATGCGAGGTGCCTCGGGATCACCGGGAGGGAACCTCTCCCGGGTCTTCTTCTCGGTGCGCACCAGGTCGACGCACCGGTTCAGCACCGCCCTGCGGAGGTAGCCGCGCCAACCCTCGCCCAGCTCGGTGAGCTTTTGCTCCTCGACCAGCTCGAGAAGGTGGGCAAACAGCAGGCCGATCGCCTCGTCGGCCAGGTCGGGCCGGTTGCCGTCAAAGAATCGGTTCGCAACCTTGCGAAGCCAGTCGTGGTGCTGCCGGTACTGGGCGGCGACGTCGGACGGGGTGCAGACGCGCGCGTCCGCACCCGGGTCATCCGGGTCGGCCAGCGCGTCGGTCACCCTTCCAGTATCGGCGATGCGCCTAACAGGGCAGGTGACATTTCGGCTCGATCGGCAGAGGAATCCGCCACACGTCCCACCTCGGTCGCTGAAAGGTCGCCGTACATCGTGCGGTACCAGCGTCGGCGTACGCCGGAGTGGCAGATGCACGTGCCGGTGGCGTCGGCGGGCGGCCGGCGCACGATCCCGGCCGGCAGACCGGCGACGTCAAGGTCTACCCGCCGGTCAGCGGTGGGAAAGCCCAGCATGTGCTTGACCAGCTCGGCGGCGATCAAGGTACCGGCGAACCAGGACACTTGTGGCGACGCAACCGCGATGACGTCGCCGTTACCGTTCGCCGCGTCCGCGCCAGCGTCGCCGCACTGGGGTCGCATCTCGGCCTCGGCGTACGCCTGACGGATCAGGTCGCTAAGCGGGGCGCTGACCAGAGCGTCACGTCGTTGCGCGGGAACGCGGCCGGCGGCGATCGCCATGTCGACGTCTGAGGCCGTCAAGACTGCTCCGTCCTGAAGAAGAGCAAGCACCCGCGGGATCGGGATACCGGTGATCTGGGAGTACACGCCGGCTTGGGTCAGTGGCGGGTCAGCGCGGACGTAATCGCAGAACGGGCAGGCGAACCCGTCAGCGAACCGCTCCCACTGCACGTGAAGCTCGGTGCCCGACACCCCTGCCGACAAGGTCGCCTTGCTAAGCACGTCGGCGACGTCGAGCCGCCCGCTCAGAGTGTCGACGCTTGAGACCACGACGCCGTGCCAGCCGGGCTCGTTCTTGGTGGTATTCCAGGTCGCAACGTCAGTGTCGTGAGCCTCGGCGGTCAGCCCGAGCCGCTGAAGGCGTTCGACCATTCCGGCGGACTTCTTGCCGGTCTCGCCTCCCAGCAGGGCCGGGTAACGGTACGGGTTCCGGTCGGGGTCGAAGACGTCCTTGTCGACCGCGGTCACCTCCAGCGCCGCGGCCAGTGCGGCCGTGGCCGCCGACCCGTTCAACACCGGCGAACATGCCGTCGCGAGCAAGGCCATCGCGCTGGTGCCAACCGATCCGACGCCAAGGAATCCGGTCCGCGCAACCTCGAACCCGGCCGACGGGTTCGTGACCGTAAGGTCGGTGGCGTCGACCAGGCGCAGACGATGGTCGATCAGGTTGGTCTCGACCGTCCCGGTCACCTCCACGCCCGGGAAGCCCAAGTCGGAGAGGACCTTGATGAGGACTTGGCTGACAGCCAGACTCCCTGCGGCATGAAGCCCGAGGCCGTGGACGGTGCTGGTCTCCATGACGACGGGGTGGTCGGCAAGCACGACATTCCAGTCGCCGCCGCCGACATAAACGTCGCAGACGGGCTCGACCATGCCGAAACCGACTGTGATCTGTCGGGTGGGGGGCAGGTCGGTAACCGGGCGCACCGGCGTCACCTTGTCAAGCAGGTCAGCCCACGATGCTGCCTGCCACCAGTTGTTCGGGAGACGACCGTCGCCGGCCGGGTCGTCGACGACGACAACGGGCACCAGGCGGGCAATCATCGTCACGAACGCTGCGACGGCGATGCGCGCAGCATCGTCGGCGTCCGCTGCGACAGCGACGGCGACTTCGGTCTCGTCGAGCCGGCGCAGGACCTGGGTTGCCGGCCCCTGCGCCCCGCCGACGGTCTGGCTCCCGAGGAGCCGCAGACGCGGGTCCGAGGCCGAAGAGTTCACGACGACTCTTCCGCGACGATCCAGCGGTCGCGGTCCGGTCCAGCGTTCAGCACAACCCAGTACCCGCCGTGGAAGAGGTAGACGGCGCAGGCGTCCAGGCCGCGCCGCAGGCCCAGCCCGAAGTACGGGACGACGATCGAGATCCCGCCCTCGAAGGAGATGACCGGGTTGGCGTCGTCGGCGGCAGAATGGAACGCATCACCGGGGTGGCTGTGGATGCGTGCCACGTACAGGTCGTCGGGGCCTAGGGCGAGGGCGAGGTCCATCTGACCTTCGCGGGGAACCTCGACGTTGACGCGGCCGTAGGGGTCGCGGTGGGCGTTCTGCCGAGGTATGACCAGCTCGAGGCCGGTGCCCTTCTTGATCATCGCGGTGCCTTCGAGGCCGAACGTTCCGCGGTCCTCGAAAAAGGTGCGCGCGTCCTGGAGGATCTTCGAGCTCAGCACCAGCGGTGCCCCCGCGGCCGGGGGCGTCGATGCGGGCGTGGAGGGGGTGTGGTTACGCACGGATGCTTGCCTTCCGGAGCAGGGATTCGATCAAGGAGTCGAGCCGCATGCTGAAGCGGTGGGTGTCCCAGCGCTCGGTGAAATGGCTCTCGTGGGCGTAGTAGCCGCGGGTGCCGCTTACGCACACGAACGGAACGCCGAGGCTGGGGTGGATGCCGAGACCGAAGCCAGGAATCCACTTCTCCACCGCAAGGATCTCGCTGGCGTCGTCGACCAGGGTCGCGTCGAACGGCTCGGAGTCGTAGCGGGAACCGTCCAGGAGCAGGTTCCATGAGCCGTCGTCACGGGTCAGGGTCATCACGATGTTCGACCCGTCCCGGTGGAGGTCGCCGGCCAGGTCGCCCAGCTTCAGGCGGGCCCGGCCGACCTCCGCCTCGAGGAGGTCGGCCAGAACAGCCGGGTGAAGAGCCACTGCCTGCTACTTGGTGAGGGGGATGCCGGCGCCGTCGACCTGGGGCTTGCGGTTGATCAGCACCAGGACGTCGCCCTCGACGATGCCGAGGTCGCCGAAGGTCGCCGACGGGTCGAGCTCGTTGTCGGAGACCCGGGGCAGGCTCAGCGAGTAGTCGCCGGCGGTCAGCCAGCCCTTGTCGATGAACAGCTTGACTTCCTTGTCGTCGACCTCGCCAACAGTGTCGGACGGCTTGACCGTCACCTTGTCGCTGTGGCCCGCCAGGGACCGGACGGTCACCTTGAAGGGGTGGTCGTCGCCGTGACCCGGCTTGGACATCGTGTCGCTCTCGGAGTGAGTGCTCACTGTGGGCTCCTTTCTGTTTGTGCCCGCTCTGCCTGATAGACGCCGTCGCGGGGGTCCGTGAAAGCCTGCTGCCGGAGAGAATTCAGCGGCATGCTCATTTCGGCGTCGTTGGGTGACCGCGCTGGGAGAGGCTGACGATCGCCTGACCCGGCACGCCAGAACCCGTCGAACGCGACGGTCCCATGGGCAGGTTCGGCAAACGGCCGGTCGGCGTCCCGTAGCCAGCCTCCAACTGTGCTGCGAGCCCTGAAGACTCCGGCTAACGTCAACTCGGGCGTAGGCGAGCGGGCGTGCTCACACGCCGGCGACGTAGGCCGTGAGGAAGTGGACTGCGTGCCGGTCGAGGTTGCCGCGGGCGCGGTCGTAGTGCTCCGTCGTGCGCGGGTCGGCATGGCGGGCGAGGATCTGGGCGTCTCGGAGTGGGACGCCTGCGTCGAGGGCGTTGGTGATGGCGGCGTGCCGCAGGGAGTGCGGGCTGATGTGGCGCGGGATGCCGGCGACCTTCGCGATTCGGGTGACCATCCGGTAGGCGTCGCGGCGATCGATTGGCTTTCCTGAGACTGGCCGGAGGATGA
Organism: Nocardioides sp. Leaf307; assembly: GCF_001423135.1. NCBI lineage: Bacteria > Bacillati > Actinomycetota > Actinomycetes > Propionibacteriales > Nocardioidaceae > Nocardioides > Nocardioides sp. Leaf307. The sequence continues at coordinate 383,692 of NZ_LMNY01000003.1, read as the reverse complement.
GCTGCCCGGTGGTGCGCTGGCCGCGGCAAGCCTCCAGGACTCGGAGGACTGGGACGGTGATCGGCATGGTGGCGGGCTTGTTTCCCTTGCCGACCAGGTGCAGCACGCGGTGGCCTCGAAGGGTTTCGGCGTAGTCCTCGATCCGCACGGCGGCGGCTTCGGATGCTCGGAGAGCGTTGATGCCGAGCAGGTAGGCCATGGCGCCGTGGTGAACGGTGAGGGTTTGAGCGACCTGGAGGAACCGGATGAGGTCGAGTCGGTCCAGTCCCTGGGTTCGGGATTCGTCGCGGTGGATCTTCGGGAGGCTCGCGTAGACGGCCGGGTTAGAGATGAGCCCGTCGATGTGCGCGAACCGGAAGAAGCCTCGGACCGCGTGCATCATCGTGACGACTTAGGAGTCCATCAGTCCCGAGTCGCCGAGGTGGCGGATGTAGAGCCCGATGTGAGCGCGTTGAATCCCTTGCAGTGGGTCAAGCCCGTGGTGTTCGCACCAGGTGAACCAGCGTCGTAGCTGGAACGCGTACTGCCGGTGGGTGTGTCCCGAGTCGCGGGCAAGGTAGAAGACCGCCGCGAGCTGGGCTGGGGACATCTCGGTCGGTTGGAAGGGCAAGAGTGCTGTCGTGCTGGACAGAACGCCGCGTCGCGCCGCCCGGCCCTGTCCGGACCGCCCACAGTCAACTCGACCGGACATCGCTGCCAACGGACGCTAGTCCTCTTCACCACCCACCGGCGTCTGTTGAGCGGGGGAATGACCCAGGCCCGCCGAGTTCCCCTTCGTATAAGGGCGAGTGCAGAGGCGAGATCCAAGACTCGTCGCTAGTCTGCCTTCCGTGGCGATTTCTATCGAGGCCTTCACGAATCAGAACGAGTCGTGGCGCGGAGGCAATCCGACCCTAATGAAGTTCGCTGTCGACTCAATCTCCCTGCAAGGGACGACCGTCCGTCTCCCATCGCCGGGCGTGACAGCGTTCGTTGGGGGAAACAACGTCGGAAAGTCCACCATCCTCCGTCAGTTGAACGCGTGGGTTGGTACGGATCCATCGGCTCCGATTCCTGGACCAACCCTGCTCGACAACGTCGACACCACTCGGGCAGGACGAGACGCAGACCTCGCCGCATGGCTCTTTACCCATAGACCGACTGGAATGCAGGGTCCTGACGTCGGAGTCCTGGATCAGGAACGCGGACTTCTAACGACAGCATCTGCGATCCATCAGTGGTCCAGAACGGGGGACGGAAGCCGCTTGGGGCACCTCGGCGCCACGCTGGTGCACTACGCGGGAACTCAGCAGCGACTAGAGATGTCACAACCCGCGGCACGGCGCGCTGACTTTACCGACCCACCGACCAACTCGCTTCAGCGCCTCGAAGACGAGCCAGCTCTCCTTTTGGAACTGTCGCGCATCGCGGAAGATGCGTTCCAGCAGCGTCTCGTGATGGATCCATTGAGCGCTCAACTTATCCTCCGGGTAGGAACTCCCGCTGTCGAAGCGCCGCCGATCGATGCGATTACGCCCGCCTATCGCGACGCGCTTGGGAGCCTTCGACCGCTGCACGAGCAGGGGGATGGAATGCGCAGCATGATAGGTCTTCTGCTGCCGGTCATTGCGAGCACATATCCAGTCGTTGTGGTCGATGAACCCGAGGCCTTCTTGCATCCACCGCAGGCACGCATTCTAGGACGTGAGCTTGCGCTTCTCGCCGAGTCACGTGGCATCCAAATTATTCTCGCCACACATGACAAGAACATTCTGACTGGTCTGCTCGACGCTACGTCCGCATCCGTGTCAGTCGTCCGACTCACTCGCCAAGGCGACCGGACGGCCGCTTCGCAGCTACCAGCGGAGCAGCTCCGCTCAGTGTGGGCCAACCCATCACTCCGGTACTCCAACATCCTCGACGGGTTGTTCCACCGAGCGGTCGTGCTTGCGGAGAACGAGCGAGATTGCCGGTTCTTCGCTGCGTCTGTCGACGCAGCGAATCGGCGAGAGTCTCTGAGCATTGCCCCGCACGACGTTCTGTTCGTGCCCACAGCCGGCAAGACGAACATCAAGCCACTAGCAGAGACCATGAAGGCCTGCGGAGTGCCTACCGTCGCGTGCGCTGACCTCGACCTAATTAACGACGAAGGCACGCTCGTCGGTGTTGTTGAGTCTCTCAATGGTGATTGGTCCGAGCTCGCGACGGACTACCGGATCGCAACGGCTCAGTTCAGGACACCAAGGAGAAAGCGGCAGAACCGCGATGCACTAGGTGCGGTTGCGACAATCCTCGACGAGGACCCAGAGGGTATTTACCATGGGGAAACGAAGTCGCGAGTCACTGAGGCGCTCGGGGTTGAAAGTCCTTGGCAGCCACTCAAAGACCATGGCATGAGTGCGTTTCGGTCCGAGCGCGCGCGAGCGGATTCGCTCGTAGCCTCCCTCGACCACGTTGGTGTGGTGTTAGTCAAGGAAGGAGAACTGGAGGGGCTGGCGCCCGACATCGGAGTTCGGAAGGGCCCCGGTTGGGTCCCGGCGGCCATCGACGCTGGGGCGCACGAGCAGGACCGCGCGCGTGACCACATCCACCGGCTCATTGAGGCTGCGCTCGTTCAGGAGACCGCACTGCTGAACAGGCGCGAACGGGTGTGCGCCTAACTTCAGAGCCAAAACCAAGGGCGTACAGCCGATGCTCGTGACCTGAGGCACAGAATGATCTGCCTCGTCGATCAAGGCGCGCTGTCGACCCTGACGTTTGGCTTTCGGAATCGTCAGCGTGCGAATCACGCCGCAAAACTGCAGCGTTCCCGGCAGTAGACCAGCATGAGTCATTCTGAGCGGAATGACGCGGCCACGGCGAGCCCGCTGGCGGGCCCGGGGGGCGGGTTATGACAGCGGGCCGCTGACCGCCCTTGCCCACGCCACCAGCGCTTGGTGCTACTGCATTGCGGCTGGTGGGAGCACCGCCAGTCGTCAAGCCAACGGAACGGCGCACTTGCGCATGCGGGTCCAGGCGACGACTGCAAGCGCGACGAGGACAGGCCACAGCGCCAGACGTTCGAGCAGGCCAGAGAAAGTCCCCTCGCCGGACAGGATGAACGCCACCGCGGCGGCAGCCGTCACCGCACCTGTCGCGAAAAGGCCTCTCGCCAGCCGCGGCTCACGGCGCCGGAGACGCGCACCGAGGATCAGTAGGGAGAGCGGCTGGGCCACGAAGAGCGGTGTCGCGGCCAGGGCGTGCAGGGTGGCGTCGCGGTCGAGTGGCGCGAGACCGGTGGCCACGGAGCTCAGCCCGGAGACCACCAGCAGCGCGGTGACCCACCAGCCGAGCGACCGGGCGAGCAGCAGCGCGCCGATTGCCAGCAGCAGGCCAAAGCCGATGAAGGAGAGGTTCATCAGCTCGTGGCACGGTGAGCAGTACGCGGCGGTGCAGCCGACCTCGCCGAGGCGGCTGACGGAGTCTGCGACGAAGCTGTAGCCGCCGGTGGTCGCTGCGGCGACGATGAACTCGGTGGCGACGTAGGCGGGCCGAACCATTAGCGCGACCGCACCCCAGCGAGCGGCGGCGTGGGCGGCCCGGCCGTGGCGGCGTACTGGAGGGCGAGGCACGCGCTCACGGTAGGCGCGGGGTGGTTCCGGTCTTGTCGCAGACTGGTCGGGTGGACGGTCAGTCGCGCCAGAACAGGTGGTGGACCACGCCGCTGGGGCTGGGGACGACGTCGCGGTGGTAGCGGTCGAGGAGGTCGTCGGGCGAGGTCCAGAGCCGGGAGCCGGCGCCGATCTCGATCGGGGCGACCGCGACGTGGAGGGTGTCGACCAGGCCGGCGTCGAGGAACTGGCGCACGGTGTCGGCGCCGCCGCCGAGGCGGACGTCCTTGCCGTCGGCGGCGTCCAGGGCCTGGGCCAGCACCGACGCGGGGTCGCCGCCGACGAAGTGGAACGTCGTGTCACCCAGGCTGAACGACGGGCGCGGGTGGTGGGTCATCACGAAGACCGGGGTGTGGAACGGCGGCTCGTCGCCCCACCAGCCCTGCCACTCCTCGTCGGCCCACGGGCCGCGGTGGGGGCTGAACTTGTTGCGCCCCATGATCTCCGCGCCGATGTCGCGGTGGAACTCGCGGACCAGGTGGTCGTCGAGGCCGCGGCTGCCGCCGGGCTCGCTGCGCCCGGGCCAGCTCGCCGTGCCCACAGCCCAGCTCATGAGGTCCCATCGGGTCGACGCTGCCGAAGGGGCGCTCGAGGCTCTGGCCCTCCCCCGCTGCGTAGCCATCGCTCGACACGGTGACGTTGTGGACCCTGACCAGCTGCGTCACGTGGTGCTCCTCGGTTGTCGTCAGGAGCTTCGACCGGCGGCGGGGTGCGGACTCATCGCTGCGGGGCGCCGGCTCGGCGGCCGCGGGCGTAGCCGACCCGGGCGGCGAGGAGGACCAGTCCGAGGGCGGCCAGACCGAGGCCGACGAGCTGCCAGGTGGACAAGTAGGTGCCGTCGGCCGACACGGTGTCGTCCCAGCCCATGACCCAGTCGGTCTGGGGGTCGAGCGGGGCGTAGGCGAACCAGCCGTCACCGGTCGGGTCGGCCTGGGTCGTCAGGAGCAGGACGACGCCGGCGAGCACGAGGGCGGCGGAGGCGAGCCACCAGGCGAGGGGTTTCACGGGGTGAGTATTGCTGGCGGGGCCGTGGTTTCGAGACGCTCGCTTCGCTCGCTCCTCAACCACCGGGGGTTGCGTGGTTTCGAGACGCTCGCTGGCGCTCGCTCCTCAACCACCGGAGGGGTGCGTGGTGGTTTCGAGACGCTCGCTTCGCTCGCTCCTCAACCACCGGGGTCGGGGTGGGTACTGGGTGGGGTGCGGCGGCGTACCGAGGTCGTGGTGTGGGGGGCCGGACCTCGGCACGCCGCGGCCGGGGTCAGGCGGGGTTGCCGGAGCGGCGGACGAACTGGCCGCGGGGGGTGCCGACGACGTCGCCGTCCTGGAGCACGGCGGAGCCGCGCAGGTAGGTGTCGGTGACGCGGGCGGTGAGCTCGAAGCCCTCGAAGGGGGTGTACTCCTGGGTGGAGAGGGAGTCGGCGGCGTGCACCTCGTAGGTGACGTCGTCGTCGACGAGGCAGAAGTCGGCGTCCTTGCCGACGGCCAGGTCGCCCTTCTGCTTCAGGCCGAAGCGCTCGGCGGGGTTGCGGGCGGTGAGCTCGGCGACGGCGCCGTAGGACAGGCCGCGACGGCGGCCCTCGGTGAGCAGGGCGGGCAGGAGGTACTCCGTGCCGCCGAAGCCCGACTTGGCCAGGAAGACGTCGTCCTTCGGGTCGCCGAACTTCGTCTCCTCCTTGCAGCAGGCGTGGTCGGAGGTGACCCAGGAGAAGTGGCCCGCGAGCAGGTGCTCCCACAGCGAGTCGACGTCCTCGGGCGAGCGCAGCGGCGGGTTGACCTTGCCGCCGAGGTTGGCGGTGGTGAAGTCGGCGACGAGGTGGCCGACGGTGACCTCGCGGCGGAAGTCGATGTGGGGGAAGGTCGACTGCATCATCATCGCCGCCTCGATCGCCTTGCGCGAGGTGAGGTGGAGCAGGTTGATGTTGGGCAGCTCGGTCTCGTGGGCGAGGTAGGAGGCGATGGTGATCGCCAGGCCCTCGGAGTGCGGCGGGCGCGAGGCGCTGTAGGCCTCCAGGCCGGTGAGCGTGCCGTCCTTCTCGACCAGCTTGGTGTAGGCCCGCATGATCTCGGCGGTCTCGCAGTGCAGCGAGAGCGAGATGGCATCGCGGTCCTGGGCGAAGCGCTCGTCGTTGCGGGCCTGCTGGATGCCGCGCATCACGAACTCGAAGTGGGCCAGGTCGTAGGACTGGTCCTCGGGCAGCATGAGGAACGAGCCCTGGTCGGCCGAGCGGCCGTGCAGGCCGTGGCTGCCGTAGAACATGAAGATCTTGAACGACGGCACCCCGAAGTCCTCGATCATCATCGGGATCTCCTCGATGTGCTCCTCGAGGATCGGCGCCACGTGGAAGGCGTAGTCGACGTAGGCCCGGCCGTCGGTGGCGGCCAGGACGTCGGGGAAGACCTCGCGGTAGGGGCCCGAGCGGTTCATGTAGTAGGCGCCCGTGCGGATGTAGGTGATGCCGGAGGTCACGCCGCCCTGCGCGGAGGCGCGGCTCTCGCTCTCGGCGTCCTCGCCCAGCTCGTTGTAGATGCCCCAGTGCTGGTGGACGTCGACGACGCCGGGGAAGAGCAGCTTGCCGCCCGCGTCGAGCACCTCGGCGCCGGTCGTGTCGAGGCCGGCCTCGACGGCGGCGAAGACGCCGTCCTTCACCGCGACGTCGAGCCGCTCGGGCTCGGCGTGGCCGGGGCGCACCACGCGCGCGTTCGTGATCACCAGGTCGTAGTCGCTCATGAGGTCACCCTTCACTTCGTGCTGTCGGTCGTGGTCATGGGGTCCACCGAGGTCAACGGCGCGAGCACCGCGCCGATGTCGGTGCAGGTCTCCAGCGCGGCGCACGCCTCGGCGAGTGCGTCGACCTGGTCGTCGGCCAGCGTGCGGCCGGCGTTGGCGCGGAACTTCGCGGCCAGCTCCTCGAAGGACAGCGGTCGCTGCGGCCCCCCGCGGGTGGTCAGGACCTCCTCCACCAGCTCGCGGCCGTCGACCAGGTGGGCGGTCAGCACGGCGGGGAACTGCGTGGGGAAGATGTCGGTGCAGCGCTGGTCGGGCACCACGTCGACCTTGGCCATCAGCGCACGCCGCTGCGGGTCGCGGGCCAGCTCGTCGGTGTAGTCCTCCACGCCGGCGCCGAGCCCGGCGCCGCCGAGCAGGCCGACGGCCACGGCGTACGGCCCGGAGAACTGCGCCATGTAGCCCGTCTCCGGGGTGCGCTTGACCTCGATCGGCTCCCCGATCGTGCGCAGGTTGGGCGCCGGCACCCCGAGCACCAGCCGCTCCACGTCGTCGGGCCGTACGCCGCGGGCGCGCAGCCGCCCGGCAGCGTCGACCGCGGCGTGGGTGAAGTGGTTGGCGGGGTAGGGCTTGAAGAAGATGTCGGGCACCGCCCACGTCTCCCCCAGGCCGTCGACGACCGCGGCGGCGTCGAAGCGCCCGTGCAGCCAGGCCTGGTAGAAGCCGAAGCGGCCCTCCAGCACCGTCGGCGGGCCGGTGAGGCCGAAGGAGACCAGCTCGGCGGCCGAGACCGCGGCGTGGGCGGCCCAGCCGCAGTGCAGCCGCTTGACCGTGCCGCCGGTGCGGTTGGCCTCGATGATGCCCGAGGCCATGGAGGCAGCGACGCCGAGGCTGTCGACCACCGCGTCGGCCTCGCCTCCGGCCAGGACGGTCGCGGCGACCGCGCCGCCCATCGCGCCGCAGATGGAGGTGGCGTGCTGGCCGTGCTCGAAGAAGGTGGAGTTCTTCGCCGCCTCGTCGTAGCCGGCCATGCCCAGGCGCACGCAGGTCTCCAGGCCCAGCGCGATCGCGCGCACCAGCTCCTGCCCGCTCGCGCCCGCGCGCTCGGCGGCGGCCAGCGCGACCGGCACGACCGTGGCGCTGGGGTGCAGCACCGAGGGCAGGTGGGTGTCGTCGTAGTCGAGGGAGTGGGCGAGCACGCCGTTGACGAACGCCGCCAGCCCGGCCGGCAGCCCCTCGGGCACGCCCACGGCCGAGGCCGCGGCGTGGCCGCCCTGGCTGCGCGCCCAGGCGCGGGCCGCGCGGCTGGTCTCCAACGGGGCCGCGGCCACCGCGATGCCGACGGTGTCGAGCACGCGCTTGCGCACGCTGTCGACCACTGCCTCGGGCAGGGCGTCGAAGGTCGTGGCCTCGGCGAAGGCGCCGAGCTGCTGGGCCAGGGTCGCGTCGCTCACGAGGCGGCTCCGCTTTGGTTCTGGCTCTGGCTCTGGTTCTGGCTCTGGGGCTGGGTCGAGCGCAGCGCGAGGGGGCGCACCGGGGAGCCGGTGGCGCCGAAGATGTTCATCGGCACGAGGACGAACGTGAACTCCGCCCACCCGGCCGCGGCCAGGCCCTCGAGGTCGAGCGCCTCGACGATGAAGATGCCCGCCTCGACCAGCAGCACCCGGTGGGCCGGCAGCAGCGCGTGGCCGCCGCCCGGCGCGAGCCGCTCGAAGGCGATGGTGTCGGCGCCCGCGGCGTGCACCCCGCGCTCGGCCAGCCACACGGCGCCGGCCTCCGCGACCCCGGGCACGCCCGAGGCGCCCCCGACGTACGCCGCGCCCTCGGCGAAGCGCGCGCCCCAGCCGCTGCGGACCAGCACGACGTCGCCCGCGCCGACGGTGACGCCGGCGCGCTCGGCGGTGGCCTCCAGGTCGGCGACGGTGATCTCGTAGCCGCCCTCGCAGTGGGTGAGGCCGAGGTGGCCCGCGACGTCGAGCAGCACACCGCGGCGCAGCATCGGGGCGATGGTGTGCACGCCGTGCTCCTCGTACTTGCCGCCCACGCAGGCCGCGGCCGCGTCGGCGCCGCCGTGGAGCTTGCCGTCGAAGGAGACGTGGGCCAGCGCGTCGATGTGGGTGCCGACGTGGGTGCCGGTGGTGATCATGTCGTTGGCGGCGCTGCTGCCGTCGGAGCGCACCATGTCGCCGTGGCGACGCGGCAGGGTGTGCCAGAACTGCGGGTGGTTGGGCGACTGCGGCATGCCCACGCGCAGCTGGCGGCCCAGGTCGATCGTCTCGACCCCGGCCTGCACGGCGCGGAGCAGGTCGTCGGCGCCGGCGACCGGGGCGGGGGCCGGGGTGCTGGCCGGGGTGCTGGCAGCGGTGGGGTCGGCGGGGGTGTGCGGGGTGGTCGTCGGGGTGTCGCTCACCGGACGGCCTCCTCTTCCTTGAGTCGGGTGATGGCCTCGGCGTCGTAGCCGAGCTCGCCGAGCACGGCGTCGGTGTCGTGGCCCAGGGCGCGGCCGGTGAAGCGGATGCGCCCGGGGGTGGCGCTCATGCGCCACATGACGTTGTGCTGGAGCAGGGGGCCGAGGTCGGGGTCGTCCACCTCGAGCAGCATCCCGGTCTCGCGCACGTGGGGGTCCTCGGTGAGGTCGCGGGAGTCGTAGACCGGCGCGATCGCGGCGCCGGCCTCGGTGAAGGCGGCCAGCACGGTCTCGCGGTCGCGCGCGGCGATCCAGGAGCCGACGTGCTCGTCGAGCAGGTCGACGTGCTCCGCGCGCCCGCCGCCGGTGGCGAACCACGGCTCGGCGATGACCTCGGGGTGGCCCACCAGCTCCATGACCCGCTCGGCGATGCGCTGGGCGCTGGTGGAGATCGCGACCCAGCGGTCGTCGGAGGTGCGGTAGGTGTTGCGGGGGGCGTTGTTGGTGGAGCGGTTGCCGTGGCGCTGGGCGATCTCGCCGGTCTGCTGGTAGACCGTCGGGCCCGGGCCGACCGCGGCCATGATCGGCTCGAGGATGCTGAGGTCGACGACCTGGCCCTCGCCGGTGCGGTCGCGGTGGCGCAGCGCCATGAGCACCGCCGAGGAGGCGGCGATGCCGCAGATGGAGTCGGCCAGGCCGAAGGCGGGCAGCGTGGGCGGGCCGTCGGCCTCGCCGGTGGCGGCCGCGAAGCCGCTCATCGCCTCGGCCAGGGTGCCGAAGCCGGCACGGCTGCTGTAGGGCCCGCTCTGCCCGAAGCCGGTCAGCCGCGCGAGGACCAGGCCGGGGTTGTCGGCGTGGAGCACCTCGGGGCCCAGGCCCCAGCGCTCGAGGGTGCCGGGGCGGAAGTTCTCGACCAGAACGTCGGCGCTCGCGGCCAGCCGGCGCAGCACCTCGGCGCCGCCGGGGGCCTTGAGGTCGACCGCGACGGTGCGCTTGTTGCGGCTGATCTCCTTCCACCACAGCGGCACGCCGTCCTTGCTGCGCCCGTGGCCGCGCATGTTGTCGCCGCCGCGGGGGTGCTCGACCTTGATCACCTCGGCGCCGTAGTCGCCGAGGATCTGGCAGCACAGCGGCCCGGCCAGGATCGTCGACACGTCGAGCACGCGCAGGCCGGCGAGCGGCCCGTCGGTGACGTCGACGGCAGCGTCGACCGCGGTGTCGACGGCGGGTGTGCCGTCGGGGCGGGGGTGGGAGTCAGACACGCAGCATCCGTTTCGCTGGAAGAAACGTTCGGGATCGAGACGTCACTCTAACCGGAACGGTCCGATCCGTGAAGGGGCTGCTTTCCGCCGTCTTGTCAGCCCCAGCGCGCGCTACGGTGGGCGCATGACCGATCCGGAGCCGTTCCTACTAGCGGAACGCACGTGCGACGCCATCACCGATCTGGTCGCCGCGGTCACCGTCGCGTACGACGACCTGCCCGCCCCGGTCGCGGCGCGACTGCCCGTGGTGCTCACCGACCTGGTGGGCGTGGCGGCGGCGGGGCTGCGCACCCCGGAGCTGCGCGCCCTGCTCGAGGCGTGGCCGCTGGCGCCGGGCCCGCACCCGCTGCCTGGCAGCGACGTGCGCACCACCCCGGAGACCGCGGCGCTGCTCACCGCGGCCGCGGCCTGCTCCCAGGAGCTCGACGAGGGCAACAAGCACGCCGCCGGCCACCCGGCCGTCCACGTCGTGCCCGCGGCGCTCGCCGCCGCGCAGCAGGCCGGCCGGCCCGTGGGCGGGCGGGACTTCCTGGCCGCGGTCGCCGGGGGCTACGAGGTCGCCGCGCGCTTCGGCCACGCCGTGCGCCGCGACCCCGCCTGGCACACCCACGGCCACTGGGGCGCCACCGGCGCGGCCTACGCCGCCGCCCGCATCCTCGGCGCCACGACCGGGCAGGTCGCCGCCGCCGTCGACGCCGCCACCGGGCTGATGGGCGTCACGCCGTGGTCGGCCGTGCTCTCCGGCGACGTCACCCGCAACCTGTGGGCCGGGCAGGCCGGCCTCGCCGGCCTGTCGGCCGCGCACCTCGCCCGGGCCGGGCTGGTCGCCAACCGCGGCGGCGCCGCGGCCGCCTTCGCCCTGCTCGGCGGGCTCGACCCCGACCTGCTGCTCGACGGGCTCGACCGCGGGGCGGACGGCCGGCCGGACGGTCGGTCGGACGGCCGGATGGGCGACGGGTCGGGGGACGTGGCCGGCCCACGGTGGCTGGCCGCCGAGGGCTACCTCAAGCAGCACGCCGCCTGCTCCTACACCCACGCCGCGATCGACCTCGTGCTCGCGCTGCGTGCCGCCGCGGGCGAGGGCTCGGCGTCGGTCGCCGCCGCCGGCGGGAGTGCCGTGGCCGGCTCGGCCGCGGACGCCGGCCCTGCGGGCGGCGCGGGCGCACCGGGCGGGTGGGAGGCGGGCGAGGTGCTCGGCGTACGCGTCGTGATCCACTCGCTGGCCGCTCCCCTGCTCCAGCGTCACCCGACCAACCGGCTGGCCGCGATGTTCTCGCTGCCCTTCGCCGTGGCCACCGCGGCGGTCAGCGGGGCCGTGACGCCCGCGACGATGGAGCCCGGCACCCCCGCCTTCGCCGCGGCCGAGGCCTTCAGCGACCGCGTGCACGTCGAGGTCTCCGCCGACCTCGACCGGTGGCTGCCCGCCCGCCGGGTCTGCGAGGTCGAGGTCGCGCTGCGCGACGGCCGCACCCTCGCTCTGGCCCAGCCCGACCCGATCGGCGACGCACGCCACTTCCCGCTCGACGACGCGGCCCTGGTGGCCAAGCTCGACGGTCTGCTCGGCCCCGGGGTCGGCGCTCCCCTGCGCGCCGCCGTCGACCGGCTCGTCGACGCCGACGACGTCGTCACCGCCTGGGCGGCCCTCCCGCTGGGGTGAGCGCGCCGCAGCTTCTTACTGACCGTTGCGACCTCTGGACGGGCGTCACGACGGTCAGGTAGTGGTCGCAACGGTCAGTAAGAGGCGGGGCCGCGCGCCTCAGGCGGTCGGCGCCGACGGCGCGGCGGCGTCGATGGCCGCGACCTCGGAGAAGTAGCGGCGGTGGACGTGGAGCACCTCGCCGATCAGGTCGAGGCGGTGCCACAGCAGCCCGCTCGGCGGCCCGACGGGGGTGTCGCGGGGCAGCTCGGCCATGAGCGTGGTGCACGAGGTCTGGGAGAACGTGCCGGAGTCGAAGATCAGCAGCCGCCGGTCGGTCGCGACGACCGTGCGGTAGCGGTCGGTGACCTGGAAGCGGATCGCGGTCTGCCCCGCGAAGGCTCCTTGCACCTGTTCGCCGGGCTCGAGGTGCTCCTGGGCGTTCTCGGTGATCTGGCGGCTCGCGCGTGACATCGGTGGCTCCCTGGGGTCGAAGGAGACCCCCACCGTGCCCAGGAAAGCTAAAGACCCATCTCACCCGACGGGGTGAGATGGGTCCTCGGCTGGTGCAGTGGTTTCGAGACGCTCGCTGGCGCTCGCTCCTCAACCACCGGGGCGAAGCGCTCGCTCCTCAACCACCGGGGCGAGGCGCTCGCCCCCGACCACCGGCGGGGTGGCTCAGGCGGCCTGCGTCATCTGCTTGCGGCGGGCCTGCTGGGTGAGGCGGGCCTGGGCGGCGCGGCGGACCTTGGGACCCTTGGTGGTCATGGCCCACAGGGTCTTGAGCTGCTCGGGGGCATTCTTGACCGTGGTGGTCTCGAGGAAGCCGTTGGGCAGCGAGAGGCGCACGACCTTGTGCCAGGCCGAGTAGACCTGGGCCGGCAGCGAGGCCTCGTGGTAGTTCAGCTCGTACTTGTCGAAGAGGGCCTTCACCTTCGGCGCGACCTCGGCGTAGCGGTTCGAGGGGAGGTCGGGGAAGAGGTGGTGCTCGATCTGGTGCGACAGGTTGCCGGTCATCAGGTGCATCGCCTTGGAGCCGGAGATGTTGGCCGAGCCGAGCATCTGGCGCAGGTACCACTCGCCGCGGGTCTCGTTGTCGGGGATCGACTTCTTCTCGAAGGTCTCGACGCCCTCGGGGAAGTGGCCGCACATGATCACCGAGTGCGACCAGACGTTGCGCACGAGGTTGGCGGTGAAGTTGGCGGCCAGGGTCGGCAGGAAGGAGCCGGTCGGCAGGGCCAGCGCCGGGTTGACCACGTAGTCCTTGGTGGCCTGCTTGCGGATCTTGCGCAGGGTGTTGGCGGCGTTCTTCTTGAAGGTCTCGCTGCGCTTCTCCTTCGGGATCGACAGGTTCTTGCCGAGCTCGAGGTCGTAGGCGGCGATGCCGTACTCGAAGAAGCAGGCGTTGATGAAGTTCCACAGCGGCTGCGCGAGGTACATCGGGATCCAGCGCTGGTCCTCGTCGACGCGCATGATGCCGTAGCCGAGGTCGTTGTCCTTGCCCACGATGTTGGTGTAGGTGTGGTGGATCTCGTTGTGCGAGTGCTTCCAGCCCTCGGCGGTCGAGGCGTTGTCCCACTCCCAGGTGGTTGAGTGGATCTTCGGGTCGCGCATCCAGTCCCACTGGCCGTGCATGACGTTGTGGCCGATCTCCATGTTCTCCAGGATCTTGGCGATCGAGAGACCGACGGTGCCGGCGACCCAGGCCGGCGGGAAGACCGAGGCCAGCAGCACCGCGCGCGAGCCCAGCTCGAGCTTGCGCTGCACGTCGACGACCTTGCGGATGTAGGCCGCGTCGCTGGCGCCGCGGTCGTCGAGCACGCTCTGACGGATCGCGTCGAGCTCCACGCCGATGGCCTCGATGTCCTCGGGGGTGAGGTGGGCGGTCGGGTTGACGGGCTGCTTGGTGATGACGGTCATGGTGCGCTCCTTCGGTGGGACGAGCGGGTGGATCAGGTGCAGGTCAGGGGGTGTCGCGGTGAGTCGGCGAGCGACTCAGTGGGTGATCTCGCACGGCCCGGCGGCCGCGCTGATGCAGGTCTGGATGTTGACGCCGTCGCCGGGCTGGGCCACGGTCAGCTCGCCGTTGCGCAGGTCGCGCACGGCGCCCTCGCGCAGCGGCAGGACGCAGCCGAAGCAGACGCCCATGCGGCAGCCGCTGGGCATCAGCACGCCCGCCGACTCGGCGGCGTCGAGGATGGTCGTGGCGCCGTCGGCCTCGACGACCGTGCCGCCGCCGGTGGGGCCGGTGAAGCTCAGCGTGCCGCCCTCGCCGGTGGCCACGACGGCGGTGCGGAAGCGCTCGATGTGCAGCGGCAGACCGGCCTCGCCGTGGTGGGCCTCGAGGGCGTCGAGCAGGCCGACCGGGCCGCAGGCGTACGTCGTGCGCTCGGCCAGGTCGGGCACGAGCGCGGCCAGCCCCGTGGTGGGGTCGGCGACGTCGAGCATGCCGTCGCGGTCGGTGTGCAGCTCCACGAGGCGCAGCCGGCCCTCCGCGGCGTACTGGCGCAGCTCGTCGCCGAAGATGACCTCCGAGCGCGAGAGCGCCGAGTGCAGCAGCACGATGTCGGCGCGCACCGGGGTGGCGCGGGAGAACATGTTGCGCAGCATGCCGATGACCGGGGTGATGCCGGAGCCCGCGGTGACCATGAGCAGCTTGGTCGGCAGCGGGTCGGGCAGGACGAAGTCGCCGTCGGCCTGGCCGAGGTGGATCATCTGGCCGGGCGCGAGGTGGTGCACGAGGTGGTTGGAGACCACGCCGTCGGGGATCGCCTTGACGGTGATCGAGATGCAGCCGTCGGCGCGGGGGCCGTGGGTCAGCGAGTAGGTGCGCCACAGGCGCACGCCGTCGACGTCGACGCCCACGCGGAGGTACTGCCCCGGCACGTGGCCGGCCCAGTCGCGGCCGGGCTTGAGCACGATGGTGGCCGACTGCGCGGTCTCGGGCTGCACCGCGACGACCTTGGCGCGCAGGTCGGCGCCCTTGCGCAGCGGGTGGAACACGTCGAGGACGTCGTCGAGCTCCAGCGGCGTGACCGCGGCCTCGGCGACGCGGCGCAGGCGCTGGCGCAGCGAGGGACGCCCGGTGGTCGGGCGCGGGCCGGTCGGCGCGGTGGTGGCGGCGCTCGCCGTCGTCGCGGCGGCGGCCGGGGCGGTGGCCTCGGTCGTCGTCTCGGCGGTGGTGGACACAGTGGCGCTCATGGGTTCCACTGTCCTACGCCAGGCCGTTAAAGTCCTGTGCCGGTGATGTGAAGTCACCGGGCTGTTTTGTTCGCAAGTGACAACTTGTGACGGTGACCGCGTCCATGTCGGGGTTGCGGACGGACGGGAGGGTCGGATGGTGCGCCGCATCACCCGTCGTACGGCAGGCCACGGGCTCCAGCTGCCGGCGCGTGCCGTGAGCGAGATGCGCTCGGAGCTGGCGGTCGTGGCCGACCGCGTCGTCGACGCCATCATCGCCGACGTGCCCGGCTACGAGGGCGCGCTCAGCGGCCCCATGGGCGAGAACATCCGCACCGCGGTGCAGCTGGCCCTCGGCGGCTTCCTGTCGCTGGCCAGCGGCCGGCGCGGCGTCGACCCCCGCACCCCCGCCGCGCCGTCGGTCGAGGGCGCCTACCAGCTGGGCCGCGGCGAGGCCCGCAGCGGCCGCTCGACCGACGCGCTGCTCGCGGCCTACCGGATCGGGGCCCGCGTGTCGTGGCGGGAGATGTCGGCCACCGCCGTGCGCAGCGGCATGCCGGCCGAGACGGTGGCCTCCTTCGCCGAGCTGGTCTTCGCCTACATCGACGAGCTCTCCGCGGCCAGCGTGGCCGGCCACGCCGACGAGGTCACCACCGCCGGGCGCGCCCGCCAGCGGCTGCTGGAGCGGCTGGCCCAGCACCTGCTCGACGACGACACCCCGGTGGAGACCGTGCTCGACGCCGCCCAGCGCGCCGAGTGGGAGCCGCCCACCACGCTGACCGCCGTCCTGGTGCCCGACTCCCAGCTGCGGCCCGTGCTCTCGGCGGTGTCCGCCAGCACCCTGGTCGTGCCCGAGCCGCCCGCGCGGCCCGGCGCCGACCGCGAGTCGCTCGTGCTCGTGCCCGACGCCCACGACCACCGCCGCGCGGCGCTGCTGCGCGTGCTCGGCGACCGCGGCGCGCTGGCGGGCCCTGCTCGGCCGTGGCTGGAGGTGCGCGCCTCCTACGAACGCGCCGTGCGCGCCCGCGACCTGGGCATGGAGCTCGACACCGAGGCCCACCTCACCGCCCTCGTGCTCAGCGCCGACGCCTCGGCCCGCGCGGACCTGCGGGCCCAGGTGCTCGCGCCGCTGGGCGACCTGCGCCCGGCCACCGCCGAGAAGCTGGTCGAGACGCTGCGCTCCTGGCTGCTGCACCAGGGTCGGCGCGAGGACGTCGCCGAGGCGCTCTTCGTGCACCCGCAGACCGTGCGCTACCGCATGGGCCAGCTGCGCGAGGTCTACGGCGAGCGCCTGGAGGACCCCGACTTCGTGCTCGCCCTCACCGTCGCCCTGGGCTGAGGCGCGGGCGGGGCGCGGGCGCGGGGCGCGGGCGCGTCCTACTGACCGTTGCGACCTCTACCTGACCGTCATGACTGTCAGGTAGAGGTCGCAACGGTCGGTAACACGAGGAGCAGGGGCCGTCTCCGCGGCCGGCCCGACCGCGGGGGTGAGACCCCCCTCATCCTTTTAGGGGGTATCCCGGGCCAGGTGCAACCGCGGGGGCCCCGGCGGGCGAAGCACAGGCATGGAGGTCATCGGAGCGCTCGAGGAGGAGCCGGTCGGCGCGCGTCTCGCACGCCGCGAGGAGACCGCCCTCGAGGAGGTCTACTCCGCCTACGGCCCCAGCCTGCTGGCCTACCTGCGCCGCTTCGTCGGCGACGACGCCGAGGACGTCCTGCAGCGCACGCTCATGGACGTGTGGCGCCAGGCCGACCGCTACGAGCCCACCATGCGGCTCAGCTCGTGGCTCTTCACGATCGCCCACCGCCGCGCCGTCGACACCCTGCGCACCCGCCGCCACGACGTCGTGCCCGTCGAAGACGCCCGCGACCTCGTGGGCGAGGACGGCCGCGAGACCGCGGAGCGGTACGCCGAGGCCGCCGACGTGCACGCCGCGCTGGCGCGACTGGGCGAGCGCGACCGCGAGGTGCTCGAGCTCGCCTACTTCGAGGGCCTCACCCAGCGCGAGATCGCCGACCACCTCGACCTGCCGCTGGGCACCGTCAAGGCCCGCGCCGCCCGCGCCTCGCGCCGCCTCGCCGACCTCGTGCGCACCGACGACCCGGACGGAGCCGACCGATGACCCCCCGCCGCCCCGACCTCCCCGGACGACCCGGCACCCCCGGCCTGCCTCCGGACGGGGAGGACCACCCCGACCTCCAGGCGCTGCTGCGCGCGGAGCTCGACAACGCCCGCGTGCTCGCCGTCGGCGACCACCTGGCCGGTTGCCCGCAGTGCCGCGCCGAGCTGGCCGAGCAGGCCGTCGGCCACGCCCTGCTGACCCGGGCCGCCCGCACCCTCACCGCCCGGCCGGGCACCGCCGGCGGGGCCGGCGGGGCTGGCGGGACCGTGGGCGCCGGTGGCGCCGGCGCGGTCGGTGGACGAGCTGCCGGGGGCATCCCCGGCGCGGCCGGCCTCGCCGGCCGCCCACCCCGGGGCGGCAGGCCGGCTCCCCGGACGCCGGCGACCGCGGGTGGCACCGCCTCGATGCCCGAGCCACCCCCGCTCGTGGTGTCGTCGCGACCCCGCGGTCGTCGGCCCCTGCTCGCGCTGGCCGCGGCGGTCGCCGTCGTCGCGGCCGGCGTGGGAGCCGCCGGGGGCTGGGCCCTCGCCGGCTCCGGACCCGACGCCACCGGATCCCTCCCCGCCGCGGGCGGCGCACCGCAGACCCCCTCGGCCGGCCCCAACGGCAGCCCTGACGACAGCCCTGGCGGCAGTCCGACCGGCGGGCCGACCGGGCCGAGCACCGGTCCCGAGCCGCGGCCGGTCGGAGCCGACCTGGCCCCGCTCGAGCGCCGCTTCCGCGACTCCGCCGGGGCGGTGGAGCTGGTCGACGTACCCGGAGGCACCCGCGTCACCATCACCGCCTCCGGACTGCCCGAGCCCCGGCGCGGGGAGTTCTACGAGGCGTGGCTGCTCGACCCCGCGACCAACAAGATGCTCCCCCTCGGCACCCTCGGCCCCGACGGCTCCGCGGTCGTCGAGCTGCCCGCCGGACTGGTCTCGGCCTACGCCGCCGTCGACGTCAGCCTCGAGCCCGACGACGGCGACCCCGCCCACTCCGTCACCTCCGCGCTGCGCGGCGCCTACGCCGGCCCGACCCGGGCCTGAGCGCCGCCGACCGGCTCCACCGGGCCCGACCGGCCCGACCGGCCACCACCCAGACCACCACTCGGACCGACCCGCCAGAGAAACACCCACACAGGAGAGAAACCCCATGAAGAAGATCACCACCGCCCTCGCCGCCACCGCCGCTGCCGCGACCCTCGCCGCCGGCGCCCTGGCCCCGGCCTCCGCCGCCCCGTCGGCCAAGCCGCAGGGTGAGACCAGCCTCGCCGAGGTGCTCGCCGCCGACGGCAACCGCTTCGACCACAAGTCGCAGGACTTCGACGTCCTCGAGCGCGCCGTGCTCGCCGTGCTCAAGGCCAAGCCGGAGAGCCCCGTCGGTCTGCTCACCCAGGGCGGGGAGCGCGCCACCGCCTTCCTGCCCACCGACGCGGCCTTCCGCAACCTCGTGCTCAAGCTGACCGGCGAGCGCCCCGGCAACGAGCGCCAGACCTTCCGCCAGGTCGCCGCCGCGGTCGACGTCGACACCCTCGAGGCCGTCCTGCTCTACCACGTGGTCGCCGGCAAGACGCTGGTCTCGGAGAAGGTCGTCGCCTCGAAGGGCGAGCCCACCACCACCGCGCTGGGCGCGACCTGGACCGTGCGGGTCAAGGGCGGTGAGGTGCGCCTGGAGGACCAGGACACCAACGCCCGCGACCCCCGCGTCATCGCCCTCGACGTCAACCGCGGCAACAAGCAGGTCGCCCACGCCATCGACCGCGTGCTGCGCCCGATCGACCTCTGAGTCGACCTCTGAGTCGACCTCTGCGTCCGGCCTCCGAGTCGGACCTGATCGGCCGCTGAACGGCGGGCACCCGCCCGCACCCACGACCGTCCGCCCCGGTGCCGCTGCGCCGGGGCGGACGGTCGTCGTACGCCGGTGGCGTCCTACTGATCGTTGAGCCCTCTGCGTGACCGTCATGACTGTCGGGTAGAGGTGGCAACGGTCAGTAGGCCGCGGGCCGCGGGCCGCGGGGCTGCGGCCGCCGGGGCTCAGAGCGCCAGGGAGGCCTCGGCGGGCAGGGCGAGGGTGAGTACGGCGTCCTCGATCATCGGGTCCTGCTCGACGTCGGCCTCCAGGCCCCGCAGGCGCACCGCGAGAGCCGACTCCGCGTCGTCGCCGACCAGGTCGACGGCGGCGACCACGAAGAGCCGCTGCGGGCCGACGTACTCGACGTGGAGGTAGGTGATCCGCTCGATCTGGGGGTGGGCCAGCAGGCTGCGCAGCACCCGGGCCTGCAGCTGCGGGCCGAGGCCCTCGCCGAGGAGGTAGGCCATGTTGCGCCGCATCAGGAAGACCGCGACCACCGCGAGCAGCACGCCGATGGCGATCGAGGCCAGCGCGTCCCACACCGGGTCGCCGGTGAGCTGGTGCAGGCCGATGCCCGCGGCGGCCAGCACGATGCCGACCAGCGCCGAGGCGTCCTCGAAGAAGACCGCGCGCAGCGTCGGGTTGGAGGTCTCGGCGACGTAGCGCAGCGGGTGCACGCCCCAGCGCCGGGCGTCGCCGCCCACCTGGCGCGAGGCCTGCACGAACGACGTGCCCTCCAGCACCAGCGCCACCCCGAGCACGACGTAGTTGACGACGAACGACGCCTCCTCCTCCGTGCTGCCCAGCTGGGTCACGCCGTGCCAGACCGACACCACCGCGCCCGCCGAGAACAGCCCGAAGGCCGCCACCAGCGACCAGACGTACGTCGCGCGCCCGTAGCCGCGCGGGTGCTCGGCGTCGCGGGGACGGCCTCCCGAGCGCTCGGCCACCAGCAGGAAGACCTCGTTGCCGGTGTCGGCCCACGAGTGCGCCGCCTCGGCCACCATCGCCGCCGAGCCGGTCACCACCGCCGCCACCGACTTGGCCAGCGCCAGCAGCGCGTTGGCCACGAGCGCGACCACGACGGTGAGCAGCGACTCGCCGCCGCCGCCCTCCCCCTCGCCGCGCGGAGGGCCCGCCGACGAGGTCGCGGACGGGTCGGTGGGCGGGCCGGTGGGCGGGTCGGTGGGCGGGTCGGTGGGCGGGTCGGTGGGCGGGTCGGTGGGCGCGGTGGTCGGCGCGGCCGTCGGCGCGGTCGGGCGGGGCGGGGCCGGTGCGGGGTCGGCGACCGGCTCGGGGCCGCCGCGGGTGTCGCTCATGACTCCGTCGTACTCCTGCCGTCCTGAGCGCGACACCCCCGGGTGGGGTGGGGCGACCCGCCGGGCCCGTACCGTCGACGCCATGACCGCTCGCCCCTCGGCCCGCCCGTCCCGCCGCGCCGCGGCCCCCGCCCGCCCCGCG
Organism: Nocardioides sp. Leaf307; assembly: GCF_001423135.1. Taxonomy (NCBI): domain Bacteria; kingdom Bacillati; phylum Actinomycetota; class Actinomycetes; order Propionibacteriales; family Nocardioidaceae; genus Nocardioides; species Nocardioides sp. Leaf307. The sequence goes on along the minus strand of NZ_LMNY01000003.1, from coordinate 363,436 downwards.
ACGCTGCGTCTCGCGGCCGCGCTGGCCGCCGGCGCGCTGCTCGTCACCGGCTGCAGCTCCTCGGGCGGCGACGAGCCCGACGACACCGCCGCACCCTCCCCCGAGACCTCCTCCAGCGCCCCCTCGACCAGCCCCTCGACCAGCCCCGGGTCCACCGCCGACGCGGGCGAGGGCAGCGGCGACTTCCCGCGCTACGTCGCCCTCGGCGACTCCTACACCGCGGCGCCGCTCGTGCCCGACACCGACCCGCAGGACGGCTGCCTGCGCTCCACGGGCAACTACCCCAGCCTCGTCGCCGCCGCCATCGACGGCACCGCGCTCACCGACGTCAGCTGCTCCGGCGCCACCACCACGTCGCTGGTCGGCGTGCAGGAGACCTTCGACGGCCAGGCGCGGCCGGCGCAGTTCGACGCGCTCACCGAGGACACCGACCTGGTGACCCTCGGCATGGGCGGCAACGACTTCAACCTCTTCGCCACCCTCATCGGCCGCTGCGGCCAGCTCGCCGCCGAGGACCCCGACGGCTCGCCCTGCGAGGACGCCGACCTGGTGAAGGACAACGTCTTCCGCCAGATCCGCGGCCAGCTCGCCGCCGCGCTCACCGGCGTCCTCGACCGCTCGCCCGACGCCCGGGTGCTGGCCGTCGGCTACCCCCAGATCCTGCCCGCCGAGGGCACCTGCCCCGACCGCATCGACCTCGCGGTCGGCGACTACCCCTACGCCCGCGACCTCAACGAGCGCCTCGACGCCGCCGTCGAGGGCGCCGCGAAGGACGCCGGGGTCGACTTCGTCGACGCCTTCGCCGCCACCGAGGGCCACGACCTGTGCGCCGAGGACCCGTGGATCAACGGGCGCACCACGCTCGAGGACGAGGCGCTCGCCTACCACCCGCTCGCCGCCGAGCAGGAGGCCGTCGCCGCCGAGGTGCTCGCCGTGCTGGGCCAGGACTGAGCCGCGGCCCCGATCGCCACTTACTGACCGTTGCGACCTCTACCTGACTGTCGTGACGGTCGGGTAGAGGTCGCAACGGTCAGTAACACGTGTCGCCGCCGGCCGGTCCGAGCCCGGGGCGGGTGGGGTCGGGGCGGGCCGGGTCAGAGGGTGGAGTGGACCTCGCGGCCGGCGACGTACGTCGCGGCGACGGGCATGGTGCGCAGCTGGGCCGCGGCCGCGGCGGGCGAGTCGCTGGGGGCCAGCGGGTCGCGGTCGAGCAGCACCAGGTCGCCGCGGGAGCCGGCGCCGACGGTGGGCTGGCCGTCGACGGAGGCGGCGAGCACCTCCTGCGGGGTCAGCGCCTGCTCGCCGTGCCACGCCTCCCGCTCGTCGGCGCTGCGGTGCACCGCGGCGGCCATCGCCAGCCACGGGTCCAGCGGCGAGACCGGGGCGTCGGAGCCGAGGGCCAGCTCGACGCCGTCGTCGAGCATCCAGCGGTAGGCGAAGCAGCGCGCGGAGCGCTGGCCCCAGATCTTCTCGGTCAGGTCGCGGTCGTCGAGCAGGTGGGCGGGCTGCACGCTGGCGCGGATGCCCAGCTCGGCCATGCGGCGCACGTCGGCGCGGTTGACCATCTGCGCGTGCTCGATCGAGCCGCGGGCGCCGGTCACGGCGTAGGCCTCGAGCGCCTCGGCGCAGGCGGCGTCGCCGATGGCGTGGGTGGCGACCTCGAGGCCGTGGGCGTGGGCGCGGGCCAGCAGCTCGCGCAGCTCCTCGCCCGACAGGTTGGGCTGCCCGGCGGGGTACTCCAGCCGGTGGGCGTCGCCGTAGGGCTCGCAGCACCACGCGGTGCGGGTGTTGAGGGAGCCGTCGCTGATGATCTTCAGCGGCCCCATCGTGGCGCGGTCGTCGCAGCCCGGCAGCGGGTCGCCGGTGCGCAGGCCCATGGCGATGACGTCGTCGAGGCCCTCGGCGTAGGTCGACATGCGCAGCCGCAGCAGGTCGCAGCCGTGCGACCAGCGCTCGGCCCACTCCGCGGCGCCCCCGGAGAACTCGTAGTCGACCAGGCCGACGATGCCCAGCGCGGCGGCGTGGTCGAGGGTGCGGCGGTAGGCCTCGGGCGAGGTGCCGTCGTCGCCGATGAGCGAGGACAGGCGCGCGTAGGCGCGGAACCACTCCGCCTCGCGCACCACCGAGTCGCGCACCGGCAGCGCGAGGTGCAGCAGCGCGGTGGTGTTGAGCCAGGCGTGGTGGGCGTCGCCGGAGATCAGCACCACCGGGGTGTCGCCGGTGACGGCGTCGAGCTCGGAGACGGTGACCTCGCGGTCCCAGCCGGCCGAGCGGTGGCCCCAGCCGATCACGGGCAGCTCGGGGTACTCCCGCACCCGCTCGGCCACCAGCGCCGTCGCCTGCTCCGGCGAGCGCGCCCCGGTGAGGTCGAGCCGCGCCGAGGTGAGGGTCCACTGGGCCAGGTGGACGTGCTGGTCCCACAGCCCCGGCGCCACCCAGCGCCCCGCGGCGTCGACCTCGCGGTGCTCGTCGTACGCCGTGGTCGGCGCGCTCAGCCGCGGCCCGACCGCCGTGACCCGGCCGTGCTCGACGAGCACGTCGACGGGGGCGTCGGGGGCTCGGTCGGTGCCGCGGTCGGCCGCGCGGACGGGCACGATCCGGGCGTTGCGCACGAGGAGGCTGCTCATGGGCGCCAACCGTAGGGACGTCGCGCACCCATCGCCGAACCGGCGACGAGGCGTGGACGGGCGTCTCCTGCGCGGTGGGCCGGGGCGGCTCGACGCAGCACCGCGCAGGGGCGGCGCAGGGACGGCGCAGGCGCGGCGCAGAGGCTGCGCTGCGACCGCCGAGGTGCCGCGGGTCTGTGGCGGCGGTCACCGCCGGTGAGAGCCGCAGGCCCGCCGTACGGCGCGGCCCTGGGCGGTCCCGGGGCGGTCCCGGGGCGGCCCGGACCGGGGCCGGAGGGGACCGGCCACCCGCACCTGCCGGGTAAAGACCCTCACGGCGCCGGGGGCCGCGGGGCGGTTACGGTGTCGCCATGGGTCTCCGGGGTGCGCTCGTCGCGATGGCGCTGGCCGTCGTCGGCGCGCTCGCCGGCGGCCTGCTCGCGGGGTCCCGCAGCGACGCCCCCGCGGCCTTCGGCCCGCCCGTGCCGGTGGCCGCCGCCTCCCCGGCCGTGCCCACCGACCCGCCGGTCGAGATCTCCCCCGACCCCGACTACCCCGCGCTGGTGCGGGGCCTGCCCACCACGCGCGTCGTCGTCGGCACCGCCCCCTTCACGCTGTCGGTGCCGATCCCCGACGGCTGGGTGCGCAGCGACTCCGCGGCCGGCGAGTGGCGCTGGTTCCCCGGGCCGCCCGACGACGTGAAGTACACCTACTTCCTGCGGGTGCGGCTGATCGGCAACGACTACCAGAGCATCGAGAGCGCCCTCACCTCACGGATCGCGGCCCTGGAGAGCGCGACCGCGGTGGAGGACCTCGACGTGGAGTACCGCTCGCGCGACACCTTCGTCTCCACCTACGTCGAGGGCGGCTACAAGCGCGTCAGCTACGAGCGCTTCATCGGCACCGGCCCCGCCGACCCCACGGCCTACGCCTCGATCGCCGTGATCGGTCGCGAGTCGGACCGCGACGGGCTCAGCGCGCTGCTGGAGAAGGTCACCGCCGGCGCACGCGCCTGAGACCCGCCCTCGCCGTCGTCCCCGACGCGCAACCGGAGGGGACGTCATGCGCCCGGTGGAGTCGCATCCACCCCTCGTATGACGTCCGCGCCACCCCCGCGAGCGCCACAGCCCCCGCGCCCTCACGCGCGGGCTCGGGCGCGGGCCGGCCCGACCCGGGCGCGGCGGGCCCCGGGTCAGAGCCCGTAGGTGCGGACGCTGTCGAGCACGCGGTAGGCCTCGGCGGTGGTGTCGCTGCGCACCTGCACCCACAGCAGCCGGTTGACCGCGACGCGCACGACCCGCTCCACGGTGACCCCGCCGGGGCAGCCGGTGTGCACGACGGTGCGGGTGGGGCGCCCGTCGACGGTGCTGGTGACCGGCTCCTGCGGGCTCTCGCACTCCGCGTGGCCGGGCATGAGGGTCGGCAGGGCGTCGCCGGCCATCAGGCCGAGGAAGACCCCCTCCCCGTCGCTGTCGGGGTCGGTCCAGGAGGCGTCGGTGCCGACGGAGAGGGCGTCGTACGACGCGTCGCCCGCCGGGCCGGCCCACGGCTCGTCGGCCTCGGCGGCGTCCCAGCCGGCCGGCACCTCGACGGCCAGGCGGCCGGTGGCGTCGCTGACGGTGAGCCGCTCGGGGGCCCGGCCGTCGACCCAGGCGTAGCCCGCGAGGGCGCCGGCGCCGAGGGCCAGCACGCCCGCGGCGGCGCCGACGAGCGCACCCGCGACCCGGCGGCGGCGCGTGGGCCGGGCGGTCCGGGCGGGCGGGGAGGGCTCGGGCAGCTCCCCCGACGGCTGGTGCACCGAGGGCCGCGCGCCGGGCTGGGTCAGCTCGGGGTCGAGGGGCAGCCACGGCCGCGAGATCGAGCCCGTCGACCCCTGCCGGCCCACCAGCGGGTCGAGCGCCGCCGAGAGCGCGGCCACGAAGGCCGTGACGTCGGGCCAGCGCTCGTCGCGGTCGACCGCGAGCGCGCGGCGCACCACGGCGTCGACCTCGGGCGGGAAGGGCCGCTCCTCGGTCGACAGCGGCGCCGGGTCGTCGGGGTGGGCCGCCGCCTGCAGGCTGGTGTGGGCGTGGGCGGGGCGGCCGGTGAGCAGCAGGTAGGCCAGCGCGCCCAGGGAGTACTGGTCGGCGCGGGCGTCGGGCGCCTCCGCGCGGGCCTGCTCGGGTGCGACGTAGGAGGGCGTCCCGGCCACCATCGTCAGCCGGCTCGACACGTCGAGGGCCTTGCCCAGCCCCAGGTCGCCCAGCAGGGCCTGCACGTCGCCGCTCGCGGCGGTGGCGTCGGCGGGGCCGCGGGTTTCACCGGCCGGCTGGTGAAACCCGCACCTGTCGGCCCACGCGTCGGCCGACAGGTGCGGGTCCGGGCCGACCGGTGGGGCGGGTGGGGCGGGCGGGGCGGACGGGGCCGGCCCGGCGTGGCCGCCGCGGGTGGTGCGGAAGAGGACGTTGGCGGGCTTCACGTCGCGGTGGAGGATGTCGAGGTCGTGCAGCGCCTGCAGCCCGAGACCGACCTGGCGGACGACCTCCAGCGCCTGGCGGGCGGTGAGGCCCTCCACCTCGAGGCGGTCGGCGAGCGTGCCCTGGTCGGCGTACGACATGACGAGGTAGGGGCGGCCGTCGTCGAGCTCGCCGGCGTCGTAGACGCGCACGACGTGCGGGGAGTCGACGCGGCGCAGGTAGCGACCCTCCTCCAGGAAGCGGCGGCGCACCTGGAGGTCCTCGGTCCAGTTGTCGGCCAGCACCTTGACCGCCACCGGGGAGTCGAGCTGCTCGTCGTAGGCCAGCCAGACCGTCGCGAAGCCGCCCGAGCCGACGCGTCGACGCACGGCGTAACGACCGAGACGCGAGGGCATGGACACGCGAGCATGATAAGAGCGGTCAGCCCCGGTTGGGGCGCCACCACGAGGGGAAGGAGGTCGGACATGCCCGGCACGCACAGCACCGACACCCCGGGGGCGCTGACCCCCGACGACATCGACGACCTCGCCCGGCGCGCCCAGGACGGCGACCGCGACGCCCTGGAGGACCTGCTGACAGCGGTGCGGCCCCGCGCGCTCAACGTCTGCCGCGGGGTCCTGCCCTACTCCTCCGACGCCGAGGACGCCTGCCAGGAGGCGCTGATCAACATCGCCGCCAAGATCGGCTCCTGGGGCGGCCGCGGCCGTTTCACCACCTGGATGCACGTGGTGGCCGTCAACAGCGCCCGCAGCACCTACCGCCGGATGAAGAACCAGGCCGTCGCCGCCGACCCGCAGGCCGGCGGTCCGCTCGCCGACCGTCCCGACCCGCGCACCACCAGCGTCATCGCCGGCACCCGCCTCGACCTGCTCGAGGCGATGGAGACCCTCGAGCGCGAGCACCCGCAGTACGTCGAGCCGCTCCTGCTCCGCGACGTCTACGGCCTGCCCTACGACGAGATCGCCCGCCTGCTCGCCCTGCCGCTCGGCACCGTCAAGGCCCAGATCCACCACGGCCGCAAGCTGGCCCGGCCGATGCTCAGCGGCGAGGGCTGAGGGCGCGGCTGCGGGTTTCACCAGCCGGCTGGCGAAACCCGCACCTGTCGGCCCACGCGTGGGCCGACAAGTGCGGGTCCGGGCCGACAGGTGTGACGGGTGGGGCGGACGGTGCGGGCCCGGGCGGGGACGGCGGCGCTCGGCCCGGACGACCTGGAGGTCGACCGGGGCAGCACGACCCTCGTGCTCGTTGGCCGCGCCTGACAGGCTCACCCCATGCGCATCCTCGTGCTCGGCGGCTCGGTCTTCCTCTCGCGCGCGGTCGCCCAGGAGGCGCTCGAGCGGGGCCACGAGGTCACCTGCGCCTCGCGCGGTCGCAGCGGCACCGTGCCGGAGGGCGCCGAGCACGTCGAGTGGGACCGCTCGACGCGCGTCGTGCCGCCGGCGCTGGCCTCGCAGCGGTGGGACGTCGTGGTCGACGTGGCCCGCACGCCCTCCTGGGTACGCCGCTCGGTGACGACCTGGCCCGAGGCCCACCACGTCTTCGTCTCCACCGTCAACGTCTACTCCGACGACGCCACCCCCGGCCAGACCCCCTCCCGCGGCGCGCTGCGCCCGGCCCAGCACGCCGACGTCGACCCCACCACCGACCCCGACGCCTACGGCGCCATGAAGGTCGCCTGCGAGGAGATCGTGCTCGCCGGCGCCGCACGCAGCCTCGTGCTGCGACCCGGGCTGCTGATCGGGCCCGGCGACCCCTCGGGCCGCTTCACCTACTGGCCGGCGCGGCTCGCGGAGGCCGGCGACGGCGAGCCCGTGCTGGCCGGCGGCTCGCCCCGCGACGTCGTGCAGGTCCTCGACGCCCGCGACCTCGCCACGTGGGTCGTCACCGCGGCCGAGCGCCGCCTCACCGGCGCCTACGACGCGGTCGGCCCCACCACCACCGCCGGCGAGCTGCTGGCCGAGGTCGCCGCCGGTGTCGGCGTCACCCCGCGGCTGCGGTGGGTCGCCTCCGACCGGCTCGAGGCGGCCGGCGTGCAGCCGTGGTCGGGCCCCGACTCGCTGCCGCTGTGGCTGCCGCGCCCGGCGTACGACGGGATGCTGGCCCACGACGCCACCCCCAGCCTGGCCGCGGGGCTGGTCGTGCGGCCGGTGGCCGACTCGGCCCGCGACACCCTGGCCTGGCTGCGCGCCACCCCCGGCGCCCCCACCACCGGCCTGACGCGCGAGGACGAAGCCGCGGTGCTCGCCGCGGGGTGAGGCTCCGCCCGCGGATCGGCCGCGGGGCGCAGGGTGGACGTCATACGAGGCGTGGATGCGCCTCCACCCCACGCATGACGTCCCACCCAGGAGCGGGCGACCTCAGAACAGCAGCGCCGAGGCGGGGTCCTCGAGGATCGAGGCGACGTCGGCGAGGAACTGCGAGCCGGCCTGGCCGTCGACGTGGCGGTGGTCGAAGGACAGCGCCAGCGTCGTCACCTGACGCACGACGATCTCGTCGACCCCGTCGCGGGTGACCACCCACGGCTTCTTGGTGACCGCACCGAAGCAGAGGATCGCCGACTCGCCGGGGTTGATGATCGGGGTGCCGGCGTCGACGCCGAAGACGCCGACGTTGGTGATGGTGAACGTGCCGCCCGCCATCTCCGCCGGCTGGGTGCGGCCCTCGCGCGCGGTGGCGGTGAGCTCGCCCAGCGCCGCGGCGAGCTCGGGCAGCGCCAGGTCGTGGGCGTCCTTCACGTTGGGCACCACCAGGCCGCGGGGGGTGGCGGCGGCGATGCCGAGGTTGACGTAGTGCTTGAGCACGACCTCCTGGGCGGCCTCGTCCCACGTGGAGTTGATGACCGGGGTGCGACGCATCGCGAGCACGCAGGCGCGGGCGAGCACCAGCAGCGGCGAGACCTTGAGCCCGCGCAGGTCGCGGTGGTCCTTGAGCCGCTCGACCAGCTCCATGGTGCGGGTGACGTCGACGGTGACCCACTCGGTGACGTGGGGCGCGGAGAACGCCGAGCCGACCATCGCGCCGGCCATCATCTTGCGCACGCCCTTGACCGGCTCGCGGGTCTCGCGGGCGCCACCGGCCGCGGCCGGCCGGGGCGTCGAGGCGGGCGTCGAGGCGGGCGTCGAGGCGGGCGTCGAGGCCGACATCGTGGCCGGCGTCGGCTCGGGAGCGGCCCCCCGGCCGGCGGCGGCGTGGACGTCGTCGCGAGTGACCGTGCCGCCGGGCCCGGAGGCACGGCAGGCGGCGAGGTCGACCCCGAGGTCCTTGGCCAGCTTGCGCACCGGCGGCTTGGCCAGGGCGCGTACGGCGGCGGGGTCGGTGGCCCGTGCCGGCACGAGCGCGTCGACCGGCTCGGGCGCCGGCGGGGCCGGGGTGGCGGGCACGGCCGGCTCGTCGGAGGCCACGACCTCGTCGGACTCCGCACCGCCCGGCGCGAAGGCGCCCTGGAGCTGCATCTGGGTGTTGGCGCCGGCCTCGGTCGAGGGCGAGGCCGACCCCTTGCGGGCGCGGCGCACGGGGCCGCGCTCGGCCTTGTTGCGCCCGACGAGGCTCTCTCCCTCCCCGCCCCCGGAGGCGGCGGGGTTGGACAGGTCGATGGCCATCTCGGGCTGGGGCGCGGCGGCGGCCGGCCCCGGCGCGGGCTCGCCGGTCGACGCGGGGTCGCCCACGCGGATGATCGGGGTGCCGACGTCGACGGTGACGCCCGCGTCGACCATCAGCGCGAGCACGGTGCCGGCGTAGGGCGAGGGCAGCTCGACGAGCGACTTGGCCGTCTCGATCTCCACGATGATGTCGTTGATCGCGATGACGTCGCCGACCGCGACCTTCCACTCGACGATCTCGGCCTCGGTGAGACCCTCGCCGACGTCGGGGAGGAGGAACTCCTGGGTGGGGGCCTGGGTGGTGGTCATCAGAACTCCATGCTGCGGTCGACGGCGTCGAGGACCCGGTCGAGGTCGGGGAGGAAGTCCTCCTCGATCCGCGAGGCGGGGTAGGGGGTGTCGAAGCCGCCCACCCGCAGCACCGGGGCCTCCAGGGAGTAGAAGCACTGCTCGGTGATGCGGGCCGACAGCTCCGCGCCCAGGCCGAGGTTGACGTGGGCCTCGTGGGCCACGACGGCCCGGCCCGTACGCCGCACCGACTCCAGCACCGGGGCCATGTCGAGGGGCGAGAGCGTGCGCAGGTCGATCACCTCGAGCGAGCGGCCCTCGGTGGCGGCGGCCTCGGCGGCCTTCATCGCCGTCTTGACCATCGGCCCGTAGGCCAGCAGCGTCACGTCGGTGCCGCGCCGCACCACCCGCGAGGTGAACAGCGGCGCGGGGGTGGCGGTGGTGTCGAGGTCGGCCTTGTCGGCGTGGTACTGCCGCTTGGGCTCCAGGAAGATCACCGGGTCGTCGGAGGCGATGGCCTGCTGGATCATCCAGTAGCCGTCGACGGGGTTGGAGCAGGTGACGACCTTGAGCCCGGGGGTGTGGGCGAACTGCGCCTCGGGCGACTCGCTGTGGTGCTCCACGGCGCCGATGCCGCCGCCGTAGGGGATCCGGATGACCATCGGCATCCTGGAGCGGCCCTTGGAGCGGTAGCTCATCTTGGCCACCTGGCACACGATCTGGTCGTAGGCGGGGTAGACGAACCCGTCGAACTGGATCTCCACGACCGGGCGGTAGCCGCGCAGCGCCATGCCGACCGCGGTGCCGACGATGCCCGACTCCGCGAGCGGGGAGTCGATGACGCGGTCCTCGCCGAAGTCCTTCTGCAGGCCGTCGGTGATGCGGAAGACGCCGCCGAGCTTGCCGACGTCCTCGCCCATGAGCAGGACCTTGGGGTCGTCCTCCATCGCGCGACGCAGGCCCATGTTGAGCGACTTGGCCAGCGTGACCTTGTGGGTGCTCATCGGTCGGCCCCCTCGAAGGACTCGAGGTAGGCGGCGAAACCGTCGCGCTGGGCGGCGAGCTCGTCGGTCATCTCGGCGTAGACGTGGTCGAACATGTCGAGCGGCTGCGGGTCGGGCATCGCCTTGCAGCCCTCGCGCAGGCGCGCGCCCAGGTCGTCGGCCTCGTCCTTGACCCCGGCGATGAAGGCGTCGTCGACCAGGCCGTTGCGGCGCAGGTAGACCTCGACGCGGGCGATCGGGTCCTTGAGCTTCCAGCTCTCCACGTCGTCGGAGAGGCGGTAGCGGGTCGGGTCGTCGGTGGTGGTGTGGGCGCCCATCCGGTAGGTGTAGGCCTCCACGAAGGTCGGGCCCTGCCCGTCGCGGGCGCGCTGCAGGGCGGCCTGGGTGACGGCGTAGGTGGCCAGCACGTCGTTTCCGTCGACGCGCACGCCGGGGAAGCCGAAGCCCAGGGCGCGCTGGTAGAGCGGGATGCGGGTCTGGCGCTCGATCGGCTCCGAGATGGCCCACTGGTTGTTCTGGCAGAAGAACACCACGGGGGCGTTGTAGGAGGCGGCGAAGATGAAGGCCTCGTTGACGTCGCCCTGCGAGGAGGCGCCGTCGCCGAAGTGGGCGATCACCGCGGCGTCGCGCTCGGGGTCGCCGGTGCCGACGACGCCGTCGCGCTGCATGCCCATGGCGTAGCCGGTGGCGTGGAGGGTCTGGGCGCCGATGACGATGGTGTAGAGCCCGAAGTGGTTCTCCTCGGGGTCCCACGCGCCGTGGTCGACGCCGCGGAAGAGCCCGAGCAGCTTGAGGGGGTCCACGCCCTTGCACCACGCGACGCCGTGCTCGCGGTAGGTCGGGAAGACGTGGTCCTGGGTGCGCAGCGCGCGGCCGGCGCCGATCTGCGCGGCCTCCTGGCCCAGCAGCTGGGCCCAGATGCCGAGCTCGCCGTGGCGCTGGAGCGCCGTGGCCTCGGTGTCGATGCGCCGGGTGAGCACCATGTCGCGGTAGAACCCGCGCAGCTGCTCGGCGCTGAAGTCCATATCGAACTCCGGGTGGTGGACGCGCTCGCCCTCCGGGGTCAGCAGCTGGACCAGCTCGGGGCCGCCGTCGCTCTGGGAGGGTCCGAAGACCTCCACCAGGTCGGGGCCGAACGTCGAGTCAGGGGACACGTGCGCACTCCTTCGCTCTCACCGGCCCGACGGGGTCTCCGAGGCCGTACGGCGTGTCCGAGCGGGCCGCCAGGGGCGGGGTGGTGCCCCTGTGACCCCGGACACATCGTGGTCGGGGACAACGTACCTGCGAGGGTGAGATGGCCGCCAATCACCCGCCGTAGCCTCGGCGCATGGCCTCCTCCGCACGCCCCGTCGTGACCGCCTCGGCCGTCGTCGACGCCCCGCCCGCCGTCGTCTTCGACATCCTGGCCGACCCCCGGCAGCACCCGCTCATCGACGGCTCCGGCACCGTGAGGGGCTCGACCAGCGGGCCCCCGCGGCTGGAGCTGGGCTCGACCTTCGGCATGGACATGCGCATCGGCGCGCCGTACAAGATCCGCAACAAGGTCGTCGAGCTCGAGCCCGACCGGCTGATCGCGTGGCGCCACGTCGGGCTGCACCGCTGGCGCTACGAGCTGGAGGAGCTCCCCGCCGGCGACACCGGCGGCCCGGCCCGCACGCGGGTCACCGAGACGTGGGACATCAGCCGCTACCCCGGCCTGGTGCAGGCCGCCTACCACCGCGCCGGCGTGGCCGCGAAGATCCAGCGCGGCATCGAGAAGACCCTGGTCAAGCTGGGCGCGGCCGCCGAGCAGGCGGCCCGGAAGGAGACGCGATGAGCATCCGCACCGGCACCGAGGTCAGCTGGTCGTGGGGTGGGGGCACCGCGAGCGGCACCGTCACCGAGGTCCACCACGACACGGTCGAGCGCACCACCAAGGGCTCGACGATCACCCGCCACGGCAGCGACGACGACCCGGCCTACGTCATCGAGCAGGACGACGGCACCGTCGTGCTGAAGCTGCGCTCCGAGGTCGACCGGGCCTGAGCCGCGGCGCCACGCGGGCCCGGTCGTCCCGGGAGGGGACGCGGCGGCGCGGTCGCCGGGCCGCGGGCGGGCGCCTCGGTGGAGACGTCGGTGGAGGCGTCAGTGGAGCTCGCCGAGGTCCTCGTGGGCGCCGTGGGAGACCGGCTCGACCTGGAAGGTCGCGTGGCGCACGTCGAAGTGCGCCGCGACGCAGTGGCACAGGTCGTCGAGCACGGCCCCGACGCCCCGCTCGGCCAGCGCCGCGTCGGTGACCGTCACGTGGGCCGAGAGGCTCGGCAGGCCGCTGGTGATGGTCCAGGCGTGGAGGTCGTGCACGTCGACGACGCCGGGCACGTCCTCGATGTGGCGGCTGACCTCGACCAGGTCGAGGCCGGCCGGGGCCACCTCCAGCAGCACCGCGAGAGCGTCGCGGGCCAGCACGAGGGCGCGCGGCAGGATCATCACCGCGATCAGCAGCGAGGCCACCGGGTCGGCCTGCAGCCAGCCCGTGGTGAGCACGACGACGCCGGCGGCGATGGCCAGCACCGAGCCGAGCAGGTCGGCGAAGACCTCGTTGGCGGCGCCGCGCAGGTTGAGCGAGCCCGACTCCGAGCGGCTGAGCACCAGCATCGACACGGCGTTGGCGAGCAGGCCGACCGTGGCGAAGGCGATCATCGGCCCCGCCTCCACCTCCTGGGGGTCGGCGAGCCGGCTCAGGCCGGCCCAGGCGAGGTAGCCGCAGACCACCAGCAGCACCAGCGCGTTGAGCAGCGCGGCGAGGATCTCCGCGCGGTGCAGGCCGAAGGTGGAGCGGGGGCCCGGGCGGAGCCCGGCGACGTACGACGCCCCGAGCGCGAGCACCACGGCGCCGGCGTCGGTGGCCATGTGGCCCGCGTCGGCGAGCAGCGCCAGGGACCCGGTGACCACGGCGCCGACGACCTCGAGCACCATGACGCTCGTGGTGACCGCCAGCACCACCCGCAGCCGCCGCCGGTCGGCGGCGCGACCCGCGGCGTGGCCGTCCGCCTGCCGGCCCGCGTGCCCGTGTCCGTGCCCGTGTCCGACTCCCACGCGCGCCAGCCTAGGTGGCCCGGGCAGGCGTGACGCGACGGCGCCCGGGGTAGGGGCGGCCATGTCCTCCCCCGCCGACCCTCCTCCCCGCACCCCCTCGCCCGAGCCCGCCGCTCCTGGGAGTCCCGCCGAGCCCGCCGGCCCCGCCGGCCCCGCCGAGCTGGCGCGGCTGGTCGAGACCGCCCGCTTCACCCCCGTGCGGCTGCGCAGCGGCTACGACATGGGCCAGGTCGACGACTTCCTCGCCGACCTGGTGCAGACCCTGCGCTCGGGCGGCGACCCGGTCGCCCCGGCCACCGCCGCCCGCTTCGCCACGGTCAGGCTGCGCGAGGGCTACGAGACCGCGAACGTCGACGCGCTCCTCGACGAGGTCGTGGTGCGCAGCGGCGGCACCCCGCGCGTGCGCCGGGACGCCGACGACCCCCGCCCCGCGGGCAGCCCGGCCCACGGCGCACCGGCCGGCACCGGCTCGGTCGTGCAGGAGCAGCGGGGCCTGCTGGCCCGGCTGTTCCACCGGTAGGCCCCACCGCGAGCCCCACCGCGAGCCCCACCGCGGGACCCACCACGAGGGCGGGGCCCCGCTCAGCCCAGGGACTCGCGCCCGTGGGGGGTGTGCCAGACGGCCGGGTCGGGGCCGGCGGGCACGATCCCGGAGGGGTTGATGTCGGTGTGCACGACGTAGTAGTGCGCCTTGATCTGGTCGAAGTCGATGGTCTCGCCGAAGCCCGGGGTCTGGAAGAGGTCGCGCGCGTAGCCCCACAGCGCCGGCATCTCGGTGAGCTTGTTGCGGTTGCACTTGAAGTGGCCGTGGTAGACCGCGTCGAAGCGGGCCAGGGTGGTGAAGAGCCGCACGTCGGCCTCGGTGATGGCCGACCCCATGAGGTAGCGGCGGTCGGTGAGCCGCTCCTCGAGCCAGTCCAGGGCGGTCCACAGCCGCTGGTAGGCCTCGTCGTAGGCCTCCTGGGAGCCGGCGAAGCCGCAGCGGTAGACGCCGTTGTTGACCTCGGTGAAGACGCGCTGCATGACCTCCTCCATCTCCTCGCGGACCTCGGCGGGCCACAGGTCGGGGGCGTCGGCGCGGTGGAAGTCGCGCCACTCGTGGAAGAGGTCGTGGGTGATCCACGGGAAGTCGTTGGTGACCAGCTCACCGCTGGACTCCTCCACCATCGCGGGCACGGTGATGCCGCGCTCGTAGTCGGGGAAGCGCGCGAGGTAGGCCTCCTGGAGCCGCTCGATGCCCAGCACGGGGTCCTTGCCGCCCGGGTCGAGGTCGAAGGTCCAGCTGCGGGCGTCGTGGGTGGGGCCGGGCAGACCGAGGGAGACGACGTCCTCGAGGCCCAGCAGGCCCCGCACGATGATGGCGCGGTTGGCCCACGGGCAGGCCTTGGCGGCGACCAGGCGGTAGCGGCCGGCCTCCACCGGCCACATCCGCCCGTCGGTGGGGCCGTGCTCGGGGGTGCGGGCCTCGCGGGTGATCCGGTCGGACACGTAGGTCGTGTCGCGCCGGAACTCCTTGCCCTTCTCGACGTACGTCGGGGTCTGGTCGTCGCTCATGCCCGCGACGCTAGGCGCCCGTCACCCGCCCCGGCTCACCCACCCGCACACATCGCCGCCCCGGTCGCCCTCCGCCCGGCGGGCCTCCCGCTGGTCGAGACCAGTAGCCGTGACGGCGGCGGAGGTGTTGAGTGTCCCCCTGCGCTGTCGATCGGGGGGATCATGGCGACACAGCCCGACGAGGGGTCCTGGGCAGCGCCCGCGCGCACCCACCACCCGGACCTGGACGACTGGTCCGACGCGTCGTCGCGCGCTGCGCTCCAGCTGCTCGTGGAGTCGGTGGCGCTGATGGTCGGCTTCGACGTGGCGACCCTGTCGGTCGTCGTCGACGACGACCTGGTCACCGTGGCCTACGCGGGGCCCGAGGAGCACCGCGAGGCCGTGCTGGCCACCGACTCCGTCGCGATCCTCGACCCCGTCGTGGCCGCCGCCGAGACCTGGGGCCGCTTCCGCTTCCTGCGCGCCGAGCACCACGACGGACGCCTCGACGGCACCTGGGTGCGCATCGACACCCCTGCGGCCGACGCCGACGCCGCGCCCCACGAGGTGTGGGACCCCTGGGACGTGCTCCTCGCGCTGCTCACCGACGCCGAGGGCCGGGTCGTCGGCGTGCTCTCCCTCGACGGCCCCCTCGACGGCCGGCGCCCCGACGGGGTGCGCCGCGCCCTGCTCGAGCGCTACGCCGCCCACGTCGAGCAGGCCCTGCTCAGCGCCCGCGACCGCGAGGAGGTCGGCCAGCGCGCCGCGCGGGCCCAGGCCACCCACCACCTCGTGCGCTCGACCCTCGCCCCGGAGCACCAGACCCCCGAGGAGCTGCTCACCGCCGCCCTGCCGCTGCTGGTGGAGGGCTTCGGCGCCGCGGCGGCCTGCGTGCAGCTGCTCGACCCGGCCGTGACCGTGCCCATCCACACCCTCGACGGCGCGCTGCTGCGCGCGCCCCGGTCGCTGCGCGTGCTCGCCCGGTCGCTCGGGCCGCACCTCGCCGACCCGCCGCGCGCGCTGGTGCTGCGCGCCGGGGAGCCCACCCCCGCGCTGGCCGGCCACCCCCGCCTCGACGCCCACGGCCAGCGGCTGCTGCAGGTCACCACGATGGGCGCGGCCCTCGCCGTGCCCGTGCTGCGCGGCACGACGTACGCCGGGATCTGCGTGCTCACCCGCGCGCCGGGCGCGGGGTCGTGGTCGCCGGTGGACGAGCAGGCCGCCCTCGTGGTCGGCGGCGACCTCGGCACCGCCCTCGCCGTCGCGCAGGTGCGCCAGCGTGAGCGGGCGCTGCTGCGTGAGCTGCAGGAGGTCGACGAGCGGCGCGCGCAGCTCATCGCCACCCTCACCCACGAGCTGCGCGGGCCCCTCACCGTGGTCTCGGGCAACCTCGAGCTGCTCGGCATGCTCGACCACCCCGAGCCGGCCGCGACCTTCGAGGCCTCGATCGGGCGCGGCGTGGCCAAGATGCGCGGCGTCGTCGACGACCTGCTCCGGCTGGCCCAGGCCGACGACCGTCAGCGCGCGGGCCTGCGCACCCGGGTCGACCTCGGGGCGCTCGTGCGCGACGTGGTCGGGCTCTACCAGGCCACGGCCGGCGTCGCCGGGGTCGCCCTCGAGGTCGGCCCCGGCGACCCGACGGCCGCGACGACCGGCGACCCGGTGGAGGTGGAGCGGCTGCTCGACAACGTGCTGACCAACGCGCTGAAGTACACCGACGCCGGCGGGCGCGTGGTCGTCTCCGCCGAGCGCCGCGGCAGCGAGGTCGCGCTCGTCGTGGCCGACGACGGCATCGGCATCTCCCCCGAGGACCAGGCCGGCCTCTTCGAGCCCTTCGTGCGCTCCTCCGACCCCGCCGCCCTGCGCCGACCGGGCACCGGCCTCGGGCTGAGCATCGTCGCCGGCATCGCCCAGCGCCACGGCGGGCGCGTCGAGGTCGACTCCGCTCTCGGCCGCGGCACCACCGTCACCGTCGTCCTCCCGGGCTGCGACTGAGCGACCGCGGGGCCGCCCTGCCCGCTGCCGGCGTACCGCCGCACCCGCCGCACCCGCCGCACCCGCCGCACCCGCCGCCGCCTGCGTCTTACTGACCATTGAGACCTCTACCTGACCGTCACGACTGTCAGGTAGAGGTCTCGACGGTCAGTAAGACGCGCAGCCGGCCGCCGCCGGCCCGGGGCGGGCGCAGGTCGGTCAGGGGCCGGGGCGCTCGCGCAGCGCGACCCGGTCGCCGCGGAAGCGGTCGAGGTCGGCGCGCACCTCGGGCGAGATCGGCCACGAGGCCTGGGCGGCGTGGTCCCAGAAGACCAGCGAGCTCTCGGCGACCACGGCCGGCGGGTGGTCACGCTCGACCCGCACCTCGGAGGAGATCGTGAACGACGAGCGGCCCACGTGGGCCAGCCAGATGCGCACCAGGAACGGCTGGTACGGCGCGAAGCGCATCTCCGCGTGGTAGTCGACGCGCTGGGAGCCCATCAGCTCCGAGACCCCGCCCGGCACCCGGGCCAGCAGACCGACGCCCGCGGGCAGGCCCAGCGGGGCGAAGCGGAAGAACTGCGTGCGCGCCTCGTCGAGCACCCGGATCGCCTCGACGTTGTCGACGTGCCCGCCCGTGTTGACGTCGCGGTAGCGCGCCTGGATCTCGCCGTCGAACACCTCGCCCATGCCGCGATCCTCCCATCCGCGCGCCGGGCCCTCGGGGCTCACCCGCGCCGGAAGGCCGCGGCCACCTCCAGCAGCCGGTCGTTGCCCTCGACCTCGCCGATCGAGACCCGGGCGCCCGCGCCGGCGAAGGGGCGCACGACGATGCCGGCGGCGTCGCAGGCGGCCGCGAAGTCGGCGGTGCGCTCGCCGAGGGGGAACCACACGAAGTTGCCCTGGGAGTCGGGGATCGACCAGCCCGCCGCCCGCAGCGCGGCGCCCACGCGGTCACGCTCGGCCACGAGGTCGGCGACCCGCTCGAGCAGCGCCTCCTCGGCGTCGAGGGAGGCCAGGGCGGCGGCCTGGGCGACCGAGGAGACGCCGAAGGGCAGGGAGACCGCCCGCAGCGCCGCGGCGACCTCGGCCTGCGCCACGGCGTAGCCGACCCGGAAGCCGGCGAGGCCGTAGGCCTTGGAGAAGGTGCGGAAGAGCACGACGTTGGGGTGGGCGCGGTAGGTCGCGAGACCGTCGACGGCGTCAGGCATCCGCACGAACTCCAGGTAGGCCTCGTCGACGACGACCACGACGTGCGACGGCACCTGGGCGAGGAAGGCGTCGAGCGCGGTCTGGGTCACCGAGGGGCCGGTGGGGTTGTTGGGGGTGCAGACGATGACGACCTTGGTGCGGTCGGTGACGGCGGCGGCCATCGCGTCGAGGTCGTGCTCGGCGTCGGCGGTCAGCGGCACCGGCACCGAGGTCGCGGCGGCGGAGGTGATCGCGATCGGGTAGGCCTCGAAGGAGCGCCAGGCGTGCACCACCTGGTCGCCGGGGTCGCAGAAGGCCTGGAGGAGCTGGTAGATCAGCGCCACCGAGCCGGTGCCGGCGGCCAGGTCGCCGACCGGCACGCCGAGCTTCTCCGACAGCCCGGCGTAGAGGGCGCTGTTGCCCATGTCGGGGTAGCGGTTGGCCAGGTCGACCGCGGCGTGGGCCGCCTCGATCACCCCGGGCAGGGGCGGGAAGGGGTTCTCGTTGGAGGAGAGCTTGTAGGTCACCAGGTCGTCACGGGGCACCGGCGGCTTGCCGGGCACGTACGCCGGGATCTGGGTGACGGTGGCCCGTGGCCGGGGGGTGCTCATGGGTGCAGGCTAGTGAGGCACGGGCCCGCGCTGCGACCCGCGGGCGCGCCAGGGCCGCAACACGACGGCGAGCAGCAGCCCGGCCCCGACACCGAGCGCCGCGCCGGTGACGTTGTCGAGGATGTCGGTGACGTCGCAGGCCCGGTCGAGGCGTGCCAGCTCGAGCTGGACCTTCTCGATGGCCGCGCTGTAGCCGGCCAGGAGCGCCAGCCCCAGCGGCACCAGCAGCCAGCCCGCGCGCCAGCGCGCCGCCACCAGGACCAGCAGGGCGCCCGAGGGCACGAAGAGCACCGTGTTGAGCAGGCGCTGGCCGCTCTCGAAGATCCAGAAGCCGTCGGGGGCCGGGCCGCCGATGTCGAAGGAGCAGGTGGCCAGCCGGCTCTCCACCGGCACCACCCCGGGCGCGCCGTTGGCGGGGATGAGGGTGACGCAGGCGATGACCGCCAGCGACCAGACCAGCCCGGCGACCGACCAGGCGTGCAGCGCGCCGCGGCGGCGCAGGGCGAGCGCCAGCAGCACGCAGAGCACGCCGGTGACGGCCGCGCCCGCGAGCATGACGTCGACTCCTCCGACCGGGAACACCCGCCCGAGGCTACCGACGCGGGCCGGGTCACACCGGTGCGCACCCCGGCGCTCCCCCGGGGCCGCTCCGGGGCCGCTCCGCGGTGCGCCCCGGGAGCGCTCAGCGCTGCTCGGCGCCCGCGGCCGGCGCCGGCGCGAGGTCGCGCCCCAGCCGCACGTCGACGGGGTTGGTGAGGCAGCGCACCGAGCCGCCGGCCTTGTGGAACTGCGAGACGTCGACCACGACCACCTCGAAGCCCCACGCCTCCAGCCGTGCCCGCACCCGCTCGGGGCAGGCCGGCATCACCACGGTGCGACCCACGACCACGGAGTTGGCGCAGAAGGTCGTCATCGCCTCCTCCTCGCTCACCACCAGCGGCTCGGACACCAGATCGAGCAGAAGCGCGGCCGACTCGGCGTCGAGGGCGGCCGGGCAGACGATCGCGCGGCGGGCGTCGAGGGGGCAGAAGGCCAGGTCGAGGTGGTACATCCCCGGGTGGGTCGTGCGCAGCCCCCGCACCGTCACGCCGAGGTCGGTGGCCAGGTGCTTGAGGGCCAGCTCGTCGGTGCGGGGGCCGTGGCCCACGACCAGCTCGCCACCGAAGGCGAAGGCGTCGCCGGCCTCGAGGTGGGCGCCCACGCCGTCGCGCCCGACGGAGGAGGTCGTGGCGCCCCGGTCCTCGAACCACCGCTGCGCGGACGCGGTCTCCATGCGGCGCTCGGGGTGGCGCATGTGGGAGAGCACGACGTGGCGCCGCCCGTCGGGGCGCTCGACGGCGAGGCCCAGGTTCATCGCGAAGACCATGTCGGGGGCGTCGGCGCGCTGCGGCATCACGTCGACCCGGGCGCCGAGGCGCTCCAGGGTGCGCACGAGCGCGTGCCACTGCCGCAGGGCCAGCTGCGGGTCGGGCTGGTCGGCGGGGTCCATGAAGGGGTTGATGGCGTAGTCGACGCGGAAGTGGGTCGGCTCGACGGCGACGTAGTGGCGACCCCAGGCGAGCGGGCGGGGACCGGGCGGGGTGGTGTCCATGCGACCTCCGTCACTGATATTGTCAGACAATCTGACAGGATGAGTGTGCGGCACGCCGGACCGGAGGCGCCACCGACACGCCACCTGCGGCACGATGGGGCCCATGTCCGAGGGCCCCCGACCGCTGCGCGCCGCCGACGGTGCGCCCGGCGGACCGTCGACCCCCCACCCGGGGCACCCGGACCACCAGTCCGCGGACCACGGGGCCGAGCGAGGGGCCGACCTGCCACCGGCCCCGGCTCCCGCCCAGCGCTTCGCGACGCTGCGCCTGGAGCACTCCTCCACCGTCGACCGGGTCGCCGAGGAGCTGCGCCGCGCCGTCTTCGACGGCGAGCTGGAGTCGGGCACGGCGCTGCGCGAGGTCGCGCTCGCCGAGTCGCTCGGGGTCTCGCGCCCCACGGTCCGCGAGGCGCTGACCGTGCTCGTGGCCGAGGGGCTGGCCACCCGTGAGCCCCACCGCGGCGTCAGCGTCGCGCGGCCCGACGTCACCTCCGTGCGCGACGTGTGCCGGGCCCGGCTGGTGCTGGAGGGCGCCGGCGTACGCCGGTGGGGCGAGGCCGGTGACGCCCTGCGCGACGCGGTGCGCACCACCCTGGTCCGCTACACCACCGCGGTGCGCGAGGGCGGGTCCTACCAGGAGCTCAACGAGCGCCACCTGGCCTTCCACGTCGCTCTCGTGGGGCTCACCGGGTCGCCGCGCCTGGTGGCGATGGCCGAGAACCTCGTCATCGAGCTCAAGCTGGCCTTGGCCCAGGTCGACCGCATCAAGCGCAACGCCCACGACCAGGCCGACTCCCACGCCGCCCTGCTCATGCTGCTGGAGCGCGACCGCGTCGAGGAGGCCCACGCCTTCCTGGTGCGCCACCTGGCCGACGCCGAGGTCGCCATCGTCGAGGCCCTCGACCTCTAGCCGGGCACCGGCCACGGCGGGCGGCCCCGCAGGCGAGCCCTCGAGCGACCCCGGCCACGACCACGCCC
Organism: Nocardioides sp. Leaf307; assembly: GCF_001423135.1. Classification (NCBI taxonomy): domain Bacteria; kingdom Bacillati; phylum Actinomycetota; class Actinomycetes; order Propionibacteriales; family Nocardioidaceae; genus Nocardioides; species Nocardioides sp. Leaf307. Next base: position 342,530 of record NZ_LMNY01000003.1, on the reverse strand, counting down.
CAGGGCCCGGCGGCCTGTCAGACTGGCCGGCGTGCGCTTCCTCCTCTGGCTGGTCACCCACGCCGTCTCGCTCGCCGCCGCCGCGTGGCTCGTCGACGGCATCCGCTTCACCGGGCCGCGCTCGGGGATGGCCGAGGTGGAGGAGAAGATCCTCCCGCTGCTGCTGGTGGCGCTGATCCTGGGCGTGGTGTCGTCGTTCGTGAAGCCGGTGCTGCAGGTGCTCTCGATCCCCTTCATCATCGTCACGCTCGGGCTCTTCCTGCTGGTCATCAACGCCGCGATGCTCCTGCTCACCGGCTGGGTGGCCGAGCAGCTCGACATCGGCTTCCGGGTCACCGGCTTCTGGCCCGCCGTGCTCGGCGCCATCGTCATCACGGTCACCACCTGGATCGTCGACGGCGTCCTGGGCGCGGAGGAGCGCCGGTGAGCCCCGCCCTGCCCCCGGCCCTGCCGCCCGCCCGCACCCCGGGCGCGTACTCCGTCGCCCTGGTCTGCCTGGGCAACATCTGCCGCTCGCCCATGGCCGACGTCGTGCTCGCCCAGCGCGTCGACGACGCCGGGCTCGCCGCCCGCGTCACCGTGGCCAGCAGCGGCACCGGGGGCTGGCACGTCGGCCAGCCCATGGACCTGCGCGCCGCCTCGAGCCTGCTCGCCGAGGGCTACGACCCCAGCCCGCACCGCGCCCGGCAGTTCGACGCCGGCTGGCTGGAGCGCCACGACCTCGTCCTGGCCATGGACTCCCAGAACCTCGCCGACATCGGCGGCCGCTCCGAGCGGGTCCGGCTCTACCGCGACTTCGACCCCGTGCCGGTCGGCGACGACGGCCCCGACCGGGAGGTGCCCGACCCGTACTACGGTGGGGACGCCGGCTTCGAGGAGGTGCTCGCCATGGTGGAGCGCACGTCGGTCGCCCTGGTGGCGGCCCTGCAGCGCGACCCCGCGCTCGCCCCGGGGCCGCGATGACCCGCCAGCCCCTGCTGGCCCGACGTGCCGAGGAGCTCCTCGGCGCGGCCGTCGCCGCGACCTCCCCGGTCGCCGGCGGCGACATCTCCACCGCGACCCGGCTGCGGCTCTCCGACGGCTCGGTCGCGCTGATGAAGACCCTCCCCCACGCCCCCGACGGCTTCTTCGAGGCCGAGGCCGCCGGGCTGCGCTGGCTGGCCGAGGCCGCCGGCACCCAGGGCACCCAGGGCACCCAGGGCACCCAGGGCGGCGTCGCCGTGCCCGACCTGCTGGCCGCCGACCACGACTGCGTCATCCTGCGCTGGGTCGAGCCCGGCAAGGCCACCGCCGACGGCGCCGCCGACTTCGGTCGCGCGCTCGCCCGCACCCACGCGGCCGGAGCACCCACCCACGGCGGCGAGCGCGACGGCTTCATCGGCCGGCTGCCGCTGCCCAACCGGCCGGCGCCGTCGTGGGCGGAGTTCTACGCCGTGCGCCGGGTCCTTCCCTACCTCAAGCTCGCCCGCGACCGCGGCGCCGTCACCGCCGCGCAGGCCGCCCGCGTGGAGTCCGTCGTGCCCCGCCTGACCGGCCTGGTGCCCGAGGAGCCGCCCGCGCGGCTGCACGGCGACCTGTGGAACGGCAACGTGCTGTGGGGCGCCGACGGCCGCTCCTACCTCGTCGACCCCGCCGCCCACGGCGGCCACCGCGAGGTCGACCTGGCCATGCTGGCGCTCTTCGGGCTGCCCCACCTGCCGCGCGCGCTCGACGCCTACGACGAGGTCGCCCCGCTGGCCGACGGCTGGCAGGACCGGGTGGGCCTGCACCAGCTCTTCCCCCTGCTCGTGCACGCCTGCCTCTTCGGCGGTGGCTACGGCGCCCGCGCCGCCGACGTGGCCGCCCGCTACGCCTGAGGGGCTCCTCGCCGCCGTCGGGCCGCCGTCAGGCCACCGGCGTGCCGCCGTCGTGCCGCCGTCGGGCCGTGGTCAGCCGCGGTCAGCCGCGGGCGCGGCGGTAGAGCGCGCGCAGCGTCGGCGTACGGTCGCCGCGGTCGGGCACGACGAGGGCGTGCACCCGCGCGGAGCCGTCGGACCAGCGCCGGAAGACCCAGCGCCGTGCGTCGACGCGCTGCACCCGCGGCGCGGCGAGCGTGACCGTGGAGCCGGTGATGAAGGTGCGCACCCGCCCGGCGCGGACGCGCTCGCCCGCGACCGACAGCGAGGCGCCGCGCACGTTGGAGCCGAAGCGGACCCGCTGCGGGTCGGGCTCCAGCGTGAGCTCCCGGGTGGTGGTGAGCCCGCGGGAGTCGGTGGCGGCGACGGTGACCGCCAGCGAGGAGGGGTACTCGTGGTCGGGGGCGGTGAAAGTCGTGGTCGAGGTGTAGCTGACGACCTCCACGGGGTGGGTGTGGCAGATCGAGGGACAGTGCTTGATGCTCAGCCCGATCTGCCAGGCTCCGGGGTCGACCTCGCCGTCCTCGGCGTCGGTGGCGCTCGCCGAGACCGTGATCTGCTGGCCCACCGACCAGCGCAGGTCGGCGGTCGGCTCCGCGAGCGTCACCTCGGGCGGGGTGTCGCCGGGGAAGAGGGTGAGGGCCGCGCGGTCCGCGGCACCGGCGTCGGCGACCCGCACCGCGACGGGGGCGTTGCGGGCCTCGCTCCACGTCTGCTCGACCCGCGGCCCGGTGGCGTCGTCGTAGTCGCCGTCGGCGTCGAGGTCCCACGCGTAGGTCAGGGCGTCGCCGTCGGCGTCGGTGGAGCCGCTCGCGTCGAGCACCGTGGTCAGCGGGATCGGCCCCCAGGTGCGGTCGGCGCGCAGGTCGGCGACGGGCGGCTGGTTGCCGGGGTAGTGGCTGACGCGGTGCACCGCGCCGCCCGAGGCGGTGGGGTAGCCGAGGTCGTCGATGCCGAGGTCGAGGTAGAACAGGTCGCCCCCGGGCCCGGTCACCAGCCCGATCGGGCTGGCCGCGCCCTCCACCAGCGGCACGACCCGGTCGGGGTCGGGCAGGCCGTCCGCGCCCGCGGGCATCGCCCAGATGCAGCGGCGGGAGTAGTCGGAAAAGACCAGCGCCCCGCGCAGCCAGGCGGGGTAGTCGCTGTCCTGGGCCACGAAGTCGAGCCCCGAGACCGACGCCGAGCCCGTGGGGCAGGCCTCGCCCGCGGCGACGTGCTGCCCGCGGGTCGCGTAGCGGAAGAACGGCTCGGCCGCCGCGAGCGGGGTGCCGGCGTCGGCGTACAGGTCCTCGCACATCCGCACGTCGAGCACGTCGAAGGCGGGGTTGCGCTCACCGCCCTCGTAGCAGGGCCAGCCGAAGTTGCGCACGCCCGCGGTCGGGTCGGCGATCCGGTTGACCTCCTCGAAGCGCGAGCCGCCCACGTCGCCGACCCAGATCTCATCGGTGCCGGGGCGGAAGGTGAAGCGGAAGGGGTTGCGCAGGCCGTGGGCGACCATGCGCGCGGCGTTGGCGTCGCCGGAGTCGACCAGGGCGTTGTCGGGGGCGCCCAGGCCGGTGGTCGGGTCGAGGCGCACCACGGTGCCGTCGAGGCCGAGGGGGTCGCCGTAGGTGCGGATGTCCTGGCTGCGCAGCGAGCCGCCCTGGGCCTCGCGGGGGTGGCCGGGGTCGAAGGGGTCGCGGCACGGGTTGCCGCCGCCCTGGCCGTAGTCGTCGAAGGTGAAGCTGGCGCCCTCGCCGATGCTGGCGTAGAGGTAGCCGTCGGGGCCGAAGGCCACCGAGCCGGTGGCGTGGCTGGGGTACTGCAGGCAGCCGTCCTCGACGAGCACCTCCTCCTCGCCGACCATCCGGTCGCCCTCGGCGGTCAGCCGCGAGACCCGGGCGCCGACGGTGCAGCCGACGCCGACGGGGTCCGCGCACTCGTCGTAGTAAACCCCCGGCCGGCCCCACCGCGGCGCCGGCGCGGGATCGCCGGGCAGGTGGTCGTAGGCGTAGAGCACGTAGACCGAGGGGTCCTCGGGGAAGTCGGGCGCCAGCGTCATCCCGAGCAGGCCGCGGTCCCAGTAGTTCATGACGGTGGCGCTGAGGTCGGCGAAGACCTCTCCGGTGGGGTCGTCGAGGGAGTCGAAGACCTTCACCACACCGGGCTTCTCGGCCACGAAGACCCGGCCGTCGTCGGCGAAGTCGATCGCCGTTGGCTCGTCGAGCCGCGACATGACCACCGTGTCGCGGAAGCGGTCGGGCAGCTGCGGCGCCCGACGCGCCGCGGGCTGCTCCGTCGTACGCCGCTGCGCCGCGCCCGCCGCCGGCGCGAAGGGGGACCCCGCCGCGGGGGCCGGCACCGCAGCGCCCGGGGCACCCGCGGCGGGGGCGTGGACCTCGTGGGCGGCGGCGCCCGGGGAGCCGGCCACGGCGGGCAGCACCGCGGTCGGCAGCGCCAGCAGCAGGGCCGCGGCGAGCAGGCGGGTGCGCGGGCGCGCGGTGCAGGAGCGGTGCGACATCTGGGATTCCCCCCGGAAGGCCCGGCCGATGACGCCGGGCACAGCGGCAGGGTAAAGGACCCCGGCCGTCCTGGCGACGCCCTCGCGCCGACCGCACCGTGCGGGGTGCGCGGCCGACGGGCGGCGCGCTCTCAGCGCCGGCTCAGGCGCTGCTGGCAGCATGGGGCCGTGAACGCCGCCGCCCCGTCAGCCCCCAAGCCCCGCGCCCTGGTCGTCGACGACGACCGCGCGGTGCGCGAGTCGCTGCGCCGGTCGCTGCAGTTCAACGGCTACGACGTGGCGGTGGCCACCGACGGCGCCGAGGCGCTCGCGGTCATCGGCGCGACCTCGCCCGACGTCGTGGTGATGGACGTGATGATGCCCCGCCTCGACGGCATCGAGACGACGCGGGCGCTGCGGCAGGCCGGCAACGACGTGCCGATCCTCGTGCTCACCGCCCGCGACGCCGTCGGCGACCGGGTGGAGGGCCTCGACGCGGGCGCCGACGACTACCTCACCAAGCCCTTCGCCCTCCAGGAGCTGCTGGCGCGCCTGCGGGCGCTGCTGCGCCGCGCCGTGCCGCCCGAGGGCGACGCCGACGACGAGGTGCTCTCCTTCGCCGACCTGTCGATGAACGTCGCCACCCGCGAGGTCGTGCGCGCCGGGCGCCAGATCGAGCTGACCCGCACCGAGTTCACGCTGCTGGAGATGTTCCTGCGCCGCCCGCGCCGGGTGCTGGAGCGCTCGTTCATCCTCGAGGAGGTCTGGGGCTACGACTTCCCGACCACCGCCAACTCGCTCGAGGTCTACGTCGGCTACCTGCGCCGCAAGACCGAGGCCGAGGGCGAGGCCCGCCTGCTGCACACCGTGCGCGGCGTCGGCTACGTCCTCAAGGAGTCATGACCGAGGCGCCGGCGCCCGCGCGCTGGCGCTACCGCCGCTCGCTGGCCTCCCGGGTCACCCTGCTCACCACGATGGCGGTGGGCCTGGCCGTGGCCTTCGTGGCCCTCGGCGCCTACGCCACCGCGCGCATCCAGCTCCAGGACACCCTCGACGACTCGCTGCTCTCGCGCGCCGAGGGCGCCGCCGACTCCCCGGCGCTGCAGCGGCTCACCGTGGAGGGCCGCTTCCCGGCCTGGGCGCTGGGCGCCGCCGACGTGCGCATCGCCTTCATCTCCGTCTACTCCGGCGAGGCCACCTCGGTCGACGAGGGGCCGCCCTTCAACGTGGGGGCGCCGGAGTTCGCGGTGGCCGACGGCGCGAGCGACTACGCCATCCGCACCATCACCGCCGGCGACATCCGCTACCGCGTCGTCACCGTGCCCGCCCAGACCGACGGGCAGGCGCTCGTGCTCGCGCAGTCGCTGGAGCCGCAGGAGCAGGTGCTGCGCAAGCTCGGCGTGGTCACGCTGCTCTTCGGCCTGGCCGGCGTCATCGCCGCCGCCGTCGCGGGCATGGCCGTCGCCCGCAGCGGCCTGCGCCCGGTGCGGCGCCTCACCGGCGCGGTGGAGGAGATCGCGCGCACCGAGCGGCTCGACCCGATCCGCGTCGAGGGCGACGACGAGATCGCCCGGCTGGCCACGTCGTTCAACCAGATGCTGGTCGCCCTCGAGGCCTCCCGTGACCGCCAGCGCCGCCTCGTCGCCGACGCCGGGCACGAGCTGCGCACCCCGCTGACCTCGCTGCGCACCAACATCGAGCTGCTCGGCCAGTCCGACGCCGACCCCGACGGCGGCTTCCTGCCGCCCGAGGCCCGCGCCGAGCTGCTCGACGACGTCGCCGCGCAGATCGAGGAGCTCACCACGCTCATCGGCGACCTGGTCGAGCTGGCCCGCGACGACCCGATGGCCCACGTCGTGGAGCCCGTCGAGCTCACCGAGGTCCTCGAGCAGGCCCTCGCCCGCGTGCGCCGCCGCGCGCCCGGCATCGACTTCGAGGTCGCCGCCAGCCCCTGGACCGTCGAGGGCGAGTCGGGCGCGATCGAGCGGGCGATGACCAACCTGCTCGACAACGCCGCCAAGTGGAGCCCGCCCGCGGGCACCATCCACGTCAGCCTGGCCGAGGGAGTGCTCGTCGTCGACGACGAGGGCCCCGGCATCCCCGAGGCCGACCTGGCCAAGGTCTTCGAGCGCTTCTGGCGCTCCGAGGAGTCCCGCGCCATGCCCGGCTCGGGCCTCGGGCTGTCGATCGTGCACCAGACCGCCGAGCGCCACTCCGGCTCGGTGCGCGCCGAGCGCTCGCCGTACGGCGGGGCCCGCCTCGTGCTGCAGCTGCCCGGGCGGCCCTGACCGTCGGCGTCAGACGGCCCGCGCGACGCGCGGCGGGCCCGGCGACCCCGGGCGAGCGCGCCCGGGGCCCTAGGGGTTGGTCGTCGTCGTGGTGTGGGAGGTGTCGCGCCAGGAGCGCTCGAAGGGCAGGCGCCAGGCATGGGGCGCGATGAGCTGGTGGATGGCGTTGGGGCCCCACGAGCCCGGCTGGTAGCTGCGAACGGGCGCCGGGTGGTCGAGCAGCGGCATCGACTTGGCCCACAGCTCCTCGATGCCGGCGGCGGTGGTGAAGAGGGTGTGGTCGCCGCGCATCGCGTCGTGGATCAGCCGCTCGTAGGCCTCGAGCACCGAGCCCGCGGCGCTGGTGTCGTGGGTGGCGAACTGCATCGACATCTTGTCCAGCGTCATGCCCGGGCCGGGGCGCTTGCCGTAGAACGACAGCGACATCCGCGACTGGTCGGCCAGGTCGAAGGTGAGGTGGTCGGGGCCCTGGGTGCCGACGTTGGAGCCCTTCGGGAACATCGTCAGCGGGGGCTCCTTGAAGGCGATGGAGATGATCCGCGCCCCCTCGGCCAGCTTCTTGCCGGTGCGCAGGAAGAACGGCACGCCGGCCCAGCGCCAGTTGTCGATCTCGACCTTGAGCGCCACGAAGGTCTCGGTGTCGGAGTCGTCGGCGACGACGTCCTTGCCGCGGTATCCGGCGTACTGGCCGCGCACGACGTTCTGCGGCTCGATGGGGCGCATCGAGCGGAAGACCTTGAGCTTCTCGTCGCTGATCGGGCCGGGCGCCAGCGAGGTCGGCGGCTCCATGGCCATGAAGGCCAGCACCTGCATGAGGTGGGTGACGACCATGTCGCGGTAGGCGCCGGTGGTCTCGTAGAACTTCGTGCGCCCCTCGAGGCCGAGGGTCTCGGGCACGTCGATCTGCACGTGGTCGATGAAGTTGCGGTTCCAGATCGGCTCGAAGAGGCCGTTGGCGAAGCGGAAGGCCAGGATGTTCTGCGCGGCCTCCTTGCCCAGGAAGTGGTCGATGCGGAAGACCTGGCTCTCGTCGAAGACCTGGTGCACCTCGTGGTTGAGCCGCTGCGCCGACTCCAGGTCGGTGCCGAAGGGCTTCTCCATGATGATCCGCGAGCGCTCGACCAGGCCGGCGTCCTGGAGCTGGTGGATGACGTCGAGGGCGGCCTTCGGCGGCACCGAGAGGTAGTGCAGGCGCCGCTTGTCGGCGGTCTCGCCGGGCAGCTCGGCCTCGACGCGCTCGACCTCCTGGGCCAGCGCGTGCGGCCCCGACGACTGCGGCACGTAGCTGAGCATCGCGCCGAAGGGCGCCCAGCGGGCGTCGTCGATGTCGCCCTTCCCGAACTCCTCGCAGCCGTCGCGGGCGATCTTCGCGAACTGCTCGGTGCCGATGTCCTCCAGCGACGTGCCGACGATCTTCGCGTCGCGCAGCAGGCCGGCCTCGAAGAGGCGCAGCAGACCAGGCAGCAGCTTGCGGCGGGCGAGGTCACCGGTCGCCCCGAACAGCACGACGACGTGCGGCTTCTCCATGCGGTCGAGGCTATCGAGCGGGTGTTTCGCGGTCATGACACCCCATCGAACTCCTGCCCCAGCACCCGGAGCAAGCGCTCGGCCTTGACCTGCGTCTCCGCCCACTCCGAGTCGACGTCGGAGTGCACCGTCACCCCGCCCCCGGTGCCGAGGCGGTAGCGGCCGTCGCCGGTGGTCGTCAGGGAGCGGATGACCACGCCGAGGTCGGCCCGGCCGTCGGCCGCGACCCAGCCGAAGGCCCCGGCGTAGGCGCCGCGCGCGGTGGCCTCGACCTCCTCGACCACCTGCATCGTGCGCAGCTTGGGCGCCCCGGTCATCGAGCCCGCCGGGAAGAGCGCCCGCAGCGCCTCCACGGTGCCGACGCCCTCGCGCAGCCGCCCCCGCACCGTGGTGACGAGCTGGTGCACCGAGGCGTAGGACTCCACCGCCATCAGCTGCGGCACCTCCACCGTGCCGGGCTCGCAGACCATCGACAGGTCGTTGCGCAGCAGGTCGGTGACCATGAGGTTCTCGGCGCGGAAGCGCGGCTCGGTGGCCAGCTGCGCGCGCAGCCGCTCGTCCTCGGCCGGGTCGGGCGAGCGCGGCGTCGTGCCCTTGATCGGCTTGGTCTCGATCACCCCGTCGGCGCGCACCACCGCGTAGCGCTCCGGGCTGCTGCTCAGCAGCCAGCCCCGCGCCCCGTCGACGTCGTGCTGGCAGAAGCCGGCGTAGGGCGCCGGGTTGAGCGCCCGCAGCCGCAGGTAGGCCGCCACCGGGTCGAGGTCGCTGGCCGCCTCGAGGCGGTGGGTGAGGTTGACCTCGTAGGTGTTGCCCGCGTGCAGGTGCTCCTGCACGCGGTCGAAGGCCGCGCGGTAGGCCGGGGTGGGGCCGCCGCCGCGGGTTTCACCAGCCGGCCGGCGAAACCCGCACCTGTCGGCCCACGCGTCGGCCGACAGGTGCGGGTCCGGGCCGACCGGTGTGACGGGTGGGGCGGGCGGGGCCGGCGCCGGTACGGCGGCAGGGGTGGCGGCGGCAGGGGTGGCGGCGGACGGTACGGCGGCAGGGGTGGCGGCGGACGGTACGGCGGCAGGGGTGGCGGCGGCCGGTACGGCGGCGGGCTCGGGGTGGTCGAAGAGGCGCAGGTGGCTCGGGCGCATCAGCACCGCGTCGGGCACGTCGGTCGACGGGCGCGCGGGGAGGTCGGGGCGGCTGGCGTAGCCCAGGTAGCCGAACCACTGGTCGGCGCGGCCGGCGTCGCGGGCGGCTGCGAGCTCGGCCTCGAGCACGGCGAAGACGTCGTCGCCGACCACCTCGGCGCGGCCGTCGACATGGCGCATCACCTCGCGGCGGGCCGCGGAGTAGGACAGCGACACGTCGCCCGGCTCCAGCCAGCCCACCAGCGACCGGCGCCCCGACCACTCGCGCGCGCCGCCGCCGTCGAGCCAGAAGCAGCGCGGGTGGGTGGCCGCGACGTCGGCGAAGTAGGCCGCCGGGTCGCCCGCGCGCGCCCCGCCCCCGCCCCCGCCCCCGCCGCTCACGCCAGCCCCAGGAAGGTCGCCACGATCGCCTCACCGTGCTCGGAGAGCACCGACTCGGGGTGGAACTGCACGCCCGCGAGCGGCAGGTCGCGGTGCTCGACGGCCATCACCAGGCCCGACTCCTCGTCGACGGCGGTGGCGCGCAGGCAGGCGGGCAGCTCCACGGCGGCCAGCGAGTGGTAGCGCACCGCGGCGAAGGGCGACGGCAGCCCGGCGAGCACGCCCGTGCCGTCGTGGGCCACCCGGGCGAGCACGCCGTGGCCGGGCGCGACCCGCTCGACGCGCCCGCCGTACGCCGCGACCAGCCCCTGCATGCCCAGGCACACCCCGAGCACCGGGCGGCTGGCCGCCAGCAGCACCTCGCGACCCACCGCGAAGTCCGCGGCGACGGCGGGGTGGCCGGGGCCCGGCGAGAGCACGACGTGGCTGTGGGCGAGCACGTCGGCGGCGGAGACCTCGTCGTGCTGCACCACCCGCGGCAGCGCTCCGGTGACGGCGGCGACGAGGTGCACGAGGTTCCACGTGTAGGAGTCGTGGTGGTCGACCACGACGACGTCCACCTCGGCCACGGCCGCCAACCTAGGTCATCGAGCCGCAGCCGGCCCGGGCGGCGGCCCCGCCGCCGCCCCTCGCCGCCCCTGCCCGGCGCGGCCCGATCCGCCCAGCCCTCCCCGGCCCGATCCTCCCGGCCCGATCCGCCCGGCCCGACCGGACGGAGACGGGCCGGGAGGGACGGCGCGCCTCAGCCCAGGGCGCGCACCGCGGCGAGCACCTCCGCGGGCTCGGTGCGCTCGGTGTAGTCGGGCCGCACGTCGACGAAGCGCACGACGCCGTGGGCGTCGGCGACGACCACGGTCGGGCGGGGCAGCGTCCAGTCGCCGTCGGCGTTGATGGTCGTGAAGTCGTTGCCGAACGCGAGCTGGGCCTCCTGCACCTCGGGATCGAGGTCGAAGGTGAGCCCGAGCATGCGCGCGTAGCCGTTGCCGACGTCGCTGAGCACCGGGAAGGTCAGCGCGGCCGCCTCGGCGGCGCTCAGCGACCCGTCGGGGCCCTGTGGGCTGATCGCGACGAGCCGCACCCCGCGCTCGGTCAGCTCGGGGAGCAGCTCGCGCTGGTAGGCGCGCAGCGCGACGTCGCAGTAGGGGCACCAGGCGCCGCGGTAGAAGACCAGCACGGCCGGGCCGTCGCCGGGCACGGCCACCGGGCGGCCGGCGTGGTCGGTGAGGTGCGACTGCGGCAGCCGGTCGCCGACGCGGATCTGGGCCGGCGGCTCGGGGGCGTCGGCCAGCCGTCGCTGCTCGGCGGCGAAGACGTCGAAGAGGTCGGGCGGGGCGATGCCGCGCACGTGGGCGACGGTCGCGGCCAGGCGGCCGGCGAGGTCGCCGGAGCCGTCCTCCGGCCCCGTGGCTGCCTGGTCGGTGGTGGTCGAGGTCATGTCGGCGCTCCGTTCTGGGACGAGGCCCCGCGGACGCGCTGGCGGGCGTGCGCGAGCGGTTCGGGGCTGGACCCCAAACTGTACCAACTAACTCAACTTAGTTGCCTAAGCGTCGTCCAGCAGCAGCTCGACGACCAGCTCGTGCAGCAGGTCGTAGCCGTGCTCGGTGAGGATGGACTCGGCGTGGAACTGGATGCCCCGGTAGTGCGGCCCGCGCAGCAGGTGCACGTCGCCGCTGGCCTCGTCGGTCTCGACGCTGACCCCCGCGGGCAGCCCGGACTCGCCGACGCGGCCCACGAAGGTGTTGTAGAAGCCGACCCGCTCGGTGCGGCCCGCGATCGAGACCGGCGACTGCGTGCCCTGGAAGACGATGTCCTTGAAGGCCAGGTCGAGCCCGAGGGTGTGGCAGAGCGCCTGGTGGCCCAGGCAGACCGACAGGAAGGGCCGCTCCGCGGCCAGCAGCTCGGCGACCGCGGCGCGCAGGTTGGCCATCTTGGGGTCGGTGTCGTCGCGGGGGTCGCCGGGCCCGGGCCCGACGATCACCAGGTCGTAGCCGTCGAGCACGCCGGGGCGGTAGTCCTCGTGGCGCACGACCTCGCTGGTCATGCCGAGCACGCGCAGCACGTGGCGCAGCATGTTGACGAAGTCGTCCTCGCCGTCGAGCACGACCGCGCTCATGCCGCGCAGCCGCGGGTCGGGCGGCGAGCCGCCCTGGTCGGTGAGCCAGAAGCGTGAGAGCCGCTGGTTGCGGGCGTTGAGCGCGAGCAGCACGTCCTCGTCGTTGACCAGCTCCGCGACGTTGGTCGTCGGCACCGGCGCCGCGGGCACCAGCCCGAAGGCGCTGAGGATGCCCCCGGCCTTGGCGTGGGTCTCGGCCACCTCGTACGCCGGGTCGGAGTCGCGCACCAGCGTCGCCCCGGCGGTGACCTTGAGCGAGCCGTCGAGGCCGACGTCGGCGCTGCGGATGACGATGGGGCTGTCGACGACCGGCCCGCCGACCGCGTCGCGGCCCAGCACGGCCAGGGCGGCGCCGTAGTAGCCCCGGCCCTCGGTCTCGTACTTCTTGATCAGCCGGCACGCGTTCTCCACCGGCGACCCGGTGACGGTGGCGGCGTACATCGTGTCGCGCAGGACCTCGCGCGGGTCCTTGGTGGTGCGCCCGGCCAGGAGGTACTCGGTGTGCACCAGGCGGCTCATCGGCTTGAGAAAGGGCCCCAGCACCTGCCCGCCCTCGGTGCACAGGTCGCACATCATCTTGAGCTCCTCGTCGACGACCATGAAGAGCTCGTAGACCTCCTTCTCGTCGGCGAGGAAGTCGAGGAGCTGCTGCTTGGTGTCGCCGCCGGCGGGGATGCGGAAGGTGCCGCTGATGGGGTTCATCCGCACGTCGCCGCCGTGGATGCTCACGTGGCGCTCCGGGCTGGCGCCGATGAGGTAGCGGTCGCCGGTGAAGAAGACGTAGGTCCAGTAGGCGCCGCGCTCGCGCTCAAGCAGCCGCTTGAAGACCGTGAGCGCGGTCGCCGCGCTCCAGTCGGCGACCTGCGCGCGGTAGTGGCGCCCGATGACGAGGTTGGCGCCCTCGCCCTGGCCGATCTCCTCGTCGATGATGGTCTCGACCAGGCGGCCGTAGGTCTCGTCGTCGGTCTCGAAGCCGCCGCGGTCGGTGAACTCCACGCCGGTGTCGTCGATGGCCTCGACCACCTCGGCCACCGAGAACTCCTGCTCGGTCTCCACGTCGACGACCACCAGCGGGGTGGCGTCGTCGTGGGCCTCGAAGCCGCGCTCGGCGACCTGGCGGAAGGGCACGGCCAGCAGCCGGTCGGCGATGTGGCCCTCGGTCGGCACGCCCTCCTCCAGGGGTACGTCGAGCAGCGACTCGACCACGCTGCGCCGACCGCCCACCAGGCCGACCGTGTCGCGGTCGCCCGCCCGCGTCGAGCGCCGGATGATCGCCCACGCCTCGTGCTCCTGGAGCGCGTCGATCGCGGCCCGGGCGGCGGAGGGGGTGCTCATGGCCAGGAGCCTAGTGGGGCCGCCGCCCGCCCCCGGCCCGGTGGCCCGGCGGTGGATGCCGGGCAGCCCGGCCCGGGTCAGCCGACGGTGGTGAGCAGCTGCGTGGCGCGGGTGAGGACGACGTAGAGCGTCGCGCGCCCCGTCGCCGACTCGTCCTCGATCTCCTGCGGGCGCACGACCACGATGCCGTCGAACTCCAGCCCCTTGGTGTCGAGGCCCGTGAGCACCACCACGCGGTCCTCCCCCGAGGGCGAGGCGCTCGACCCGACCGCGGCGCGGGCGCCGGGGGCGTCCTCGGCGCGCTCGGGCCACGAGGCGAGCCAGCCGTTGACCTCGCTGCGCCGGGCGGCCGGCACCACGATGCCCACGGTGCCGCCGACGCGGCCGGCGGTCTCCGCGACCGCCGCGCGGGTGGCCTCCTCCAGGTCGGGCTCGCCGGGCAGGACCTGCGGCTCCTCGCCGGTGGAGCGCACGGCGGTGGGCAGGTCGGCGTCGAGGCCGACCCGCTCGGCGTACGCCGCGGCGAAGGCGTAGATCTCCGAGGAGTTGCGGTAGTTGGTGGAGAGGTGGAACTCGTGGACGGCCTTGCCCTCGAGCGCCTCGGCGCGCGCGGCGGCCGACTCCTCGGGCACCGGCCACGACGACTGGGCGGGGTCGCCCACGATCGTCCACGAGGCCGTGCGGCCCCGGCGGCCCACCATGCGCCACTGCATGGGCGTGAGGTCCTGGGCCTCGTCGACCAGCACGTGGGCGAAGGGGTCGTCCTCGATGCGGTGGGTCGGCGCCGACCACGAGCGCCCCGAGGGGGCGAACTCACGGTCGGCGGCGGTGAAGAGCTCCTGCATGTCGCGCCCGCCCTCGAGCAGGCCGGTGTCGTCGAGGTCGCGCTCGTCGTCGGTGCGCGCGGGCACGTCGCCGAGGGCGTAGCGCAGCTCGTCGAGCAGCGGGACGTCCTGCACGCTGAGGGTCTCCTCGCCACCCCACGACTTCAGCAGCAGCTGCTGGTCCTCGGCGCTGACCACGCCCTCGCCGACCCGCGCCAGCAGGTCGGGGTCGCGCAGCCACCCGAGCACCTCGCGGGCGTCGAGCGGGGGCCACCAGGCCGCGGCGAAGTCGAGGAAGGAGCGGTCGGAGAGCAGGTCGTCGTTGAAGGCCTCGCGGCCCCGCTCGCGCCCGCGCTCGCCGCGCACCTGGCGCCACAGCGCGTCGAGCAGCGCGTTGGCCACGCGCGGCAGCTGGCGGTTGCGCCGCCCCTGCGACATCAGCTGGCGGCGGATGCGCCCCAGCAGACCGCGGTCGAGCACCAGCACGTCGTCGCGGTAGAAGGTGCGGAAGGAGTCGGGGCCACCCGGCGCCTGCTGGCGCGCCACGCGGCGCAGCAGCTCGGCCATGCGCGCGGAGCCCTTGACGTCGGCCACGGCCGGCTCGTCGTGGCGGCCGGCCTTGACGCCGTCGACGACCTCACCGAGCGAGCGCAGCGCCACGGCGGTCTCGCCGAGGCTGGGCAGCACCCGCTCGATGTAGCGCATGAAGACGCCGCTCGGCCCGACGATGAGCACGCCGCCGGACTCGTAGCGCCGCCGGTCGTTGTAGAGCAGGTACGCCGCGCGGTGCAGCGCCACCACCGTCTTGCCCACCCCCGGGCCGCCGGAGATCGCGACGACGCCCTTGCCGGGCGCGCGGATCGCCTTGTCCTGCTCGGCCTGGATGGTGGCGACGATGGAGTGCATGGTGCGGTCGCGGGCGCGGGAGAGCTGGGCCATCAGGGCGCCCTCGCCGATGATCGGCAGGTCGGCGCCGGTCTCCTCGAGCCGCTGGGCGTCGAGCAGCTCGTCCTCGACGCCGGTCACCCGCGGTCCCGCGCAGCGCAGCACGCGGCGGCGGATCACCTGGTGCGGCTCGGCCGCCGTGGCCTGGTAGAACACCGCGGCCGCGGGCGCGCGCCAGTCGATGAGCAGCGAGTCGCGCTCGGCGTCACGCAGGCCGATGCGACCGACGTAGCGCGGAGCGGGGTCGAGGTCGGGGTCCATGTCGAGTCGACCGAAGACGACGCCCTCGTGGGCGGCGTCGAGCTGGGCGATGCGCTTGGCGGCCTGGAAGACCATCGCGTCGCGCTCGACCAGCCCGCCCTCGTGGCCCAGCCGACCGCGGTCGTGGCCCTCCCGGGCCAGCTCGCGCGCGCTGCGCGCCGACTCGGCCAGCTGGAGGTAGACCCTGTCGACGAACGCCTGCTCGGCTGCGACCTGCTGCTCGGCCTGCGCGTCCACGTCCTGACTCACTGCACTCCTCGACCTGCCCGTGCCACCCCCTGGTGGCAAGCACCTGACTTTACCCGTCGGCGGGCCCCGGCGGCACCGGCGGACCGTCGTTCGGCCAGGGACGTGCACCACACCCCGCCGCGGCGGGGCCCCGCGCCCGCTACTTCCGGCCGCGGGAGAGGAAGGCGGTCATCGCCGCCTTGGCCTCCTCGGAGCCGAAGAGGGAGGCCGAGAGGGCGGCGAGGTCGTCGCCGCGGGCCTCCACGTCGGCCAGCAGGGTGCGGTTGAGCAGGCGCTTGGTCTCGCGCAGGCCCTGGGCCGACCCGCTGGCGAAGGAGGCGCAGACCTCGGCCACGGCGGCGTCGAGCTCCTCGGCCGCCACCACGCGGGTCACCAGTCCCGACGCCTCGGCCGCCTCGGCGTCGAAGACCTCGCCGCCGAGCGCCGCCAGCGCCGCGGAGCGGGAGGTCATCCGGGGCAGCACGGTCAGGGAGATCGCGGCGGGGGCCAGACCGAGCTTGACCTCGGTGAGCGCGAAGGTCGCCTCCCGGGCGCAGACCGCGACGTCGGCGGCGGCCACGATGCCGGTGCCGCCGGCGCGCACCGGGCCCTGGGCGCGCACCACGACCGGGGTCGGGTGGGCCAGGATCCGGCGCTGCAGCTCGACGATGGTGCGTGCGCCCTCCTCCATCGATCCCGACGCCGCCTCCGACAGGTCGGCGCCGGAGCAGAAGACCCGCCCGGTGGCCGCCACGACCACGACGCGCACGTCGGGGTCGGCCGCCGCGCGGTCGAGGCCGTCGAGGAAGCCGGCCACCAGGCGACGCGAGAGCGCGTTGCGGTTGGTCGGGGAGTCGAGGGTCACGGTGGCGACCGCGCCCTCGACGGCGTACCGGACGACGGGCTGGTCGGGCTGGTCCGACGTCTGCTCCTGTGACATGGACGACATCCTGCCCCAGGCGGGCACGGTCCGGCGGTCGGGGATCCGGGCCCCGCCCCGGCCTCGGCTATCGTCGCCCGGGCCGGGGCAGCGACCGGTCACCGCTCGACCCACGGTCGTGCCCGCAGCACCCCGAGCCCGACCCGAGCCCCACCCGCGCACCGCCGCGCACGCCCAGCGCCCCCGAGACCTCCTGGACACCTGACGTGACACCGTTCCGCGCGATGATCGCGCTGACCGTCGTGCTCTCGTCGCTCGCGGTGGGCCTCGAGGTCAGGGACCACCAGGGCGCCTCGTCGTCGGCGCTCTCGCCGACGTCGTCGCAGCCGGTCATCGCCGCGGCCGAGGAGCCCGCCGACCCGGTCGGGCGCGACCTGCGCACGGCGCCCGAGGACGACCGGCCCAACATCGTCCTGGTCATCACCGACGACCAGCGCTACGACGAGATGCAGTTCCTCCCGCGCACCGAGCGGCTGCTCGGCGAGGCCGGGCTCACCGCGACCGAGGCGATCACCCCGCACCCGCTGTGCTGCCCGGCCCGCGCGGAGATGCTCACCGGCCAGCTGGCCCAGAACAACGGCGTGCACACCAACTTCGCGCCCCAGGGCGGCTACGACCGTCTCGACACGCGCCACACCATCGCCACCTGGCTGCAGGACGCCGGCTACAACACCGCCTTCCTCGGCAAGCACCTCAACGGCTACTCCCAGACCGACGGGCGCGACCCGGGCTGGAACATCTTCAACGCCAGCAGCCACGGGTTCTCCGACTACGTCGACTTCCACCAGTACGACAACGGCCGGCGCGTGCGCGTGCCGGGCTACTACACCGACTACGTCTCGCAGCGCACCGTCGACTACGCCCACGAGCTGAGCCGCGCCGACGCGCCCTTCTTCCTGTGGGTCAGCCACTTCGCCCCCCACGCGGCCCGCAAGACCCCCGACTGCCTGGCCGGGGAGACCTGCACGCTGCGGCCCCCGCTCCTCAGCCCGGCGCAGAACCTCCAGCGCGCCGTGCGCGGACGCACGACGACCGACGACCAGGCCCGGGAGTTCGCCGAGGGCATCGCGGCCAAGCCGTCGTACAACGAGCGCGACGTCTCCGACAAGCAGCACCTGGTGCGCTCCAAGCCGCGGGTCCCGGCCGACCAGGTCACCGACTTCGCCCTGGGGCGCGCGGCCGCGCTCGACGGCGTGGACCGCTCGGTGGACCGCCTGGTCGCGCAGCTGGCCGAGGACGGCGAGCTCGACAACACCTACCTCGTCTTCGTCACCGACAACGGCTACCAGCTCGGCGAGCACCGATTCTGGGGCAAGATCCTGCCCTACGAGGAGAACCTGCGGACCCCGCTGCTCGTGCGCGGCCCCGGGGTCGAGGCCGGCACCCGCACCGACCGTCCGATGACCCTCGTCGACCTCGCCCCCACCTTCCTCGACATCGCCGGCGCCCGCGCCGACCTGACCCTCGACGGCGTCTCGATGCTCGACCTGTGGCAGGGCGAGAAGGGTGAGGACCCCCACCGAGGCGGGCTGCTGATCCAGGCCGGGGCCTACAAGTCCGAGACCGGCAAGCGCGGCTGGCTCTACCGCGGCGTGCGCACCGAGCGCTACACCTACGCCCGCTTCTTCGACGGCTTCGTCGAGCTCTACGACCGCGAGCGCGACCCCTACGAGGTCGACTCGGTCGCCGAGGACCCGGCGTACGCCGCGCTGCGCGCCGAGCTCGACCGCCGCACGAGGCTGCTCCAGGACTGCGCCGGCCCGCAGGAGTGCAACCGCGACTTCGGGCCGCTCCCCGCGCCCGCGGGGTGACCCGGCTCGCGTCCCCCACCGGCGCGCGACGACATCCGCGGGCCCGCCCGCTCCGAACACCTCCCATGAGCTCCTCCCTGCGCACGCGTGTCGGCCCGACCGCCCTCTGGGGCATGTTCGGGGTCCTGGCCACCCTCGTCGGCATGGCCGCCGGCCACCTCCTGGCCTCCCTGACCACGCCTGCCGCCTCGCCGGTGCTGGCCGTCGGCTCCCGTGTCATCGACGCCACCCCCACACCGATGAAGGAGTGGGCGATCCGGCAGTTCGGCAGTGCCGACAAGCCGATCCTCATCGGGTCGGTCATGGTCGTCGTGCTGCTGCTCTCCGCGGTCGCGGGGCTGCTGGCCCGCAGGCGCTTCGTCTACGGCGCCGTGATGCTGGTCGTGCTGGTGGCCGTGGCCGCCTTCGCCGCCCTCACCTCCACCGGCGCGAAGGTCAGCGACGTCGTGCCGAGCCTGGTCGCCGCCGTCGCCGGCGTCGCCGCCCTCGGCTGGCTGCACCGCGCCGCGACCCGCGGCTCCCGCTCCGCCGACGCCGAGCCGGTGCCCGGCGCGACCGTGCGCTCCGACGACCCGGCCCCCCGCGGCGCCTCGCGACGCGGCGTGCTCGTGGCCACCGGCGTGCTCGCCCTGGCCGCGGCCGTCATGGGCGGCGCCGGCCGCTTCATCACCGGTCTGCGCACCCGCCCCGAGGACATCGAGCTGCCCACGGCCGCCGACCCCGCGCCCGCGCTGCCGACCGACCTGTCGGAGAAGTACCCCGGCATCTCCTCGCTGCGCACCTCCAACGCCGACTTCTACCGCGTCGACACCCGCCTCGACACCCCGATCCTCTCGGCCGACGACTGGACGCTGACCATCGACGGCGACGTCGACCAGGAGGTCACCCTCACCTTCGACGACCTCCTCGGCATGGAGCTCATCGAGCGCGACATCACCATGACCTGCGTGTCCAACAGCGTCGGCGGCAAGTTCGTCGGCGCCGCCACCTGGCTCGGCGTGCGCCTCACCGACGTGCTGGAGCGCGCCGGGATCGAGGGCACCAAGGCCGACCAGATCCTCGCCACCGACTTCGACGGCATGACCATCTCCACGCCGCTCGAGGTCGCCGTCGACGGGCGCGACACGATGCTGGTCGTCGGCATGAACGGCGAGCCCCTGCCCCGCGAGCACGGCTTCCCCGTGCGGATGATCACCCCGGGCCTCTACGGCTTCGTCGGCTCCTGCAAGTGGCTCACCCGCCTCACCCTCACCACCTACGACGACGCGCAGGCCTACTGGACCGAGCGCGACTGGGACACCGACGCCCCGATCAAGATCTCCACGCGCATCGACACCCCCAACGCCCTCGACCAGCTCGACAAGGGCGAGAACATCGTCGGCGGCGTCGCCTGGGCCCAGCAGAAGGGCGGTGTGGCCAAGGTGCAGGTGCAGGTCGACGGCGGCGGCTGGCAGGACGCCGAGCTCGGCCCCGAGGTCAACAACGACTACTGGCGCCAGTGGTTCTACCGCTGGGACGCCCAGGACGAGGGCCAGCACACCATCTCCGCGCGCTGCGTCGACGGCGACGGCAACGTGCAGACCGCGGCCCAGGCCCAGCCCTTCCCCGGCGGCTCCAGCGGCATCCACTCGCTGCTCGTCAGCGTCGCCTGAGCCCCGCCCGATCCGTCGCTGCGACCTCCCACCCGCACGCCCCCGCACCGCCACGCCGGCGGTGCGGGGGCGTGCGTCGTACGACGGGCACGCGCGGCGCGGAGCCATGGGGGCGGCGCACCCTAGCCCCGATCCCACCCTTCTGGGCTAGACGTCCCGAAACTTCCCCCTCCACCACCAATCCACCCCCGGCACAGGACCGAACTACCCGCGTCCAGTCACAAGACGGAAGGCATGAACTCCCATGAAGAACACCACGTTCCGCCGCACCAGCGCCGCCGCTGTTGCCACCCTGGCCCTCTCGCTCTCGCTGGTCGCCTGCGGCGACGAGGCCGACGAGGCCGCTGACACCGCCTCCGACGCCACCTCGGCCGCCGGCGACGCCGCTTCGGACGCCACCGAGGAGGCCTCGGAGTCCCCCTCGGAGGACGCCGCCGGTGAGGGCGCCGAGGCGCAGACCTTCGGCGAGGCCTGCTCGGCCGTCCCGACCTCGGGCCCCGGCTCGTTCGACGGCATGGTCCAGGACCCGGTCGCCACCGCCGCGAGCAACAACCCGCTGCTCTCCACCCTGGTCGACGCCGTCACCGCCGCCGACCTCGTGGGCACCCTGAACGACCTCCCGGCCGCGACCGTGTTCGCGCCCACCAACGACGCGTTCGCCGCGATCCCGAAGAAGGACCTCAAGGCCGTCCTGGCCGACAAGGAGCTCCTCTCCTCGATCCTGACCTACCACGTCATCGGTGAGCAGCTCGACCCCGAGGCCGTCGTGGGCGAGCAGGAGTCCGTGCAGGGTGGCACCGTCGAGGTCGAGGGCGACACCGAGGGCATGACCGTCAACGGCGCCAACGTGCTGTGCGGCAACATCCCCACCGCCAACGCCACGGTCTACGTCATCGACCAGGTCCTGATGCCCCCGGCCAACTGATCCTCGCGATCAGCACGGCACGGCAGCACCAGCACCAGCACCACCGCTCCCCCGGGAGCACCGCGTGACCTGCTCGACCAGCACCGGGCTGGCGACGGAAACCTCAGCACGAGAGAATGACTGACGTGGACGAAGCCAGGCCAGCAGTCGCGGGGGTCCCCTCTTCGGAGGGGACCCCGGCGGCCCACGCCGCCCCCGACCTCTCCGACCTCCTCAAGCAGTCGGCGCGAGGTGACCAGGCGGCGTTCGCGCGTCTCTACGACGCCACCTCCTCCCGGGTCTTCGGCCTGGCCGTCCGGGTCGTCCGCGACCCGGCGCAGGCCGAGGAGGTGACGCAGGAGGCCTTCCTGGAGATCTGGAAGACCGCCACCCGCTTCGACCCCGACCGGGGCAGCCCGCTCTCGTGGCTGCTCACGATCACCCACCGCAAGGCCGTCGACCGGGTCCGCTCGGCCGAGGCCTCCAGCCGGCGGGACGAGAAGTACCACCACCAGAACCAGCCGGTCGACCACGACTCGACCGCCGAGGCCGCACACGCCTCGCTCGAGGCGCGGCGCGTGCGCGGAGCACTCGCCAGCCTCACAGCCGTCCAGCGCGAAGCCGTGGAGCTGGCGTACTTCGGGGGCTACACACACACGGAAGTGGCGAAGCTGCTCGACCTCCCGGTCGGCACCGCCAAGACCCGCATCCGGGACGGACTGATCCGGTTGCGCGACACGATGGGAGTCGGGGGTTCATGAGCGACAGCCACGCGCTCTCGGGCGCCTACGCCCTCGACGCCCTCGACGACCTCGAGCGCGCCGAGTTCGAGCGCCACCTTGCCACCTGCCCGGCCTGCCGCGACGAGGTCGACGGCCTCGCCGAGGCGGCCTCGATGATGACCGAGATGAGCCTCACCGCGCCTCCTCCGGAGCTGCGCGACCGGGTGCTCTCCGGCATCGCCACCGTGCGGCCGATGCCGCCCGTGGTGGGCGAGGTCCGGGCCGAGGTGACGTCCCTGGCCGACCGGCGCGACCGCCGTCGATTTCGCGGGCTTCTGGCCGCCGCGGCCGCGGCGGTAGTCGTCGCCGGCACCGGCGGCGTCGTGTGGACCGCCGCCCAGGACGACACCTCCACCTACACCGCCGCCGAGGCCGTGCAGAACGCCGACGACGCGCAGCGCTTCCGCGTGCAGCTCGCCGAGGGTGTCGACCCGGACGCCGAGGCCACCGTCATCCGCTCCGAGGACCTCAACCGCGCCATCGTCACCACCGTCGACATGCCGCCGGCCCCCGAGGGCTACGTCTACGAGCTGTGGCTGCTGCGTGACGGTCAGTACGTCGCGGCGGGCCCGATGGCCACCGACTCCGACGAGACCGTCTTCAGCGGCCAGGCCGCCGACGCCACCGGCGCGGCCATCTCGATCGAGGAGGCCGGCACCCAGCCGGTCGAGCCCAGCGACGCCGTCGTCGGCACCGTCGAGTTCCAGGCATGACCCCCCGGCCCACCCGGCCGGAGCGGATCGCGGTCGTGGGGTCCGGCGTGGCCGGCCTGACGGCGGCGTACGTCGCCTCGCGCACGGCCCACGTCACGCTCTACGAGGCCGACGAGCGCCTCGGCGGCCACGCCGACACCCACGACGTGCTCGACCCCGCCACGGGTCGCACCCTGGGGATCGACACCGGCTTCATCGTGCACAACCGGCGCACCTACCCGGTGCTGCTGCGGCTGCTCGCCGAGCTCGGCGTCGCCACGCAGGAGTCGGAGATGTCGATGTCGATCCGCGACGACGACACCGGCCTGGAGTGGGCCGGCGCGCTCGGGCGCCGCGGCGTCTTCCCGCGCCGTGACAACCTCACGCGACCCGCCTACCTGCGGATGCTCACCGAGATCCCCCGCTTCCACCGCCGCGCCAAGGCGCTGCTGGCGGCCCCCGACACCGGCGTCGACCAGCCGCTGCGCGACTTCCTGGCCGAGGGCGGCTTCTCGGCGTACTTCACCCGCCACTTCATGGAGCCGCTCGTGGCGGCCGTGTGGTCGTGCGACCCGGAGGTCGCCCTCGACTACCCCGCGCGCTACCTCTTCACCTTCCTGCAGCACCACGGCATGCTCTCGATCTTCGGCTCGCCGACGTGGCGCACCGTGAGCGGCGGCAGCCGGGAGTACGTGCGGCGGGTCGGCGAGCGCATCCAGGAGGTGCGGCTCGGCGCCAAGGTGACCTCGGTGCTCGAGACCCCCTCCGGCGTGGAGGTCACCGACGGCAACGGCGAGGTCGCCACCTACGACGCCGTCGTCGTGGCCACCCACCCGGGCCAGGCCCTCGCACTGCTGGCCGACCCGACGCCCGCGCAGCGCGAGCTGCTGGGCGCCATGCCGTACTCCCCCAACACCGCGCTGCTGCACACCGACCTGTCGTTGATGCCCACCACGCACAACGCCTGGGCGTCGTGGAACTTCCAGCGCCCCGCCGCCGACGCGCCCCGCCCCGACGGCAGCCCCGGCGTGGTCGTCACCTACGACCTCACCCGGCTCCAGCGCCTCGACACCGACACCCACTACCTCGTGACCCTCGGCGGCGAGCACCTCGTCGACCCCGCGAGCGTCCTCGAGCGCATGGAGTACGAGCACCCGCTCTACAACCCCACCTCGGTCGCGGCCCAGCAGCGCCTGCGCGAGCTCGACTCCGCGCGGCTCACCTTCGCCGGGGCCTACCACGGCTGGGGCTTCCACGAGGACGGCGCGCGATCGGGCCTGGCCGCCGTCGAGCGGCTGGGGCTGGAGTGGCCGGCCGAGCCCGACGCGCAGCCGCGCGTCGAGACGCCGGTCGTCTACGACACCACGATCCGCCACACCCGCCGCCGGCCCTTCGCCCGGTCCTTCACCCACGCCTCCCACACCTGGCTGGTCGACCTCGACGAGCTGCCCGACCACGGTCGGCGTGCGGTGGCGCTGGGCAGCTTCGAGGCCCGCGACCACCTCGGCTCCCCCGGGCGCAGCATCCGGGAGAACCTCGAGACGTTCCTCGCCGCCGAGGGCGTCACGCTGCCCTCCGCCGCCGAGGGCGGCCGGGTGCTCATGGCCGCGCAGCCGCGCGCCTTCGGCTACTGCTTCAACCCGATCAGCGTCTTCTGGTGCCTCGACCGCTCCGGGCGGAGGGTCGCGACGGTGGTCGAGGTGCACAACACCTACGGCGACCGCCACGCCTACCTCGTCGACCCCGACGAGCAGGGCCGCGCCCGCACCGACAAGGCGATGTACGTCTCGCCGTTCCACGGCACCGACGGCCACTACGAGCTGGCCGTGCCGGTGCCCGACGAGCGGCTGCGCATCGCCGTCACCCTGCACAGCGACGACGGCGCGGTCTTCAGCGCCTCCCTCGACGGCCGGCGCTCCGGCACGGCCCCGTGGCGCGCCGCCCC
Source organism: Nocardioides sp. Leaf307 (assembly GCF_001423135.1). Taxonomy (NCBI): domain Bacteria; kingdom Bacillati; phylum Actinomycetota; class Actinomycetes; order Propionibacteriales; family Nocardioidaceae; genus Nocardioides; species Nocardioides sp. Leaf307. The sequence goes on along the minus strand of NZ_LMNY01000003.1, from coordinate 318,392 downwards.
GGCGGCTCTGAGAGGCTCCGTGCTGATCCGGGCCCACGGGGTCTGGCTGTGGCTGCGCCGACTGCCGATCCGGCCGCGGCCGCAGCACGTGCAGCCCCACGTCCAGCCCGGCGACCCGACCCCCACCCACGAAGGAGGCCAGCGGTGACCGTCACCCGCCCCACCCCCGACGGCAGCGGCCCGCAACCGCCGGCCCGCACCGCCCACCCGGCCACCCAGCGCTGGGGCGACCTCGACGTCGTCCCCACCGGCCCCCGCGTGCAGGTCTCCGCCCGGATCGCGCGGCGCCTCTTCACCGCGGCGGTCAACCGGCTCGCCGTCACCGTCGTCATCACCGAGGCCGACGGCCGCCGCACCACCCTCGGCAAGGGCGGCCCGGTGGCCACCGTGTCGCGGGCTGAGGAGTTCTTCGCCCGCCTCGGGCGCGACCAGCTGATCGGCTTCGGCGAGGCCTACCTCGTCGGCGCGTGGGACGCCGAGGACCTCGGCGGCTTCCTCACCGTGCTGGCCGAGCAGATGAGCGACCTCGTGCCGCGCCCGCTGCAGAGGCTGCGCGCCGTCGTCGCCAAGCGCCCGCCGCGCGCGCAGGTCAGCTCGAAGAAGAACTCCCGCGACAACATCGCGCACCACTACGACCTCTCCAACGACCTCTTCGAGCTCTTCCTCGACGAGTCGATGAGCTACTCCTCCGCCCTCTTCGACACCGACCGGCTCGACCGCGGCGACCACCACTCCGCCACCCCGCCCGGCGCGCCCACGGCCGAGGAGCTCCACCCCGCCCAGGTGCGCAAGATCGAGCGTCTCCTCGACGCCACCGGCGTCGGCGAGGGCAGCCGCGTGCTCGAGATCGGCTCGGGCTGGGGAGAGCTCGCGATGCGCGCCGCCCAGCGCGGCGCCGACGTCCTCACCATCACCCTCTCCACCGAGCAGCAGGCGCTGGCCCGGGAGCGGATCGCCGCGGCCGGGATGTCGGAGCGCGCCCGGGTCGAGCTGTGCGACTACCGCGCGGTGACCGGCGAGTTCGACGCCGTCGTGTCGGTGGAGATGATCGAGGCGGTCGGCCACCAGTACTGGACCACCTACTTCCAGACCATCGACAAGGTCCTGGCCCCCGGCGGCAAGGTCGGCATCCAGGCCATCACGATGCCCCACGACCGGATGCTCGCCACCCGCAACACGTGGACCTGGATCCACAAGTACATCTTCCCCGGCGGCTTCCTGCCCTCGGTCGACGTCATCGACGAGGTGACCCGCGAGCAGACCTCGCTGCGCCTCACCGACCGGCTCTCCTTCGGCACCCACTACGCCGAGACGCTGCGGCTGTGGGACGAGGCCTTCCTCGGCGACTCCGAGGCCGTGCTGGCCCTCGGCTTCGACGACACCTTCCTGCGCATGTGGCATTTCTACCTCGAGTACTCCCGCGCGGGCTTCGCCTCGGGCTACCTCGACGTCAACCAGGTCGTCCTGACCCGACCCGAGGAGCAGGCGTGAGCGCCTCCACCACCGACCGTCCCTCCGCCGCCCCCACCGCCGCGGGCGGCGTCGCCGCGCAGCTCGCCGAGGCGCTGCGCCCCTTCGTGGGCGGGGACCTGCCCGTGCGGCTGCGCGCGTGGGACGGCTCCGAGGCCGGCCCCGCCGACGCTCCGCTGGTGGAGATCCGCACCCCCGACGCCGTGCGCCGCCTGCTGTGGCGTCCCGGCGAGCTCGGCGCCGCCCAGGCCTACGTGACCGGTGAGATCGAGGTCCACGGCGACCTCGACGCCGCGCTCACCCACGCCTTCGCGGTGGCGAAGGAGCGCAACCTCTCCGGCGGCGGGCGCCCCTCGGCCGCGGCGATGAAGCAGGCGCTGCGCACCGCCAAGGACCTCGGCGTGCTCGGCCTGCCCCCGGCCCACCCCGCCTCGCAGGCCCGCATCCGCGGTCGGCTGCACTCCAAGCTGCGCGACATCCGCTCGATCAGCCACCACTACGACCTCTCGAACGAGTTCTACTCGCTGATCCTCGAGCCCAGCATGGCCTACTCCTCGGGCTACCACTCCTCCCCCGAGCAGCCGCTCGAGGAGGCCCAGGCGGCCAAGCTGTCGCTGGTGTGCCGCAAGCTCGGCCTCGAGCCCGGCATGCGCCTGCTCGACGTCGGCTGCGGCTGGGGCTCGCTGTCGCTGCACGCCGCCGAGCACTTCGGCGCGAAGGTCGTCGGCGTGACCATCGCTGCGGAGCAGAAGAAGTTCATCGACGCCCGCATCGCCGAGCGCGGCCTCCAGGACCGCGTCGAGATCCGGCTCCAGGACTACCGCGACGCCGTGCCCCCGGCCGGCCAGGAGTACGACGCGGTGTCCTCCATCGAGATGGGCGAGCACGTCGGGCAGTCCAACTACCCGACCTACGCCGGCGTCCTGCACGACGCCGTCAAGCCCGGCGGCCGCGTGCTCATCCAGCAGATGTCGCGCACCGGCCGCTGGCCCGGCGGTGGGCCCTTCATCGAGTCGTTCATCGCCCCCGACATGTACATGCGCCCCGTCGGCGAGACCGTCGCCTTCCTCGAGCGCGGCGGGCTCGAGGTGCGCGACGTGCACGCCATGCGCGAGCACTACGTGCACACCGTCGCCGGCTGGCTCGAGCGCTTCGAGGCCAACATCGACCGGCTCACCGAGCTCGTCGGCGAGGAGGTCGTGCGCGTGTGGCGGCTCTACCTCGTCGGCGGCGCCATGGCCTTCCGCGACGGACGCATGGGCGTCGACCAGATCCTCATGGTGCGCCCCGGCGCCGCCCACACCCTGCCCTGGGTGCGCGACTTCTGAGACCGGGCCACCCGGCCCACACCCGGGCCGCTGGGGTGGGGCGGGGTCGGCGTACGACGGGTTGACTGGGGTCATGACTCTCGTGCTCGTCCTCGCCGCCTGCCTGCTGGCGGTCGCGGTCGTGATGACCCTCACCGCCCTGCGGGCCCGCCAGCTCGGCGTCGTGGCCGTCGTCGACGTCGCCTGGGGCCTCGGCTTCGTGGTCGTCGCGCTGATCGCGGCCCTGCTCGGCTCGCTCTCCGACGAGGCCGACGCCCGCCGCTGGCTGGTGCTCGCCATGGTCGCCCTGTGGGGCGGTCGCCTGGCGTGGCACGTGCGCAGCCGCGCCCTGGGCGACCACCAGGGCAAGGAGGACCCGCGCTACGCCGAGATGCTGGGCGGGAGCCTCCAGGACGTCGGCATGAGGGCCGCCGTGCGCCGCGTCTTCCTCGTGCAGGGCGGGGCGCAGTGGTTCGTGTCGCTGCCCGTGCAGGTCGGCGCCGTGCTGGCCGTCGAGTGGTGGCCGGTGGTGTGGATCGGGCTGCTGGTGTGGGCCGTGGGCCTGACCTTCGAGGCCGTCGGCGACCGTCAGCTCAAGGCCTACAAGGCCCAGCCCAAGGAGTCGCGCCCGCAGGTGATGGACCAGGGGCTGTGGGCCTGGACCCGCCACCCGAACTACTTCGGTGACGCGATGGTCTGGTGGGGCCTGTGGCTCACCGCCGGTCTCGCCTCCGGCTGGCTGCCCGGCCTGCTCACCGTGGCCTGCCCGGCCGTGATGACCTTCTTCCTGCGCAACGTCACCGGCGCCAAGCTCCTGGAGAAGAAGATGATGGAGCGCGACGGGTTCCCCGAGTACGCCGAGCGCGTCTCAATGTTCTTCCCCACGCCCCCCAAGAAGCGCCGCTGACGCAACCCCCGGTGGTCGAGGAGCGCCAGCGAGCGTCTCCGAAACCACCCCACCCCCGGTGGTTGAGGAGCGAGCGCCAGCGAGCGTCTCGAAACCACCCAGCCCCTCGGTGGTCGAGGAGCGAGCCCTGCCGGGCGTCGCGACACCACCCAGCGTCACACGCCCCCGCCCCCGGTGCGGCGGCACCAGCGCTGTCGGTGGCGCCGCGTAGGTTGGTGACGTGAACAGCCGATGAGCAAGATGGATGCCCTGCGAGCCATGCGCGAGGCGCGCTACGAGGAGGCCGCCGCCCGCGCGGCCAAGCCGGGAGCAGCGCCGGCGCGGCCCGCCGTACGCCGCTCGGCGCCCGCGGCCGCCCCCGCCGCCAAGCGGCCCGCGAAGGCCGCTGCCGCGACGCCGGTGGAGCCGGGCGCGGAGCCCGGCCTGTGCGGCCACCGCAACATGAGCGGGCGCACCTGCACCCGCGAGCTCGGCCACGCCGCGAAGAGCCACCGCTACTCCTGAGCCGTCGGCGGGCCCGGGTCGGCCGGCGGGACGTGACGTCAGCCCCACCCCACGCGAGGAGGCCCGGCACGTGCACCGTCGGGTAGAGAGGGGTCATGCCGATCTTCCGCCGCCGTGAGGCGCCGACCCCCTCCCCCGAGCCCCGGCGCTCACCGACGCGCACGGGCGGCTGCGACCACCCTGCGCCACCGGCGACGCCGATCGCGACGACGCTGGCCGAGGCGGGGCGCTGGAGCCTGCGGATCCTGCTGGTGACGGCGGTCGTCGTGGGAGCGCTGTGGGTCGTCGGCCAGATGTGGGTGGTCGTGCTGCCCGCGCTCCTGGGCCTGCTGCTGAGCACCGCCCTGTGGCCGCTGGCCCGGCGCCTGCGCCGGGTGGTGCCGGCCGCCGCCGCGGCGGGCGCGGCGGTGGTGACCGGGCTGCTCGTGCTCGGCGGCCTGGTGGCCGCGGTGACCTACCTCGTGCTCGACGAGGTCGACTCGCTGAGCGAGCAGTTCTCCCAGGGGGTCGAGGACATCGAGGCGTGGCTCGCGGGCCCGCCGCTCGACCTCGGCGACGACGAGGTGGGCGACCTGGTCGGCCAGGCGGTCGACCAGGTGCAGGACAGCGCCCAGGACATCGCCGCCTGGACGCTGACCGGGGTCTCGACCGCCAGCTCCTGGGCGCTCACCGCGCTGCTGGCGCTCGTGCTGTGCTTCTTCTTCCTCAAGGACGGCCCGCGGTTCCTGCCGTGGCTCGAGCACTGGCTGTCCCCGGGCCCGGCGGCCCACGCCGCCGAGGTCTCGCGCCGCTCCTGGACGGTGCTGGGCGGCTTCGTGCGCGCGCAGGCCGCCGTGGGCCTGGTCGACGCGATCGGGATCGGGATCGGCCTGCTCGTGCTGGGCGTGCCGCTCGCGCTGCCGCTGGCGGTCATCACCTTCCTGGCCGCCTTCGTGCCGGTCGTGGGCGCCGTGGTCGCCGGCGCGCTCGCCGCGGTCGTCGCGCTCGCCACCCAGGGGCTGACCACCGCGCTGATCGTGGTCGGGCTCGTGCTGGTGGTGCAGCAGCTCGAGGGCAACGTGCTCCAGCCGCTACTCATGGGCAAGACGCTGTCACTGCACCCCGCGATGACCATCGTCGTGGTCACCCTCGGCAGCACGCTGGCCGGCATCACCGGAGCCTTCCTCGCCGTGCCCGTGCTCGCCGTGCTCACCACCACCGCCCGCTACGCCCGCGAGCTCACCGTCGCCGCCCGCGAGCGGGCCACCACCTAGCCGCGCCGCACCCGGACGTCATGCGACACGTGGATGCGCATCCACCACCCGTATGACGTCCCCCGCCGGCCTACTCACCGACCCCGCGCACCGCACCCGGACGTCATGCGACACGTGGATGCGCATCCACCACTCGCATGACGTCCCCCGCCTGTCCGCCGCAGCTGGCTCAGCCGCCCGCGGGAGCGCCGGGCTCGTCTTCGGAGCCCGACCGGCCCTGCTCACGGGCCTCGCGGGCCGCGCGCAGCCGCTGCCGCTCGGCCTCCTCGCGGGCCGCCTCCTCGCGGCGGGCCAGCTCGTGGCGGCGCCGCTGCTCCTCGGCGCGGGCGCGCACCTGACGCAGGAACTCGTCGTCGCGCCCGGCGTCGCCCGCGGCCATGCGGCCGGGCCGCTCGTACTCGGGGAAGCCGGGCGCCGCCCCCTGCGACCGGGTAAGCGGCCGCGCCCCCCGGTCGCGACCGAGCGCCAGCCAGGCGATCGAGCCGACGAACGGGAACAGCAGCACCAGCACGATCCAGGCCACCTTGGGCAGGTGCTTGACCCGCTGCGGCGGGGTGCCGATGGCGTCGACCAGGCAGTAGACCCACAGGGCGAAGCCGATGACGCCGGCGACGAGCTCGAGCTTGATCACGCGGGTGATCCTGGCCCATGTCACCCGCCGGCGTCACCAGGTCGGCGGAACCGGGTGCGGCGCCCGCGGGTCAGCGACGTCGCAGGAGCACCCTCTCGGTCGCGGCGGAGAGGTGTGCCGCCCCGTAGAGCTGCCGGTCGACGTCGTAGACGGCCCTGACCGTGACGGGCCGGGCCACCAGCAGACGGAGCTCGTAGCGGCCGCGGGCGTCGGTGCCGACCTCGACGGGTCGCCACTCACGCCCGGCGCGCGAGACGTAGACCGTGACGATCTGGCCGCCCACCCCCTTGCCGCGGACATCGGTCAGCCGCCCGCGCACGCCGGCTCCCCGCACGGGGTCGACGTACCACCGCTCGGCTGTCAGTCGGCTGCCTCGCAGCACCACGCGGGCCGGCTCCGTCGCCTCGCCACGGTCGTCGACGGCGAACACCGCCACGTGGTGGTCGCGACCGGGGCGCAGGCCGCCGAGGTGCACCCGCCCCTCGGTGCCGACGTACACCCCCCTTCCGTCCCGCGGCCCGGTCGGCGGCCTGGCACCCACCCGGACCACGGTGGTCTCGAACGTCGCCTGCACCGGGTCGAGCCACGTGAGGTCGGCTCCGGCCACGTGCGGGTCGGCGTCGAGCTGGGTGACAGGAGCCAGCACGGGCCGGGAGGCGGGTCCGGGCTCGTGGCGTTCGTCCGCCTCCCAGTGGAGGGCGCCGGTGACGCGCTCCTGGCCGTCGCAGACGCCGAAGGTGAGCGCGATCGAGAGCAGCTCCCCGTCCTCTCCGTAGCGCGCCTCGTGCACCGTGAAGTCCCGGGAGCGCGGGCAGATCGAACGGGGGAGGAAAAGCGCGGGGTGCGTGCCGTCGGGGAACCCGACGACGTCGGTGTAGGTGCGGCCGGCCTGCAGGCCGCCGTTGGGTGCGTTCACGAGGAGGAACGAGTTGCCGGCTTCATCGGGCAGCTCGGCGAAGGTCCGCATGCGGAGGGTCGAGGCGTCGCCCACCACCTCGATGTCCGCGCTGTCGAAAGTTGCTCGCTGCGTGCCCCTCGCGCTGTGGAGCACGAACTCCGTCAGCCCCTGGCGACCGCGCCCGTCGAGCTCGACGCGGTGCGTGCGGTCGCCGATCGAGAGCACCAGGGCATCGCGGTGCAGACCGGGGGACTCGGGATCGAACGCGAGCCGGACCTGGCAGTCCGCGCCGGGCGCCACCGTGCCGCAGGTGCTGTGGAGCAGGTCGAACGCCGGCGGACCAGGCTCGGTCGACGACGCGCTCGCCAGCGCGGCCGACACCTCGACCGGCGTGGAGCCCCGGTTCAGCACGACGACCGGCACGCCCCACCCCGACTGTCCGGGCTCCTCGTCGGGCCACGTCACGGCGGACACCGGCACCTCCACGGGCCCCTGGGCCGGGCCACCGATCCGGACCTCGCCGAAGGTCGTGCTCCCCGATCCCAGGCACCGCAGCGCATAGGTGACCCACACCGTGGACAGGTCATCGCTCAGCTCGTGCACCTCGAAGCGGCCGGCGACCTCGGGACAACGGACCCCGTCGCGCAGGAGCAGCATCCCGGCCTGGGGGCCACGCCGCTCGGCGGGCCCCACCACGTTGCGCTGCGCACCCACGGCGAGCCCCTCGCCCCGGGGGGCAGCGAGACGGAGGTCGACGTACTCGCTCTCGCTGCGCAGCGACAGGTCGAGCACCCGCTCCGTCCCTTCATCGGCCCACCGCGCGGTGACGGAGTCCTCCGAGGTCCACACCCGCGACGGGGTGCTGAAACGAGTGTGCATCGTCGCGTACGCCGTGCCCGGGGCCACCGCTGCGGCCCGCGTCGAGAGCCCGAGCGGCGTCGAGGAGGTCGCCGTCGACGCCGCAGCGGACACGACCTGCCCGACGCAGGAGGCGAGCAGGAGGAGCAGCGACACCAGAACGGGGACCAGGCGCCTCATCGCCGTCCCTCCCCACCGGTGGGGCGGACCCGCGTGACCGAGCCCAGGAGCAGGCTCTGTCCGGCGAAGACCACGCGAACGGCGACGGCGGCGCGCACTGATCGCTCGAAACGTCCCGAGGGCGTCGTCCTCACCGCGATCTCCTCGACGCCGCCGGAGCGGCGGACGACCTCCACCACCAGGGGGCGTCGCCCGACCGAGCGCCCGTCGACGGCGACGAGCCGGCCCCGCACCCGCTGAGCGGAAGCCCCTCCGTCCCGCAGCACCCCGGCAGGGCGGCGTGCCAGGCTGACCCGCAGCTCGGTGCCGCGCAGCGTCACCGAGGCCGGGGGCGGAGTGGGCCCGACCCGTGGGAGCGCGAACACCGAGACGCCGTAGTCGTGACCCGGGCGCAAGCCGTCGAGCCGGGCGTGGTCGTCGAGCGCCTCGAAGCCGCGGCCCTCCCCGGGCGCCTCCGGCGGCGGACCGTCCTCGCGCACCCGCACCGTGCCCTCCATACCGGAGCCGACCCGACCGAGGGCCTCCGGCGGGGTCCACGTCAGCGAGGCCGACCCGATCGTCGCGTGCGCCCGCAGGTCGCGGACGGGGTCGCTCTCCCAGGGCACCACCGGATCGGGGTCGGGCGCGGCCCCCGAGGCCTGCCACGAGAACGTGGCCTGAAACATGCCGACCGGCCCGTTGTGGGCGCACCGCTGGCTCAGCGTCATCGAGACCGCCTCGAGCTCGTCGCGCGGGGAGTACCTCGCCTCGTGCACGGTGACCCGACCGCCCTCGGGCATGCACCCCTCGATGGCAGGCACCCTGGTGCTCACTCGAGGAAAGCGGAGAGGAGCCACCAGCTCGCGGAGGCCGGTGAAGGTCCGACCGGGCAGCACCAGCTCGCCGGCCGGCGCGACCAGGACGACCGACCAGACGTCGTCGCCGCGCTGGGCGGAGACGGACACCGTCGAGGAGCTGCCGCGTGCCACGAAGGTCGCGTCTGCCGGCGTCACCACCGTCGACCCCGCCGCGGTGTCGACGCGGAGGCCCGTGACACCGGCCCGACCCGTGCCCCGCAGGGGCAGGACGACCTGGTCGCCGGCGACCGACGCGACGAGCTCGCCCGACCGGGGTCCCACGGCCACGGGTCGGAACGACACCTCCACGATGCAGCCCTCGCCAGGCGCGAGCAGTCCGCACCCGCGGGCATCGGCCGCGAAGTCCTCGCCTCGCACGGCCAGCGCGACCGTCGCCGGAGCGGGCCCGGTGTTGTCGAGCCGCACAGGCACGACTGCGGCGAGTGTCCCGGGGTCCTGCGTGGGCCAGGAGACCAGGTGGGGGGCGGCCGTCAGCGCCCCGCCGGCCGGCCCGCCCACGACCACGTCGCCGAAGACCCGACCCGCGTACGCCTCGCACGACAGGTCGTAGGTGATGCGGACGCGGGAGAGGTCGGGGGCGAGCTCGTGCACGACGAAGTCGCCGGCCACCCGGCCGCACGCCAGGTGGTCGAGCGCGAGCGCCGCACCGGGGTGGTGGCCGAAGCGGAAGTACGCCTCCTCGGCGTCCCGGTAGGACCCGACGGTGAGTGACTCGCCACGGGGCGCGGCGAACTCGAGCCGGCCGGCGTGGGAGGGGTCGGTCGCGGTGAGGACCAGGACGTCGTCCTCCCAGGCCACCTGCAGGTCCCCGTCGGCCGGGGACCAGGCGACGCTCTCGCCGCTCCACGAGTCGTCGTCGGCGTACATCGACACCGACCAGCCGCTCGTCGGGGCCACGACGGCCTGCGCGGCCGGCACGGCCCGGGCATCGGCCGCGGTGGCCGCGGTGGGGGCACCGGCGCCGAGCACCAGGGAGAGGGCCGAGCAGGCGAGGACCGCCGCCGTGCGACGAGGGGTGCGACGTGGGGCGTGATGATGCGCGCGGGGGCGACGGAAGGACGGCATGGCACTCTCCGGGGCAGGGACCACCGGCGCGCGGTCGCGCACGCCGAGGGGCTGCCGGTAGGCCGGAGATTAGCCCCTGCCGCACGCCGTCAGCCGGCGGAGGAGGACGCTCTCACCCGTTCGGTCGAGCCGCGGCCGAGGTCGGCAGGGTGATCTCCCCGGTGGCGGGGTCGGTGAAGGAGACCTCGACGTTCTCGAAGCCCTTGTGCCGCTGCGCGCGGGCGTAGCCGGCGTAGGCGCGACGGTCGGCGTCGGTGAGCTCGACGTTGTCGGTGAAGGGGGTGAGCAGCGCGCGCGGCCACAGCCGCCGGGCGAGGACGACGTTGATCTCCATGGCCAGCACGCCCATGACCGCGGCGATGTAGATGATGCCGATGAGCCCGAGGACGAGGCCGAAGGTCGCGTTCATCTGGCTGGTCTCGCCGAGCACGCGGGTGGCGTAGACCGTGCCGATGACCTGGAGCAGCTGCCACATCACGGCGAGCGCCAGGGCGCCGGGCACGGCGGCGCGCAGACCGTGCTGACGCGCGGAGGCGAGCCGGAAGACGAAGGTCAGCACGGCGCCGACGCCGAGCACGGTGGCCAGCCGGATCAGCCAGGTGATCGTGCCGTCGAGGCGCGGGCCGAAGACCTCGGTCTGGCTGCCGAGGGCCGAGACCACCGACACCGCGAGCACCGAGAGCCCCGCGGTGATGAGCAGCAGCAGGCTCTTGAGCCGCAGGAGCAGCGGGTTGGGGCGGGAGTTGCGCGGCACCGACCAGGCGATGTTCATGGCGTTCTGCAGCGCCTGGCCCAGGCCGAGCGAGCCGTAGAGCGCCGCGACGCCACCGACGACGACCGCGGTGGTCGAGCCTTGGAGCCCCTCGGGCCGGCCCAGCTGCTCCCCGATGATCGGGAACTGGCTCAGCGCCGAGTCGAGCACCTGGGTCTGCAGCTCGGGGTTGCCCTGGAGCAGGAAGCCGAGGATCGAGGAGGCCAGCAGCAGCAGCGGGAAGATCGCGATGAAGGCGTAGTAGGTGATGATCGCGGCCAGGTAGTTGCCCTGGTCGTCGAAGTGCTTGTAGACGATCGCCAGCGGGATCCCCACCGGCGGGAAGCGTCGCTGGAACCGGTCGGCTCCGTCCACGGCTCGTCCCACGGCGCTCACGCTATGCGATCGGGGCGCCGGCTAGGCGATCAGCGCGGTGATCAGGACGACCGCGGGCACGGAGGCCAGCGTGCTCACGAAGATGGCGTCGCGCGCCAGCAGCTCCGCGCGCCCGTAGCGGCTGGCGATGACGAAGACGTTCTGCGCCGTGGGCAGCGCGGAGAGCACGGTGACCGCGAGCAGCGCGTCGGCCTCCAGGCCCAGCGCCCAGCGGCCCACGGCGTAGGCCGCGAGCGGCTGCGCGACGAGCTTGAGCCCCACGGCCAGGCCCAGCTCGGAGGCCGGCACGCCCCGCCCCGGCAGCGGGCCGAGGCGCAGCGCCACGCCGTAGGCGATGAGCATCGCCGGCACCGCCATGCCCCCGACCAGGTCGAGCGGGTCGTGCACCGCGGCCGGCAGCCGTACGCCGCTCAGCGCCAGGGCGACCCCGGCGGCCGAGGCGATCGTGAGCGGGTTGGTGGCCGGGCGCGAGAGCACCTTGCGCAGGCTCAGCCGCGTCGGCGCGACCGCCACGTCGAGCAGGGTGAGGGCCAGCGGCTGGAGCACCAGCAGCTGCATGAGCAGGATCGGGGCGACCAGGGCGACGTCGCCCAGCACGTAGGCCGCGATCGGCACCCCGAGGTTGCCGGCGTTGACGTAGCCCGCCGCCATCGCCCCGACCGTCGCGCCGCCCAGGTCGAGCGGGCCGCGCAGTCGGCTGAGGCCGAGGTGCAGCAGCACCACGACGAGCACCGCCGCGGCGCTGGCGACCAGGGTGGTGGAGAACACCTCGGCGGGGTCGCTGTCCTCGAGCACGGTGAGCAGCAGCGCCGGGCTGGCGACGTAGAAGGCCAGCGTCGACAGCGTGCGCTGGCCCGCCAGGTCGATGACCCGCAGGTGGGCCAGCAGGATCCCCAGCGCGATGAGCACGCCGATCGTCGCGAACCCCGAGAACACCCCTGCCACGCCGCGACCCTAGGCCCGTGACCGCCGCCACCCGCACGGCGGGGCGGACGGGGCGGGCCGACGCGCGCCGGCTGTCACGCCGGGTCGCCCCTCCTGCCGCCCCCTCTGCCGCCCCGTCGTGACGGGGCGACAGGTCGGGTGACCCGGCGTGACAGCTGCGGCGGGGGCAGCCCGCTCAGTAGGACTTCGGCAGCCCCAGGGAGTGCATCGAGACGAAGTTGAGGATCATCTCGCGGCTTACGGGGGCGATCCGGCCGACGCGGGTGGCGACGAGGAGGCCGGCCATGCCGTACTCCTGGCTGGCGCCGTTGCCGCCGTGGGTCTGCACGGCGCGGTCGACGACGTCGCAGGCGGCCTCGGCGGCGGCGTACTTGGCCATGTTGGCGGCCTCGCCCGCGGCCATCTCGTCGCCGGCGTCGAAGAGCGCGGCGGCCTTCTGGTTCATCAGCCGGGCCAGCTCGATCTCGATGTGGCTCTGCGCGAGCGGGTGCGCGATGGCCTGGTGGGCCCCGATCGGCACGTCGAAGACCACGCGCTCCTTGGCGTAGGCGGTGGCCTTCTCCAGGGCGAAGCGGGCCAGGCCGAGGGAGAAGGCGGCGGCCATGATCCGCTCGGGGTTGAGCCCGGCGAAGAGCTGCGCGAGGCCGCCGTTCTCGTCGCCCACCAGCGCGTCGGCGGGCAGCTTGACGTCGTCGATGAACACCTGGAACTGGTTCTCCGGGGAGACGATCTCCATCGGGATCGCCCGGGCCTCGAAGCCCTCGGCGTCGGTCGGCACGACGAAGAGGCACGGCTTGAGCCGGCCGGTGCGGGCGTCCTCGGTGCGGGCCACGACCAGCACGTTCTGCGCCTCGTCGATGCCCGAGATCCAGATCTTGCGGCCGTTGAGCACCCAGCCGGCGCCGTCGCGGCGCGCGGTGGTGGTGATGTTGTGGGTGTTGGTGCCGGCGTCGGGCTCGGTGATGGCGAAGGCCATGGTGCCGGTGCCGTCGCACAGCCCGGGCAGCCAGCGCTGCTTCTGCTCCTCGGTGCCGTAGCGGCTGATGATCGTGCCGCAGATCGCGGGGCTGACCACCATGAGCAGCAGCGGGCAGCCCTGGGCGGCGAGCTCCTCGCAGACCGCGGCGATGTCGCCGATGCCGCCGCCCCCGCCGCCGTACTGCTCGGGGATGTTGATACCGAGGTAGCCGTTCTTGCCGATCTCGAGCCACAGGTCGGTGGTCTTGCCGCCGGAGCGGGCCCTCTCGGTGAAGTACTCCCGCCCGTACTTCGCGGCGAGCCGGGCGACCTGGGTGCGCAGCTCGCGGCGCTCCTCGGTCTCGGTGAAAGCGGTGGTGGTGGGCTGGACCTGCGTGGTCATGCGACCTCTCCTTCGACGACGGCGAGAACCTCTCCGGCGGCGACCTGCGCGCCGGGCTGGACGGTGATCCGGGCGAGCGTGCCGTCGGCGGGCGCGCTCACGGTGTGCTGCATCTTCATGGCCTCGAGCACCAGCACGGGCTGGCCCGCGACGACGGCCTGACCCTCCTCGACGGCGACGCTGACGACGGTGCCGGGCATGGGGGCCAGCAGGGAGCCGGCCGCGACCTGCTCGGCGGGGTCGACGAACCGCGGCACCCGCACCAGCCGGGCGTGACCTCCCGGCCCGTCGACGTCGACGACCTCGCGACCGCTCGGGCCCGACACCGCCACGGCGTACGACGAGCGCAGCCCGTCGCGCTCCAGGACCACCTCGGTCGGCCCGGCCGCGACGACGGTGCAGCCCTCCACGGTGTAGCCGTCGCGCCCGCCCCACCACTCCACGACGACCGGCTCGCCGGCGTGGTCGAGCTCGGTGCGCTGCGGCTGGCTCACGACGCTGCGCCAGGCCACCGGGATGCGGCCCTGCACCCGCCGGGCGGCGCGGGCCTGCTCGGCCAGCGCCAGCGCGGCGGCGACGGGCGCCCCCGGGTCGGCGGCGGGGGCGAGCGCCGGGTGGTCGGTGAGGAAGGCCGTGCTGAGGTCGCCCGCCACGAAGTCGGGCGAGCGCAGCACCTGCACGAGCAGGTCGCGGTTGGTCACCACGCCGTGCACCCGGGTGCGGGCCAGGGTGTCGGCCAGCCGGCGCACGGCCTGCTCGCGGGTGGGCGCCCAGGCGATCACCTTGGCCAGCATCGCGTCGTAGTGGGTGGACACCTCGCTGCCGCCGGCGAAGCCGGCGTCGAGGCGCACACCGGGGCGGTTGAGCAGGTCGAAGCGGGCGTCGACGCCGGGCACCTCGAGCACGCTCAGCGGTCCGCTCTGCGGCTGGTAGTCGGCGGCGGGGTCCTCGGCGTAGAGGCGCACCTCGACGGCGTGGCCGTAGGTCTCGCCGATGGCGCGGGGGTCGGGCACGCCGCCCTCGGCCACGGTGAGCTGGAGGTCGACCAGGTCGACGCCGTGGACCAGCTCGGTGACCGGGTGCTCGACCTGGAGGCGGGTGTTCATCTCCAGGAAGAAGAAGCGCTCCGTGGCGGGGTCGTAGAGGAACTCCACGGTGCCGGCGCCGCGGTAGTCGATCGCGGCGGCGGCCGCACGGGCGGCCTCGTGCAGGGCACCGCGCACGGCGTCGGGCAGGCCCGGCGCCGGCGACTCCTCGACCACCTTCTGGTGGCGCCGCTGCACCGAGCAGTCGCGCTCGCCGAGCACGAGGACGCCGTCGCGGTGGCCCACGACCTGCACCTCGACGTGGCGCCCGCGCTCGACGTAGGGCTCCACGAAGACCGTGCCGTCGCCGAAGGCCGACTGCGCCTCGGCCCGGGCCCGCTCGACCTCGCCGGGCAGGTCGGCCAGGTCGCGCACGACCCGCATGCCGCGCCCGCCGCCGCCCGCGGAGGCCTTGACCAGCAGCGGCAGGTCGGCGTCGGAGGCGTCGTCGACGGAGTGGTTGCGCAGCACCGGCACCCCGGCGGCCTCCATCAGCCGCTTCGACTCGATCTTGGAGCCCATCTGCTCGATCGAGGAGGGGTCGGGGCCGACCCAGGTGAGGCCGGCGCCGAGGACGGCGCGGGCGAAGTCGGCGCTCTCGGAGAGGAAGCCGTAGCCGGGGTGCACGGCGTCGGCGCCGCTGGCGCGCGCCGCCTCCAGCAGCAGGTCGACGCGCAGGTAGGTCTCCGCGGGCGTGGAGCCCGGCAGCCGTACGGCGACGTCGGCCTCCCCGACGTAGGGCAGCGCCGCGTCGGCGTCGGAGTGCACCGCGACCGTCGAGACGCCCAGGCGGCGGCAGGTGGCGAAGACGCGGCTGGCGATCTCGGCGCGGTTGGCGACGAGGAGACGGGTGATCACGGGAGGCCTCTCGGGGACGGTGCTGCGGGCACGGCGGTCGGCACGGGGCGGGTCACGGGCGCCTCACATCCGGAAGACGCCGAAGCGGTCGGTGCCGCGGAAGGCGCTGCTGTCGATGACCGAGAGGCAGATGCCCAGGACCGTGCGGGTGTCGCGGGGGTCGATGACGCCGTCGTCGTAGAGCATCCCGGAGAGGAAGTAGGGCAGCGACTGCTCCTCGATCTGGGCCTCCACCACCTGCTTGACGCCGGCGAAGCCCTCGGCGTCGAAGGTCTGCCCGCGCGACTCCGCCGACTGGCGGGCCACGATCTCCATGACGCCGGCGAGCTGGGCGGGGCCCATCACCGCCGACTTGGCCGAGGGCCAGGTGAAGAGGAAGCGGGGGTCGTAGGCGCGACCGTTCATGCCGTAGTTGCCGGCGCCGTAGGAAGCGCCCATGATCACCGTCAGGTGCGGCACGGTGGAGTTGGAGATGGCGTTGATCATCATCGCGCCGTGCTTGATGATGCCGCCCTGCTCGTACTCCTTGCCGACCATGTAGCCGGTGGTGTTGTGCAGGAAGAGCAGCGGGGTGTCGGTCTGGTTGGCCAACTGCACGAACTGCGTGGCCTTCTGCGCCTCCTCGCTGAAGAGCACGCCCTGGGCGTTGGCGAGGATGCCGACCGGGTGGCCGTGGATGCTGGCCCAGCCGGTGACCAGCGACGTGCCGTAGAGCGGCTTGAACTCGTCGAAGGCCACGCCGTTGGTCGCGCCGACGCCGTCGACGACGCGCGCGATCACCTCGCGGGGGTCGAAGGGCTCCTTGAGGTCGCTGGGGATCAGGTCGAGCAGACCGTCGGGGTCGTGGTCGGGCTCGGCGTACGCCGGGTCCGCGGCGGCCCCGGAGCCGCCGGCCTTGCGCCAGTTCAGCCGGGCCACGATGCGCCGGCCGATGCGGATCGCGTCGCGCTCGTCCTCGGCGAGGTAGTCGGCCAGGCCGGAGGTGCGCGCGTGCATCTCCGCGCCGCCCAGCGACTCGTCGTCGGACTCCTCGCCGGTGGCCATCTTCACCAACGGCGGGCCGCCCAGGAAGACCTTGGCCTGCTCGCGCACCATCACGGTGTAGTCGCTCATGCCGGGCACGTAGGCGCCGCCGGCGGTGGAGTTGCCGAAGACCAGCGCCACCGTGGGCAGCTTCATCGCCGAGCTGCGGGTGATGTCGCGGAAGGTCCTGCCGCCCGGGATGAAGATCTCCTTCTGGGTCGGCAGGTCGGCGCCGCCGGACTCCACGAGGGCGATCGTGGGCAGGCCGTTCTCCTCGGCGATCTGGTGGGCCCGGAAGGCCTTCTTGACCGTCCAGGGGTTGCTGGCGCCGCCCTTCACGGTGGGGTCGTTGGCGGTGATCATGCACTCGACGCCCTCGACCACCCCGATGCCGGTGACCATGCTGGCGCCGACGGCGAAGTCGGAGCCCCAGCCCGCCAGCGGGCTGAGCTCGAGGAAGGCCGAGCCCTCGTCGACCAGCAGCTCGATGCGCTCGCGGGGCAGCAGCTTGCCGCGGGCGTGGTGGCGTGCGACGTACTTCTCCCCGCCGCCGGCGACCGCCTTGGCGTGCTCGGCGGCCAGGGCCTCGAGCTTGGCCAGCATGGCCTCGCGGTGGGTGGGCCGGGCGTCGGACGACGTCGGGCTCACACCGGTGCTCGCCTCGGGGGCCGCGCTCATCGGGCGTAGCCCAGCAGCTTGGCGGCCAGGTCGGTGAGCACCTCGGTGGCACCACCGCCGATGGGCAGGATGCGGGCGTCGCGGTAGTGGCGCTCGACCTCGCTGCCGTGCATGTAGCCCGCGCCGCCGTGGAGCTGGACGGCCTCGTGGCACACCGCGGTGGCGGCGTCGCAGGCGGTCTGCTTGGCCAGGCAGGCCTCGGCGATGACGCTCTCGCCGGCGACGTGGCGGCGCACGACCTCGTGGGTGTAGGCGCGGGCCACCTCGACCTGGCGGTGCATCTCGACGAGCTTGTGGCGCACGACCTGGTTGGCCACCAGCGGCTTGCCGAAGGTCTCGCGCTCGCGGCACCACGCGGCGGTGAGGGCCAGCGAGCGGGCGGCGATGCCGTAGGCGTGCACGGCCAGGGCGATCCGCTCGACCACGAACTGCTCGGCGATGAGGTAGAAGCCGGCGTTCTCCTCCCCCACCAGGTGCGACACCGGCACGCGCACGTCGACGTAGGACAGCTCGGCGGTGTCGGAGCAGTGCCAGCCCATCTTGGCCAGCGAGCGGTCGACGGTGAGGCCGGGTGTGCCCTTCTCCACCACGAGCAGGCTGAGGCCGGCGTGGCCCTCGCCGCCGGTGCGCACCGCGGTGGTGACGAAGTCGCCGCGCACCGCGGAGGTGATGAAGGTCTTGGCGCCGTTGACGACGTAGTGGTCGCCGTCGCGGCGCGCGGTGGTGCGGATGCCGGCGACGTCGGAGCCGCCGCCGGGCTCGGTGACGCCGAGGGAGCCGATGAGCTCGCCGGCCAGGGTGGGCCGCACGAAGCGGTCGACCAGGTCGGGCGAGCCGTGGGCGGCGATGTGGGGCAGCGCGATGCCGCCGGTGAACAGCGCCGACATCAGCCCGCTGGAGGCGCCGGCGGCGAACATCGCCTCCTGCAGCGCCACCGAGTGCTCCAGGTCGCCGCCCTGGCCGCCGACCTCCTCGGCGAAGGAGACGCCGAGCAGGCCCTGCCGGGCCGCGGCGCGGTGCAGCGCGCGCGGCACCTCGCCGGCGTCCTCCCAGGCCTGCAGGTGGTGCGCCACCTCGCGGCGCACGAACTCCGCCGCGGTCTCGCGCAGCGCCTGCAGCTCCTCGGCGCGCGTCGCGCCCCGGTCGGTGGCGGGGTCGGTGGCGGGGTCGGTGGCGGGGTCGGTGGCGGGGTCGGTGGCGGGGTCGGTCAGCGTGGTCACAGCAGTCCCTCCTGGACGTGGACGGAGCGGGAGCGGACCCACTCCCCGAGGCCCTTGGCCTGCGGGTCGAAGCGGGTGGAGGCGGCGACGCCGCGGCCGAGCAGGCCGTGGATGACGACGTTGACGGCGCCGAGGTGGGGCAGCAGGTGGATCTCGACGGCGTCGGGCGGCAGGTCGGCGGCCTCCGGCACCAGCTCGCGGACCTTGCGCGGGCTCATCACCTTGGCCAGCCAGGTCACCCGGGCGTCGTAGCGCGGGGAGCCGTCGCGGGCGACCCACAGCCCGATGTTGGCGTCGCCGCCCTTGTCGCCCGAGCGGGCGTGCACGAAGCTGCCCAGCGGCATCCGACGGTTGAGGGTGTCGGCCGGGGCGGGGTAGGGCGAGGGGCGACGGCCCGCGTCGTGGTCGGCCTCGGAGAAGTCGACCGGGTCGGGCACGACCTCGCGGCGGCCGTCGGCGTGCACGACCGTGTGGGCGACCGCGGCGCGCTCGACGTACGCCGGTCGGTAGACGCCGTAGGGGGTGGGCTGCGGCGGGGGGCCGGTCAGGGTGAAGCCGGCGTACGACGCGAGCGCCAGCTCGACCGCGGGGCCGGTGAACGCCTTGGCGCACGGGCCTGCCTCGGGGTCCATGACGGTGCAGCGCAGCAGCACCGAGGCGGCCTCCTCGGTGGGGGCGTCGGGCTGCGGCTGGGCGAGCTGCGACCAGGTCACGCTCTGCGCGCTCAGCCGCGGCTCGAGCTGCGCGCGCACCCAGGCGGCCTTGGCCTCGGTGTCGAGGCCGGTGAGCACCAGCTCGATGCTGTTGCGCCAGCCGCCGAGCTCGTTGACGCAGACCTTGAGCCGCTCGGGCGGGGCCTGGCCGGTGACCCCGGAGACCGCGACCCGGTCGGGGCCGACCTGCTCGAGACGCACGGAGTCGAGGTGGGTGGTGACGTCGGGTCCGAGGTAGCGGGTGGACTGGATCTCGTAGACCAGCTGGGCGGTGACGGTGTCGCAGGTGACCGCACCGCCCGTGTCGTCGGGCTTGGTGATCACCGAGGCGCCGTCGGCGGCGAGCTCGGCGACGGGGAAGCCGAGGGGCACCGCGGGGTCCATACCCGCCTCGATCAGGGCGCGGAAGCCGCTGAAGTTGCCGCCGGTGGCCTGCGTGCCGCACTCGAGCACGTGACCGGCGACCACGGCACCGGCGAGCGCGTCGTGGTCGGTCGGGGCCCAGCCGAAGTGGGCGACCGCGGGGCCGACCACGAGGGAGGCGTCGGTGACACGGCCGGTGACCACGACGTCGGCGCCCTCGCGCAGGGCGGCGGCGATGCCGAAGCCGCCGAGGTAGGCGTTGGCGGTGAGCGCGTCGTGCCAGCCGTGCTCGCGGGCCACCGCCCGCAGGTCGTCGCCCTCGACGTGGGCGACCGCGGGGTCCAGGCCCAGGCCGCGCGCGACCTCGCGGACCTTCTCGGCCAGGCCGGCGGGGTTGAGGCCGCCGGCGTTGGCGACGATCCGCACCCCGCGCTCCAGGGCGAGGCCCAGGCTCTCCTCGAGCTGGCGCACGAAGGTGCGCGCGTAGCCCAGCGCCGGGTCCTTCATCGTGTCCTTGCCGAGGATGAGCATGGTCAGCTCGGCGAGGTAGTCGCCGGTGAGCACGTCGAGGTGGCGGCCCCGGGTGGTGCCCTCGACCATCTCGCGCATCGCGCTGAGGCGGTCGCCGTAGAAGCCGGAGCAGTTGCCGACCAGCAGGGTGCCGGGCGTGCCGGGGGCCGCAGTGGTGGCGGGGGTGGCGCCGGGGGCCGGGTCGGAGGTCATCGCTTCTCGCGTCCCTCGCCCGCGGGGCCGGCGAAGGCCTGGGCGATGTCGAGCCAGTGGTCGGCCTCGGCGCCCTCGGCGGCCAGGGCGGTGTCGCCGCGGTGCACCCGCTGGGTGACGAGCAGGCAGAAGTCGAGGGCCGGCCCGGTGACCCGCTGCGCGGCGTCGTCGGGGCCCCAGGCCCAGGTCTCGCCCGAGGGCGAGGTCAGCTCGACGCGCACCTCCTCGGTAGGAAGGGGCTCGCCGTGCACGGAGTGGGCGAAGCCGCGGGTGCGCACGCCGAGGTGGGCGACGTGGCGGATCCGGTCGCTGGCCGGCGGGGTGGTGCCGAGCGCCTCGTGGACGTCCTGGGCGTGGGCCCAGGTCTCCATGAAGCGCGCCGTGCCCATCGAGGTCGGCGACATCGGCGGGCCGAACCACGGCATCCGCTGCCCTGCCGGCACCGCGCGCAGCGCCTCGGCCAGCCCCGCGCGGGCGGCGTCCCACCGCGCGAGCAGCTCGGCCGGCGGGAGGGCGGCCAGGGCGAGGGCGGCCTCGTCGACGAAGCGGTCGGGGTCGCCGAGCGCGCCGGTGACGACCTCGTCCCACGCCGCCTTCCCCTCGGGGGTGCCGGCACGGGCCGCGAGGGCGGCGACCTCGTCGGTCCACAGCAGGTGGCCGACCTGGGTCGCCACGCTCCAGCCGGGCGCCGGGGTGGGCGTGGCCCAGCCGGCGGCGTCGAGGTCGGCCACCGTCGCGCGCAGCAGGTCGCCCTCGGCGCGCAGGTCCACGAGGAGCGCGTTGAGGAGGCCGCCGGCGGGCTGGGCGGGCGGCAGAGCCACCGCACCGGCCGACGAGGCGGGCGGGCTGTCCGGGGTGCTGGTCATCGGGGCTCCTGCGGGTCGGCGGGCGGGGCTGGCGGGCCGGGCGGGCCGGGCGTGGGGTCGGCGGAGCGCCCGGCGGCGGCCGGGCGGGGCGGCGTACGGGCCAGGGTGGCGTCGAGGGTCAGCGACCACTGGTCGAGGATGCGGGCGCGGCGGCGGGTGTCGTCGGTGATGGTGTCGGCGAGGCCGAGCCCGCGCACGAGGTCGAGGGTGGCCTGCACGAGCTCGCGGGTGCCGGGCTGCTCCTCGTCGGCGTCGAGCAGCTCGACGGTGAGGCGGTGGGCGTCGCGGCCCACCCGCTGCTCCAGCGGTGCGACGGCGGCGAGGAGGGTGGCGTCGGTGCGGGCCGCCACCCACAGCTCGAGGGCCGCGGTGAAGACCGGCGAGGTGAAGTGGTCGCCGAGCATGGCCAGCACGGCGCGGGTGCGGCGGCGCCCCGTGGGCAGCGCGGCCGCGGCCGCGGCGAGCTCGGCGCCGCGCACCTCGGTGAGGTGCTCGACGGCGGCGACCACGAGCGCGTTCTTGGAGGGGAAGTGGTGCAGCTGGGCGCCTCGGCTGACCCCGGCCCGCTCGGAGACCAGCGTGGTCGTGGTGCCGGCGAAGCCGCGCTCGACGAGCAGCTCGACCGTGGCCTCGAGCAGCCGCGCCCGCATGGCGCGGGTGCGCTCCTCCTGCGGCACGCGCGTCGAGGTGGTCTGGGTCACGCCACCACCCTGCCTGCGGACCCAACAAACAGTCAAGCCTGACTTTTTCTGCGGTCCGCCCGTCTTACTGACCGTTGCGACCACTACCCGACAGTCAGGACGGTCGGGTGGTGGTCGCAACGGTCGGTAACACGAGGGAGTGCGGCCTCAGTCGAGCCGCGCCACCAGGGGCAGCCGCGAGCGGGCGGTGAGGCCGACCACCGCGGCGGTGAGCAGCGGCAGGCCGAGCACGACGCCGGTGACCAAGAGCCACGGCACGTCGAGGTAGGTCGCCGGACCGCCGGTGGTCCCGCTGCTCCCGGGCCCGGTGAGCGGGTAGGTGATGGCGACGCCGGGGATCGCCCCCACCAGCGCTCCCAGCACCGCGCCCACGAGCCCCACCACGAGGGCGTACGCCGCGGCGATCGCGCGGCGGGTGCGCGGGCTGGCCCCCACCGCCGACAGCGTGGCCAGGTCGGGCCGGGCGTCGGAGAGGGCCAGGAACGTCGCCGTCAGGGTGCCGCCGAGCATGAGCACCGCTCCCAGCGCGGCCAGGATGAGCTGGACGACCACCGCCGCCTCGTCGGCCTGGTAGCCACGCTCGACGTAGGTCGTGGGGCTCCCGGGCAGGGCCGTCAGGGCCTCGTCGGCCCGCTCCTCGGCGGCGGTGTCGACCGGCCCGGGCACGAGCAGCCCGACCGTGCTGGCGGACCCGCCGAGCTCGGTGGCCACCGAGGACGGCACGACGGCCAGGACGGGGGCCCAGTCGTTCGGGACCTCCACCCAGTCGGCGTCGGCCCTCACGGAGGCCACCGTCTCCGGCCCCCCTCGCTCGCGGTAGGTCCTGGCCACCAGACGCGCCTCGTCGCCCTCGACCGGACGGTCGGCGAAGGCCACGACGCCTCCGGCGGCGAGCACGGCGTCGGCCCGCTCCATCGCGGGGCCGTCCACGACGCCGCCGAGGAGGGCTCGGGGCATGACGTCGGCGACCAGCACCGAGGCGTCGAAGGCCCCACCCCACGACTGCAGCGCCGACCCGTCGCCGTCGCCGGCCAGCACGCTGAGCTCGGCTCGCGTCCCGCCCTCCCGGAGGACCAACCCCTCCATCGCGGTCACCTCCGCGCCGGGCAAGGTGTCGGCGAGGCTCGCGCGGTAGGCGTCCCAGTCCCGGGGACGGTCGTAGGAGGTGACGAGCATGGCGCCCTCGGCCGCCGTGGGGCGGTAGGTCGCCTCGTTCTGGTGCTCGTCGCTCGACAGCCCGATGCCCAGCGCGACGACACCCGCGACGGTGGCGGCGACGGCGGCGACCGCCGGCACGGTGCGGGTGCGGTGGCGGGCCGCGTCACGGGCCGCGAAACGCAGCGCCAGGGGCAGGCGGGTGGCGAGCCGTGCCACGGCGACGACCACGACCGGCACCAGCAGCACCATGCCCAGCACGGAGACGACGGCCGACGCGGCGATGGCGATCTCGTTCCCGCCACCGACCGCTCCCCAGGCGGCCCCGGCCACACCGGCTCCGAGCAGCACGACACCGAGCAGCGGGGAGCGCCGCGAGGCGCGGGTGTCGCCCCGACGTCCGGCGAGCACCGCCACGACGTCCTGGCGCGAGGCGATCCAGGCCGGCACGGCAGCTGCCAGCAGGGCACTCACCACGCCGAAGAGGGCGATCACCGCCAGCTGCCACCAGCTGACCTCGAACGGGCCGAAGCGCGTGGTGGAGAAGCCCTGCAGGACGGGCAGCAGCGGCAGCGCCGCGATCAGGCCCAGGACCACCCCGAGCAGGGCCCCGGCCAGGCCGAGGACGACACCCGAGGCCAGCACCACTCGGCGGGCCTGGCGCGGCACCCCGCCGGCGGCCGCGAACAGGGCCAGCGTCCGCGACTGCCGACGCGCGCCGACCGCGAAGGCCGGGCCCGCGAGCAGGACCACCTCGATGAGGACCATGACCACCACCAGCACGAGCACCGTGACCGTGGCCTCGTCGAGCCCGCCCGGGGCGGAGCGGACGGCCGGGGGGATCGCGGAGGAGGGCGGCGGATCGGTCACCACCGCGCGGGAGAGCGCGACAGCGCCGATCGCGTTGAGTGCGCGGACGTCCTGCCAGGTGACCGGGGCGCCACCGACGAGCCACGTCGACTCCGTGGAGCGCGGGCCCTCGCCCGGCCCCGCGTCCGGATCGGCCCCGGGGCGGGTCGAGCCGGGCCGGGTCCAGGCCTGCGGGTAGCCGGTGTAGCTGGTCGACTCGGCGATGCCGACGACGTCGAGCACGGCGCCGTTGCGGAGGGTGAGCTGCTGGCCCGGCTCGGCGTCGCGACGCGCCAGCTCGGGGTTGACGACCACCTCGCCCGCGGAGCGCGGCAGCCGCCCGTCGACCAGCTCCACCAGGCCGCGGGTGAGGGGGTCGAGCAGGTCGGTCTCGGTGATGTCGGCCGGGACCTCGCCGCCGTCGGTCCTCACGTTGTAGCTGCCACTCGACAGCTGGACGGCCGGCGCGTCGGGCTCACCCAGGGCCTGGCGCACCTGCGCCAGCGTCGGCCTGCCGGGCTCGCGGCGCGCGCCCGTCGAGGTGAAGCCCATGAACGGGTCGACACCCTGCTCGACCGCGCGGTCGCCCGGGTCGAGGCGCACCAGCGCCTGGGCCGAGCCCAGCCTCCGGTCCAGGCCCTCGACCGGGGAGACCTCCTGGGTCGTGTAGAGCACCGACGCCGCCGAGACCGCCAGCACGGGCAGCGCGATCATGACGAGCACGAGCAGGCTGCGCCCCTTGGCCCGCCGGGCGTCGCGCCAGGCCAGGCGCAGCGGCAGCCGCCAGCCCGCGAGGGGCCCCCTCACCGGTGCGCGCCCTGGTCGAGCAGGGCGTCGACGGGCGTGGCGCCGGAGTCGTCGACGACGACGCCGTCGCGCAGGAAGACCACCCGGTCGGCCCAGGCGGCGTGGCGGGCCTCGTGGGTGACCATGACGCCGGCGGCGCCGGCGTCGCAGCGGGCGCGCAGCAGGCGCAGCACGTCCTCGCCCGACTCGGTGTCGAGGGCGCCGGTCGGCTCGTCGGCCAGGATCAGCCGCCGCTCGCCGACCACGGCGCGGGCGATGGCCACGCGCTGCTGCTGGCCGCCCGACATCAGGTCGGGGAAGCGGTCGGCGAGCTCGCCGATGCCGACCTCCTCCAGCGCGGTGCGCGCGGCCGCGCGGGCGACGCGGGTGCGCACGCCGTCGAGCTCGAGCGGCAGGGCGACGTTCTCCACGGCGGTCAGGGCCGGGACGAGGTTGAAGTCCTGGAAGACGTAGCCGATCGAGGTGCGGCGCATGCGGGCGCGCTCCTTGGCCCCCATCGCCCCGAGGTCGGAGCCCTCGACGCGCACGGCGCCGTCGGTGGGGGTGTCGAGACCGCCGGAGAGGGTCAGCAGGGTCGACTTGCCGGAGCCCGAGGGCCCCATCACCGCGACCAGCTCGCCGGCGTGGGCCGCGAAGGAGACCGCCCGCAGCGCGTGGACCTGCAGGTCGCCCTCGCCGTGCACGCGCGAGACGCGGTCGAGCTCGAGCACCGCGCTCATCGCACGGCCACCCGTCCCCGGGCTCCGCGCGTGGCGCGCGGGCAGGCCGCCAGCCGGCGGGCGCTCTGCGCCAGCCACCGGTCCTCGGCACGGCGCAGCACCACGGCCTGCTCGGCCAGGAGCACGCCGGGCCGGGGCGCCGCGGGCGCGGCGGCGGTGGGGGCACCCGGTCGGGTCGACCGGGACGACGAGGCGCTCATCGCAGGGCCTCGCCCTCGACGCGGGCGTCGGCCGACCGGTCGGCGGCCGACGGCTCGGGGCGCTCGAGCGCGGCGCGGCGCAGCCGGGCCTCGCAGTGGTCGAGCCAGCGGATCTCGGCCTCGGAGGCGAAGACCAGGGAGTCGAGCACGAGGCTCCAGGCGAGGTCGGCGCGCGGCGCCTCGCCCTGACGACCACCGGGGCCGGCCTGACCGGCCTGACGCTTGAGTCGGGTGTAGTCCTGCAGCGCGCGCATCGTGGCGCTGCGCTGCTGCTGGATCACCGCGCCGACGTCGACGCCGGGCACGGTGACCGCGAGGGCGAGCTTGATGGCCAGCTCGTCGCGCGGGGGCTGGGTGCGCGCCACGGGGGTGGTGAACCACGCCGCCACCTCCTCGCGCCCCGCCGGGGTCAGACGCCACCGCTCGTGGCCCTCCGCGTCGGCGCCGGCGGCCTCGACCAGTCCGTCGCGCTCCAGGCGCGTCAGCGTGGTGTAGACCTGCCCGACGTTGAGCGGCCAGGTCGACCCGGTGCGCTGCTCGAACTCCGTGCGGAGCTGGTTGCCGTACATCGGCTCCTGCTCCAGCAGCGCCAGCAGCGCCTGCTTGACCGACATGGGGACCTCCTCGTGGTGGGCGCACCCGCGCCCTACTCGGTATGTATACCACGTATGCATACCGGGTATCCAGCATCGCGGCGCAGGCCCGGAAACACCCGACGGCCGCCCCGCAGGTGCGGGACGGCCGTCGGGTGCTGCTGGGTGCTGCTCAGGTGCTGCTCAGCGGTGCGGGTGGGTCACGGCGTGGCCGTGGTGACCTCCAGCAGCGTGCTGATGCCGGTGTCGCCGTAGAGCACGCGACCGAGGTAGCGGGCGTCGGCGTCGAGACCGGTCCAGGCCAGGGAGTACGTCGACTCCTCGCCCGCGGTGACCTCGAGCGGGTCCGGGGTCGCGGTGAGCGAGCCCTGGGCCGCGGTGCCGAGGTCGTAGACGTCCATCCGGAAGTCCATCGGCGAGCCCTGCGGGCCGGAGGCGAAGCCGTCCACGAAGACCGCGACGGCCGGGGAGTCCGGAGCCTCGATGGTCACCGACTCGTCGGCCGAGCCGGTCGCCGAGACGACCTGGTCGCCGACCGCGGCCGAGCACTCGGCGTTGGTCGGGATGACGGTCAGGTCGAGGTCGGCGAGGTCGTCGGCGGCGTCGACGTCGATGCGCAGCAGCGGGCTGCCCTCGGTGACGGGCACGCAGTAGGCCGCCGAGTCGTTGACGGCCACGGAGTCCTCGACCGAGTCGGCCTGGGCCAGACCCTGGGTGGTGAGGTCGATCGTGCCCGTCGTACCGCTCGTCACGGTGACGTCGACGTCGCTGTCGGCGCCCTCGCCGGAGACGACCGCCGGGGCGTCGAGCGCGACCGGCTTGAGCGCGACCGGCATGCGGGCCGAGGTGGTGCCGGTGAGCTTGACGAAGCCCTTGGCCCAGCGGTTGAGCTCCACGCCGTCCTTGGCGGTGAAGGTGATCACGAGCTGGCGCTTGACGCCGGCCTTGCCCGCGCTGAAGGACTTCTTGCTGACCTGCGTGGTGAAGCCCGGCACGCTGGCCGAGACCTTCCACGTGCCCTTGCCCTGCGTGGTGACGGTGCGGGTGAAGGTCGTGCTCTGGACCACCGCGTGGTCGGCCATCGAGGGGATGTTGACGGCCTTGGCCTCGACCGGCTTCACGCCGGTGTCGAAGCCCTGGTCGGCGATGAGGCCGTACCACTGCCGCGAGGTCGAGGTGACGAAGAGACCCGGGCGGAACATCGAGGCCGGGGTGACCTGGCCGGCGCCCTGGGCGAAGGCGTCGCGCGAGGCCTTGTCGCCCGCGGTGCGGGTGCTGGTGGCGGTGGTCATCATCGCCGACTGGACCATCTGCGGGGTCCAGGTCGGGTTCTCGGCCATCAGCAGCGCGCCGAGACCGGCGATGTGCGGCGCGGCCATCGACGTGCCGGAGTAGAGGTCGAAGTCGCGGTCGCTGTTCGACGGCGGGGCGACCGCGGCGAGCACGCTCTGGCCGGGGGCGGAGATGTCGGGCTTGAGGATGTCGCTCTCGTTGGCGTTGGCCGGGCCCCGCGAGGAGAAGCCGGAGACCTGGGGCAGCGCCGCCGAGGGCAGGTCGGTCTGGTTGCCGGGCAGCAGGGCCGCGGTCGGCGCGTCGGTGTCGAGGTAGGCCTCGATCGCCGGCAGGTCGGTGCTCTGCAGGTGCACGGTCGGCACGGGGTGCAGGTCGGCGTCGAGGCTGCTCTCGGCCGGGTTGACCAGGATCATGCCGACGCCGCCGGCGCGGGCGACCTCCGTCGACTTCTCGACGCGGCCGTAGGTGCCGCGCAGGCAGACCACGACGGCGCCGTCGACGGCGGCCTCGTCGAGGCTGTCGGGCGCGCACAGCCCGGCCTCGGCGGCGTCGCCGCCGGCGACCCCGGCCTCGGCCGCGTCGACCAGCGGGGTCTGCTCCGGGACGCCGGTGCCGTCGATCATGGCGCCGAGGTAGCGGGTGCCGTCACCGAGCTCGACGGTGCCGTCGAAGTTGCGGTACGTCGACGCCGCCACGGTGGTCAGCCAGGGGCTGTTGTGGGCGACGGTCGAGGCGGTCGGGCCGCTGTTGCCGGCCGAGGCGGCGACGAAGACGCCCGCGTCGGCCGCGCCGGCGAAGGCGATCTCGACCGGGTCGACGACGGTGTCGGTCGCGCCGGAGATCGAGAAGTTGATGACGTCGACGCCGTCGCGCACGGCGTCGTCGATCGCGGAGAGGATCGCGTCGGTGTAGCAGCCGCCGGTGTCGGGGTCGGTGTCCTCCCAGCAGACCTTGTAGGAGGCGATCGAGGCGCCGGGCACCATGCCGGTGACCTCGCCGAACTCGATGCCGTCGACGCTCACGTCGTCGACGACGTTGCCGGCCGCGGTGCTCGCGGTGTGGCTGCCGTGGCCGCCGCCGTCGCGCGGGGAGATGAACTCGCCCTCGGCGACCTCCTCGGGGGGCACGGTGTCGACGAAGGTGTCGGGGTAGTAGCGCGCGCCGATGATCTTGGTCGAGCAGTCGCTGAGGTCCCAGTCGTCGCCGGTGCCGGTCTCGCAGGCGCCGCGGAAGGTGCCGCCGTCGGCCTTCTTCATGGTGGTGTTGCCCAGCGGGTCCATCCGCGCGGCCCACGGGCCGGTCGGGGCGCCGCTGAGCTCCTCGCCGGAGAAGGAGGGGTTCTCGGGCCAGATGCCGGTGTCGAGGTCGCCGACGACGATGCCGGAGCCGGCGTTCGCCTGGGTGCCGTGCTTGGCCCAGACGCCGCTCTTGCCGTACATGCCGAGGGTCTGCGCGGTGTTCTGCGGGACCGCGTCGGGGGTGCGGGCCTCGACCGGCACCAGGGCGTAGACGTCCTTGGCCGCGGCCAGGGCGGTGGCCTGCTCGCCGGTGAGCTGGGCGGCGAAGCCGTTGGTGGCGGTGGTGTAGCTGCGCGTCACGGTGGCGTCGACCGCGGCCGCGACCTGGCGCTGCTGCTTCTCCAGGAAGGTGCGGTAGGCCGTCGCCGCGCCGGAGCGCGGGTCGAAGCTGCGGCCGGCGGCCGGCTTCGTGGGCGCGAGGCCCTGGATGCCGCCGGTGTAGGCCGCGGCGCTGGGCTGCTGCATGAGGACGATGTAGCGACCGGCCTCGTAGGCGTCCACGGCGGCCCGGTCGAGCTTCTTGATGCCGCCGGCGCTGTCGGCGGCCTGGGCGGGTGCGACGGTCGAGACCGTCGCCACCAGCCCTACCGCGATCGCGCTCGCGGACACGACGCCCAGTGCGCGCTGGCGCGCACTGCGACGGGCGTGAAGATTCGTCACGAAAACTCCCTCACTCCGAGACGACCACGTGCCGACACCCGATGTTCCGGCAAATGACGCGGCCAGAAGACACCTGAATCCATCCGACCGGGTGATGTCAACGGCCCCGGCACCATGGATTCGAACCGTGTCTCATCCGAGACCTTGCGTGGCCCGGGTCACTCCGACGGCTCCGCGGGGCTGGTGGGGCGGTGCCGCGGGCCGCGGGTTTCGCCAGCCAGCCGGTGAAACCCGCACCTGTCGGCCCACGCGTCGGCCGACAGGTGCGGGTCCGGGCCGACAGGTGGGGCTGCCGTGGCTGGTGGGGACGCACGCTCGAGCCCAGCCCCGCGCGACGGCATGGCTGCCCGGCCCGGGCCGACGGGTTCCGGGGCGTCCGCGGGTTTCGCCAGCCGGCTGGCGAAACCCGCACCTGTCGGCCCACGCCTCGGCCGACAAGCGCGGGTCCGGGCCGACCGGTGGGGCGGAGGTGGCGGGTGGGACGACGGGGGTACGCCGGAGCCGGTGGCGGTCGGTGGGGGGTGCTGCGCCAGACTCGGGGCCATGCCGACCACCCTGATCACCGGCGCCTCCTCCGGGCTCGGCGCGGAGATGGCCCGCCAGCTCGCCGCCCGCGGGCACGACCTCGCCCTGTGCGCCCGGCGCACCGACCGCCTCGAGCAGTTGCGCGAGGAGGTGCTGGCCGCCCACCCCGGGCGGCGTGTCGAGCTGCGCGCCCTCGACGTCACCGACCACGAGGCCGTGCCGGCCGTGGTGGAGGACTTCCGCGCCACCTTCGGCCACCTCGACCGGGTGGTGGTCAACGCGGGGCTCGGCAAGGGCGCCGCGCTCGGCACCGGTCGCGCCGACGTCAACCGCGAGACCGCGATGACCAACTTCGTCGGCGCCCTGAGCCAGGTGGAGGCGGCCATGGCCGTCTTCCGCGCCCAGGAGGCCGGCCACCTGGTCGTGGTCTCCTCGATGTCGGCCATGCGGGCGCTGCCGAGGTCGATGACGACCTACGCCGCCACCAAGGTCGGCGCGGCGTTCCTCGCCGAGGGCGTGCGCCACGAGCTGCACGGCACGCCACTGGCCCGCACGGTCAAGGTCACCGTGCTCTACCCCGGCTACATCGCCTCGGAGACGAACGACCAGGTCGCCTCGTCGACCCCGCTCATGGCCTCGACCGAGAAGGGCGTGCGGGCGATGGTGGCCGCCATCGAGAAGCAGGTCGACTCCGCGTGCGTGCCGCCGCTGCCGTGGGCCCCGCTGTCGCTGGTGATGAAGCACGCGCCGCTCGGCGTGCTCAAGCGCCTGGTCTGACCCGGCCCTCCCCGGCACCCCGTCGACGTCCGACGAGCTCGACCAGCAGCCCCCAGCCGCCGGTGCACCACAGCGCCCAGGCGACCAGCGGCGGCTGGAAGAACAGCCGGGCCAGCCGCGCACCGTCGGTCTCGAGGCCGAAGGCGTCGGCACCGGTGAGCCACTGGCTCACGTTGCCCGGGAAGACCGCGACGAGGAAGGCCGCGACGACCAGGCCGACCTGCGCCCGTCGCCGCCCGCGCGCCAGCAGCAGCGCCGCGCCGAGGGCCAGCTCGACCACCCCGGAGACCAGCACCACCGCCTCGCGGGCCGGCAGCCATGGCGGCACCTGGGCGAGGAACGCCTCGACGTCGACGAGGTGGGCCACCCCGGCAACCAGGAGGAACGCCCCGAGCACGACCCGCGCCGTGTGGCGTACCCACGCGGTCCTCACGAGTCGCCCGTCACGAGCCGGTCACCGGAGGCTTCACCGGTAGGTGAGCGTGTCGCCGGAGACGTGCGGGTGCTCGTTGAAGGTGAGCAGGCGCGGCCCGGTCGAGCCGACCACCACGCGGGTCACCCCCGTGTTGACGCACACGGTGTTGAACCGGCTCCAGGCCCGGGCCAGCCGCGCCTCGTCGGTCTCCTCGGGGTCGACCAGCGCGGCGCAGGCCGCGGCGATCGCGCCGCCGGAGGTCACGACCAGCGTCGTGCCGCCGCTCCCGGTCGCCGCGGCGGCGGCGGTCAGCGCGCCGCGCACCCGGCCCAGGAACTCCCCCCACGACTCCGGGTACGCCGCCCCGTCGGCCCCCGGCTCGCCCGCGGTCCAGCGCCGCGTCGCCTCCACGAAAGCGGTCTGGAAGGCGCGCCGGTCGCTCCACGCGTCGTCGCCCAGCAGGTCGGGGTGCGCGCCCACGACCCCGAGGTGGTCGAACTCGTCCCAGCCGGCGTCGACCGTGACCCCGGGGGCCTCGGGTGTCCCGGGTGTCCCGGGGGGCTCGGGGGTCCCGGTGTCACCGCTCCCCCGGCCGGCGCCGTCGACGAGCGCCTCGAGGGTCTCGCGGTGCCGGCGCATCGACCCGCGCACCAGCGCCGTGGGGAGCGCGCCGGCGGCGGCCAGCGAGGCCCCCAGCAGGCGGCCCTGCTCCCACCCCGTGGGCGAGAGGACGTCGTAGTCGTCGGCGCCGAAGCTGGCCTGGCCGTGCCGCACGAGCAGCAGCAGACCCATCAGGCCCCGGCCCCGGCGTCGGGCCCGGAGTCGGGCTCGGCCCCGGCGTCGGACCCGGCCCCGGAGTCGGCCTCGCCGACCAGCCGGCGGCAGCGGGCCTCCAGGTAGGGGACGACCTGGCCCAGCACGGCGTACGACTCGTTGGTGGTCTGGCCGGTGGCGTAGCGGTACCAGATCTGCTGGGCGATCACCGCGAGGCGGAAGAGGCCGAAGACCTCGTAGAAGGTCCAGTCGCGCGCGCTGAGGGTGCGGCCGGTGCGCTCGCAGTAGCGGCGGGCCAGCTCCTCGCGGGTCCACATGCCCGGCGTGGTGGTGGGCTGGCGGCGGAAGAGCTGGAAGAGCTCGTCGTCGTCGGCCTGCACCCAGTAGGCCGAGGTGCAGCTGAGGTCCATCATCGGGCAGCCGACGGTGGCGAGCTCCCAGTCGAGCACACCGGCGACCTCGAGGTCGGGGCCGAGCACGAGGTTGTCGAAGCGGTAATCGTTGTGGATCAGCACCCGCCCGGCGTCGGGGGGCTGGTGGGCGTCGAGCCAGCCGGTGACGTCGGACCAGTCGCCGGTCTCCTCGGTGCGCGCGTCGGCCAGGCGGCGGGTCCAGCCGGAGACCTGGCGGGCGACGTAGCCCTCGCCACGGCTGAGCGCGGCCAGCTCGGGCACGGCGTCGACGTCGACGGAGTGCAGGTCGACCAGCACGTCGAGCGCGCGGCGGCACAGCGCGTCGGCGGTCTCGGGGGCCACCGGGCGCAGCTGCTCGGGGAAGTCCTGGCGCAGGATCGTGCCCTCGAGGCGCTCCATGACGTAGAACTCCGAGCCGATGACCGACTCGTCGTCGCAGTGGCCGACCTGGGGCGCGATGTAGGGGAAGACCGGCGCGAGGGCGGCCTGGATCCGGTGCTCGCGACCCATGTCGTGGGCGCCCTTGGCCTTGCGGCCCACCGGGGGCCGCCGCAGGATCAGGTCGGGGCCCTCGGCCATGCGCAGCAGGTAGGTCAGGTTGGAGGCGCCGCCGCGGAACTGGCGCACCTCCGTGATCGGCCCGCGCCCCAGCCAGCGCTCGACGGCCGCGGTGTCGAAGGCGTCCTCCTCGCGCAGGGCCTTGGCGGGGTTGCCGTCCGGGGCGGGCGCGTCGGTGGGGGTGCTCACGGTGCGTTCCTCTCGAGCTTGGCCGCCTGGGCGCGCATGACCTGGTCGTAGCCGGCGCGGTCGTGCTGCTTGAGCGCCCACGCGTCGCGCGCGGGCTGGTCGGGCACGATCAGCTCGGCGCCGGCGTCGAGGCCCTCGAGCACGGCCGCGGCGATGTCGGCGGCGGTGATCGGGGAGCGCTCCACCAGCCGCGCCATCGTGGCGCCCAGCGCGGCGTCGGCGCCCTGCAGGGAGTCCATCAGGTTGGTGCGGAAGTACGACGGGCAGACCGCGTGGGCGCTGACCCCGTGGCCGGCCAGCTCGTGGCCGGTGGTCTCGGTGAGCGCCAGGACCGCGGCCTTCACCGCGTTGTAGGACGCCATGCCGGCCGGGTGGACCAGGCCCGCCAGCGAGGCGACGTTGACGATCGCCCCCGACCCCTGCCGCTTGAGCAGCGGCACGAAGGCCCGGGTGCCGCGCACGGCGCCGAAGAGGTTGATCTCGAAGATCCAGTGCCACTCCTCGAGGGTGGCCACGTCGAGCCGGCCGCCACCGGCCACGCCGGCGTTGTTGACCAGCACGTCGAGCCCGCCCCAGCGCCGCCCGACCTCGGCCACCGCGGCGGCCCAGTCGTCGTCGGAGGTGATGTCGAGGGCCAGCCCGCCGTCAGGGGCGCGCAGGTCGGTGCGCAGCACCTCGTCGCCGCGCGCCTCGAAGGCCTCGCTGAGCGCCTCGCCGAGCCCCGAGGCGGCGCCGGTGACGAGCACGCGCAGCGGGGCGCCGGCCCGCTCGGCCGCGGGGGCGCTCACCGGCGCGCGCCGTACTGGCCGAGCTCGAGGCGGGCGACCACGCCGCGGTGCACCTCGTCGGGGCCGTCGGCCAGGCGGAGGGCGCGCGCCGAGGTCCAGGCCGCGGCGAGCGGGTGGTCGTCGGAGAGACCGCCGCCGCCGTGCAGCTGCATGGCCATGTCGATGACCTGCTGGGCCATGGTGGGCACGGCGACCTTGATCTGGGAAACCTCGGAGAGGGCGTTGAGCGGGCCACCGACGTCGAGCTTCCAGGCCGCGTCGAGCACCAGCAGGCGGGCGCTGTTGATGGCGATGCGGGCGTCGGCGATGCGCTCGCGGTTGCCGCCGAGGTTGGCCAGCGGCTTGCCGAAGGCCTCCCGCTCCAGGCCGCGCCGGCACGCCAGCTCCAGCGCCAGCTCGGCCAGGCCGATGAGGCGCATGCAGTGGTGCACGCGACCAGGGCCCAGGCGGCCCTGGGCGATGCCGAAGGCCTCGCCGGGGCCGCTGAGGATGTTGGTCACCGGCACCCGGACGTCGGTGAAGGAGACCTCGCCGTGGCCGAGGGGCTCGTCCTGGAGGCCCATCGTGGAGAGCAGCCGCTCGATCCTGACGCCGGGGGTGTCGCGCGGCACCAGCACCATGGAGTGACGGTGGTGGCGGTCGGCGTCGGGGTCGGTGAGACCCATGAAGACGAAGATCCGGCAGTCGGGGTGGCCGACGCCGGTCGACCACCACTTGCGCCCGTTGATGACGACCTCGTCGCCGTCGACGACCGCCGTGGCGGCCATGTTGGTGGCGTCGGAGGAGGCCACGCCGGGCTCGGTCATGGTGAAGGCCGAGCGGATCCGGCCGTCGAGCAGCGGGTCGAGCCACTCGTCGCGCTGGGCCTGGGTGCCGTAGCGCAGCAGCACCTCCATGTTGCCGGTGTCGGGGGCGTTGCAGTTGAGCACCAGCGGCGCGATGGCGCTGCGGCCGGTGAGCTCGGCGATCGGGGCGTAGTCGACGTTGGTGAGGCCCTCGCCGCCGTCGGTGCCGAAGCGCGCGGCGTACTCCCCCGCGTGCTCCTGGGGCAGGAAGAGGTTCCACAGGCCCTGGGCGCGGGCCTTGGCCTTGAGCTCCTCGAGCACCGGCTGCGGCTCCCACGGGCTCGGCCCGCTGCGGTCGGCGCGGCGGCGGGCGAGCTCGGCGTGGTACCCCGCCTCGACCGGCGTCACCTCCTCGGCGATGAAGGCCGCCACCCGGGCGGTCAGGTCGGCCGCGCGCGGCGAGGGGGAGAAGTCCATGCCTCGCACCCTAGAGGCAGCCGGGTGACGGGCGTCTCACAGGCGCGCGGGCGGCTGCGGGTCGCCGGCGTGGTGGCGCCTCCCGGGGGGCGGGGCCCGCTCGCGGGGCTGCGCGGCGGGACGTCATGCGAGACGTGGAGGCGCATCCACACAACGCATGACGTCCCCCGGCGCCGCCCAGCCCACCCCACCACGTCATACGAGACGTGCAAGCGCATCCACACAACGCATGACGTCCCCGCCGAGCAGCGCGCGGCGTCAGGCGGTGACGGTCAGCACGACGCGGGCGCGCTCGACGGGGTCGAGCCAGCGGCGGCGGGTGCGCAGCAGGCGCCACGACGACCACGCCAGGAACGGTACGGCGCACAGCACCGGCAGCGCCCACCCCTCGGCGCGGCTGAGCCCGGAGAAGACCAAGCCGGTCACGGTGGTGCTCACCGCGAGGCGGGTGGAGTAGCCGACCATGCCCAGCGGCGGGGCGGGGGTCGCGCGGGCCGAGCGCAGGTCGACCGCGTGGGGGTGGGCCAGCGACCAGCGCATCGCGGCCGCGACCACCTGCACGGTGACCACCGCCAGCGTGGCCGTGATCGCCGCGAGCTCGGCCGCGCTCGGCACCCCGGCGCGCACCGCGGCGATGGCGGTGGTCAGCAGCGAGGCCGCGAGCAGGAACTCCGCCAGCACCCACGCGCGGGCGTCGAAGACCGTGGCGGGGTCGACCGGCAGGCTCTCGCGCCAGCGGCCGCCGCGGCCGTCGAGGCACCACGCGTTGACCCCGAAGAGCAGCGCGCCGCCGGAGGCGACCAGGCCGGGGAGCACCGTCATGGTGTCCCAGCGCAGCCCGCCCAGCAGGGCGACCAGGCCGGGGCCCACGGCGAGCACCAGCAGCCCGCGTCGCATCGGCACCGCGCGCCACACCGAGGCCCGGTCGGTGCGCACGAGCGCGGTGAGCGGCCAGCGGGCCAGCGGGCGGGCCTCGTGGTGCTCGGTCTCGCTGCCCTGCTCGTCGCGCGGGTGGCGGCGCGCCGCCAGGTGGGCCGGCACGGCGCCGAGGGCGACCGCGAGCAGGGTCGCCACGAGCAGGCCGGCCACGGTGAGGCCCCACCGCGGGCCGGGACCGCCCACGAGGCCGCCCAGCACGGGCACGGTCGGGCCGCGGTCGAGGGCCGGCACCAGCCGACCGGTGGCCTGCAGGGCCAGCCCCGCGGCGAGCGCCCCGAGGCCGAGCAGGCGCACGGCCAGGACACCGCCGCGCAGGCGGCGCAGGCCCTCCAGGCTCCAGGCGACGACCTGCGCGAGCGCGGTGGCCAAGGCCAGCCACAGCAGCATGCCGACCTGCGCGGCGGCGAGGTCGGCGCCGCCGCCGGCCGGGCCCACGGCGTAGGCGGTGCTGCCCAGCAGCGTCCAGGCCTGCAGCAGCCAGGCGATGTTGAGGGGTGCGAGGACCAACGCCCCGAGGTGGTCGGTGGTGGGGCTGACCGGGTGCACCGCGGCCGGGTCGCGCGCCAGCAGCTCGCGCCCGCCCCCGGAGACGACCGCCGAGACCAGCGCCAGCAGCAGGAAGCCCGCCATCGCGGTGGGCAGCAGCAGGAGCACGTCGAGGCTGCGGCCCTCCCCCGAGCCCGCGCCGGGGGTCCACGCCGGCACGACCGCGGCCGCCGCGGTGAGCGCGACGAAGGCGGCGGTGAGCGCGACGAGCACCCCGCGGCTGCGCACGGTGCCGGCGCGGAAGGCGACCAGGTGGCCGGTGTCGACCACGGCGTGCCACGCGTCGGCGGGTGCGGCGCGCCAGCGGGCGGCGGCCCCGGGACGACGCGGCGGGCCGGAGCCGGGCCAGCGCTCAGTCGAGGAGGCCGCGGTAGGCACGCGCGCCGTCCTCCCCCACCATGTCGGCGGCCGGGAGCGTGGCGACCTGGGCACCGCCGCGCAGCACGGTCACGGTCGAGCAGGCCTCGATGGCCAGCTCGCGCAGGTGGGTGGAGACCAGGACGCAGGCGCCACGGGCGCGGGCGTCGGCGACGACCTCCAGGGTCGCCTCCACGCCGATCGGGTCGACGCCGTCGAAGGGCTCGTCGAGCAGCAGCACGTCGGGCTCGTGCAGCGCGGCCAGCACCACCGAGAGCCGGCGGCCCATGCCGTGGGAGAAGCCGGCCGTCACCCGGTGGGCGACGTCGCCGAGCTCGAAGCGCTCGAGCAGGTCGCGGGCGCGCTGCTCCCAGCCCACCGGGCGGGTGCGCCAGGCACGGTCGAGGCGGCGCAGCCGCGCGGAGAGCTGCACGTGCTCCCACGGCGTCGCGCGGGGCACGAGCCCGCCCACGTCGGGGCAGTAGCCCACCGACTGCTTGACCCGCAGCGGCTCGCGCCGCACGTCGTGGCCCGCGACGCGGGCGGTGCCCGAGGTGGGCGGCACGACGCCGGCGAGCACGCGCATCGTCGTCGACTTGCCCGCGCCGTTGCGGCCCAGGAGGGCGGTGGCCTGGCCGGCGTACGCCACCAGGTCGACGCCCGCGACCGCCTCCACCTCGCCGAAGCGCACGTGGAGGGCGCGCACGTCGACGGCGGGCCGGGGGGAGGTCACGCCACCATCCTGGCCGCGCGGGCGGTGCCCCAGGAGGCCTCCGCGGGCAAATGACCCGGACCGACCAGGGGGTCGGCCGTTCGGAGGACCCGCGGTCTCCGCCGAACGGTCAGGACGCACCGCGGCGGCGGACCCGTCGAGGGTCCGCCGCCGCGGTGTCGTGCCGGTCCGGTGGGCCCGGTAGCCCTCGCGGGCCGGGCGTCAGGCCGGGAAGGACTCGCCCTTCTCGGCCATGGAGCGCAGGTGGGCGGTGGGGGCGAAGCGGTCTCCGTAGCGCTCGGCCAGCTGGTCGGCGCGCTTGACGAAGGCGGCCAGGCCGATCTCGCCGTCGGCGGCCTGGTAGCCGGTCATGTACTGCGCGGCGCCACCGGTCATGGGCGGGAAGCCGATGCCCATGATCGAGCCGATGTTGGCGGCCGCGGCGGAGGTGATGACGCCCTCCTCGAAGCACTTGGCCGTCTCGAGGGCCTCGGCGAAGAGCATCCGCTCCTTCATGTCCTCGAAGGGGATCTGCTCCTCCGCCACCGGGAACTCCTCGGCGAGGCCGGCCCAGAGGCCCTGGCGCTTGCCGTCGGCGTACTCGTAGAAGCCCTTGCCCTTGAGGCGCGAGGGGCGCTCGAGCTCGAGCATGCGCTGCACCACGGCGGTGCCGGGGTGGATGGCGTACGGCGTGCCGTCGCGCTCGGCGGCCTCGCGGGTGGCCTTCTCGATCTTGGCCATGAGCTCCATGTTGAGCTCGTCGGTCAGCTGCAGCGTGCCCACGGGGTAGCCCGCCTGCGTCGCGGCGCGCTCCAGGGAGATCGGGTGGGCGCCCTCGGCGAGCATGGCCAGGCCCTCGTTGACGAAGAAGCCGATGACGCGCGAGGTGTAGAAGCCGCGGCTGTCGTTGACCACGATCGGCGTCTTGCGGATCTGCTGGACGACGTCGTAGGCCTTGGCCAGCGCCTCGTCGGAGGTCTCGGCGCCGCGGATGATCTCGACCAGCGGCATCTTGTCGACGGGGCTGAAGAAGTGCAGGCCGATGAAGTCCTTCGGGCGGTCGACGCCCTCCGCGAGCTCGGTGATCGGCAGGGTCGAGGTGTTGGAGCACAGCAGCGCGTCGTCGTTGACGTAGGGCGCGACCTCGGCGAAGACCTTGGCCTTGAGCGAGGGGTCCTCGAAGACGGCCTCGATGACCAGGTCGCAGCCGGCCAGGGCGGCGGCGTCGCCGGTGGCGGTGATGCGACCGAGCAGCTCGGCCTTCTTCTCCTCGGTCGACTTGCCGCGCGAGATGGCCTTGTCGAGCAGGCCCTCGGAGTAGGCCTTGCCCTTGGCGGCGTTCTCGTCGGAAACGTCCTTGAGCACGACCTCCATGCCGGCGCGGGCGCAGGAGTAGGCGATGCCGGCGCCCATCATGCCGGCGCCGAGCACGCCGACCTTGGTGGCCTTGAAGGGCTCGATGCCCTGCGGGCGCATGGAGCCGGACTTGATGGCCTGGAGGTCGAAGAAGAACGCCTGGATCATGTTCTTCGAGCCCTGCTCGGTGATGAGCTTGACCAGGTAGCGCGACTCGATGCGCGAGGCGGTGTCGAAGTCGCGCATGGCGCCCTCGACCGCGGCCGAGAGGATGGCGCGGGCGGCGGGGTAGACCGCGCCCTTGGTCTGCTTGCGCAGCAGTGCCGGGAAGGCGGGCAGGAAGCCGGCCAGGGCCGGGCCCTTGGGGTTGCCGCCGGGCATCTTGTAGCCAGGGGCGTCCCACGGGTTGGTGGTCGCCTCGGGGTGGGCCTTGATCCACGCCTTGGCCGCGGGCAGGAGCTCCTCGCGGGTGGCGACCAGCTCGTCGACCAGGCCCTTCTCCTTGGCCTGGGCCGGCTTGAACTGCGTGCCGGTGAGCAGCACCTCCATCAGTCCCGCCTGGAGCCCGAGCAGCCGCACGATGCGGGTCACGCCGCCGCCGCCGGGCAGCAGGCCCAGCGACGACTCGGGCAGGCCGAGGGCGACCTTGTCGTCGTCGACGACGATGCGGTGGTTGGTGGCCAGGCAGATCTCGAAGCCGCCGCCGAGCGCGGCGCCGTTGATGGCCGAGACGACCGGCACGGGCAGCTTCTCCAGGCGGCGCAGCGGCTCCTTGACGCCCTCGGCCATCGCGAAGACGCTCGCGGCGTCGTCGGGGGTCGCGGTGACCATGCCCTTGAGGTCGCCGCCGGCGAAGAAGGTCTTCTTCGCGCTGGCGATGACGACGCCGGTGACGCTCGAGGCGTCGGCGGCCAGCTCGTCCTCGATGCGGTCCACGACGGCCTTCATCGAGGAGGTGTAGAGCGCGTTCATGGTGTTGGCCGACTGGTGGGGGTCGTCCAGGGTGAGGGTGACGATGCCGTCGGCGTCCTTGTCGTAGCGGACGGCGGTCTGCTCGGTGGTGGTGGTGCTCATGCGTGTGTGGGTCCTGTCTGGGTCTGTGACGGGCGTCGGCGCGTACGCCGGGAGGGGGCTGGTCGGTCCGCGCGGGTGCGCGGGGCTCAGACCAGCTCGACGATCGTGGCGATGCCCATGCCGCCGCCGACGCAGAGCGTGGCGAGGCCGCGGCGCTGGTCGCGGCGGGCGAGCTCGTCGATGAGGGTGCCGAGGATCATCGCGCCGGTGGCCCCGAGCGGGTGGCCCATGGCGATGGCGCCGCCGTTGACGTTGGTGATCTCGTCGGTGATGCCCATGTCGCGCATGAAGCGCATCGCGACGGCGGCGAAGGCCTCGTTGATCTCGAAGAGGTCGATGTCGCCGACCTCGAGGCCGGCCTTGGCGAGCGCCTTGCGGGCGGCCGGGGCGGGGCCGGTGAGCATGATCGTCGGGTCGGCGCCCGAGACGGCCATCGACACGATCCGGGCGCGCGGGGTCAGACCGAGGTCCGCGCCGACCTGCTCGGTGCCGATGGCCATGAGCGCGGCGCCGTCGACGATGCCCGAGGAGTTGCCGGCGTGGTGGACGTGGTCGATCTTCTCGACCCAGTGGTACTTCTCCAGCGCGACGTCGTCGAAGCCCGCGTCGCGACCCATCTGGGCGAAGCTGGGCCGGAGGCCGGCCAGGCCCTCGACCGAGGTGTCGGGGCGGATCAGCTCGTCGTGGTCGAGCACGGTGAGGCCGTTGATGTCCTTGACCGGCACGACCGAGTCGGTGAAGTAGCCGTTGGCCCACGCCTTGGCGGCGCGGTGGTTGGACTCCGCGGCGAAGGCGTCGACGTCCTCGCGGCTCCAGCCCTCGATGGTGGCGATGAGGTCGGCGCCGATGCCCTGGGGCACGAAGCCGGTGGCGAGCGCGGTGGCGGGGTCCTGGGCCCAGGCGCCGCCGTCGGAGCCCATCGGCGCGTTGCTCATCGACTCCACGCCACCGGCGAGGATGAGGTCCTCCATGCCGCCGCGGATGCGACCGGCGGCCTGGTTGACGGCCTCGAGGCCCGAGGCGCAGAAGCGGTTGAGCTGCACGCCGGCGACCGTGTCGGGGTAGCCCGCCTTGAGCGCGGCGGTCTTGGCGATGTCGCCGCCCTGCTCGCCGAC
Organism: Nocardioides sp. Leaf307; assembly: GCF_001423135.1. NCBI lineage: Bacteria > Bacillati > Actinomycetota > Actinomycetes > Propionibacteriales > Nocardioidaceae > Nocardioides > Nocardioides sp. Leaf307. The sequence goes on along the minus strand of NZ_LMNY01000003.1, from coordinate 277,406 downwards.
GGGGGTGACCACGCCGAGCACGACGTCGTCGACGCGGTGGGGGTCGAGACCGGGGTTGCGCACCGTGAGCTCGTCGAGCAGCCCGACCACGAGGTCGACCGGCTTCACCTCGTGCAGCGATCCGGCGGCCTTGCCCTTGCCGCGCGGTGTGCGGATGTGGTCGTACACGAATGCTTCTGCCATGACCGTCCTCGGTGCTCGATGTCTGTGCGTCGATTGTGACACTATTGCTGTCACTGTCGTCAAGGGATCGCGGCACCGGCCGCGCCCCCGTGCGTGTGTCGGCCACCACACCGGCAGGATGTCCTGCCTGACCGGCAGGTCGCCGCCCCCCGCGTCAGCAGGCGGGCGGGCGCCACGGCAGCATCACGACAGGCAGCACGACAGGCAGCAGCAGGAGGGAGGACGAGGATGGACGAGAACGGCGCCGGGGCCACCAAGGACCTGATGACCCTCGACGAGCTGACCCAGCGCGCCGGGATCAGCGTGCGCAACGTGCGCTTCTACACCACCAAGGGCCTCGTGCCGCCCCCGATCCGTCGCGGCCGCTCCGGCTACTACACCCCCGACCACGTCGCGCGCCTCGAGCTGGTCGCCGAGCTGCAGAGCCACGGCTTCACGCTCTCGGCCATCGAGCGCTACGTCGCCGCGATCCCCGCCGACGCCACCCCCGAGGACATCGCGCTGCACCGCACGATGCTGGCGCCGTGGCAGGCCGACGTGCCCGAGGAGATGAGCGTCGCCGAGCTCGCCACCCGCGCGGGGCGCGAGCTGGGCGAGGACGACCTCTCGACGCTGGCCGCCCTCGGCATCGCCGTGCCGACGCGCCGCGGGCGCTACGCCGTGGCGCTCACCCAGCTGCCGGTGGGGCTGAGCCTGCTCGACCTCGGCTTCCCCACCGAGGCCGCGGTCGCCTCCGCCCAGGTCTACGCCGCCCACGGCCGTCAGCTGGCCGAGGAGCTCAACCAGGTCTTCCGCACGATGGTGTGGCCCGCCTACAAGGAGGCCGGCGCCTCCCCCGAGACCATCCGCGAGGTCGTCGAGCGGCTCAAGCCGCTCTCGATCGCCGGGCTGGTCTCGGCCTACGAGTCGGCCATGGACCAGGCCAAGCGCGACCGGATCGCCGAGCGCGCCCGGCGCGGCACCGACTGACCTGCCCCCGGCCGGCCAGGCGTCCCGGCGGTTTCTCACCCCTCGGGCCCGAGCCCCCGGCTCCTGGGCGGCGGGCCAGGTCGCACCCCCTACGCTGGCCCCATGAGTCTCACCGTCCTCGTCACCGGCGCCACCGGCTTCATCGGGAAGCGGCTGGTGCCTGCGATGGTCGAGGCCGGTCACCACGTCAAGGCCATGACCCGCCACCCCGACACCTACGAGGGCCAGGGCGAGGCGGTCTACGGCGACGTCTTCGACCCGGGCACGCTGGCCGAGCCGCTCACCGACGTCGACGTGGCCATCTACCTGGTGCACTCCCTCGACGACAACGACTTCGAGCGCAAGGACGCCCAGGCCGCCACCGCCTTCGGGCTGGCCGCGGCCGCCAACGGCGTCACCCAGATCGTCTACATGGGCGGGCTCGGCAAGGACGACGACGACCTCTCCCCCCACCTGCGCTCGCGCCGCGAGGTCGAGCAGCTGCTCGGCACCTCCGGGGTGCCCGTCACGGTGCTTCGCGCGGCGATCGTCGTCGGCGCCGGCGGCGTGTCGTGGGAGATGACGCGTGGGCTGGTCAAGAACCTGCCCGCGATGGTCGTGCCGCGCTGGGCCGCCACCCGAACCCAGCCGATCGCGATCGACGACGTCATCCGCTACATCGTGGGCGTCACCGGCAAGGAGGAGGCCTACGACCGGGTCTTCGAGGTCGGCGGCGCCGACCAGCTGAGCTACGTCGGCATGATGCGCGGCGCGGCCAAGGAGATCCTGGGCCGCGACATCCCCATCATCCAGCTGCCCGTGGGCACGCCGGTGCTCTCGTCGTGGTGGATCCGCCTGGTCACCGGCGTTGACACCACCACCGCGGCCAACCTCATCGACTCGATGGGCAACGAGGTCCTGCAGACCGACTACTCCATCCGCGACGTCGTGCCCGGCGAGCCGCTGAGCTACGCCGAGGCCGTGCGCCGCGCCGTGGCCGAGGACGACCAGACCTGAGCCGGGTCCGATGCGGGCGCCCGGCCGTGCGTCATGCGGACCGTGGATGCGCCTCCACGCGACGCATGACGTCCGCAGCACCCCCCGGGGGGCGTCGCTCGGACCGTGGAGACGACTCCGCGCGACGCATGACATCCGCAGCACCCCGCGGAGGCGTCATGCGGATCGTGGATGCGCCTCCACGCGACGCATGACATCCGCAGCACCCCGCGGAGGCGTCATGCGGATCGTGGATGCGCCTCCACGCGACGCATGACGTCCGCAGCACCCCCCGGGGGGCGTCGCTCGGACCGTGGAGACGACTCCTCGCGACGCATGACGTCAGCGCGCGCCGCCGCGGGAGGGCCCGGGGACGGGTCCGCGGCGCGCAGGACGATCAGAGGAAGATGAGCGGCAGCAGGAAGAGCATCGAGATCGACCACGTCAGGTGGGTCAGGATCGGGGCGAGGATGCCGCCCGAGGCGCGACGCTGCAGGCCGACCACCACGCCGAGGAGCACGGCGGCGAAGGTGAGCATGACGTTGCCGGTGGCCAGCGTGGCCACGGTGTAGGCCACCGTGGTGACCGGCACGGGGTAGCGCGGGGTGGCGGCGTAGGCGCCGCCGCGGAAGAACAGCTCCTCGGCGACGCCGTTGACGGCCGTCACGAAGAGCAGCAGCGGCCAGGGGCCCTCGACGGTGTAGTCGAGCACCGACTGGATCTGGCGCACCAAGGGGTCGAAGAGCGGGATCTCGCGGATCAGCAGCGCGCCGAGCACGAAGACCCCGACCATCGCCGCGCCCAGCAGGATCGGCGAGAGCACCGGGCGGCGCAGCCGCTCGGCGTGCCCGATGCGCCCGAGGTGGAGCGGGCCGGAGGTGAAGGCGCCGAGGATCCACACCGAGGCCAGGACGAGCGTCGAGACGTAGAACCAGCCCGAGCCCGGCTCGATGCGCAGCGAGAAGCCGAGCACGGCGGCGCCGATCACCACGAAGACACCCGTGACGATCTGGCGCCGCCTCAGCACGGCGGGGTCGTCCCGGTGGTCGCGAGGCACGACGTCCCACAGGGACCGTCTGACGAACTCACGCACCGGGCTCACTCCTCCCACCTTACGTCGCCTGCGGTCAGCCTCGGCGTCCGCTGAAGGACGCGGCGCTGTGGCTCGAGCCACCCTGCCCCGACCCACCGGTACGCCGGGCAGCGCCCGACCGCCCGCCGGGCCCGCCGGCGGGCTTGGCCGCACCGGAGCCCTGGCCGCGCCCGCGACCCTGGCCGCTCTGGCCGCCGCCCTGCGAGGACGAGCTGGAGCCGCCCGACGTGCCGCCGCCGCTGCGACGACGGCGGGTGCCGCCGCCCGCGCCGCCGGCGCCGCGGCCGCCGGAGCGACCCGAGCCGCCACCGCTGCCGCCGGAGCCGCGCGGGGCGGGCTCGGGGGTGCTGACGCCGAGGCCGCCGGGCACGAGGACGCGCTCACCGGGGGCCAGCGTGGTGAGGATCGGGTGGGAGATCGTGTCGACCTTGGTGATGGTCGGCTTGATGCCGGCCGCGCGGGTCAGGTCGCGCACGTCGCGCACCTGCTCGGCGGTCATCAGGGTGATCACGGTGCCGGCCGCGCCCGCGCGCGCCGTGCGGCCCGAGCGGTGCAGGTAGGCCTTGTGCTCGGCCGGCGGGTCGGCGTGGACCACGAGGGCCACGTCGTCGACGTGGATGCCGCGGGCCGCGATGTCGGTGGCGACCAGCGTGCTGGCCTGGCCGGCGTGGAAGGCGTCCATGTTGCGCACGCGCGCGTTCTGCGACAGGTTGCCGTGCAGCTCGACGGCGGGCACGCCGTTCTTGTTGAGCTGGCGGGCCAGGGCCTTGGCGCCGTGCTTGGTGCGGGTGAAGACCACCGTGCGACCGGGCGCGCTGGCCAGGTCGACCAGCACCGGCACGCGCTGCTCGCGCGAGAGGTGCAGCACGTGGTGGTCCATCTTGGCCACCGGCGACTGCGCGGAGTCGGCGGAGTGGGTGACGGGGTTGCGCAGGAAGCGCTTGACCAGCACGTCGATGGCGTTGTCGAGGGTGGCCGAGAAGAGCAGGCGCTGGCTCTCGACGGGGGTCTTCTCCAGGATCCGGCGCACGCCGGGCAGGAAGCCGAGGTCGGCCATGTGGTCGGCCTCGTCGAGCACGGTGACCTCGATGGAGCCGAGCTGGCAGTGGCCCTGGGAGATGAGGTCCTCGAGGCGGCCGGGGCAGGCCAGCACGATGTCGGTGCCGCGGCGCAGCCCGGCGACCTGGGGGTTCTGGCCCACGCCGCCGAAGACGGTCTGGGTGGTGAGGCCGGCGGCCTTGGCCAGCGGCTTGAGGGCCTCGTGGATCTGGTTGACCAGCTCGCGGGTCGGGGCCAGCACGAGCGCGCGGGGGCGCTTGGCCGTCGCGGGCAGCGACGACTCGACGAGGCGGGCCACCAGCGGCAGCAGGAACGCGAAGGTCTTGCCGGAGCCGGTGCGGCCGCGGCCGAGCACGTCGCGCCCGGCCAGCGAGTCGGGCAGCGTCGCGGCCTGGATCGGGGTGGGGGAGGTGATGCCGTCGCGGGCGAGGATCGCCACGAGGTCGGCGGGCACGCCGAGGGCGGCGAAGCTCGGGGAGCCCGCGCCGGCGGTGCCGGAGGAACGGGTGGAGGAAGCGTTGGACGAAGCGTTGGACGATGCGTTGGACACGAAGAAGTCACTCACTGTGGGCGTGTCTCGCCAATGATTGGCTGCACGACTGGCCCGTGACGGGCGAGAGGAGCGGGTGCCTCCGACGGAGGCGGCGCGCGGACCGGGTGGTGCGGGTCCGGCGGAGCCCGAGGCAAGACGGAACGGGCTGCCCCCCAGTCTAGGGGTGCAGCCCGTCGATCGAGATTCGACGCGGTGTGCGTCTGGTCTCAGCCGTCCCTCCCGGTCGCGGTGCGCGGCGGGAGGGGAGGTCTCACTTGGTGAGGCCGTCCTTGATGTCCTTGGCGGCGTCCTTGAGCTTCTCGACGCCCTGCTTGACGCCGGCCGAGGCCTGGTCGCCCTTGCCCTCGGCCTCGAGCTGCTCGTCGCCGGTCGCGCGGCCGGTGGTCTCCTTGGCCTTGCCTCCGAGCTCCTCGGACTTGTTGCTGATCTTGTCGCCGATGCCCATCACGTGCTCCGTTCGTCGGGGCGCTCCCCTCGGGCGAGGGGTGCGTGCTGCGATCTGTTCTTCGGTCCAGTGCACCACCGTGCACCGAGTCGGACCTCACCCCTGGGGTGAGCGCGGGGTGCGCCCCGCGTCACAGCGGGGCGCCCGTGGCGTACGCCGGACCGGTGCGGGCGGGCGGGCGGGTCAGGAGAAGGCCAGGGCCTCGTCGTCGATGCGGTCGCGGCGGATGGTGCGCACGTCCTGGAGGTAGTTCTGCCGCAGCATCCACGGCGCGCGGTCGCCCTGCTTGGGCAGGTCGTCGAGGGCGCGCTGGATGTAGCCGGAAGCGAGGTCCATGAAGGGTCGCTCCCCCACCGACTCGTCGCGCACGGGCACCACGGCGCGCAGGCCGTGCTCGTCGAGGTGGGAGAGCAGGCGCACGACGTACTCCCCCACCAGGTCGGCCTTGAGGGTCCACGAGGCGTTGGTGTAGCCGATCGTGTAGGCGAAGTTGGGCACGCCGCTGAGCATGAGGCCCTTGTAGGACATCGCCTGGGAGACGTCGATCCGCTCCCCGTCGAGGCTGAGCTCGAGGCCGCCGAAGGCGAGCAGCTTCAGGCCCGTGGCGGTGACGATGATGTCGGCGTCGAGGTGCTCCCCGGAGGTCAGCGCGATGCCGGTCTCGTCGAAGGTCTCGATGGTGTCGGTGACCACCGAGGCCTGACCGGCGCGCAGGGCCTTGAAGAGGTCGCCGTCGGGCACGACGCACAGGCGCTGGTCCCACGGGTCGTAGGACGGCTGGAAGTGCTCGTCGAAGGAGACGCCCTCGGGCAGCTGGGGCTCGGTGAAGCGGCGGATGACGGCCTTGGCCTGCCGCGGGAATCGGCGGGCGAGCTGGTAGCTGGCCACCAGGCGCAGCACGTTCTTCCACCGCACGACCGGGTAGGTCACCGCGGCCGGCAGGGGCAGCTTGTCGAACAGCCGCGACCAGGGGTCCTCGCCGGGCTGCGGGAGGATGTAGGTGGGCGTGCGCTGGAGCATGGTGATGTGCTCGGTCGTGCCGGCCATCGAGGGCAGCAGCGTGATCGCGGTGGCGCCCGAGCCGATGACGACGACCCTCTTGCCGGCGTAGTCGAGGTCCTCGGGCCAGTGCTGGGGGTGCACCACCTGGCCCCGGAAGCGCTCGCGGCCGGGAAAGACCGGGGTGTGGCCCTCCTCGTAGTCGTAGTAGCCCGTGGCGCCCCACAGGAAGCCGCAGGTCATGGTGAGCGGCTCGCCGTCGCGCTCGATGCGCACGGTCCAGCGCGCGGCCGCGGAGTCCCAGTCGGCGCCGAGGACCTTGTGGTGGTAGCGGACGAGGCGGTCGACGCCCTGCTCGCGGGCGACCGTGCGCACGTAGTCGAGGATCAGGCCGCCGTCGGCCAGCGCGGTGTGGCTGGGCCAGGGCCGCCAGCGGTAGCCGAAGGTGAACATGTCGGAGTCCGAGCGCACGCCGGGGTAGCGGAAGAGGTCCCACGTGCCGCCGCTGGCCCCGCGGCTCTCCAGCACCGCCACGCTGCGACCGGGGTGGCCCGCGCGCAGCTGGCAGGCCGCGCCGATGCCCGAGAGGCCGGCGCCGACGATGAGGACGTCGACGTGCTCGACCCCGCCGGGGGGCGTGGCGGAGGTGGACTCGCGGGTGCCGGTCGCAGGGGCGCTGGTCTCGCTGCTCATGGGCCGACGGTAGCCCGGTCCGCGGCTTGTTGACAGATGTTCAGCAAGAGGTCTGCCTCACGGTCCGTACGCCGGGGACGCTGCGGCCGCGCGGGGTCGGGCGGGGTCGGACGGGGTCGGACGGGGGGCGGCGGGGTCGGACGGGGGCGGGCCGGGGCGGGCCGGGGTCGCGGGCCGGCCGGGGCGGGGTCAGTCGCGGGCGAAGAGCTCGACGAAGCGGGTGAGCAGGCGCTGGGGCTCGGTGACGACGGCGGCGCGGGCGCGGGCCTGGAGGGTGGCGGCGCCGCCGGGCTCGAAGTAGCCGTGCTCGGCGTAGACCTCGATGCGGGTGCAGATGCCCTCGACGTCGAGCTCGGGGTGGAACTGCGTGGCCCAGACCCGCTCGCCCAGCCGGAAGGCCTGCACCGGGCAGGTCGCCGACGACGCCAGCAGCACCGCCCCCTCGGGCAGGCGGGCCACCGCCTCCTTGTGGCCCAGGAAGGCCTGGAAGCGGTCGGGCAGGCCCCCGAAGAGCGCGTCGGCGCGTCCGGCCTCGGTGAGGGTGATGGTCTGCGCCCCGATCGGCTCGGGGTGGGAGCGGTCGACCAGGCCGCCGCGCAGCACCCCGAGGGTGCCGATGCCGTAGCAGGCGCCGAGGAAGGGGTGGTCGGCCGCGACGACCCGCTCGGCGAGGTCGGCCAGCTCGGCCTCGGCCCGGCGCTGCGCGGTGCTCTTGGCCTCGACGGGGTCGCTGACGTTGTAGGGCCCGCCGCCGAGCACGATGCCCGACCAGGCGTCGAGGTCGACCGGCCCGCCGAGCGCGTCGAGGACTGACTCGCGCTCCAGGCGCACGCGGCGCAGCTCGCGCTCGGCCAGGCCGGTGCAGCGCAGGACCGCGTCGTACTCACCGTCGGCGGCGAGGTCCTCCGCGCGGGTGCCGAGGAAGAGGAACGGCTTCACGGGGCCAGTGTGCCGGGCGCCGGGCGAGGGGGTGGCACCGGCGGGCGTGCGACCCCCGGGTCAGTCGGCCTGCACCGCGACGCCGCGCGCGAGCAGGCCGTCGACGTCGGCGACGCCCCACGCGGCGAGGGCGTCGCGGGTGTGGCGGCCGGCCTTGTCGGGCGGCGGGGTGGAGAGCGTGGCCCCGGTGCGGGAGAAGCGGGGCGCGGGGGCCGGCTGGAGGCGGCCCTCGTGCTCGACGAGGGTGCCGCGGGCGGCGAGGTGGGGGTGGTCCTTGGCCTCGGTGACCGGGATGATCCCGGCGACGCAGGCGTCGGTGCCCTCGAAGAGCTCGACCCAGTCGGCCTGGGTGCGGCTGCGGAAGGTGTCGGCGAAGAGGGCGCGCATCTCGTCGTAGCGCTCCAGCTCGTGCTGGCCGGGGCAGGTCTCCTTGACGCCGAGCAGGGTGACGAGGGCGTCGAAGAACTGCGGCTCGAGGGCGCCGACGCTCATGTGGCGGCCGTCGGAGGTCTCGTAGACGTCGTAGAAGGGGGCGCCGCCGTCGAGGAGGTTGGCCGCGCGCTCCTCGCGGAAGATGCCCGCGCCGACGAAGGCGGTGGTCATGGCGTTGACGTGGGCGGTGCCGTCGACGATCGCGCCGTCGACGACCTGGCCCCGGCCGCTCGCCTTCGCCTCGAGGAGCGCGGCGAGGATGCCGATCACGAGGTACGTCGAGCCGCCGCCGAAGTCGCCGACCAGGTTGGTCGGGAAGTGCGGCCGCGACGGGTCCTGGCCGAGACCGAAGAGGGCGCCGGTGATGGCGATGTAGTTCATGTCGTGCCCGGCGGCGTGGGCCAGCGGGCCGGTCTGGCCCCAGCCGGTCATGCGCGCGTAGACCAGGCGCGGGTTGCGGGCGTGGCAGTCGTCGGGGCCGAGACCGAGGCGCTCGGTGACGCCGGGGCGCATGCCCTCGACCAGCACGTCGGCGCTCGCCACGAGGTCGAGCACGGTCTGCACCGCCTCGGGGCTCTTCAGGTCGAGCGCGACGCTGGGCCGGCCGCGGTTGAGCAGGTCGTGGCTGCCGCCGCTGAGCACCTGGCCCCCCGGGCGCTCGACCCGGATCACGTCGGCGCCCAGGTCGGCCAGGATCATGCAGGCGTGCGGGCCCGGCCCGATCCCCGCGATCTCCACGACCTTGACGCCCCGCAGCGGTCCCGTGCCCTGACCCAGCTCGTAGCTCATGGGCGCATCATGCCCCAGATGCTGACAGAAGTGGTGTCACGGTCGGGTGGTGGGCGGGGCGCGGTCGAGATCGGGCCGGGGCGCGCGTGGGGCCGTCCAGCGCAATTGCGCGGTTCGCGCAGGCCGGGGCCGCCGACGACTGCGGCAGCCGCGCACACCGCACGACGCACCCAGCCGGGCCGCGCGTGGGGCCGTCCAGCGCAATTGCGCCGGTTGCGCAGGCCGGGGCCGCCCGGGAACGCACCAGCCACGCACACCGCGCCGTCGCCCAGCCGCTTGCCGGCGCAAGTGCGCGATCGGTGCGCTCCAGCCGCGCCATCGCGCGATCGGGGCTGCGGCGGCGGCTCGGGGAGCCTCCGGGTCAGCCGGGCAGGACGCGCCGCAGGAACTGGCGGGTGCGCTCCTCGCGGGGGTCGGCGAAGATCTCGGCGGGCGGGCCCTGCTCGAGGATGCGGCCCTCGTGGAGGAAGCAGACCGAGGTGGCGACCTCGCGGGCGAAGGCCATCTCGTGGGTAGCCAGCACCATGGTGGTGCCGGCCTCGGCCAGGTCGCGCACGATGGCGAGCACGTCGCCCACCAGCTCGGGGTCGAGCGCCGCGGTGATCTCGTCGAGCAGCAGCAGCGTCGGCTGCGTGCACAGCGCGCGCACGAGCGCGGCGCGCTGCTGCTGGCCGCCGGAGAGCTTGTCGGGGTGCTTGCCGGCGTGCTCGGAGAGCCCGAACTGCGCGAGCAGGTCGCGGGCGCGGGCCTCCGCCTCGACCTGGCCCAGGCCGTGCACGCGGCGCGGGGCGAGGGTGCAGTTGTCGAGCACGGTGAGGTGGGGGAAGAGGTTGTAGGCCTGGAAGACCATGCCCATGCGCCGGCGCACCTCGCGCGGGTCGACGCGGGGGTCGGAGACCTCGCGGCCCTCGAAGACGATGGAGCCGTCGTCGACGTCCTCGAGCAGGTTGAGGCAGCGCAGCAGCGTCGACTTGCCCGACCCCGAGGAGCCGATCAGGCAGATGACGTCGTGGGGCTGCACGCGCAGCGACACGTCGGCCAGCACGACGCGCTCGCCGTAGGACTTGCGCAGGCCGGTCGCCTCGAGCAGCGGCTCGACGCCGCCGCGCACGGTCCCGCCCACAGGGCCGGTCACAGGGCCGGTCACAGGGCACCGGTCCGCTCGCGACGGGCGTAGCGGCGACCGAGGGCGTCGGTGAGCCGGGCCAGCGGGATGGTGAGGGCGACGAAGAAGAGGGCCACGACGACGTAGGGGGTGTAGTTGAAGTTGTAGTTGGTGTAGTCGCGGGCCACGAAGACCGCCTCGAAGACACCGATCGTGGAGGCCAGGGCGGTGTCCTTCTGCAGCGAGACGAAGTCGTTGAGCAGCGGCGGCACGACGCGGCGCACGGCCTGCGGCACGACGACGAAGCGCATGGTCTGGGTGCGCGAGAGCGCCAGCGCCTCGGCCGAGGCGATCTGGCTGGGGTGGATCGACTCGATGCCCGAGCGGAAGACCTCGGCGACGTAGGCGCTGTAGGAGATGACCAGGGCCGCGGTGGCCCAGAAGAACGGGCTGGTCGGCAGGCCCTGCAGCTGCAGGCCCGGCATGCCGAAGCCCATCAGCAGCACGAGCAGCAGCGTGGGGATCCCGCGCACCACGTCGGTGTAGGCCACCGCGAGCAGTCGCAGCGGCGCCAGCACCGGTGCGCGGGCGCCGCGCGCCAGCGCGATGAGCAGCCCGAGCACCAGGATGATCGGCTCGGCGATCATGAACATCGCGACGTTGATGAGGAAGGCGTCGGCGATGTCGGGCAGCGAGGCGCGGGCGTGGAAGCCGTTGAAGAACGACTCGCGCACCCGCTCCCAGCCCGGCGAGGTCACCAGCAGCAGGCCCAGGCCGGCGAAGAAGACGACCAGCGCCGTGGTCGCGACGCCGATCGAGCGGCGCCGCAGGGCACGGCGTACGGCGCGCCGCTCGAGCTCGCGCTCGCTCGGGGTCCAGGTGGCGCCGCCCGCGGGAGCGCCGGTCGGGGACGTCACTGGAGCTGGGGGACGTCCACGACGTCGGAGAGCCAGCGCTGCTCGAGGTCGGCCAGGGTGCCGTCGTCGTCCATCTGGGCCAGCGCGGCGTCGACGCAGGGCACGAGGTCGCTGCCCTTCACGAAGAGCATCCCGAACTCCTCCTGCTCGCCGGTCTCGGGCTGGAACTGCCCCACGAGCACGCTGTCGGGGATCTCGACGGCGGAGATGTAGAAGGCGGTGGGCAGGTCGGCGAGCACGGCGTCGACCTGGTCGTTCTGCAGGGCCTGCTTGGCGGCGTTGGTGTCCTCGAAGACCACGGCGTCGGCCTCGGGCTGGATGACGTCGCGGATCGCGGTGAGCGAGGTGGTGCCGGTCTGCGCGCCGAGCCGCAGACCCTGCAGGTCCTCCAGGCTGGTGGCCTCGGCGCCGGCGGTGCCCTCGAGGGCGATGACTGCCTGGGCGGCGGAGTAGTAGCCGGAGGAGAAGTCGACGACCTCGGCGCGGGCCGGGGTGATCGAGATCTGGTTGATGTCGAGGTCGAAGTCCTTGGGGCCCGGCTTGTAGCTGGAGTTGAAGGGCACCGTCTGCCAGGTGACCTCGTCGGCGCCGAAGCCCAGGCGGTCGGCGACCTCGTAGGCCACCGCCGACTCGAAGCCCTCGCCGTTGGTCGGGTCGTTGTCGGTGAACCACGGGTCGTAGGCCGGGGAGTCGGTGCCGACGGTCAGCGTGCCGTCGGAGACCAGGGTCGCGCCCGCGGCGCACTCGGCAGGGTCGAGGTCGGCGGCCGGCGTGGCCTGCGCCGAGGAGGTGTCGTCGCCGGACCCGCCCGCGCTGCCGGACTCCTCGACCGGGGCGCAGGAGACGGCGAGCAGCACGAGGGGCAGGGACACGAGGGAGGCCGTCCGGCGCAGCAGCATGGACGAATCGTAGGTCGCGCCGGGCCGGTCGCGGTCACGACGGGTCCGCGCCGGGACGCCGGTCACGTCCCAGGGACGCGCCGGGGGTCCTCCGAGGGATGACGAGCCCCCCTCTTGCAACTCGTTGCATAGGTACGTCACCATGACCGCATGGCCCTCGAGCACGCCCTTCTCGTCGCGCTGCGCGAGCAGCCCGCGGCCGGACTCGAGCTCGCCGGGCGCTTCAGCCGCTCGATCGGCTTCTTCTGGTCGGCCACCCACCAGCAGATCTACCGCGTGCTGGCCCGCATGGAGGCCGACGGCTGGGTGGAGGCCACACCCGTGCCGCAGGCCGGGCGCCCCGACAAGAAGGAGTACGCCGTCACCGCGGCCGGGCGCGAGGCGCTCGCCGCGTGGCTGGCCACTCCCGTCGGCGCCGAGCCCATGCGCTCGGAGCTGGCCGTCAAGCTGCGCGGCGCCTCCTTCGGCGAGCGCGAGGCCGTGCTCGACGTCGTGCGCGCCGACCTGGCCGACCACCACCTGCGCCTGGACCACTACCGCCAGCTGATGAAGCGCGACTACCCCGAGCCCGGGCGCCTCACCGGCCTGGCCCTCGACCAGTACCTCGTGCTGCGCGGCGGCGTGCGGCTCGAGGAGTTCTGGACCCAGTGGCTCGAGGAGTACCTCGACGCCCACACCCGCCCCACCACGGAGGACGACCGATGACCGCCCAGACCCCGCAGCCCGAGCAGCCCGAGCAGCCCCGGCACCCGCTGCTGCTCTCCCCGCTCACCCTCGGCGCGGGCGCCGACGCGCTCACGCTGCGCAACCGGATCGTCATGGGCTCCATGCACACCGGCCTGGAGGACAGCGCGCGGGACCTGCCGGCGCTCGCGGCGTACTTCCGGGAGCGTGCGCGCGGCGGCACCGGCCTCATCGTCACCGGCGGCTACGCCCCCAACCGGCGCGGCTGGCTCAAGCCCTTCGCCTCCGAGCTGACCTCGCGGCGCCAGGCCCGCAGCCACCACCAGGTCACCGGCGCGGTGCACGAGGAGGGCGGGGCGATCGCGCTGCAGGTGCTGCACGCGGGCCGCTACGGCTACCACCCCTTCAGCGCCTCCGCCTCGAGGCGCAAGTCGCCGATCACGCCCTTCACGCCCTCGGCGATGTCGACGCGCACCGTCGACCGCACCGCCTCCGACTTCGCCGACGCCGTCGGCCTGGCGCGCGAGGCGGGCTACGACGCCGTCGAGATCATGGGCTCCGAGGGCTACCTCATCAACCAGTTCCTCGCCGCGCGCACCAACGACCGCACCGACGCGTGGGGCGGCTCGGCGAGCAAGCGGATGCGCTTCCCGGTCGAGGTGGTGCGCCGCGCCCGCGAGGTCGTCGGCGACGACTTCCCGATCGTCTACCGGATCTCGCTGCTCGACCTGGTCGAGGACGGCCAGACCTGGGAGGAGACCGTCGAGCTGGCCCACCTGCTCGAGCAGGCCGGCGTCACCGTGCTCAACACCGGCATCGGCTGGCACGAGGCCCGCGTGCCCACGATCATCACGCAGGTGCCGCGCGGGGCGTGGCGCTCGATGACCGCCCGGCTCAAGGCGGCCGTGTCGGTGCCGGTCTGCGCCTCCAACCGGATCAACACCCCCGACCTCGCCGAGGCCGTGCTCGCCGCCGGCGAGGCCGACCTCGTCTCGATGGCCCGCCCACTGCTGGCCGACCCCGAGTTCGCGCTCAAGACCGCCGAGGGCCGCGCCGACGAGATCAACACCTGCATCGCCTGCAACCAGGCCTGCCTCGACCACGCCTTCAAGAACCAGAAGGCCTCCTGCCTGGTCAACCCCCGCGCCGGGCGCGAGACCACCCTGCTGCTCACCCCCACCCGCCGCCGCGCCAGCGTCGCCGTCGTCGGCGCCGGCCCCGCCGGGCTGGCCACCGCCGTCTCCGCCGCCGAGCGCGGACTGGCCGTCACCCTCTTCGAGGCCGGCCCCGAGCTGGGCGGACAGTTCCGCCTGGCCATGGCCGTGCCCGGCAAGGAGGACTTCGCCGAGACGCTGCGCTACTACCGCCGCCGCCTCGACGTGCTCGGCGTCGACGTGCGCCTCTCCACCCGCGCCGGGGTCGCCGACCTCGCCGGCTTCGACGAGGTCGTCGTCGCCACCGGCGTCACCCCGCGCGTGCCCGACCTCGAGGGCGTCGAGCACCCCAGCGTCGTGTCGTACGCCGACGTGCTCGCCGGTCGCGTCGTGCCCGGGCGCCGCGTCGCCGTCGTCGGCGCCGGCGGGATCGGTGTCGACGTGAGCGTCTGGCTCACCCACGACCCCAGCGAGGACCTCGACGACTGGCTGGCCCACTGGGGCGTCGGCGACCCCTCCCTGCACCGCGGCGGACTCACCGAGCGCAAGCCCCGCGAGCCGCAGCGCGAGGTCACCCTGCTGCAGCGCAAGACCACGATGATCGGCAAGGACCTCGGCAAGACCTCCGGCTGGGCCCACCGCGCCGTGCTCAAGCAGTCGGGGGTCACCCAGGTCGCCGGCGCCACCTACCACCGCGTCGACGACGCCGGCCTGCACTACTCCGTCGACGGCGTCGAGACCGTGCTCCCCGTCGACCACGTCGTCCTCTGCGCCGGCCAGGAGTCGGTGCGCGACCTCTACGACGACCTCGTCGCCGCCGGCGTCACCGCCCACCTCGTCGGCGGCGCCGACGTCGCCGCCGAGCTCGACGCCAAGCGCGCCATCGAGCAGGGGACCCGGGTGGCGGCGGGGCTCTGAGGCTGCTGCGGGTTTCGCCAGTCGGCTGGCGAAACCCGCACTGGTCGGCCCGCGCGTGGGCCGACCAGTGCGGGTCCGGGCCGACAGGTGGGACGCAGGTGGCTGGTGGGACTCCGGCTCTCGCCCTCGCGCGGTCTCGCGCGGCGGGGGCCGGCGTGCGGGAAGTGACGGCGTACGACACGTCCACCGGCCTCGGGCTCGTCGTATGCCGCCACTCCAGCCCTCGGCACCGGTACGGCGCGGCGGGTTTCACCGGTCGGCTGGTGAAACCCGCACCTGTCGGCCCAGACCCGCACGGGCCGACGGACCCGAGGGCTGCCGAGCAACACCGACGCGGGCCCGCGCGATCACCCGCCGCGGCGCTGAGGCCGGCGGCCGGGAAGTGGCGGCGAACGACAGGTCCACCGGCCTCGGGCTCGTCGTATGCCGCCACTTCAGCGCGGTCCCGGCGCGCCCCCGGTACGGCGCGGCGGGTTTCACCGGTCGGCTGGTGAAACCCGCACCTGTCGGCCCAGACCCGCACGGGCCAACGGGGTCGCGGGGTCAGCCGAGCAGGGCCGCGCGGGCGTGGGCGGACCAGAGGCCCACGTGGGGGTCGGTGGCGGCGGGCCGGTGGTCGAAGGCGTAGGTGAGCGCGACGCCGCGCATGCTGGTGTTGAGCAGCTCCCGCGTCGCGGCGTACGACGGGAGCGCCACGAGGTCGGCGCCGAGCATGCGGTCGGTCGCGGCGCGCACCTGCTCGCCGACCGCGCGCTCGGCGGTGCGCAGCGCCTGCGCGAGGGCGGGGGTGTGGCGGGCGGCGAGCCAGAGCTCGGTCGCGGCCCAGAAGTAGTCCTCACGGTAGGTCGACCACAGCACCGCGACGGCGGCGTCGATGCGCTCCCCGGGGTCGGCCGGCCACGTCGCCCGGGCGCCGAGGGCGGCGATGCGGGCCGTGGCGAGGTGGGCGACGGCGGCGACGAGCAGGTCGTCGCGGGACGGGTACTGGTGCAGCAGCCGCCCCCGCGACACCCCGGCCAGCTGCTGGATGCGCAGCGTCGAGGCTCCGGCGTAGCCGTGCTCGACCAGCGCCCGCACGGCCGCGTCGAGGACCTGCTGGCGGGTGACCAGGCTCGGACGGCGGGTGGCGCGCCCGACCGCCGATCCGCCAGCGCCGCCAGCGCCGCCAGCTCCAGCAGCGACACCCGCTCCAGCCGCGCCACGGAGACCGACCGCGTCCCCCGCGGAGCTCCCGCTGCCCCCGCGGGGACCCGCGCCGCCGCCGCTGCTGCCGGCCCCGCGGGGGGCCCCGGCGCTCCCGGACGAGCTCTCGCCGGTCCCGGTGCTCCTCGCGCTTGCGGCGCCGCTCCGGCGGCGACCCTCGCCGTCGTTCGGGCGGGGCCCCCCGCCGCCGTCGCCGGCCACGCTCAGTCCAGCGGGTCGAGGAACAGGTCGGCCTCGAGGGGGCCGTCGCCGGGGCCGGCGCGGTAGCCCGAGAGGTCGGTGACGCCCTCCTCGGCGAGCACCTCGTCGTCGATGTAGAAGTGGCCGGTGCAGGCGCGCGGGTCGCGGGCGAGGATCGCGTGGGCGGCGTCGGCGACGATCTCAGGGGTGCGCGAGCGGGCGACGGCCTCGTCGCCGCCGAGCAGGTTGCGCACGGCAGCGGTGGCGATCATGGTGCGCGGCCACAGCGAGTTGGCGGCGATGCCGCGGTCCTTGAGCTCCTCGGCGAGGCCGAGGGTCACCAGGCTCATCGAGTACTTCGCCATCGTGTAGGCGAGGTACTTCCCCGCCCACCGCGGGTCGAGGTCGAGCGGCGGCGAGAGCGTCAGCACGTGGGCGTGGTCGGAGCGCTCGAGCCACGGCAGCGCGGTCTTCGACAGCAGGAACGTGCCGCGGGCGTTGATGGCCATCATCAGGTCGTACTTCTTCATCGCGATGTCGCTGGTCGACGACAGGTCGAGCGCGGAGGCGTTGTTGACCACGACGTCGATGCCGCCGAAGCGCTCGACGGCCTGGTCGACGGCCGACCGCACGTCCTCCTCCTTGCGTACGTCGCCGACCACCGCGAGGGCCTGCCCGCCGGCGGCCTCGATCTCGGCCGCTGCGGTGTGCACCGTGCCCTCCAGGCGCGGGTCGGGCTCGGCGGTCTTGGCCAGCATCACCACGTTGGCGCCGTCGCGGGCCGCGCGCAGCGCGATGGCCAGGCCGATGCCGCGGCTGCCGCCCGACATCAGCAGGGTGCGGCCGGCGAGCGGGGCGGCTCCTGCGGCGGCGGGGGACGCGGGGGTGGGGTCTGCGGGCACGGGGAGTCTCCTCGGGTCGGTGTCGGGCCACGGTAGGAGGCGAGGGCCATGACGGTCAACGCTGACTGTTATCGAGGGCGGCGTCCGCAGCACGCGAGGAGGGGTCCACCGGACGCGCGCCCCGCCCCGCCCTCACCGCTCCCACCGCCCGCACCGCCCGCACCGCCCGCTCCCCCCGCTCCGGCCGCACCGGCGCCGCCGGCGCCGCCGGCAGCAGACCGCCGGGCCCGGACGCTAGCGTCGGGGCATGATCCGCGACCTCACCGACGCCGAGGCGCGCGCCGCGCTGGTCAACAAGTGGGCCGTGCCCGACGACGTGCTGCCGGCCTGGGTGGCCGAGATGGACTACGCGGTGGCGCCGGCCATCACCCGGGCGCTGCACGAGGCGGTGGAGCGCGGCGTGACCGGCTACCCCGCGCTCGAGCACGACGGCGGCGCGCTCGGTGCGGCGTACGCCGGGTTCGCGCGGCGCCGCCACGGGTGGGAGGTCGACCCCGGGCTGGTGCTGCCGACCGTCGACGTCAGCGCCGGGGTGCGGCTGGTGCTCGACGCGCTGAGCGACCCCGGCCCCGTGGTGCTGCCGCTGCCGGCCTACGCACCCCAGCTGGACCTGCCCGGGGTGACCGGACGCGAGCGGTGGGACCTGCCGGTGACCCCCGACGGCGACGCCTACGCACTCGACCTCGACCACCTCGAGCGGCTGCTGGAGCGCGGGGCGCGCACCCTGCTGCTGACCCAGCCGCACAACCCCTGCGGCCACGTGCCCACCCGTGCGGAGCTGGAGGCCGTGCGCGACCTGGTGGTGCGCCACGGTGCGCGGGTGGTCAGCGACGAGATCCACGCGCCGCTGGTGCTGCCCGGCGCCGAGCACGTGCCGTACCTCTCGCTGGAGGGCACCGCCGACCACGCCGTGGCCCTGGTGGCGGCGAGCAAGGCCTTCAACACCGCGGGACTGAAGTGCGCGCAGGTGGTGAGCGGCGACGCCGCCACCCACGCCCGGCTCACGGCGGTGCCGATGGTGCGCAACGACTCCTGGTCCTCCCTCGGCGTCGTGGCCTCCGTGGCGGCCTACACCGAGGGCGACGCGTGGCTCGACGCGCTGCTGGTGCGCCTCGACGAGCAGCGCACCCTGCTGGCCGACCTGCTGGCCGAGCACCTGCCGGCGGCGCGGATGCGGCCGCTGGAGGCGACCTACCTCGCCTGGCTCGACCTGCGGTCCTGCGGCCACGACGACCCGGCCGCGGTGGCCCTGGAGCGCGGGCGGGTGCGGCTGGCGCCCGGCCACGACTACCACCCCGGGCTGGCCGGTCACGCCCGGCTCAACGTCGCGACCAGCGCCACCCGGCTGTCGGAGATCGTTCGTCGCCTGGCCGTGGCGCTGTCACCTCGTTGATCCGCGGGGGCGTCTGACTGGGGCCATGACCCTCCCGGCGACGCCCGCGACCAACCGGCCGACGGGCCGGCCCTCCCCCGCCACCGGCACCGGCACCGGCACCGGCACCGGCACCGTCGAGCTGCCGCCCGAGTCGCGCCAGCGCCTCGTGGTGATCGGCTGCGGGTACCTCGGCGCCACCCACGCCGCCTGCATGGCCGAGCTGGGCCACGAGGTGCTCGGCGTCGAGGTCGACCCCGCGCGGCTGTCCTCACTGCAGGCCGGGCGGGTGCCCTTCCACGAGCCGGGCCTGGCCGAGCTGCTGGCGCGCCACGTGGCCTCGGGGCGGCTGCGGTTCACCGACTCCTACGCCGAGGCCGGGGCCTTCGGCGACGTGCACTTCGTCTGCGTCGGCACCCCGCAGCGCGGCGACAGCCTCGGCGCCGACACCTCCCACGTGGAGGCCGCGGTGGCGTCGCTGGCCCCCCACCTCGCCCGGCCCGCCCTGGTCGTCGGCAAGTCCACGGTGCCGGTCGGCACGGCCGCCTCGCTGGCCGCCACCTTGGCCGCGCTCTGCCCGGCCCCCGACGACGTGGACCTGGCCTGGAGCCCGGAGTTCCTGCGCGAGGGCTTCGCGATCGCCGACACCCTGCGCCCCGACCGGGTCGTGGTCGGCGTCGCCTCCGAGCGGGCCGAGAAGCTGCTGCGCGAGCTCTACGCCCCGCAGGTCGACGCCGGCTGCCCGCTCGTGGTCACCGACCCCGCGACCGCCGAGCTGGTCAAGGTCGCCGCCAACGCGTTCCTGGCCACCAAGATCTCCTTCGTCAACGCCGTCAGCGAGGTCTGCGAGGCCGCCGGCGCCGACGTCGTCGACCTCGCCGAGGCCCTCGGCCACGACGCCCGCATCGGCCACCGCTTCCTGCGCGCCGGGATCGGCTTCGGGGGCGGCTGCCTGCCCAAGGACATCCGCGCCTTCGTCCACCGCGCCGGCGAGCTCGGGGTCGAGGACACCATGTCCTTCCTGCGCCAGGTCGACGCCATCAACCAGCGCCAGCGCCAGCGCGTCGTGCAGCTGTCCACCGCCCTGCTCGGCGGCAGCGTCACCCGCACCCGGATCGCGGTGTGGGGCGCGGCCTTCAAGCCCGACAGCGACGACGTGCGCGACTCACCGGCCCTCTCGATCGCCGGCAGGCTGCACCTGCGCGGCGCGACCGTCACAGTGCACGACCCCGCCGCGGGCGGCACGGCGCGCGCGGCGTACCCGACGCTGACCTACGCCGACTCCCCGCTCGAGGCCTGCCGCGACGCCGACCTGCTGCTGCACCTCACCGAGTGGAGCGACTACCGCGAGGTCGACGTGGCCGAGGTGGGCCGGGTCGTGCGGCGCAAGCAGCTGCTCGACGGGCGCAACGCCCTCGACGCCGCGCTGTGGCGCGAGCACGGGTTCACCGTGCGGGGGATGGGCCGCCGGCCCTGAGCGGCGGCAGCCGGACCCCTCGGCTCAGACGTTGAAGCGGCCGCGGCGCCGCACGAGCGGGCGGGGGGCCTGGGGCAGCCAGGTGCGGGTCACGTGGTCGATCACGTGCACGCCGGGGGGCGCCTCGATGCGGTGCAGGCCGAGCAGCTCCTCGCCGCGGCCCTCGCTCAGGGCGGTGAAGACCTCCCACTCGCGCCGCTTGCGGGGGGCGCGGGAGGAGTCGAAGTCGGTGGTCGAGGTCCAGTGGGTGAACTCGTCGCGGTCGAGCCACTTCAGCTCCACGACCATCCCCTCGGGGGCGATGATGCGGTCGGAGTCGTCGGGGAACTCGCGCACCTCCCACTCGAAGGCCTTCACGAACGTGAACTCCGGGCCCATCGGGTAGACCCACGGCTCCAGGAAGCGGTAGCCCAGGTCGAGCCAGGCCACCGAGTCGCTCTCGACGGTGAGCGGGTGGCGCGGCAGGGCGACCACGGCCCCCGACTCCTCCAGCTGCCACGACAGGTCGGCGAGCAGGGCGACGCCCTCGCGGGTGAGCACCATGTCGCCGTCCCACTTCATCGAGTAGGACGTGCGGACCTGGGAGAGCGACCAGTTGTAGAAGTGGGTCAGCGAGTGCACCGAGTCGGGCGGGGTGGCGAGGTGCTCGGTGCCGGCCCGGGCGACCTGGAAGGGGTAGTCGAGCACGGTGAGCCGCTCACCGGCGCCGAGCTCGTCGGCGATGCGGCGGGCCTCCTCGGCGGTGCCGTCGTCGGAGAGGTTGTCGACGACGATGACGTGCTGCACCGCCTCGAGCATCCCGGGCAGCACCCACGGCAGGTTGTGGGCCTCGTTGCGCATCCGGAAGACGCAGGTCAGCCCGGGGGTGAGCCGGCCCTGGCGCCACGGCCAGCGCACGTCGTAGGTCGGGTCGCCCTCCAGGCAGGGGATGTCGGCGCCGCGCACCGGGCTCATCGCGACCTGCCCGCGGCCTTGCGCAGGCCCCGGCGCACCGAGGGCGGCACCAGGGCGCGCACCTTGTGGGGCACCTTCTCGGCGCGCCCGCCGCCGGCGGCGCTCGAGGTCTGCGGCGGCGCGACCCTGGCCAGGGCCTCGCGGCGCGCGGCGAGCGCGGCCGACTCGGCGATGGCGGCCGACTCGTCGTAGAGCTCGGCGTATGCGGCGCGCAGCTCGTCGAGCCGCTCGTGGGTCGCGGCGACGTCGCCGTCGTCGTCGGCGAGCCGGTCGAGGGCCAGCCACGACTCCTGGGCGATCTCGCGCAGGCGCCGCGGCACCTCGACGTCGTCCCAGGTCAGCTGCACGCGGCGCAGGTTGGGGTCGATGAACTGGTGCACAGCCCGGATGTCGTTGGCCGAGGCCGACTTCACCGCGTCGAGGTCGAAGCGCTGCCCGACGCCGAAGACCGGCACCGTCCAGTCCTGGAGCAGGTCGCCGTAGCGCACGAAGGCGCGCACCGAGCCGCGGGTGGAGCGCTCGGTGTGGAGCATCATGTTGACCCAGGCGGCGGTGCGGCTGATCTCGCCGAACTTCGAGGAGTAGTACTTCTGCTTGCTCCCCACGACCTCGGTCGGCGGGCGGAGCATAGTGACGTACGCCGGCGTCGCGTCGCAGCGCAGCGCGGCCGCGCGCCACAGGCCGAGGAACCACGCCATGCGCGGGTCCTTCACGACCAGCTCGGGGCCGCCCTCGACGAACTGCTCCTCCAGCCAGGTGTGCAGGCGGGTGCGCAGCGGGCCGAAGGTGGCCAGCTTGCCCGAGTCGAACCACGCCGAGGGCCGGCCGTCGGAGACCTGCACGTTGCACCGCTTCAGCAGCTCGTCGTGGAAGTCCACGACCCACTGCGGCTCGCCGAAGCCCTTGGGGTTGGTCTCGTCGGCCACGACCTCGGGCTGCGGCACGTGCATGCCGAGCGCCTGGAGGGTGCCGGCCATGGTGCTCGTGCCGCTGCGGCCCGAGCCGACCACGAAGACGATCCGGCGGGGCGCGGGCGGCGCGTCGGCCAGCGGGTCGGCCAGCGGGTCGGCCGTCGCCGCGTCCGGCGTGGCGGCCGGCGCGGCGGCGCCGGCGGGCGCCGCGGGGTCGGAGACGGGCTCGGGGGTGGGGGTGGACCCCGGGGTCTCGGACGACATGCGCGACAGCCTAACGACGCGTGGCCCCCGGCGGGGTCGTCGCGGGTCGTCGTCGCGGGTGGTGCGCGGCGCGGGGGCCCGCCCGGACGCGGCGGCCGCTCAGCCCAGGGAGCGGGTCTGGGCTCCGACGACGGCGGCCAGCCAGTGGTAGGCCGGGCGCGGCGTGCGCGCGCCGTCGACCGGGTCGACCGCCAGCAGGCCGACCGGGGCGAGCGGGCCGGCGGGCCCGGCGTCGGTCGCGGGCCCCGACCCCTGGTCGAGCAGCGGTCCGACGTGGAGGGCGCGGACGTCGACGCCGCGCTGCACCGCGGTGGCCACGGCCCGCAGGTGGCCCTCGAGGCGGCTGGTGCGGGGGTCGACGGGGGCGATGGGGCCGCCGGGGACGCCGGGGACGACCGGGGCCTCGGGGGTGCCCGCGTCGGCGGGGGTCGCGGGCTCGACGTACGGGGCGGGCGCGAGCGCGACCTGGAGCGGGGGGAGGGCGGCGCGGTAGCGGGCGCGGAACATGATCAGCCACTCGCGCAGGGCGTCGGGCACGACGGGGGTGCCGGCGTCGGTCTCGGGGTAGCCGAGCAGCTCGCAGCGCTCGAAGGGCACCTCCGACTCCTCCCCCGCGATGCCGATCTTGAGCGGGCTGTCGTAGGTGACGCCGTAGAAGTCGAGGGGCTGGCGGATGGTGGCCAGGTCGCCGTCGCGCACGACCTCCTCGAGGAGGGGCTGGAGGTCGACGGGGTAGCGGCCCAGCAGCATCGGCTCGAGGAAGAGCGCGTTCCACAGGGCGTCGTGGAGCTTGGTGGCGGCGACGTCGGCGACGTCCTCGCTGGCGGGCCACATGGGTGCGTGGTGGTTGGCGCAGCCGATGCTCGGGCCGGTGGCCGCCCCGTCGGCCAGGGGGTCGGCCAGGGGGTCGGCCAGCGGGTCGGCCAGCGGGTCGGCCAGGGGGTCGGCAGCGGTGGCGGGGTCGGCGAGGGGGCCGGGGCTGCCCGGCGGCGCGACCGGGGACCGCCCGCGGGCGGTGGCGCGCAGGGCGAGGACGGCCCGCCCGTGGGCGAGCAGCAGGTGGTGGGCCACGGGGAGGGCGTCGAAGGCGAGGCTGAGGCCGGGCGCCGCGCGACCGGTCATGTGGCCCTCGACGAGCAGCCGCGCGGGCTGGTCCACCGGCACCCAGTGCTCGACGCGGTCGCCCCAGCGCTCACCGGCCAGGGCGGCGAGGTCGGCGAGGCGGTCGACGGTGCCGCGGTTGAGCCAGCCGCCGTCGGCCTGCAGCGGCTCGGGCAGCACGCCGTCGTGGAGGGTCACCGACGGTCGGATCCCGGCGGCGGCCAGGGCGTCGAGGAGGAGGTCGACGTGGCGGGCCTCGGCCTCCTCCAGGGGCCCCGCGCCGCTCGGCTGGAGCCGCTGCCACGAGAGCGCGACGCGGGCCGAGGTCACGCCGAGCCCGGCGAGCCGGCGTACGTCGGAGGCCGCGGTGGCGCAGTCGCGCGCCCCCGGGGCCCGGGTCAGCCCGAGCCCGTCGGCGTCCACGCCGACGGCGAAACCCGGGGGCAGCACGGGCAGGGACCCGTCGCCGGGCCGGTGGGGGGACGGCACGGGCACAATGATGCCCGTGAGCGTCGAGATCCGTCGGGGAACTGTCCGCTTCGTCAGCCGGGCCGCGGGGCGGGAGACGAAGCACTCCTTCGCCTTCGGCGAGCACTACGACCCCGAGCGGCTCTCGTTCGGCCCGATCGTGTGCCACGACGACCACCACCTGCGCGGCGGCACCGGCTTCGAGGCCCACCGCCACACCGACCTGGAGATCGTCACCTACGTCGTCAGCGGCGCGCTGGAGCACACCCACGCCGACCCCGACGGCGCAGGCGCGGCGGCGGAGCCGGTGCGCGTCGAAGCCGGGTCGCTGGCGCTGCTGAGCGCCGGCGCCGGCGTGAGCCACAGCGAGGTCACCGTCAGCGGCGCGGGCCCGGTGCGCTTCGTGCAGGTGTGGCTGCGCCCCGACGAGCCCGGCGCGACCCCGTCGTACGCCGTGCACCCCGACGCCACCTCGCTCGAGGTGCCGGGTGTGGCCGGGGCACGGCTCGACGTCGTGCGGCTCGGCACGGGCGGGACCACGACCCTGCCCGAGGCCGCGCGGGTGCACGCCTTCGTGTCCCGTGGCGCGCTGGTGCGCTCCTCGCTGGCTGAGCCGGTGCAGGCCGGCGACGCCTTCCTCTTCGTCGACGAGCCGGCCCACGAGGTCACCGCCGCGGTGCCCACCGAGCTGCTGGTCTGGTCCTTCCGGTCCTGACCGGACCCGGTATCGCGGGTCCAGGCGCCTCCCCGCGGCTCGGCGTGCCCCCGGGACCTGATGACCGGAGGGGGCCGGCAGCGTCCCCGGCGCCTGAGGACCGCGGGTCGATCGGCGACCTGCCCGATCTCCTGCGCAGCGTCCTGCCCCGAGACCAGGGGCCGCCACCCGCCGCCGACCCCACCGACGGCCCGCGGCCCCCTGGCGCGAACGCATCCTGGGGTTGATCGAACGTTCGTTCAACCGCAGACACGTCGCCGTCCGAGGGGCTTCTGAGCCCGCGCCGCGCCCGCCACCGGCGCCGGCGACTGCCGAGCGCGGACCGCCCGGGCGGAAGGGGCGACCAGGGTGACGGGGCCAGGGGGCGACCGGGCAGGCAGGTGAGGGCGGGCGGGGCGAGGCGGAGCGGGGCAAGGCGGGGTGAGGCGGGGTGAGGCGAGGCGGGCGAGGCCGTCGTCTCAGCCGATGATGCGGAGCGCCCCGGGCCGTATCTCGACCACGGCAGGCACAGCAGGCGGACCGCCGAGCCCAGGAAGCTCCCCCAGGGCCTCGCCGTCGGCGCCGACCGGCACGCGGGAGTCCGCGGCGATCTCGACGCGTCGCCCGGTGAGCACCGTGACCTCGGGCAGCTCGACGTGGGAGCCGCCGTAGATCCGCGGGAACCGCCGGATGAGCTCCAGGCGCGAGGCCGCCTCGACCACGACGACGTCGAGCAGCCCGTCGTCGACGCGGGCGGACGGGGCGATGCGCATGCCCTGGCCGTAGTAGCCGGAGTTGGCGACGACGACGGTGGCCGCGGCGTACTCCGCGACCGCGCCGTCGACGACGACGCGGAAGCGGCCGGGCTGGTAGGTCGCCAGGGCGCGGACGGCACCGAGGGGGTACTGCAGCGGCTTCGGCGTCCAGCGCATCCGGTCCACCAGCGCGGCGGCGCGGGCGTCGACCCCGCTGTAGACCGAGCCGGCGACGAGGCGCTCGGGTGCGCCGGGGGCCTGCCACGAGAGCAGGTCGACGCGGCGCTCCGCCCCGTGGAGCAGCAGCTCGGCGACCTCCTCGGGCTCGGTGGGCAGCCCCAGCATGCGGGCGAAGTCGTTGCCACGACCCGCGGGCAGCACGCCGAGGACGCCGCCCCCCGCGCAGACCGCACCGACCAGGTGCGACAGCGTGCCGTCGCCACCGACGGAGACGACGACGTCACCGCGCTCGACGGCCCGCGCCACGAGCGCCGCCACCGCCCGCGGGCCCGAGGAGGAGACGACGTCGACCCGGGCGCCGGCCTCGCGCAGCAGCCGCGCGACCGGCAGGACCGCCTCGGGTGCGGCACCGTCGCCCGAGGCGGGATTGACGAGGAACGTGAAGGATCGGGTCACGGGGGAAGCACTCCGGGGTCGAGGATGCCGGTCGGGTCGGGGTGTGGGCACAGGCCGCGCGGAGCACCGGGACTCCGCCGGGCCGACCTCATGCGCCGGCCACGCCGCGTGGCCGGTGCCCACCGGGTGGTGGTGGGTGATCGTGCCACCCGCGGCCATGATGGCCCCGCTCGCAGCGCTCCGGACGGCGCCCCATGCCGCCGYCTCTGCCGCCGTCTCTGCCGCCGTCTCTGCCGCCGTCTCTGCCGCCGTCTCTGCCGCCGTCTCTGCCGCCGTCTCTGCCGCCGTCTCCGGGCCGGGTCGGCGCCCCCTCCCGGCCCGGTCACCGGGTCCCGTCGCCCGACGACCGACCCCACGGCGATGAGTCCGACCGTCGACGCCGGTCGGTGGGAGGGAGCAGACTGCCGGACGACAGGAGCGCACGATGACGGTGGCAACGGCGACGAGGGACCAGGCCATGACCGAGATAGCGACACCCGCGGCGACACCCGCGGCGACGTCCACAGCGACGTCCACAGCGGCGGCGACAGCGGCAGAGACCCTCCCGGCACCGGCCGCGGCGACGACGGGCGGCGCCGAGCTCGCCGACTTCCCCGCCCTCACCGAGCGCTACCAGCGCGAGCTGCTGGCCCACTGCTACCGGATGAGCGGCTCCGTGCACGAGGCCGAGGACCTCGTGCAGGAGACCTTCCTGCGCGCCTGGCGCGCCTCGGCCGACTTCCAGGGCCGCTCGTCGGTGCGCACGTGGCTCTACCGGATCGCCACCAACGTCTGCCTGACCAACCTCGAGGGCCGACCCCGCCGTCCCCTGCCCGCCGGCCTCGGCACCTCCGACCAGCTGGCCGGCGACGCCCTGGAGGAGAACCACGAGATCGCCTGGCTCGAGCCCGTGCCCGACGCCGCCGTGGTCGTCGCCGAGCGCGACTCCATCCGGCTGGCCTTCGTGGCCGCGCTCCAGCACCTCCCGGCCCGGCAGCGGGCCGTGCTCATCCTGCGCGACGTGCTGCGCTGGTCGGCCGCGGAGGTCGCGGCCGCCCTCGACACCACGCCCGCGGCGGTCAACTCCGCCCTCCAGCGCGCCCACGCCCAGATGGCCCAGCGCGGCCTCACCGAGGACACCGTCGAGCAGGACCTCACCGGCGACCAGGAGCGGCTGCTCGAGGCCTACGTCGACGCCTTCTGGCGCAAGGACGTCGACCGCATCGTCGGCATGCTGCGCGCCGACGCGATCTGGGAGATGCCGCCCTTCACGGGGTGGTACGTCGGCGCCGACAACATTGGCGCCCTCATCGGCGGCCAGTGCCCCGGCGGCCACCACGACATGCCGATGCTGGCCACCGCCGCCAACGGCCAGCCCGCCTTCGGTCTCTACATGCGCACCCCCGCGGGCGACTTCGAGCCCTTCCACCTCCAGGTGGTCGAGCTCGACGCCGACCGCGTGCGCCACGTGCGGGCCTTCTTCGGTGTCGACTTCACCGCCTTCGGGCTGCCCGCGCGGCTGCCCGCGACCTACGAGCCCGGCGACCCCGCTCCAGCGGTCGACCCGGCCGTCGCCGCGCCGGCGAGCCACCGGTGACCTCGCAGCTCGACCGGGCGGTCGAGCTGCTGGAGCGCTCCCTGGCCCACACCCGGGTCGTCCTCCACGACCTGGAGGCGGCGCTGCCCTCGCGACCCGGGCTGCTGCGGGCGCCGACGCCGTGCACCGCGTGGGACCTCGAGGCGCTGCTCGCCCACCTCGCCGACTCCCTCGACGCCTTCACCGAGGCCGCCGGTGGTCGCGTGGAGATGGCCCGTCGGCCGGGTGCCGGCGCGTCGCAGGATCCCGGGGGGCCGACGCAGACGTCCCCGCCCGGCCCACCGTGGTGCGGTCCGACGGCCGACCCGGTCGGGCAGGTGCGTGACGTACGCCGACGGGCCGACCTCCTGCTGACCGCCTGGGTCGCTCGAGCGGACGCTGTGCGCTCGGGCGGCCGCGGTGGAGGGCGTCCCCCCTCCGCGCCGGCGGACGCCACGCCCGGTGACCCGGCGCGCCCGGTGCGCCCGGTGGAGTCAGTGGGCTCGACCGATACAGCGGGCTCGGTGGGCCCGGAGGGCACGGTCGTGGGCGGCGACCCGGAGGGCCCGGGCGACGGCGCCGAGGTGGTCGCGGTGGCCGACCGCTCCCTGGGCGTGGCGACCGTGGTGGCAGCGGCGGCGCTCGAGGTCGCCGTGCACGGCTGGGACGTCGCCCGAGCAGCGGGCCTCGACCGCACGCTGCCGGACGCCCTGGCCGCCGACCTGCTGCCGGTCGCGCGCGCGTGCGTCGGGCCGGCCGACCGCGGCCCGCGCTTCGCGCCCTCCCCCACCACCGGCAGCGCGCCCGTCAGCGGGCCCGTCAGCGGACCCGTCAGCGGACCCGGTGCGCGGCCCGTCGGCCGGCGGTCCGGCCCGTCCACCGCGACGCTCATGGCCCACCTGGGTCGTGACCTGACTGGACCGCTGCGGGACGAGCCACCTCCCGGCGACACCAATCCCGGCGAACGCCCACCACCGGACCGTCGCGCTTCCTAACCTGTGCCCATGCAGGCCACCACGGCCGCCGCGACCGGCGGCCGGCACCTCGAGGACGCTCCGTCGACCGCACCCGCGCCGCCCGCAGCCGCGCCGCCCACAGCCGCGCCGCCCGCGGCTGGGACCGCGCCGGTGGCCGGGACCACGCCCGTGGACGGCCCCGCGGCCGACACGCCCGCCACCGCGGCCCGACCCGCGCTCGCCCGCCCGACGGGGGCGGCGCGGTCACCGCAGCACCGCCCGACCGCCCGCCACCCCGGGCCGGCCGACCTCGCCGCTGCGCTGAGCAGGGGCCTGCTCGGCGGCGGTCCCGTGGACCTGACCCCGCTCGAGGGTGCGCGCGACGGCCAGCTCGACGGCCAGCAGGGGCGACGCCCGCTGGGCCGCCTCGGGTCCAGCGGGTCCAGCGGATCCAGCGGGTCCGTGCAGGCCACCGAGCCCGCCTCCGACCGCGCCGCCACGACCGCGGGCCGCGGCGGCCCCACCGCCGCCTGCACCTCGGCCGCCTCCGCCGCCTCCGCCGCCTCCACCTCGGCCACCTCGGCCGCCTCCGCCGCCTCGGCGTCGACCGCTGCCCCCGTCTCCGACGACCCCGCCGACGCCGCCTCGCTGTCACTGACCCGGGCGGTCCACCTGCTGCGTGCGGGGCGGGTGGAGGAGACCCTCGCCGCCCTCGACACGCTCACTGCCGACCCCGACCCACGGCCCGACGCGGCCCGCGCCGGCCTGCCCGTGCACCTGCAGGTCGCTGCGCTGGCGACGGCCCTGGACGCCCACCTGTGCGCCGGCGACCTGGGCTCCGCGCTCGATGTCGGCCGGGCCCTCCGCGCCCTCGACACCAGCGCACCCCTGGGACCCGCCCCCACCAGCGCCGGCACCACCGACGTCGCGTCGACGTCCGGCGCCGCCCCGGGGGGTCTGGTGGACCCCCACCCCGAGGCCGTGCGTCAGCACGCGCTCGCCGAGCTGTGCGCCGCCTCCGGCGACCACGCCGGGGCTGTGGAGCACGCGAGCGCCGCCGGCCGGCTCGCCCCCGACGCCGCACCCGCCGACCTGCCCTGGCGCGCCTCGCTGGCGATGGCCCTGGCCCGCGCCGGGCGCCGCGGCGAGGCCGAGGCGCTGGTGGGCGACCACCTCGCCGCGGCCGACCGGGCGGGGTCGACGTACGCCCGGGCCGGGGCGCTGCGCACGCGGGCGAGCCTGCTCGCCGGCCCCGAGCGCACGGCCCGCCTCGAGGAGGCGCGCGCGCTGCTGACCGGTCGACCCGACCTCGCACGGCTCGCCGCCCAGGTCGACGTCGACCTGGCCGGGGTGCTGGCCCTGACCCCGGGCGGTGCCCCGCGCGCGGTCGCGCTGCTGCGCACCGCCGAGGCCTTCGCGAGCACCTACGGTCTCTGGCCCCTGCACGGCCGGGTCCGCCGCCTGCTCGAGCACCTCGGGGAGTCGCCACGGCGCATCGCCGCCGAGGTGCTGGCCCCGCTGGGCGCCCGGGAGCGGCGGGTGGCGGGCCTGGCGATGGCCGGCTCCACCAACCGTCAGGTGGCCGAGGAGCTCGGGGTCACGGTCAAGGCGGTCGAGTGGCACCTCTCGCGGGTCTACCGCAAGCTCGGGGTCACCTCACGCACCGGCCTGCGGGCGCTGCTCGAGGGCTGACCGCGCGACCCGCGGCCCCACGGGTGGGCGCCGGTCAGGCGCCCGGCCCTCCCGGCGGCGCGCACCACTCGAGGCTGCGGCCGTGGCCGTGGGTCCAGGCCAGGGCCTGCCCGTCGAGGCCGAGCACGAAGGTCTGTCGCCCCGGTGGCAGCTCGGGACCGGTGGCGGTGACCTCCGGCAGCACGCCGCGGCCCTCGTTGCTGACCCAGCGGCACGCCCCCGACCCGACGAGCTCGCGCATCATCGTCACGAAGCGGCGCCGGTCGTCCTCGGCGAGGTAGGCCACGACCGCGCTGTGCACCACGACCACCTGCGCCTCGCCGCCGACCTCCTCCACCAGGGCGGGGAGGTCGGTGAGCAGGTCACCCCGGCGTACGTCGGGCGGCTCGGCCCGGGCCACCTCGACGGCGCGGGCCAGCAGCTCACGGCGGTCGTCGTGCTCGGGCCAGACCAGCGTGGTCAGCCACGCCACGGTGTCGGGGTCGGCCGCGTCGAGCGGGTTGAGGTCGAGGCCGCCCCGCCACACCACCGGCGGCAGCGGGCCGGTCAGCAGCCCGCGCAGGCCCCCGTCGAGGCCCCCGTCGGGGCCCGCGTCGAGGCCCCCGCGCCCGGCTCCACCGGGCGCGCCCGGGTCGAGGGCGCAGGTGAGCAGGGGCGCGCCCGGGTCGCCCACGGCGACGCCGGGCTCGCCGGGCTCGCCGGGCTCGCCGTGCGACCGGGCGCCTCCCGTCAGGTCCCAGCGGTAGCGCCACCGGTCGGGGTAGAGGCACAGCCCGGCGCTGGCGCCCACCTCGAGCAGGACCAGCGGGCGGTCGTCGCCGCGGGTCGCCGCCACGAGGGCGGGGCGCAGCGTGGCCAGGCGGCGCACCTCGTTGGTCTGCGTGGTGCGCGACAGGATCGTGGCGCGCACGGCGCCCCCGTCGGCGAGCAGCGCGTCGCGCAGCGCGGAGTAGGGCCCCGGAGCCGGCACACCGTGCCAGCGGGCAGCGGCCAGCACCAGGTTGGGCTGGCGCCGGGCGTCGGGCAGCGCCCCGATCCAGGCCAGCACCTCGGGGTCGTCGGCCACGTGGCGCGCCCAGTCGGCGAAGCAGGCGGAGTCGCCGTCGGCGTAGGCCGCGAAGTCGACGTACCGCGCGGCGAGGTCACCCCACATCTCCATGCCCCGATCGTCCCCCACCGCCGCCCAGCACCACCTCCCGCCAACACCCGCCAGCTCCCACCACCACCGCCGGGCCCGGTCGGGGCCGGACGGACGGGGGCGGGGCCTCCCGGTGTTTCGCGCGCCGGGGCGCCGGACATGCTGAGGCCCAGCGCCCCACCCCGGGGCGCGGGCGGGAGCGCAGCGGTGACGGTCTACCTGGTGGTCGGGCTCGTCGGCCTGCTCGTGCTCGCGGTCTCGCTGCTGCTCGGCGACGCCCTCGACGGGCTCCTCGACGGCGCGGTCGACGCGCTCGGCGACGCCTTCTCCACCGCGGTGCTCGGCGCCTTCCTCGCCGCCCTCGGCTTCGGCGGCGCGATCGCGGAGGCCCTCGACGCACCGCTGCTCGTCTCGCTGCCGGTCGGCGTGGCCTCGGGCGTGGTCTTCGGGTGGTTCGCCTCCTGGCTGACCCGGCTGGTGCGCGACGGCGGCAGCGACGCCACCCTCACCACCGACGACACCCGGGGCCGCGACGGACGGGTGGTCACCGGCATCCCCGCCGACGGGTTCGGGGTCGTCGACGTCCTGGTCGGGGGGCACACGATGCGCCTCAACGCCCGCGCCGAGGAGCCGCTCGACCCCGGCACCCCGGTGCACGTCACCAGCGTCCTCTCCCCCACCGCGGTCACCGTCGCCCCGCTGTGGCCCGAGGTCCGCTGACCCGTCCGCGGCACCCCTCCCCCCCGGCTCCACCACCCCACGCCGCACCACCCCCACACCGCACCACCCCCACGCCGCACCACCCCCACGCCGCACCGTCCGAAAGGCCCCCCATGGACCTGCTCATCCCCCTCGGCGGACTCCTCGTCCTCCTCGTGCTCCTCGTCCTGCTGGTCACCAGCCGCTACAAGGTCGCCGGGCCCAACGAGGCCTTCATCGTCACCGGGCGCAAGGGCAAGGCGGTGCTCAACCCCGAGACCGGCGCCCTCACCACCGACCTGTCGGGGCAGAAGGTCATCCTCGGCGGCGGCACCTTCGTGATCCCCTTCGTGCAGAAGCTCGCCACCCTCGACCTGTCGTCTCGCCGCATCTCGGTGCAGATCCGGGGCGCCGTCTCGGGCCAGGGCATCAAGCTCAACGTCGAGGGCGTGGCCATCGTCAAGGTCGGCGGCAACGCCGACCAGATCCGCCTGGCCGCGCAGCGCTTCCTGTCGCAGCAGGCCGACGTCGAGCCCTTCACCCAGGAGGTGCTCGCGGGCGCGCTCCGCTCGATCGTGGGCGGGCTGACCGTGGAGCAGATCATCCGCGACCGCGCCGCCTTCGCCCAGCGCGTGGCCGACGAGTCGGAGAACTCCCTGACCGGGCAGGGCCTGATCCTCGACACCTTCCAGATCCAGGACGTCACCGACGACGGCTCCTACCTCGCCGACCTCGGCCGCCCCGAGGCCGCCCGCATCGGCCAGGCCGCCTCCATCGCCGAGGCCAACGCCCGCCAGGCCGCCGAGCAGGCGCGGATCAAGGCCGAGGAGGAGATCGCCATCGCCCAGCGCGCGCTCGCCCTCAAGCAGGCCGAGATCAAGGCCGAGACCGACGCGGCCTCCGCCAACGCCGCCTCGGCCGGACCCCTGGCCCAGGCCGACCGCGACCAGGCCATCCTGCTGGAGCAGGAGAAGGTGGCCGTGCGGCAGGCGGCGCTCACCGAGCGCAACCTCGAGACCGAGGTGCGCAAGCCCGCCGACGCCGCGCGCTACCGCGTCGAGCAGGAGGCCGAGGCCGCCCGCTCGGCCGAGATCGCCGCCGCCGAGGCGCGCAAGGCCGCCACGATCGCCGCCGCCGAGGCCGCCGCCGAGCAGGCCCGGCTCAACGGTGAGGCCGAGAAGTCACGGCGTACGGCGCTCGCCGAGGCCGAGGCGATCGAGGGCGCACGACGCGGTGAGGCCGAGCGGTCGCGTCGCGTCGCGGAGGCCGAGGCCACCCGCGCCGAGGGCGAGGCCACCGCGGCCGCCACCCTCGCGGTCGGCCAGGCCGAGGCCGAGGCGATGGACAAGCGCGCCGAGGCCTTCGCCCACTACAACGACGCCGCGGTGCTCCAGATGCTCATCGAGGTCCTGCCGCAGATCGCCAGGGAGGTCGCGGCCCCGATCAGCGCCATCGACCAGCTGACCGTCATCTCCTCCGACGGCGCCGGCGCCCTGCCGCGCCAGGTCACCGACAACGTCACCCAGACGCTGTCGATGCTCAAGACCTCCACCGGCCTCGACCTCGAGGCCCTCATCAAGAGCTCCGTGGGCAAGGCGGCCGTCGGCACCGGCCTCGAGGCCCCGGCCGCCGGCGGCACCGGGGGCACCGGGGCGTGAGCGGGGGCGCGACCAAGGCCGCTCGCGCGGTCGGGACGGCGGTCCTGGCGATCGTCTCGGTGCTGGCGGGCCTCCTGCTGCTGGCCTTCGGGGCGCGGGCGGTCGCCGTGCCGTGGCTGCGGTGGATCGACCTGTGGGTCGCCGACGGCGACGAGCGGCGCGTGGTGCTGGCCGTCGTGGCGTGGTCGTGGGCGCTCGGGCTGCTCGTGGTCGGCGTGCGCGCGGCCCGGCGGCGGTGGGGACGGGCGGCGTCGGCGGGCTGGCTGCTCGTGGCGGCGGCCGCGCTGCCGGTCTTCGCCTTCGTGCCCGGCCGCAGCAGCGGTGACAACGGGGCGAG
Organism: Nocardioides sp. Leaf307; assembly: GCF_001423135.1. NCBI lineage: Bacteria > Bacillati > Actinomycetota > Actinomycetes > Propionibacteriales > Nocardioidaceae > Nocardioides > Nocardioides sp. Leaf307. The sequence goes on along the minus strand of NZ_LMNY01000003.1, from coordinate 243,648 downwards.
CACCGTCACGCGCGAGGCCCTCGGCCCCCTGGCACAGGTCGGCGGCCCGCTGGCCGTCGTCGCCTTCGTGACCTTCCTGTCGGTGGTCGGCCTCGCCGTGGCCGTCGTGCGCCCCCGCCCGGGCGACTCGCCCCACACCCGGTGGCTGCGCCGCCCGCGCGGCACGGTGGTGGCCTGGACCCTCGGGGCGGTCGTGCTCGCCGGCGTCATGGCGGCCTACGTCGACCCCACCCCCACCCGCGGCTCCTGGCTGGACCGGACCGCGCGCGCCGTGGCCGGCGGCGACGAGGGGGTGACCGGGGGCTTCGAGATCGGCCTCGACACGCGCCGCGCCGAGGTCGTGCCCTGCGAGGAGGCGGCCGGGCTGCTGAGCGTCGAGGGGGAGGCGCCGGCCCTCGAGGGGTGCCGCTCCGCCCTGGTCGTCGACGCCGTCGGCCGCACGGGCGAGGGCGCGGCCCGACGCGACACCGGGGCGCTGGGCGCCGTGGTGGTGCAGACCCGGACCCTCGACCAGCTCGACGCCCTCGACCGGTCCCTCGACGACGCCGAGCTCGTCGGCGACCTGACCCCCGACTCGGCCGAGCCCGTGCTGGTCAGCCCGGCCGCGCGGTCCTACGCACTCGTCATCGCCGCCGAGGACCCCGGCGACGCCCCGCTCGGCGAGGGAGCCGCCCAGCGGCCCCTCACCCGCGCCCTGGCCTACACCGTCATCGGCACCGCCGTCGGTCTCTACCTCGGCCCGCCCGAGGTCGATGGCGGCCCGGGCGACGAGCTGTGACGCCCCGCCCGCGGACCTGCCGCCCCGTCGTGACGGGGCGGCAGAGGGGCGGCGGAGCGGCGGACAGGGCGTGACGGCGCGCGGCCCCGGCCGGCAGCGGGCCGCGGGTCAGCCGGCGGGGAGGGCGACGTAGGTGGTCTCGAGGTACTCCTCGATGCCCTCGAAGCCGCCCTCGCGGCCGAAGCCGCTGGCCTTGACACCGCCGAAGGGGGCGGCGGGGTTGGAGATCAGGCCGGTGTTGACCCCGACCATGCCGAAGTCGAGCCGCTCGGCCAGGCGGATCGTGCGGGACAGGTCGCGGGTGTAGACGTAGGAGGCCAGGCCGTACTCGGTGTCGTTGGCGCGCTCGACGGCCTCGTCCTCGGTCTCGAACGTCGTCACCGGGGCGACCGGGCCGAAGATCTCCTGGCGGTTGAGGTCGGAGCCGACGGGCACGTCGAGCAGCACGGTCGGGGGGTAGAACCAGCCGTCGCCGCCCAGCGGGGTGCCACCGCACACGACCTTCGCGCCGCCCTCGACGGCGTCGGCGACCAGGGCCGTCACCGACTCCACGGCCTTGGCGTCGATGAGGGGGCCGACGTCGACGCCCTCGTCCTGGCCGCGGCCCACGGTGAGGGCGCCCATGCGCTTGCCGAGCTTGTCGGCGAACTCCTCGGCCACCGAGGAGTGCACCAGGAAGCGGTTGGCCGCCGTGCAGGCCTCGCCCATGTTGCGCATCTTGGCCACCATCGCGCCGTCGACGGCGGCGTCGACGTCGGCGTCGGCGAAGACCAGGAACGGCGCGTTGCCGCCCAGCTCCATCGAGACCCGCTGCAGCTGGTCGGCCGACTGGCGCACCAGCACCTTGCCGACGCCGGTGGAGCCGGTGAAGCTGACCTTGCGCAGCCGGTCGTCGCCCTGGAGCGCCTGGCTCATCTCCCCGGCCCGGGTCGAGGGCACGACGTTGAGCACGCCGTCGGGCAGCCCGGCCTCGCCGAGGATGCGGGCCAGCGCCAGCATGGTCAACGGGGTCTGGGCGGCGGGCTTGACCACCATCGTGCAGCCGGCGGCGATGGCCGGGCCGATCTTGCGGGTGCCCATGGCCAACGGGAAGTTCCACGGCGTGACGAAGAAGCACGGCCCCACCGGCTTCTTCAGCGTCAGCAGGCGGCTGCCACCGGCCGGCGCCTGCATCCAGCGGCCGTGGATGCGCACGGCCTCCTCGGAGTACCACCGGAAGAACTCGTTGCCGTAGCCGACCTCACCGGTCGCCTCGGCGACGGTCTTGCCCATCTCCAGGCTCATCAGGCGGGCCAGGTCGTCGGTGCGCTCGCGGATCAGCTCGAAGGCCGAGCGCAGGATCTCCCCGCGCTCGCGCGGCGCGGTGGCGGCCCAGGAGGCCTGGGCGGCGACGGCGGCGTCGAGGGCCTCGCGGGCGTCGGCCACCGAGGCGTCGGCGACACGGGTGAGCACCGAGCCGTCGGCGGGGTCGAGCACGTCGAAGGTCTCACCGCCCTCCGCCTCGCGCCAGCGACCGGCGACCAGCAGGCCCCGGTGCTCGTCGGCCAGCAGCGTGCTCGGGACATCCAGACCAGTCATGGGTCCGATCCAACTCCGGCGACACAGTTGTGACAAGTTCCTGACACTCGACCACCGGCGTGGAAAACTCTGGGCTGTCGACTTCGGAGGGAGCACTTCGATGACGACGGTGGACCCCTTGCCGACCCCATGCGGCGAGGGGTTCATCCTTGTGCGGCTCCTGGCTGTCCCCACACACGGACCCCACACGGACGAGCGCGGGCCCTCGGGCCCGCGCTCGCGTCCGTCGGCGGCGTCGGGCCGGCTCAGGCGCCAGGGGCGCGCAGCAGCGAGGCGAGCTGCGTGCGCGAGCGCACGTCGAGCTTGCGGTAGATGCGGGTCAGGGTCGCCTCGACGGTCTTGACGCTCACGTAGGTCCGGGCGGCGATCTCGCGGTTCGACGCCCCCGCGGCGACCTCACGGGCGATGCGGGCCTCGGTCTCGGTGAGGCGGTCGAGCAGCGGGGTGCCGACGGTCGCGGCCGCCGGGTCGAGCTCGGCGCGCACCTGCTCCACCCACGTGCGGGCCCGCAGGTCGGTGAAGAGCGCCAGCGCCTCCTCCAGGCCGGCGCGCGCCGCCGCGGCCCGGCGCCGGCGCCGCTCCAGGTGGGCACGGGCCACCAGCGTGCGCCCCTGGTCGACGCGCATGCCGAGGTCGGCGCAGACCTTGGCCGCCCGGTCGAGCAGCAGCACGGCGCCCTCGGCGTCGCCGCGGGCGGTGAGCAGCTCGGCCTCGGCGCGGTCGAGCTGGGCGCCCACCCCGTCGGTGCCGCTGCGACCGTCGAGGGCGCGGCGGGCCTCGGCGAGCACGCCGGACGCCTCCTCCAGCCGCCCCAGGCGCACCAGGGCGGTGACCAGCTCGTGCTGCCACCGGTTGACCGTGGGGTCGACGACCCGGCTGCGCTGCTCCATGCCGCGCACCCGCTCCAGCGCCCGCGCCGCGCCCTCGGCGTCGCCGCCGCGCAGCAGGGCCTGCCCCAGCAGCACGAGGTGGCGCTGGAGGTAGCGCGCGTCGCCGCTGTCCTCCGCGGCCGAGGCGCCCTGACCGGCCAGCCGCCGGGCCCGGTCGAGGTCGCCGGCGACCAGCTCGGCCTGGGCCTGCACGAACCAGGCGGTGTGGGGGTCGAGCCCGAACTCCGCCCCGACGCGGGCCGCGCGCGCGGCGTACTCGACGACCTCGCGGCCGTGGCCGGCCCGGGCGCCGACCTCGACCAGGCAGCGCAGCACGTGGGCCTCGTCGGTGCCGGCGCCCCGCTCGACCTGGGCCAGCATGGCGCGGAAGGCGCTCCAGGCCTCCTCCAGACGGTCGTCGTAGAAGGCGAAGCGGGCGGCCATGTAGCCCGGCGAGGTGTGCACCAGCCCGTCGGCGCCGGGGCCAGGGCCGGCCAGCTCGACGGCGCGGGCCAGGGTGGCGTCGTGGGGGCCGCCGAGCCAGCGGTACGCCGCGGCCAGCGCCGTGAGCGCCGCGGCGCGCCCGGTGTCGTCGCCGGCGCGGCCGAGCAGCTCCACGGCCTGCTCCGCGCGGCGGATCGACTCCTCGGGGCGCGCCTCCATGAGCGCTACGCGGGAGCGCTGCAGCAGCACCATCGCCACCAGCCGGTCGTCGTCGCCCGCGTCGGCGAGCGCCACGGCGAGCACGTCGTCGAGGGTGCCGGCCGGCGAGCCCGCCAGCTCGGCCAGCGCCAGCCGCACCCGCACGGTCTGCTCGGCCGTCGGCGCGGCGTCGAGGAAGTCGGCGAGCGCGCCGCGCACCAGGTCGACGTGGTTGCCCGGGGCGGCGGTCTCGATGCCGGTGGCCAGCCACTCCGCGCGGCTCCCGGCCAGGTCGGCCGGGGCCCGGTCGGCGGCGAGCACGTAGAGCTCGGCGGCCAGGTCGCGCGCGCCCGCCGCGGCGGCGTCGCGGGCGGCGTCGGCCAGCTCACGGGCCAGGTCGGCGCGCGGGCGGGGGTCGGCCAGGGCCCGGTGGCGGGCCCGCTCGGCCGGACGCACCGCGGCCTCGGCGAGCTCCTCGTGCAGCGCGGCCCGGCGCGCGGCCGGGGTGAGGTCGAGCAGCACCGAGGCCAGCCGGGCCGGGGTGAAGCGCACCTCGCTGTCGCCGGAGGCGTCGGCGAGGTGGGCGCCGCGGCCGTCGACGACGAGGCCCGCGGCCACCGCGACCCGGATGTCCTCCTCGGCGGCGATCCGACCGCTGCGACGCAGCTGGCGCACGGTCGGGCGGTGGAGCAGCGCGGCGCGCAGCAGGGTCTCGCGGGGCTCCTCCGGCAGGGCGAGCAGCCGCTGGCGCAGCACCCGCTCGATGCTGACCGGCAGCGGCACGGGTCGCCCGAGCAGCGCCGGCTGGTCGCGCAGCGCACCGGCCAGCGCCAGTGCCAGCGCCGGCACACCGGCCGCGTCGAGGTGCACGCGGTGGGCCACCTGCGCGGGCAGGCCCAGCGGCGCGAGCAGGTCGATGGTCTCGGCGACCTCGAGCGGCGGCACGGTGAGGACGTGGAGGTCGACCAGCGCGGCGGGGTCGGAGTCGATGCCGTCGCCCGGCCCGAGCGAGGCCACCAGTCCCACCCGGTCGCCGAGGCGGCGGCGCGCGTAGCCGACGACCACCGACGACTCCGCGTCGAGCCACTGCACGTCGTCGAGCAGCAGCAGCACCCGCGAGCGGCGCGAGACCAGCTCGAGCAGGGCCTGCAGCGCGCGACCGAGGGCCACCAGGAGCGGCTCGTCGACCGCGAGAGCGGCAGGGCGGGCCGGCTCGCCCGGGGGCGCGCCGGTCGGGGGCTCGAGGCCGGGGTCGGGCTCGGGCTCGGGCTCGGGGCGGGGGTCGCCGGAGGGGGTGGCGGGGGTGCCGCGCAGGCCGTCGGCCACCGGGGCCCGCGAGGTCGGGGGGAGGGCCTGGAGCACCTGGTCGACCGCGGCGGCGGGCAGCTGGGCGACCAGGTCGCGCAGCGCCGCGAGCGGCAGCGACCGCTCGGCCGGCACCCCCGCGGCGCGCAGGACGAGCTGGCCGGCCTCGCCGCCCGCGGTCTCGAGCTCGTCGAGCAGCGCGCTGCGTCCGATGCCGTGCGGGCCCTGGAGGGCGACCGGCACTCCCCGCCCGAGCAGGTCCGTGACCGCTGCGAGCAGGCCGCGACGACCCACGAGTCGAGACATGAGGCGGTCAGCCTACGACCCCCGACGCGCTCGTCCCGCACCGACGAGCGTCGCCCCGAGGTCGGCCGGGTAAAGGTTCTGCCCCCCGCCGGGAGGGGCCTCGCGGAGCGCCCCACGGGCGCCTCCGGGTCGACCCGGCGGGCCTCCCCGGGCGCGGGTCGCCCCGCCGTGGGCCCCCGCCGCGGGCCCGGCCGTGCGCTCGGCCGGGCGCTGGGGCCGGGCGAGGCGTTGTCCGGGGCCCGTGCGTCATGCGCCAGGTGGATGCGCATCCACATCTCGCACGACGTCCTGCCCGGGGCCGTCCGCCCGAGACCCGGACGTCATGCGCCAGGTGGATGCGCATCCACATCTCGCACGACGTCCTGCCCGGGGCTGTCCGCCCGAGACCCGGACGTCATGCGCCAGGTGGATGCGCATCCACATCTCGCACGACGTCCTGCCCCGGCCGTGCGTCCGGGGCCCGGGGCGGCTCAGCGGGCGGCGCGCAGGAAACCCTCCAGCAGGGGGCCGGCGGTCACCGAGCCCGACTGCCCCTCGTCGACGTACACCGCGACCGCGAGGTCGCCCTGGGCGGCGACCATCCAGGCGTGGGTCAGCACGCGGCCGTCGCGCTCGAACTCCGCCGTGCCGGTCTTGGCGATCACCGGCGGGCCGGGCACGTCGGCCAGGGCCGACCCGCTGCCTTCGGTGACCACGGCGCGCAGCATGCCGCGCAGGGCGCCGGCCTCCTGCGCGCTCAGCGGGTCGACGTCGCCCGACGGCGTCGCGCGCACGTCGTCGAGGAGCCACGGCAGCGTGAGCTCCCCGGCGGCGACGGTGCCGACGACCGAGGCCATGGTCAGCGGGGAGGCCAGCACCGTGCCCTGGCCGATGAGGTCGGCGGCGGCACCGGTCTCGGTGGTCGGGGGCTCGATGCTGCCGAAGTACGCCGGGAAGCCCAGGTCGTGGTCGACGCCCAGGCCCAGGGTGGCCGCGGCGTCGGCCAGGTCGGTGTCGCCGAGCCGGTCGCGCTGGCTGATGAAGGCGGTGTTGCAGGAGTTGGCCACGGCCGTGCGCAGGGGCACCTCCCCGGTCGCGCCGGCGGGGTAGTCGGAGTAGTTGGTGAAGCGGCGCCCGTCGACGAGGACCGAGGTGGTGCACGGCACGGTGCTGGCGGGGGTCAGCCCGGAGCGCAGCAGCGCCAGGCTGCTGACGATCTTGAACGTCGACCCCGGTGCGGCCTGGCCGAAGGTGGCGAGGTTGAGGCCGTCGCTGCCGGGCCCGTTGGCGGCGGCGAGCACCGCGCCCGTGCTGGGGCGCAGGGCCACGATCGCGCTGCCGGGGCCGACGTCGGCCAGCAGCCGCTCCGCGCTCGACTGCAGGTCGCGGTCGAGGCTGAGGCGCAGGTCGGTGCCGTCGACCTCGTCGAGGCGGAAGAGCTCGCGCTCGCCGCGGTTGCGCACCATGGCCCCGGAGTCGGCGGGGGTCGCGTTGACCACCACCCCGGGGGTGCCGCGCAGCTGTGCGTCGTACCTCGCCTGGAGGCCCGACAGGCCCGCCTCGTCGCCGGGGGCGTAGACCGCGGGGTCCTCCTCGACCATCTCGGCCGTGACCGGGCCGACCGCGCCCAGGATCGGCGCGGCGAACTCCCGGGTCGGCGCCAGCGGGAGCGAGTCGGCCACGGCCAGCGCCCCGGTGATCGAGCGGTAGTCGCGACCCACCCGCTTCGGGACCTCGAGCTGGCGGTAGGTGATCGCCTCCACGAAGGCCTCCTCGCCCGCGGCCTCGACCCGGGCGGCGTACGGCGCGACGTCGACGCCCACCAGCCGGGCCAGCGCCCGGGCGGCCGGCAGGGCCTGGGCCGCGTCGCGGAACTGGCTGCGGTCGATGCCGAAGCGGGTCACCGGCCGGTCGGTGACCAGCACCTGGCCGCCCGCGCCCACCAGGTCGCCGCGCGCCGGGGCCACCGGCGTGGCGTCGAGCACCTCGTCCTCGCCCAGCGTCGGCTCCACCAGCCGGGGCTCCCAGGCCACCAGCCAGGCGTCGTCGCGCTGCACGAGCCCGACCTCGGAGTCGTAGGTCCACGGCTGCGGGTCCTCGCTCCCGCTCTCGGCCCCCTCGGCCCCCTCGGCCCCCTCGGCGGCCGGTGCCGGCTCGACCAGGGGCCACGACCAGGTGAGCGTGGCGGTGGCGTCGGTGCCGTCGTCGACCACCTCGCCCGCGGTGACCACGGGGGTGACGTCGCCGAGGCCGCCGACCACCGCGTCGAGCAGTGCCTGCACCTCCTCGCCGCTGTCGCCGGCCCACGCCACCGTCGTCACGTCGCCCGCCGACAGTGCCGCGGCGAGGTCCTCGACCACCGGGGCCGGGTCGGGCCCGCCGACGGTGTCGGCCACCTGGTCGCAGCCGCTCAGCACGGTGGTGAGGCCGAGCGCGGCGGCCGCGAGCGTGCCGGCGCGCCGGCGGCCGGGCCTCCGGGGGGTGCGGTCGTGGGTGGTGCGTGGTGCCTGCATGACGTCCCTTCTACGTGACGGTGGTCGTCTCCGCAGGGGTGACGCGCGGGAGGCCCGATCGGTTGCCGCCGAGCCGTGACCGGCCCCGGACCAGTGGCGGGTCGGTGGCGGGTGGGTGGCGGGTCAGTGGCGGGCGGCCCAGCGGTCGAGGTCGGTGATGCCGGCGCGGCGGGCGGCCGCGCGGGCGGCCGGGGTGGTCAGGTCGGGGGCGGTGACCGTCTCCGGCTCGATGGCGGCGTCGAGCCCGGCGTACCGGCGCTGCTGCGCGGCCAGGGTCGCGCCCTGGGCGTCGGCGGCCCGCAGCAGGTCGGCGTCGATGCGCGGGGCCGACGTGGCGACCCGACCCAGCGCGCTGCCGGTCAGCAGGGGCGAGACGAGCGGGGCGTAGCCGGAGGAGTGGCCGAGCTGGTTGGGGTGGTAGCTCTCGCTCACGGGGCTGGAGAAGCCGTTGAGCCACTCGACGTCGTCGCAGACCGCGTGGCCGGTGAACCGGCTGGTCGGGTTGGCGAAGCCGAAGCCGCGCGCGGACGCGGCGGCGGCCAGGCGGGCGTTGAGCTGGTCGGCGGTGGCGTTGAGGCGCGTCTCCTCGGCCGGGGAGAAGAACGTGGCGGCGTTGCAGTCCTCGCCCATGAAGACCCGCGGGTAGCCGACCACGACCACCCTCGCCTGCGGCGCGCGGCTGCGGATGGAGCCGTAGAGGGTGGAGAGCCGGCCCGGGAGCGTGCCGGCGATGAAGGCCTGGGCCTGGTCGACGGCACCGCCGCAGTCGCTCATCCAGCCGGGCAGCGCGCACTCGGTGAGCACGTCGGCGAAGCCCGCGTCGTTGCCGCCGACGGAGATCGTGACGTAGGCCGTGCTCGCCGAGAGCGCGCCGAGCTGCGCGGTGGTGACGTCGGGGATGGTCGCGCCCGAGCAGGCGCGGAAGGTCAGCGCGTAGCCGCGCTGGGCCGCCACGAGGCTGGGGTAGGCCCGCGTGGAGCGCTGGCAGGAGGTGCCGTCGTCGAGGTAGCTGCGGGTGCCGGTGCCGGAGGAGTAGGAGTCGCCGAGCGCGACGTACGACGGCGCCGCCGCGCTCGCGGGGGCCGCGGGCAGGGCCACCGCCGCCAGCGGGGCGAGCAGCACGGCGGCGAGGGCGGCCGCCCGCCCGGAGCGGGCCCGACGGGCGGGCCGCGGGCCCCGCGAGGGGGCCGGCGACCGGAACGAGCGTGACGACGCGAGCAGGGGCATGACGGACCTCCGGGTGCGCCCCCGTCCCGAGCGGCGCGGGGTCCCTCGCAACCTAGGCCCGCTCAGCCTCCGCGGGAAGGGCTCGCGGGAGCAGCAAGGGGTTTCCCGAAGGCGTGCTCGCGCCCGGCCAGGAGGTCCTCGACGCCGGCCTCGAAGCGCGGGCAGGTGGCGATGTCGTGGGCGCGGCAGCGCAGCGCGTGCTCGGTCATCTCGCGGGAGCGGCGCATCTCCTCCATGCGACGGTCGAGATCGGCGAGGTGGCCCTCCAGCACCTCGTGGCGGTCGCGCGCCTCCGCGTCGAGCAGCACGACGATCTGCTCGAGGGTCATGCCCGCGGCCTTGCTGCGCAGCACGACCGCCACCCGCACGACGTCGTCGCGCACGTAGCGCCGGCGTCCGGCGCCGTCGCGGGCGGGCCGGAGCAGCCCGACGTCCTCCCAGTGCCGCAGCACGTGGGTGGCCAGACCGAAGCGCGCGGCCACCTCCCCCACCGACCACGGCGGCTCCCCGCGGCCGGGCGGTGCGGCGGGGGCCGACGGGGTGGAGGGGGAAGGGGCGGGAGAAGCGGCGGTAGAGGTGCCCGGACCGTCCTGGGGCGCCGGTGACCGGGGGCTTGACTTCATGTCGACATGAAGTCACAGCATCGTGGTGAGGGCAAGCGCCCCGCCCGTCAGGGCCCGACACCACCGCCGAGGAGCCAGCCATGAGCCACCCCACCGACACCGACCATCCCTCCGGTCCCTCCGACCCCACCGACGACCGCCGCAGCACCGCAGCGGACGTCCCGGCCACCTCCGAGCAGGTCGACGTCGTGGTGCTCGGCGGCGGGCCCGCCGGCCTCCAGGCCGCGCTGACCCTCGGCCGCTCGCACCGCCGGGTCCTGGTCGTCGACGGCGGTCACTACCGCAACGACCCCGCCGCGCACCTGCACAACTTCCTCACCCGCGACGGCACCCCGCCGGCCGAGCTGCGGGCGATCGCGCGCGCGGAGCTCGCGGCGTACGCCGGCGTCGAGGTGCGCGAGGCCCGCGCCAGCGCGGTGGAGGCCGCCGGCGACGACCTCGCCGACGGCTTCGTGGTCACCCTCGAGGCCACCGGGGAGCGCGCGGGCGCCGGGCAGCGCGTGCGTGCGCGCCGTGTGCTGCTGGCCACCGGGCTGCGCGACGTGCTGCCCGCGGTGGCGGGGCTGGAGGACCTGTGGGGCGACCTCGCCGCGCACTGCCCCTACTGCCACGGCCACGAGCTGTCGGGGCGGGCCGTGGCGCTGCTGGGCAGCCACGACCACCTGCCGCGCATCGCGGTGCTGCTCGAGCGCACCGCCTCGTGCCTGGTCGTGCTCACCGACGGCGCGTCGCTGCCCGAGGCGACCGCCGCTGCGCTCGCCGGACTCGGCGTGGCCGTGCGCAGCGAGCCGGTCACGGCCCTGCACCGCACCGGCGACGGCGTGCGCGCCGAGCTGGTGGGCGGGCCCGACGAGGAGGTCGGCGGGATCTTCGTGGCGCCGGTGCTCGAGCAGGCGGCGCCCTTCGCCGCCCAGCTCGGCCTGGAGGTGCTCGCCTCCGGCGGCGTGCGCGTCGACGCCATGGGCCGCACCAGCCGCCCCGGGGTCTTCGCGGCGGGCGACCTCGCCCACGTCGCCGAGCTGCCGATGGCCCCGGCCTCGGTGCTGGTGTCCGCGGCCGCGGGTCAGCTCGCCGCGGCCGCCGCCGACGCCGACCTGGTGGCCGAGCGCCTGGCGGGGCTCACGCGGCGGGTGCCCGCCCCGGCCTGAGGGCCGGAGCCGGGCTCAGCCCTTGTGGCGCGGCTTGCGCGGCGGGCGCTCGGCGCCGCCGGCCGAGCTGCCGCCCGCGCCACCGGAGGGGCCGGAGCGGCGCACGGGGCCGCCGCCGTCCTCGCGCAGCTCGATGAGCTTGCCGGAGATGCGGGTGCTCTCGAGCTTGGCGTAGACGCTCGGGTCGAGGTCGGCGGGCAGCTCCACCAGCGAGAAGTCGGGGCGGATCTGGATGTGCCCGAAGTCCCCGCGGCGCAGGCCGCCCTCGTTGGCGATGGCGCCCACGATCTGGCGCGGCTCGACCTTGTGGCGCTTGCCGACCGAGATCCGGTACGTCGCCATCGGCACGTCGCTCTGGCCGCGGCGCGGACCGCGGTCGCCGCGCTCGGGCCGGTCGCCGCGGCCCGGGCGGTCGCCGCGGTCGGGACGCTCGGCGGGCTGGCGCATGGCGCGGTCGGCCTCGGCGTCGAGCAGCAGCGGGGTGTCGCCCTGCGCGACCACGGCGAGCGCCGCGGCCACGTCGACCTCGGGCACGTCGTGCTCGTTCATGTAGTGGGTGACGATGTCGCGGAACCGCGCGATGCGGGCCGTCTCGCCCAGCGCGGCGGTGATCGCCTCGTCGAAGCGGGTCAGGCGGGTGGAGTTGACGTCCTCCACGCTGGGCAGCTGCATCGGCACGAGCGGGGAGCGCGTGGCCTTCTCGATGTGCTTGAGCAGGTAGCGCTCTCGCGGGGTGATGAAGGAGATCGCGTCACCGGAGCGACCCGCGCGGCCCGTGCGGCCGATGCGGTGCACGTAGGACTCGGTGTCGGTGGGGATGTCGTAGTTGACGACGTGGCTGATGCGCTCCACGTCGAGCCCGCGGGCCGCGACGTCGGTGGCCACGAGGATGTCGAGCTTGGCCGCCTTGAGCTGGTTGACGGTGCGCTCGCGCTGCACCTGCGCGACGTCGCCGTTGATGGCGGCCGCGGAGAAGCCGCGGGCGCGCAGCTTCTCGGCGAGGGTCTCGGTCTCGTTCTTGGTGCGGACGAAGACGATCATGCCCTCGAAGTTCTCGACCTCGAGGATGCGCGTGAGGGCGTCGACCTTCTGGGGGTAGCTCACCATCAGGTAGCGCTGGGTGATGTTGGCCGCGGTGGCGGTCTTGTTCTTGACCGTGATCTCGGCCGGGTCGCTCAGGTACTGCTTGGAGAGCCGGCGGATCTGCGGCGGCATGGTCGCGGAGAAGAGCGCGACCTGCTTGTCCGAGGGGGTCTCGGCCAGGATCGTCTCGACGTCCTCGGCGAAGCCCATGTTGAGCATCTCGTCGGCCTCGTCGAGCACGAGGAAGCGCAGCTCGGACAGGTCGAGGGTGCCCTTGTCGAGGTGGTCCATGATCCGGCCCGGGGTGCCGACCACGATGTGCACGCCGCGGCGCAGGGCGCTGAGCTGCACACCGTAGGCCTGGCCGCCGTAGACGGGCAGGACGTGCACGCCCTTGATGCTCGCGGCGTACTTCTGGAAGGCCTCGCAGACCTGCAGCGCCAGCTCGCGGGTCGGGGCCAGCACGAGCGCCTGCGGGGTCTTCTGGGAGACGTCGAGGCGCGAGAGGATCGGCAGCGCGAAGGCGGCGGTCTTGCCGGTGCCGGTCTGCGCCAGGCCGACGACGTCGCGGCCGTCGAGCAGGGTGGGGATCGTGGCGGCCTGGATGGCCGAGGGGGTCTCGTAGCCGACGTCGCGCAGCGCCTTGAGGACCTGGTCGGAGAGGCCGAGGTCGGAGAAGGTCGGCTCGGTCCGCGCCTCGGCGGCGGGCGTCGCGGGCTCGGTCGCGGGCTGGGCAGCAGGCTCCGCGGCGCTCTCGGGAGCGGGTGCGTCGGCCGGTACGTCAGAAGGGCTCACCCGTCAACGGTAGTCGCTCGGCGCGGCGGCGGCGGATTCCGCGTCGCGGAGGGCTGGGTCACGTCGGCTCCCCGTCACCCCGCGCACGCCCCGCGCGCACCCGCCCGCCGCCGTGCCGAGCGGCCCGCGCTCACTCGACGGTGACCGACTTGGCGAGGTTGCGCGGCTTGTCGATGTCGTGGCCCAGGTGCTTGGCGGCGTGGTAGGCCAGCAGCTGCAGCGGGATGGTCAGCAGGATCGGGTCCAGCTCGCGCTCGAGGTGGGGCACGTCGATGCGCACGACGTCGAGACCGCCGAGGTCGACGCCGGGGTGGGTCACCACGACGAGCGGACCCTTGCGCGCCGCGATCTCGTGGAGGGCGGCGACGTTGCGCTCGGTGAGCTCGTCGTCGGGGACCACCGCGACGGTGGGGACCTCCTCGGAGATCAGCGCGAGCGGGCCGTGCTTGAGCTCGGAGGTCTGGTAGGCCTCGGCGTGGCGGTAGCTGATCTCCTTGAACTTCTGCGCCCCCTCGCGCGCCACCGGGAAGCCGCGCACCCGCCCGACGAAGAACAGGCTCTCGGCCTCGGCCAGGCGCTGGGCCACCGCGGCGAGGGCGTCCTCCTGGGCCAGCACCTCCTCCACGGCCGCGGGCAGCGCCTGCAGCCCGGCGATGAGGCGACGCCCGTCGGCCACCGAGAGGTCGCGCACGCGTCCCAGCTGCAGCGCGAGCAGCGAGAAGCCGAGGAACATATTGGTCAGCGCCTTGGTGCTGGCCACCGCCACCTCGGGCCCGGCGTGGAGGTAGATGCCGGCGCCGCACTCGCGGGCGATCGCGCTGCCCACGACGTTGACCAGGCCGATGACGCGCCCGCCCTTGCGCTGGATCTCCTGCACCGCCAGCAGCGTGTCGACGGTCTCGCCGGACTGGCTGACCGCGACGTAGAGCGTGTCGGGCTCGATGACGGGGTTGCGGTAGCGGAACTCGCTGGCCGCCTCGGCGTCGGCGGGGATCCGGGCGAGCTCCTCGATGAGCGAGGCGCCCATCTGGCCCACGTAGTAGGCCGAGCCGCAGCCGAGCACCTTGACCCGGCGTACGGCACGGGTCTCGCGCGGGTCCATCTCCAGACCGCCGAGGTGGGCGGTGCCGAAGCGCTCGTCGAGGCGACCGCGCAGCACGCGCTCGGCCGCGGCGGGCTGCTCGAGCATCTCCTTGCGCATGAACGACTCGTGGTCGCCGGCGTCGTAGGAGGTCGGGTCGACGTCGACCTCGGCCGCGGTGCGGGCCACGCGGGTCAGGTCGTGGCGGAAGGTCGTGAAGCCGGCCGGGGTCAGCGTGGCGATCTCGCCGTCGGCGAGGTGGGCGACCGTCGTGGTGTGGCGCACGAGCGCGGCGAGGTCGGAGGCGACGAGCATCTCCTTCTCCCCCACGCCGATGATGAGCGGGCTGCCGTTGCGGGCCACCACGATGCGGTCGGGGAAGTCGGCGTGGACCACCGCGATGCCGTAGGTGCCCTCGACCGCGGCCAGGGCCTCCACCACGCGCTCCTCGAGGGTCTCGGCGACCGAGCGGCCGATGAGGTGCGCGAGCACCTCGGTGTCGGTGTCGCTGGTGAGGGTCACCCCGTCGTCGGCGAGCCGGGCGCGCAGGGCGGCGGCGTTGTCGATGATGCCGTTGTGGACGACCGCGACGTCGCCCTTCTCGTCGGTGTGCGGGTGGGCGTTGACGTCGTTGGCCGGGCCGTGGGTGGCCCAGCGGGTGTGGCCGATGCCGCTGCGGCCCGAGAACCGCTTGGGCAGGTCGCTGCCGAGGTCGCGCACGCGGCCGGCGGCCTTGACCACCTTCACGGCGGGCTCGCGGCCCGCGCCGACGACGGCGAGGCCGACGGAGTCGTAGCCGCGGTGCTCCAGGCGGGTCAGGCCCTCCAGGATCAGGGGTGCTGCCTGCTGGGCGCCGATGTAGCCGACGATGCCGCACATGGTGGGTCCTCTCGGGTTCGTGGTGCTGGTGCTGACGTGGGTGCCGGCGGGTGCCGGCGGGTGGTCGCGCTCGGGTGGGAGCCGGCGCGCGGGCGGGCCTAGCCGTGGACGATGCGGCGCATCTGCCGGTCGGTGAGGCGGGGGGCGGCGACGAGGCGCTGGGCCAGCTCGTCGCGCACGAGGGCGAAGATGTCGGCGTTGCGCACGCCCGCGGAGCGCAGCTGGGCGTGGCGGCGGCGTACGACCTCCTCGACCGGCTGGGCGAGGAAGTCGACGACGTCCTGCGCGACGCGCAGCGCCTCGGGTCGGCTGAGGTCTGTCGTGGCGCTGAGGTGCTCGACGAGCGGGGCGAGCGGGTGCTCTCGGAGGTCGTCGGGTGCGCGCACCGCCAGATCGTGACCGCAGCAGCCTCGACCTGCCAACTTCCTGCCCGATTTCGGGCAGGAACGACCGAGCCGGACGTCTGCTCGCCGACCGAGCCAGCGGCAGCTCCGGCCATGACCGGGTCGGGCGGGGCCCGGCCCGACCACGCGCCCGGATCGACCGGGTGGAGCGCCGTGGTAACGCCGCGCGGTCGATCACCCCTCCAGGTGGAGCAGGGGAGTGAAGTGGCGGCAAAATCCGCCCGTCCGTGTGGAGCCGTGCTACCTTTGGTGAACAGAAGATGAACAGGAGGTGTCCCATGCTGAACTCGCAGATGACCGGAGCCCTGACCCAGACCTGGGTGACCGTCACCGACAGCAGCGGCCGCACGCGCTTGGAGGCCCACTGGGTCGACCCGACGCTCGACGTCCGGAGCGCAGCTCCGATCCAGACGCCTCACGCAGCCTGAGCGACACGCACGAGGAGCCGCGACCCACCGGGGGTCGCGGCTCCTCGTCATTTCCGGGCCGACGGGGCCGTGTCGACGATGGTCCAGACCGCCTCACCACCGCGGGCCGACGGCGGGAATGAAAACGGACCTCGGTCCGGTTGTGGGTAATTGAAAGTTCCACTAGCGTGGACGAGCACCCACACCACAGATCTCAGGAGCACACCATGGGCATCTTCAGCCGCTCGAACGACAAGACCACCGGCGCCACCGCCACCTTCGACGCCCCCACCAGCGTCGTCTCCGACCTCACCGGCGACTACACCATCGACCCCAGCCACAGCCGACTCGGCTTCAGCGCCCGCCACGCGATGGTCACCACCGTCCGCGGCCAGTTCAAGGACTGGAGCGGCACCGCCCACATCGACACCGCCAACCCCGCCGCCTCCTCGGTGACCCTCAACATCGTCACCGCCTCGATCGACACCGGCTCCGCCGACCGCGACGGCCACCTGGTCTCCGGCGACTTCTTCGACGCCGAGAAGAACCCCACCATCACCTTCACCTCGACCGACGTCAGCCGCGACGGCGACGACTGGACCATCACGGGCGACCTGACGATCGCCGGCACCACCAACTCGGTCGCCATCGAGTTCGAGCAGACCGGCTCGGCCACCGACCCCTTCGGCAACACCCGCGTGGGCTTCGAGGGCGCCTCGGCCCTCAACCGCAAGGACTTCGGCCTCACCTGGAACGCCGCCCTCGAGACCGGCGGCGTCCTCGTCTCCGAGAAGATCAAGCTCGAGTTCGACATCTCGGCGATCAAGAACGTCTGATCCACCCGTCCCCGGCAGGGGACGCAGCGACACCGCGCCGACCGGCACACCCGGCGGCGCGCGACACCACACGACGGGGCCCCGGTGATCCGGGGCCCCGTCGTCGTCCGCCGACGCGACCCCGGTGGGTCCACCGCCGCCCACCGCCGCCCGCCGCCGCAGGGCCGCCCCGGGCCCCGCCTCGGCGCGTCCGGCCAGGCTGTCGGCCCAGACCCGCACCTGTCGGCCCACGCGTCGGGCGACCAGTGCGGGTTTCACCGGCCGACCGGTGAAACCCGCCACCAGCCACAGCGACCCAAACGGAATAAATCCTCCGGTTGCGTTGTCGGACCTGTCGTCCCACCGCACCCGGCGGCGGACGGAGCGGGGGACCCGATGACCTTCCTGCTGGGCTTCCTCCTGGCGCTCGCCGAGTCGTCGCTCGGCCTGGGGGCCGTGCTGCCCGGCGAGGTCGCGATCACCGGGCTGTCGGCGGCGACCGACGGGACCGGAGCCTCGGCCCTGCTGGTGCTCGCGGTGGCCCTCGGGGCGACCAGCGGCGACCACCTCGGCTACCTGCTGGGCCACCACACCGGGCCGCGGCTGCGGGCCGGCCGTCTCGTGGGGCGCCTCGGTGTGGCGCGGTGGGACCGGGCCACCGACCTCGTCGCCCTCCACGGCACGACCGCGGTGCTGGTGAGCCGCATGCTCCCCTTCGTGCGCACCGTCATGCCCGCGGTCGCCGGCGCTGCCCACCTGCCCTACCGGCGCTTCCTGCCCGCCTCCGTCGTCGGTGCGCTCGCGTGGGCCTCGGCCTGGGTCGTCGCCGGCAGCGCGATCGCGGCCAGCGGCGTGCTCGACCACCTCGGCACCGCCGTGGTCGTCCTCGCCGCGTCGCTCGTCGTCGTCCTGGCCGCACGCCACGTCGTACGCCGGCGCCGCGCGGCCGGTCGCACGCTCGCACCCGTGGCCGCCGTGGCCCCGGTGGCCCCGGTGGCCGCCGTGGCGGTGCCGGCACGCGGACCGGTCGACCGGGAGTCGACCGGCGGGCACCTGGCCGCCGGGCACCCGGACAGCGGTGAGCCGAGCAGCGAGGAGCCTCCCGGGTCCCGACGCCCGCGGTGTCGCGACCGGCTGCCCGTCTGCTGAGCCGTCCCCACGGGTCCAGCCGCCCTCGAGCCCGACCTCGGTCCCGGCCGTGACCGACAGGTGGGGCCGGCCTCAGCGCCGGCGGCCCGGACGGGCCTTGTGCGCCACCCGGGCCAGCTCGGCCTCGTCGGGGCAGGCCCGCGGCAGCGGCGTGGGCCGCTCGGGGCGGGCGCGCAGACCGTCGAGCAGGATGGCGAGGTAGCGGCGCCACAGGTCAGGGGTGGCCTCGGTGCCGATCTGGGAGACCGCGCGGGAGAGCACCGCCAGGTCGAGGGGAGCGACGTCGTCGCGCAGCAGCCCGGCGGCCTGGGCCCGCGCGACGACCGCGCCGACCGCCGGCTGCATGCGCTCCCGGGCCCGCTCGAGGCGCTCGGCCCCGCGCAGGCCGTCGCCCAGCACCTCGCTGAGCCCCCGGTCGCAGGACTGGGCCGCGACCGACTCCTCCAGGAACCACACCAGGGCCTCCCACGGGTCCTCCCTCTCACCCGCGCGCGCGGTGAGCGCGACCAGCTCGTCGAGGCGCCGGGCGAAGAGGGCGTCGATGAGGTCGTCGCGGTCGGGGAAGCGGCGGTAGACCGTGCCCACGCCCACCCCCGCGCGACGCGCCACCTCCTCGAAGCCGGCCTCCAGGCCGCGCTCGGCGAAGACCGCGCTGGCGGCGTCGAGGATCAGGCGCCGGTTGCGCTCGGCGTCGGCGCGCAGCGGCCGCTGGCCGTCCTCCACACCCGGGTCGCCCGGGTCACCCGGATCGGGCGCACGGCCCGGGTCGATCGAGCCACCGGGGTCCGGGTGCGCGGGGTCGGCCGCGTGGGGGCGCTGCGAGCCGGGAGCCATGTCCGGCACCGTAGCCGCCGGCGGCAGGCTCCGCTCGCGGCGAGGACCGGCGGCGCCGCTCCCGCCCTCAGCCGCGCTGGGCCCCGGGCACCTCGACGGTGGTCACCACGGTCGTGACCGACGGCCGGCGGGGCGTGGAGGAGAAGCCGAAGCGCGGGGGCGGGCTCACCGGCGCCAGCGCGCCGAGGTCGCGGCCCTCGAGGTGCCCCGTCGCGGCGCGCACGCGGTGGTGGTCGGTGGCGCCGTACCACTCCCGTCGACCGCCGCCGGCGCTGCCGCGGGTGCGGACCCCGCGCAGCACGAGACGGGCCACGACGTCGGTGAGCGAGCACCAGGCCGGGCTGGTCGCCACCCGGTCGGGCACCAGGGCCAGCAGCCGGCCCAGCGCGGTGCGGCGGCCGACGACGAGGTCGAGGTCGAGGGAGGGCGAGCGCACGGACCAGGCGGTCGCCGTGGCCACCGCCGTCACCGGCTCGATCCGCACCTCGTCGAAGGAGTACGTCGCCCCGATGAAGTCGGCCGCCTCCCGGTGCGGGGCGATCAGCACGCGGTGCCCGTCGGGCCCTTCCACCATCGCGTCGGAGAAGCGGCCCAGCGGGGTGTCGTGCCAGTGCCCGACCACCACCCGCACCCCGCTGGCGCTGCCGACGCCGGCGATGCGACCGACGAAGCGCTGCCGACGGGGACGCCCTGACCGGCGGGTCACTGGGGGGTCACTGGGCTGGTCACTCGGCGGCCTCTCCGCCCGCGGCCACCCGGGCCCGGCGGCGCACGACCGTGGACAGCGGCAGCGGCGGCTGGCCGAGGGGGTTGGCCGCGGCGACCTCGTCCATGGCGTCGAGGATGTTGCGCAGGTTGATCATCAGGCCGCCGAAGACCGGCCACAGCTCCGGGGTGGGCTCCTGCGCGCCGATCTGGTCCACCAGCACGTTGAGCCGGGAGCGCACCTCGCGCAGCGGCTCGGGATCGGCGTCCTTGACCGCCTCGCCGGCGGCCACCAGCAGCGCGACCCACCCGGCCCGGAAGGGGTCGGCCCAGTCGTCGCGGCAGGTGGTCTCGTGGCCGAGGGTGCGCGCCATGCTGCGGGTCTCCGCGACCGCCTGCTCCATGCGGCGCAGCAGGGAGTACCACTGCCGGGGGTCGCGCAGCTCGTGGGCCGAGCGGCGCGGGTTCATCCGCGCGCTCTCGCGGGCCTGGCGCACCAGCGACCAGGCGTTGTCGAGCTCGCCGTCGAGGTCGCGGGTGCGGTCGATCCAGTCGTCGACGTCCTCGTCGCTGCAGCCGTCGGTCAGCCCGCGACCGATGTCGACGAGGAGGGCGCCGATGGCGTCGTCGATGCGGTCGAGCGCCACGACCGCCGTACGCCGCCGCAGCGGCGGCCACACCAGCAGGTTGACCAGCAGGCCGACGCCGATGCCGATCGCGGTGTCGGCCAGGCGCGAGACGAGCATGCCGTCGTTGTCGGAGAAGCCGGTGGTGAGCACCACGAGGGCCGTGGCCGCCACGGCGGTGGACTCCTCGCCGAACCACGGCAGCGCGCCGATGGCCAGCCCGAGCGCCAGCACCATGACCACCGCCGCGGTGTCGAGGCCGAGCACGTTGCCGGTCGCCCAGGCGAGCAGCACGCCGGTCACGGCGGCGGCGACCTGGCGCACGCCGCGCGAGAAGGTGCGGTAGACCGTGGCGTGCACGACCAGCAGCGCCGCCCACGGCGCCAGGAACGACTGCGGCAGCTCGAAGACGCTCGTGGCCAGCACCCAGGCGAGCACCGCCGCGAGCACCGTCTTGGCCAGCTGCGTGACGTCGTTCCAGAAGATCGGGTCGCGCGCGCGTGCAGTCCAACCGGGCATCAGGCGACCGTAGCCAGCGCCGGCGACCGGCGTCACACCCCGGTGGTCGAGCAGCGCTCGCGTGCTCCGACGCCGCCGGGCCGGTCGGCCCGCGCCGGTCGGGTCGGGATGGGTCGGGCCGGATCGGGCCGACTCAGTCCTGCGCGCCCCGGGCGGTGGCCGCGAAGGCGCGGGTGGCGGCCTCGACGATGTCGTCGGGGGTGACGTCGAGCGTGCCGTCGAGCCAGGCGGTGACCAGCTCCTGGACCCCGCCGACGAACATCAGCCCGGCGAGGTCGCCGGGCTGGCCGGCCCACGCGTCGTCGCCGTAGAGCGCGCGTCCCTCGCGTGTGGCCAGCTCGGCGAAGGCGCGCAGCAGCGCGTTGCGCGCCGGACGCAGCTCGGGGCGCCCGGGGGCCTCGAGCATGGTGACCCGGCCCTTGCGGGGGTCGTCGGTGATGATCGCGACAAAGGCGCCGATGGCGGCGCGGATGCGCTCGGTGGGCCCGCCCTCGGTCTCCTCGATCGCCGCCAGGGCGGCCACGGTGATCTCGTCGCCGACCTGCTGCATGGCGGCGGTGAGGGCCTCGTCGAGGGAGGCGAAGTGCTCGTAGAAGTACCGCTCGGTGAGGCCGGCCTCGGCGCAGATGCGGGTCATGGTGACGCGGGGTCCGCCGTCGGCGCCCCAGACGTCGAGGGTCGCCGCGAGCAGCTGGGCGCGGCGGGTGGCGGCGCGCTCCTGCGCCGACCTGCCGCGATACCTCCCCGCCTTGACCGCCATGGGCCCATCCTCACACCCGCTGCGCGCCCGTCCCAGGGACCGGACCGGACCGGTGCGGCCCGGGGGGCCGAGGACATTGACAGGACGTCCTGTCTGAATCACTCTGGACGACGTGACCCAGGCCACGTCCCGCACCCCCGACCCGGCCGCCGGCGCGACGGCCCGCCCGCTCCCCGCCGTCGCCCGCGAGCACCGCGGCTGGCCCGTGATCGGGCGCAGCCTGGAGTACGCCCGCGACCCCGTCGGCCTCTTCGAGAAGCAGTGGGCGACCTACGGACCCGTCTCCCCGCTGCGCATCCTGGGCGACCCCTGGGTGATGCTGCTCGGCCCCGACGCCTGCGCCACGGCGCTCACCAACCCCGACAAGGCCTTCGTCAACGGGCCGGCCTGGAGCTACCTCGTCGGCCCGTTCTTCGACCGCGGCCTCATGCTCCTCGACGGCGAGGAGCACCACGTGCACCGCCGGATCATGCAGCAGGCCTTTACCCGCCCGCGGCTGGAGGGCTACGCCGCGGCCATGCACGCCCCGATCGCCCGCGGCCTCGACGCGTGGCGCCCGGGGCCGGGCTTCCCGGCGTACCCCGCCCTCAAGGTGCTCACCCTCGACGTCGCCGCCGAGATCTTCATGGGCGGGGCGGAGGGCACCGACCGCGCCGAGATGGCCCGGGTCAACGCCGCCTTCATCGACTGCGTGCAGAGCGCGGCCGCCCTGGTGCGTCGCGACCTGCCTGGCACCCGCTGGCGCAAGGGACTGCGTGGGCGGGAGGTCGTCGAGCGGTTCCTGCGCGACTACCTGCCCTCGCGGCGCGCCCGCGAGAGCGACGACCTCTTCTCCCAGCTGTGCCACGTCGAGAGCGAGGAGGGCGAGCGCTTCTCCGACGACGACGTCGTCAACCACATGGTCTTCCTCATGATGGCCGCCCACGACACCTCGACCATCACCCTCTCCACGATGCTCGAGCTGCTCGGCAAGCACCCCGCCTGGCGCGAGCGGTGCCGCGCGGAGTCGCTCGCCCTGGGCGAGGCGCCCACCCTGGCCGAGCTCGACGCGCTGGTCTCCCTCGACCTGGTGATGAAGGAGTGCCTGCGGCTGCGCGCCCCCGTGCCCGTCGTCGTGCGCCGCACGGTCAAGGAGACCGTCGTCGAGGGCGTGCGGGTGCCGGCCGACCGCTACGTCATCGTCGCCCCCCAGTTCAGCCACCTGATGCCCTCGCTGTGGAGCGAGCCCACGGCCTTCGACCCCGAGCGCTTCTCCCCCGAGCGCCGCGAGGACCGCTCCCACCGCTTCTCCTGGGAGCCCTTCGGCGGCGGGGTCCACAAGTGCCTCGGGCTGTTCTTCGCCGGCGCCGAGGTCAAGGCGGTGATGCACCAGCTGCTGCGCCGCTTCGACTGGAGCGTCGACCCGGCCTACGTCGCGCCGATGAACAACCACTCGCTGCCCTTCCCCGCCGACGGCCAGCCCGTCGACCTCGTCCACCGCACCGCCTGACCCGCCCCTCCCCCGCCCGACCCGCACCCGCACCCGCACCCGCACCCGCACCCGACCGCAGGAGACCACCGTGACCGCACCCCGCGACCTCACCGACGCCCTCGTCGTCATCACCGGAGCCGGCCGCGGCATCGGCCTGGCCACCGCCCACCGCTTCGCCGCCGCCGGCGCCCGTGTGGTCATCGGCGACCTCGATGACGACGTGGCCGCCAAGGCCGCCGCCGCGGTCGGCCACGACGCCGTCGGGCTCGTGGTCGACGTCGCCGACCGCGGCTCCTACGCCCGCTTCGTCGAGCAGGCGGCGGCCCTCGCGCCGGTCGACGTGCTCGTCAACAACGCCGGCATCATGCCGCTGACCCCGCTGCTCGAGCAGAGCGACGACTCCGTCGACCGCACGCTCGAGATCAACCTGCGCGCCGTCGTCACCGGCACCCGCCTGGTCGCCCCGGCGATGGTCGCGCGAGGGCGCGGCCACGTCGTCAACGTCGCCTCCGCGGTCGGTCGGCTCGGCATGGCGGGCGCGGCGGTCTACAGCGCCAGCAAGTTCGGCGTGCTCGGGTTCTCCGAGGCCGCCCACGCCGAGCTGCGCCCGCACGGCGTCGACGTCTCCACGGTGCTGCCCACCGTGGTCGCCACCGAGCTCGCCGCCGGCGTCCACGCCACCCGGGGCATGCGGGCCTGCACCCCCGAGGAGGTCGCCGACGCCATCGTCTCGGTCGCGCAGCGCCCCCGGTTCGAGACCTGGGTGCCGGCCCACGCCAAGGGCGTCTTCCACTCCTCCAACGTGCTCCCCCGCCGGGTGCGCGACCTGGTCGGCCGCGCCATGGGTGCCGACACCACCCTCACCGACGTCGACGTGGCCGCACGCGCCGACTACGAGCGGCGCGCCAGCCGCTGAGTACCGCTCCGCCGCCGACGCCCGGACGGCCTGGCGTCACGACGGTGCGGGGCGCGACGGCAGCACGTGCGGCCGGTGCCTGCGGGAACACCGCAATTGCGCGGACCCGCACCGACCCCACGGACAGGTTTGCGCGGTCCCGGCAACCCCCCGCCCCCGACACCTGCCCAAGCAGCGCGTTTGCGCGGACCGGCACCGACCCCACGGACAGGTTTGCGCGGTCCCGGCAACCCCCCCGCCCCCGACACCTGCCCATGCAGCGCGTTTGCGCGGACCGGCACCGACCCCACGGACAGGTTTGCGCGGTCCCGGCAACCCCCCGCCCCCGACACCTGCCCGAGCAGCGCAATTGCCCGGTCCCGCACCGGTCCGGCGGGAGGGTCAGGACCGGGGACGCCGGGGCCGGATGACCAGCAGCACGACGACCACGAGGGTCACCAGGAACCACCGCCGGCCCTGGGTGAGCGACAGGAAGACCCCCGCGCCGGTGACGGCCAGGACCAGCCAGGTGGTGAGGCTCGTGCCGCTGCGGACCGGACCGTACGGCGTCGAGGCCGGCCCGCCGACGACGGGCGGGTAGGCCGGCGGCGGTCCGGGGACCGCGGCGGCCGGAGCCTGGGAGGCCCAGCCCGGCTGCTGGTGCGGGCCCGGCAGGTCGGCGAAGAGCGGCACGAGGTCGCCCCGGGTGGTGGCGGCCCAGATGCGACCGACCCGGTCGGAGTGCTCCTCGGCGGTGAGCATGCCGCGCGCGTACATCGCCGCGAGGTAGGCCGAGGCCTGCTCCCGCTCGGCGTCGCCGATGCGCAGCTGGTCGCTCATGACACCACCTTGCCCCACCGCCGGGCGGGCCACACCCCGACCCCGCCGCTGCGCGACCACCGCGTCCCTCGCCCACGAGCACCCATGACACCTGTCATGGTCCGAGCGTGCACGGCCCACGTGGACCGGTGAGTGCACGCACTGCCGCCCGGCCGCTGCGACGGGGAGGCTGGACGCATGACACCGACCCCCCGCCGCCCGAGCACCAGCCGCCCCGGCCGCCCCGGACCCTCGCCCCGCCGGTCGCCGGGCGACGCGGCCGGCACCCCGACCGGGGCACCCGCCATCGAGCTGCGCGACCTGCGCCGCACCTACGGTCGCGGCTCCACCGCCTACGACGCCGTGCGCGGGGTCGACCTCGAGGTGGCGGCAGGGTCGGTCACCGCACTGCTCGGCACCAACGGGGCCGGCAAGACCTCCACCCTCGAGCTGGTCGAGGGCCTCGCCGCGCCGACCGGAGGGGAGGTCAGGGTGCTCGGGCTCGACCCCGTGGCCGACCGGGCCCGGGTGCGACCGCGCACCGGGGTGCTGCTGCAGTCCAGCGGCTTCCCCGCCGACCTGACCGTGCGCGAGACGCTGCGCATGTGGGCCGCCACCGTCACCGCACCGCGCCCGGTGGAGGAGTCGCTGGAGCGCCTCACCCTCGCCGACCGCGCCGACGTCAGGGTCGGCGCGCTCTCCGGGGGCGAGCAGCGCCGCCTCGACCTGGCCTGCACCCTCATGGGGCGTCCTGAGGTCGTGCTGCTCGACGAGCCCACCACCGGGCTCGACCCCGAGTCGCGACGCGACGTGTGGCAGATCGTGCGCGACCTGCGCGACGACGGCGCCGCCGTCCTGCTCACCACGCACTACCTCGAGGAGGCCGAGGCGCTGGCCGACCACCTCGCGATCATGCACGCCGGGCGGGTCCGCCGCGCCGGCACGCCCGCCGAGATCGCCGAGGGTCACCCCTCGACGGTCAGGCTCGACACCCCCGACCGCACCCTGCCGGCCCTGCCGGCCGGCCGGGTCGAGGACGACGGGCGCACCACCACCCTGCACACCACCGACCTCCAGGCCACGCTGACCGCGCTGCTCGCCTGGGCCGACGCCGAGGGTGTGCGCCTCGACCGGCTCGACGCCCGCACCGCCAGCCTCGAGTCGGTGTTCCTCGCCATCGCCGAGGGCCGCGACGCCGCCTCCCCGGCCCGGCGCTCCGACCCGATCCCCAGCGAGACGACCGCGACCGCCGACCAGGCCAGGGCCACCGCCACCGAGGGAGCCGCCCGATGAGCACCACCACACCCCGCACCGAGCCCACCGCCCCGGCCGCCCCGGCCACCGACGCCGCCGGCGGGTCCGAGCGCGGAGCCGGCGTACGGCGGGTGCGCGGGCTGGCCCGCGCCAACGCCACCCTCATGACGCGCAACCGGCTCACCCTGCTCTACGCCGTGGTGCTGCCCGTGCTGCCGCTGGTGCTGCTGCTCACCGGGCCGCGCGGCGACGTCGCCGTCGGCGCCGCCACCGTGGTGACCGCGCTGATGATGACGCTGCTCTTCCCGGTCTACTACAACCTGCTCTCGCAGTTCGTGACCCGCCGCGACGAGCTCGTCCTCAAGCGCCTGCGCACCGGGGAGACCCGCGACGCGGAGATCCTGGTGGCCCTGGCCCTGCCCGGCCTGGTGGTCGCGGTCCTCGTCTCGCTGGTCACGGTGGTCGTGGCGCTCGCGCTCGGCGCGCCCGCCCCGGTCAACCCCGTCCTGTACGCCGGGGCCGTGCTCCTCGGCGCCCTGATGTCGGTCGCGCTGGCCTACTGGACCGCCGCCTGGACCCGCAACGCCGAGGCCGCGCAGATGACCAGCCTGCCCGTCATCCTGCTGCTCGTGGTCGGCCAGGTGGCGATCAGCTTCCCCGACTCCGTGCAGCGCTGGACCGACTGGACCCCCGGCGCCGCCCTCACCGCGCTCGTGCGGATCGGCTGGTTCGGCCTCGACGACGGCTCCACCACCCCCAGCCTCGACCTCGCCGACACCTGGTCGGTCGGGCTCCAGCCGGTGCTCGTGCTGGTGCTCTGGACCGCCGTCGGCCTCGACCTGGCCCGCCGCTCCCTGCGGTGGGAGCCGCAGCGCTGACCCCTTGCCGACCGCAGCTGCCGACCGCAGCTCGCGTCGCCCGGGCCCGGACGTGTCTAGGGTGGTGAGGGGGCGAGCGGCGCGGTCGGCGCGGTCGGCACGATCAGGGCCCGCCCCGCGGCACCCGCCGCCGCCCCCCCCTCCCCCGCAGCGCACCGACCACCCCCCTCCCCCGAGAGGACGCCATGAGCCCGACCGACGCCCACCTCGGCGACCCCCCTCTCGACGACCCCCCTCTCGACGACGCGCGGCCGGCCGGCGCGGGCGCGGGCCCCGCCCGAGGTCGTGACGCCGCACGGCGCGGGCGCTGGAAGCGCTGGTCGGAGCGCAGCGAGGTCGAGCGCGTGGACCTCTACACGCGCCAGTCGATCTACCTCCTGCTCTGGTCGAGCACGGGCTTCATCCTGTGGCGTGGCTCCGCGGACTGGGGCGAGCAGCCACCCGCCCTGGTGGCGCTCGTGGTCGCAGCGGTCGCGGTGACCTGCGCGCTGGGCACGCCGGTCGTGCGCGACGTCGCCGCGCTCTACCCCGCGGCGCGCCCCGTGCCCTGGCGCAGCGTCGGCCCCCTGCTGGCGGCCACCGCGGTGGTGCTCGTCGGCGACCGGCTGCTGCCCGACGGGCTGCGCGGGGTCGGCGCCATGGTCGTCCTCAGCGTGCTGAGCTGGAGCGTCGGCGGGCTGCGCGACGACCGGGTCTCCGCCGCCCTCGTCGCAGGCCTCGGGCTGGTCTTCTGGGCCACCACCGGGCTGCTCGTCGCCGGTCTCGGCGCCGCCGGCGTCACGGCCTTCTTCGTCTTCACCGCGCGCGTGTCGCTGTGGCTGCTCGGCGTGGTCTCCGAGCTCGACCGCGCCCGCGCCCTCCAGGCCGATCTCGCGGTGGCCGAGGAGCGGCTGCGCTTCTCCCGCGACGTGCACGACGTGCTCGGGCGCCGGCTCTCCGCGATCGCCCTGCAGTCGGAGCTGGCCGCCCGGCTCAGCGAGCGCGGCGACACCGCGGCCGCCGCGACCATGCTGGAGGTGCGCGGCGTCGCCCACACCGCCCTGCGCGAGGCACGCGCCCTGGCCCGCGGCTACCGCGCCACCGACCTCGCCCAGGAGCTGGAGGGGGCGCGCTCGCTGCTCGACGCGGCCGGCATCGCAGTGGCCCTGGACGTCGCCGACCTCCCCACCGCCTGGCACGAGCCGGCCGGCTGGGTGGTGCGCGAGTGCGTCACCAACGTGCTGCGCCACTCCGCCGCCACCCGGGTCGAGATCACCTACGCCGCGGGCGCCCTGGTCGTCGGCAACGACGGGGTCGGCCCGGCCGGTCCGGGCCCGACCCCCGGCAGCGGGCTCACCGGACTGCGGGAGCGCCTGGCGCCCCTCGGCGCCCGGCTCGACGCCGGTACGACGGGCCTCACCGGCAGCACCGGCAGCAGCGGCAGCGATGGCGGCAGCAGCGGCGGCGACGGCGACGGCGGGACCGGGCGGTTCGTCGTACGGGTCAGCGGTCTGGACTCCCCGCCCGCGCAGGTGACGCCGTGAGCACGACGATCCGCGTCCTGCTGGCCGACGACGAGCACCTCATCCGGGCGGCACTGGCCCAGCTGCTCGCCCTGGAGGACGACCTCGAGGTCGTCGCCCAGGCCGCGTCGGGCCCCGAGGCGGTCGCCCAGGCGGTCGCTGCCGAAGTCCACGTCGCGGTGCTCGACCTGCAGATGCCGGGGCTCGACGGCATCGCGGTCGCCGAGCGCCTGGGCGCCGACCTGCCGGGCTGCGCCACCGTCATCGTCACCAGCCACGGGCGACCCGGTCACCTCAAGCGGGCGCTCGCCGGTGGGGTGCGCGGCTTCCTGCCCAAGACCACGTCGGCCGCGACCCTGGCCGCGGTGGTGCGCACCGTGCACGCGGGCGGGCGCCACGTGGACCCCGAGCTCGCGGCCGAGGCGATCGCCGCCGGCGACAGCCCCCTCACGCCCCGTGAGGCCGACGTGCTCGAGCTGGCCGCCGACGGCGCGCCGGTGGAGGAGATCGCCGAGCGCGCGTCGCTCTCACCCGGCACCGTGCGCAACTACCTGTCCAACGCCGTCGGCAAGCTGGGCGCCGCCAACCGCCACGACGCCTGCGCGATCGCGCGGCGGATGGGCTGGATCTAGGCGCCCTGCTGCTCCTCGCCCTGCTGCTCCTCGCCCGGCCGGCCCGGCCCGGCCCGGCCCGGTCAGGCCGGGCCGGTCCAGCCCGGTCCAGCCCGGTCCAGCCCGGCCCAGCCTGGTGCAGCCGCCCGCGGCGGTGGACGGCAGGCGGGTCAGCCGAGCAGCCCGGCCATCGTGCGCATGACGTCGGGGCGGGGCGGCACGATCATCGTGGTCAGCAGCGAGTCCTGCCAGCGGGGCAGCTCCGCGGCGATCTTGTCGCGCGGGCCGACGAGCGCGACCTGCTCGACCATGGCCAGCGGCACGGCGGCGACGGCCTCCTCCTTGCGACCCGAGAGGTAGAGCTCCTGGATGTGCTCGCACTCGGCCTCGAAGCCCATCCGGGCGAAGACGTCGTAGTGGAAGTTGGCGCCCTTGGCGCCCATGCCGCCGATGTAGAGCGCGTAGTGGGGTCGCAGGGTGTCGGCGGCGGCCTCCACGTCGTCGTCGAGCACGACCTGCACCATGCAGGCCACCTCGAAGTCCTCGGCGCTGCGGCGCGCGCCGGGGCGGGCGAAGCCCTCGGCCAGGGCGGCGCGGTAGTGCTCGTCGTGGGCCGGGGAGTAGAAGAGCGGCAGCCAGCCGTCGGCGATCTCGGCGGCCATGGCGACGTTCTTGGGGCCCTCGGCGGCCAGCAGCACCGGCAGGTCGGGGCGCACCGGGTGCAGCGTCGAGCGCAGCGCCTTGCCCAGCCCGGTGGTCGGCAGGTCGCCGCCGGTGACCGCGGCGCCGCCGGTGAAGGGCACCTGGAAGTGCTCGCCGTCGAGCTGGAGCCTCTCGCGGGCGATCGCCTGGCGCACGAGTGCGACGTACTCCCTCGTGCGGGCCAGCGGCTTGGGGTAGGTCTGGCCGTACCACCCCTCCACCACCTGCGGGCCCGAGGCGCCGAGGCCGAGCACGAAGCGACCGCCGCTGAGGTGGTCCATGGTCATCGCGGCCATCGCCGTGGCCGCGGGCGTGCGCGCGGACATCTGCATGATGGAGGTGCCCAGGCGCAGCGTCGAGGTCTGCCCGCCGAGCCAGGCGAGCGGGGTGAGGGCGTCGGAGCCGTAGGCCTCCGCCGACCACACCGAGTCGAGACCGAGGTCCTCGGCCAGCGCCACCGCCTCGGCCTGGCCGGGCGGCGGGCCGGCGCCCCAGTAGCCCAGGGAGACGCCCAGCCGCAGCCCGCCCGCGCTCATCGCGACGCCCCGGTCACGTGCGGCGGCGTGCGGGCCGGCTGGACCGGCTGGGCCGGCTGGACCGGCTGGATCGGCGGTGCGGTGAGCGGGTGGCCCATGCTCGTCCTCCTGGGGTGGTGTGACGCCCATCATGCCCGGCCGCGCCGACGGCGGCGCGACACGACGGGCCGGTGCTCACCCGGCCTGGGGCCGACGCGCCCGCTGCGGGCGCGCCGCGCGGTGGCGGGTGTGGACGAAGAGCCACGCCCCGAGCCCGAGCAGCAGCAGCGGGAGGTGGGTGACCACGGTCAGCACCAGCAGCACGGCCAGCACGGCGACGACGGGCGCGGGCAGCCCGCGCGGTCGCAGCGCCCGGCCGCCCGACCAGTACGCCGCGCGTCCCGGCACCCAGCGACCCGGGTCGCGCGCGGCGCCGCCGGACCCGGAGCGCTGCGCGAGGGTCGCCGGGAGGAGGCCGTCGGGCCATTGGGCGGGCAGGTCGGCGAAGAGGGGGCCGAGGTCGGCCCGGGTGCGCGCGGTCCAGACCCGCTCGAGACGCTCGGCGTGCTCGTCGTGGTCGAGGCGGCCCCGGACGTAGTGCTCGCCCAGCGCGGCCGCCGCCTGCTCCCGCTCGGCGTCGCCGATGCGCAGGTGCTGCTCGCTCATGACTCGTCCGCCTCCCGGGCGGTCCCGTCGCGCGACCGGTCGGTCGGCGCGCCCTCGGCGCGCTCCGCGGCCGGGCCCCGGACGTGGTCGTGGCCGGTGCCGTGGCCGCCGTACCCGCCGGCCTCCCCGCCGGTCTCCTCGCCGGTCTCCTCGCCGGTCTCCTCGCCGGTCTCCTCGGTGTCACCGCCGTCGGCGAGCACGCCGTAGAGCTTGCGCCGGGCGTCGACGAGCACGTCGACGGCGGCGCGGCGCTGGGCGTCGGTGCCGGTGGTGACGATCTGCCACACCGCGCTCATCACCTGGCCGATCTCCGGGCGCAGGTCGACGCGCGGCCCGGTCGCCGCCTCGCGGGCGGTGGCCTCGAAGGGCGCCCAGACGGCGTCGAGCTCGTCGCGGTGCGTCGCGACGTACTCCTCACCGGCCGGCGTGAGGCGCAGGGTGCGGCGGCTGCGCTCGTCGTCGGACTCCACCAGGCCCTCGTCCTGCAGCTGCGCGACGGTCGGGTAGACCGAGCCGGGGCTGGGGCGCCACGCGTCGCCGGAGCGCTCCGCGATCTGCTGGATCACCTGGTAGCCGTTGACGGCCTCGCCCGCCTCACCGGCGGCGCGCAGCACGTCGAGGATGGCCGCGCGCACGTCGCCGCGCCGCACCTTCGGGCCCCGCGAGGCCTCCGGGTCGCCGAGGCCGAAGAGGCCCGCGAGCCACGGCGGGGGGCCGGGGCGTCCCCCGCGACCGCGGGGTCCGCCGGGTCCGCCCGGTCCGGGACCGAAGGCTCCGAAGGGGCCGCCGAAGCCCGGCCCGGGCCCCCAGCCTCCGTGGCGGTGCTGGGACCAGAGCGCCTCGGCGCGGTCGGCCCACTCCCGCTGCTGCTGCTTGTCGAATCCGTGCCTCATGGCCGGACTCCTCTCGCCCGTCGCGCCCGGCGACCGACTGTCGTCGAGTGTTTCGCGATATATCGTGAGCGTACGTCGGGGTGGTGGTGGTGACAAGGGCCGCGCGGGTTTCACCAGCCGGCTGGCGAAACCCGCACCAGTCGGCCGGTGCGCGGGCCGACAGGTGCGGGTCCGGGCCGACAGGTGGCGCCGACCGGCCGCGGCGGCGTGGCGGCGGCGTGACGGGCGGGATCGCGGCCGGCGTGGTGGCGGCGGGGGACCGGCCCGGGGTCGGCGTAGGTTCACCGGATGACGACGCCCACCTTCCGCCTCGCCTCGACAGTGCTCGGCGCGCGCGACCCGGAGGCCCTGGCCGCCTTCTACGTCGCGCTGCTCGGCTGGCGCCACCGCGACAGCGCGCAGGAGCGCGCGGCCGACCCGGGGTGGGTGGTCGTCAAGCCGGTCGGGCCCGACGGCGCGGTCGACCCGGCCGCCGCGGGGCTGGCGTTCCAGCGCGAGGACGACCACGTGCCGCCGACCTGGCCCCCGGCACCGGGCGCGCAGCAGATGCAGGCGCACCTCGACGTGGCCGTCGACGACCTCGCCGCCGCGGTCGCACGGGCGCTGGAGCTGGGCGCCGTGCTGGCGCCGCACCAGCCGCAGGACCTCGTGCGGGTGGTGCTCGACCCGGAGGGCCACCCGCTCTGCCTGTTCGCCCCCGGCGGCTGAGGACGCGCGCCAGCGTCGCGCGGGTCGCGGTGGCCTGGGACGGTCACCGGGGGCCGGGTCACCGGGCGCCGGATCGCCGGGGGCGGGGGCGGGCTCAGCCCGGGCGGGTCACCAGCCCCAGGTGCCGGGGGCGCCCTTGAAGGGGCCGACGACGCGCGAGGTGATCCAGCCGCCGTAGAAGCCGCCCTCCTGGGGCACCACCACCTCGTCGTTCACCGTGATCCGGTCGACCGAGGCCGGCATGATCGCGATCGCCCCGGTGATCGCCTCGAAGCCGGGGGTGGGCGTGAGGTAGGTCCAGGCGGCGCGCGGGGCGACGGTGTCGCCGGAGACGAGGTCGAAGTAGGTGGCCAGGCCCTTCCACTCGCAGAAGCTGTTGCCCTCCGCGTCGCGCAGCGCGCCGTCGACGAAGGCCTCGCGGGGCAGGTAGTAGGTCGGGGGGTGGCTGGTCTCCATGACCCGCCAGCTGCGGGTCGTGCGCGCCACGACGACGCCGCCGAGGGTGACCTCGATCGACTCCTTGCTCTCGTCGAGGGCGGGCGGGCGCGGGTAGTCCCACACCGATTCCTGTCCCGGACCGGGCTTCTCTCGCTTCAGCGGGTTCAAGGGGCGCACACCCCGACCCTAGGCGGCCGCGCTCACGCCTCCATCACCCTCTCGGCGTGCTCCACGACCGGGAAGGGGTCGTAGAAGTGGTGCAGCATCGCGCGCCACTGCTCGTAGGCGGGCGAGCCGCGGAAGCCCTCGGTGTGGTCCTCGAGGCGCTCCCACTCGACGAGCAGGAGGTAGGTGCCGGGGCGCTCCACGAGCCGCGAGAGCGTCAGCCCGCCGAAGCCGGGCGAGGCGGCGATGATCGAGCGCGCCTGGGCGAACGCGGCCTCGAAGGCCTCCTCCTGACCGGGGCGGACGGGCAGCAGGGCGTGCTCGAGGACCATGCGCGCAGGCTAGCCGCCGTACGCCGCCGCGGCGCCGGGCCCGCTCAGGTGGCCCACACGCCGCGGGGCAGCCCGGCGGCGTCGACGAGGCCGGCCACGGCCGCCTCGTCCTCGCGCCCCGCCAGCAGCAGCAGGCCGCGCCCGGGCGGGGCGGCGAGCGCCTCGGCCAGCGCCTCGACCGCCACCCAGCGGCAGCCCGGCGGCAGCCCGGGCGCGCCGAGCTCGGCGTAGGTGTCGCCCACCAGCGCCCGGCCCCCGGACTCGGACCCGGGGCCAGACCCGCCCTCGGGGTCGTGGGCGAGCAGCACGACGAAGTGCCCGACGTCCCAGGTGGCGCCGGGCGGGCTGATCGGGCCGGTGCGCACGTTGGCGACCACCCCCACGGGCCGCCCGGCCGCCCGGAGCCGCTCCAGCAGCGCTCCGAGCGCGCCGGAGTCGAGCGCCGACCCGGGCACGGGCACGACGACCACGCGGTCGCCCGCCGCGGCCTCGACGCCGCGCAGCAGACCGGTCGCGTCGGTGCCGCTGTGCTCGAGCGCGGCGGCCCGGGGCAGCTCGTCCCAGCCGGTGCGCAGCAGCGGGGCACCCTCCGGTCGCCAGTCGGCGACGTCGTGGGGCCAGATCGCGGTGCCGGCGGCCACCGCGATCGCCGTGGCCGAGGGCACCGCGGGGTCTGCCGGGGACGGCGCCGGGCCCTGCGTCGCCGCCGGCGCCGCGGCCCGGGTGCTGGCCGGCGGGGCGGCCCCGGTGGACGCGGGCGACGCCAGCACCGCGTGCAGGGCCAGGGCGGCGGCGAAGGGTCCGCAGAGCTGGTCGGGC
Source organism: Nocardioides sp. Leaf307 (assembly GCF_001423135.1). Lineage (NCBI taxonomy): Bacteria > Bacillati > Actinomycetota > Actinomycetes > Propionibacteriales > Nocardioidaceae > Nocardioides > Nocardioides sp. Leaf307. Next base: position 209,955 of record NZ_LMNY01000003.1, on the reverse strand, counting down.
TGGGGCAGCGCCGGGCCGTGGGCCGCGAGCACGCGCTCGGCGCCGGGCAGCAGCCCCGGCACCGCGGGCGGTCCTGCCTGGGTTCGGGCCGGGGTCGGTCGGTCGGGCACCGGTCGACCGGGCATCAGTACAGCCACCGGTGGGAGGCGACGACCTCCTCGACGGTGTGCTCGGCGGCCCAGGCGGCGTCGGAGTCGCGGCAGGCGACAAAGGCGCCGAGGAGGTCGGCGCCGAGCACGTCGCGCACGAGCGCGCTGCCCAGCAGGTGGGCGCGCTGCTCCTCGTGGGTGGTGGCGAGGGCGACGATCCCGGCGGCGTCGCGGCGCGCGTCGTCCCAGGCGCCGACGTCCTCCTGCACCGGGTCGGGCAGCTCGGCCCCGTCGCGCACCCCAGCGAGGCCGGCGCCGATGACCACCGCGAGGGAGAGGTAGGGGTTGGCCGAGGCGTCGCTGGCCTTGAGCTCCACGTTGGTGTGCTCGGGGCCCAGCAGGCGCGAGGCGGGCACCAGCCGCAGCGCGGCCTCGCGGTTCTCGACGCCCCAGAAGCCGTAGGCGCCGGCCCAGTAGCCGGGCCGGCGGCGCAGCAGCGACCCCGCGCTGGGCGCGGTGACGGCGACGATCCCGGGCAGCTCGCGCAGCAGGCCGGCGAGGTAGCCGCGGCCCACGTCGGAGAGCCCGTGGGGGCCGTCGCCGGTCAGCGCGTTGCGGCCCTCGCGCACCAGTGAGGTGTGCAGGTGCCAGCCGTTGCCGGCGCCCGCGGCGGTCGTCACCGGCGCGAAGCTGACCCGCAGGCCCTCGGCCCGCGCGGCCGACTGCACGGTCTGGCGCACCAGCACCTGCGTGTCGGCCATGGCCAGCGGGTCGAGCGCGGAGAGGGCGAGCTCGACCTGCGACTCGCCGTACTCCGCGTGGAGCTGACCGATCGCGATGCCGTCGGCGGCGAGGTCGCGCAGCAGGCGACGGGTGAACTCGTCGACCTCGCGCAGCGCGTTGGGCCCGTAGGCCGGGCCGTGGTGGGCGGGGGTGAAGTCCTCGCCCTCGCGCACGACGACCATCTCCACCTCGAAGCCGGCGCGCACCGCGAAGCCGGCCTCGGCGGCGGCGTCGACCTGTCGCTCCAGCACGCTGCGCTGGCAGTAGGGCCACGGGTCGCCGTCGGCGTCGAGCTGGCGGCCGTGGACCCAGGCCAGGCCGGGCTGCCCGGCGAGGGGCACGACGCTGTCGGCGCGGTCGACCACGGGCACGAGCCGCACGTCGCCGGAAGGCGTGGCGAGTCCCTCGTGGGCGAAGGTGATGACGTCGTGGGAGTCGAAGACCGCGAAGACGGCCGTCACCCCGACCCCGCGGCGCGCGGCGGCCGGCAGCTCGGCGGTGGGCACGGTGCGGGAGCGGACGATGCCGTTGTTGTCGACCCAGCCGATGGTGACGCCCACGACGCCCTCGCGGGCCAGGCGGTCGGTGAGCTCGTGGACGTCGGGGGCGTGGACGTCGGGGACGCCGGTGGCGGTCATGACGGCACGCTACCGGCGGCGCGCCGGCCCTGCCCCGCCCATCCACAGCCGGCCCGTCCACAGCCGGCCCGTCCACGGCCCGCCCGTCGGGGAGGGCCACCCCGGGCGCGGGTGGGAACAGCGCGGACCCGACGTAGGTTGGCGACCCGTGGGCATCCGGGACCTCGTCGCAGACACGCGACCGCTGCAGAACCGTCACTTCAAGCGGCTGTGGCTGGCCAACATCGGCACCGTCGTCGGCGCCCAGCTCACCGTCGTCGCCGTGCCCGCGCAGATCTACGCCGACACCGGCTCCTCGGCCTACGTCGGCCTCACCGGCCTCTTCGGGCTGGTGCCCCTGGTCGTCTTCGGGCTGTACGGCGGCGCCCTGGCCGACGTCTTCGACCGCCGCACCATCCTGCTGGTCACCACCGTCGGGCTCATCGTCACCAGCGCGCTGTTCTGGCTGCAGGCCGCCGCGGGCTCGACGAACGTGTGGCTGCTGCTGTGCCTCTTCGCGGTGCAGCAGGCCTTCTTCGCCGTCAACCAGCCCACCCGCAGCGCCGTGCTGCCCAAGCTGCTGCCCCCCGAGCTGCTGCCGGCGGCCAACTCGCTCAACATGACCGTCATGCAGGCCGGCGCCATCGCCGGGCCGCTGGTGGCGGGGGTGCTCATCCCCGTGCTGGGCTTCGAGTGGCTCTACCTCATCGACACGATCACCCTGCTGGCCACGCTCGGCGCGGTGCTCGGCCTGCCGAGCCTGGCGGTGGTCGACGCGGCCACGACCACCCCCGGCCTGCGCTCGGTGGTCGAGGGCCTGGCCTACCTGCGCCAGCAGCCGGTGCTGCTGATGTCCTTCGTGGTCGACCTGATCGCGATGGTCTTCGGCATGCCCCGCGCGCTCTTCCCCGAGATCGCCGCGGTCGACTTCGGGGGTCCCGAGGAGGGCGGCATCGTCTTCGCGCTGCTCTTCGCCGCCATCCCCGCCGGCGCGGTGCTCGGCGGCGTGCTCAGCGGGTGGGTCTCGCGCATCGAGCGGCAGGGTCTGGCCGTCATCGTGTGCATCCTGGTCTGGGGAGCGGCCGTCGTCGGCTTCGGCACGGCGGTGCTGCTGGCCGGCGTCGACGGGTGGCGCACCCCGATGCTCGTGGTGGCGCTGCTGATGCTCATGGTGGGCGGCGCCGCCGACATGGCCTCGGCGGCCTTCCGCAGCTCGATGCTGATGACCGCCGCCGACGACGCCGTGCGCGGGCGCCTGCAGGGCGTCTTCATCGTCGTGGTCGCCGGCGGCCCCCGCATCGCCGACGTCGCCCACGGCGCGGCCGCCGCCTCGGTCGGCGCCGGGGCCGCCGCGGCCGGCGGCGGGGTGCTGGTGGTCGTCGGCACGGTGGTCGCGGCGCTCGCCGTGCCGTCCTTCGTCCGCTACCGCCTCACCCGCACCGCTGCACCCCTGACCTGAGCGACCGGGGGCGCCACCCGGCTCGGGCCTCGGCCCCCGGGGTGGAGCCGGGCGGGCCGGCGCGGCCTAGGTTGAGGTGATGAGACTCCCCCCGCTGCCCGGTCCCTCCGACGTCAGGTGGCTGGTGGACCAGGCCGTGGCCGCCGGTCCCCGCGTGGTCGGCCTGCTCGCGGGCGCCGAGGCGCTGCTGGCCTCGGCCCAGGGGCTGGTGGGCGAGGCCCGGCTGCTGCTGGAGCGCGTCGACGCCACCCGCCTGGCCGCCGACGAGGTGGTCGCGGAGGTCGACCGCACCCGGGCGCGGGCCGACCGGGCGCTCACGTCCTTCGAGCCGCTCGCCGACCGGGTCGCGGGCCTCCTCGACGACGTCGAGCCGCTGCTGGGCCGCGCCGACCGCCTCGTCGGGCAGGCCGCGCCGCTGCTCGGCCGCGCCGACGGGCTGCTGGACGCCGGGGCGCCGCTGGTCGAGCGGGCCGGCAGCCTCCTCGACGAGGGCGCCCCGCTCGTGGGCCGTGCCGAGGCGCTCGTGGGCCGCGCCGAGTCGATGGTCGAGCGCGTCGAGCCCCTGCTCGAGCAGGTCGTGCCGCCGCTGACCCGGCTGCTGCCGGTGCTCGACCGGCTCGCCGAGACCACCCACCCCCACGAGGTCGACGCGATGGTCGCGCTCGTCGACCAACTGCCCCTGCTGGCGCAGAAGATGGAGTCCGACGTCGTGCCGATGCTGGAGTCGCTGAGCAGCGTCGCGCCCGACCTGCACGACCTGCTCGACGTCTCCCGCGAGCTCAACGAGATGCTGGGCAAGCTCCCCGGGCTCCGCGGCATCAAGAAGCGGGTCGAGCGGGAGCAGGACGAGGAGGAGAGAGCGTGAGCACCACCATCCTGACCCTCGGCGGGGGCGGCTTCCTGATGGAGCCCGACAACCCGCTGCTCGACGACTTCCTGCTCTCGCTGGCCACCCGCCGGCGCGGTGCCGGCGACCGGCCGCGGGTGCTCTACGTGCCGACGGCCGCCGGCGACGACCAGGGCCGGATCGCCGACTTCGAGTCCGCCTTCGCCGAGCGCGCCGAGACCGACGTGCTGAGCCTCTTCCGCCGCGACGGGCGCGACCTGCGCGAGCAGGTCCTGGCCGCCGACGTCGTCTACGTCGGCGGCGGCTCCACCCTCAACCTGCTGGCCCTGTGGCGCCTGCACGGCCTCGACGAGGTGCTGCGCGAGGCCGGGGAGGCCGGGGTGGTGCTGGCCGGGATCAGCGCCGGCATGAACTGCTGGTTCGAGGGCTCGGTCACCGACTCCTGGGGCCCGCTCGACGCCCTGCCCGACGGGCTCGGGCTGCTGCGCGGCAGCGCCTGCCCGCACTACGACGGCGAGGCCGAGCGGCAGCCGACCTACGTCGACCTCGTCGGGCGCGGCGTCCTGCCCTCCGGCTACGCCGCCGACGACGGCTGCGCGCTGCTCTTCCGCGACGGCGAGCTGGTCGAGGCGGTCTCCTCACGCCCCGACGCTCGGGCCTTCCGGGTGCACCGCACCGGCGACGCCGACGGCCTCGACGACGCCATGGAGGCCGTGCCCGTGGCCGAGAGCCCGGTCGACGTCCGCTACCTCGGCTGACCTCGGCCGCCCGCCCGGGCCGCCTCGGTGCGGGTCGGGCGGCGCGGGTCGGGCGGTGCGGGTCGGGCGGTGCGGGTCAGGCGCCGAGCAGCCCGCGCACGTAGGCGGCCTGGCCGACGTGCTGGAGGTCGTCGTTGACCACGCTGACCAGGCGCACGGCCAGGGTCACCGGCGGGTCCCAGTGCTCGTCGACGACCCGGTCGAGGTCCTCGGCGCCGAGCGTCGCGACGTACGCCGTGGTCTGGGTGTGCACCGCGCGGAGGTACTCCACCAGCAGGTCGGCCTCGGTCCGCAGCGCCCCGACCTCCTCGCCGGACTGGCCGTAGCCGATCGCGGCGTCGTCGTAGGGCAGGTCGAAGCGGCGGGCGAAGCCCTGCGCGGTCCAGACCTGCTCGAGGTCGGCGACACCGGCGACGTGGTCGTCCTGCACCCGCGCGGCGTGCCAGACCAGCCAGCCGATCGGGTTGGCGTCGGCGCCCGGGCGGTGGGCGAGCTGGTCGGCGTCGAGCCCGTCGACCGCGGCGGTGCCCGCCTCGAGGATGCGCTCGAAGGCGTCGGTGAGCAGCTGTGCGGGAGTCATGACCCGAACCTACGTCGACCCCGCCGCCGCGCTCCTCGCCCGCCCGGGCGGGCGCGGCTCCGGGGAGCGGGTCGCCGGTCGGGCGCGGGTCAGCCGCGCAGCCGCTCCAGCCGGGAGGCCAGCAGCGCGACGCGGTGGGCGTTGCCGTGCAGGTCGACGTAGGTCTGGCCGAAGGAGGCGAGCAGGGCGTCGTCGAGGCGTCGCACCGCGCCGGGCGGGTAGCGGTAGTCCATGCGGGCGTTGAGGTCGAGGTCGGCGACCGGGCGCAGGGCGGTGGCCAGCTCGTCGAGGGAGGTGATCCCGAGCTCGAGCAGCAGCCCGGAGATCCAGGCGTAGTGGTCGGTGCGCGACCACCCGGCGTCGGCGTACTGCCCGGCCAGGAAGGCCGCCAGCTCGCGCGCGTCGAGGCGCGGGTCGAGGTCGCCGTCGATCTCGTCCTCGGAGGTCCCCACCGACCCGCGCGGCCCGGCGCGCAGCCGGTCGCGGATCTCCGCGAACTCCCGGTCGGCCAACTCCAGCAGGCCCGCGGCGAGGGTGAAGCGGCGGTCGAAGTCGGCGGCGTGCTCCTCGGGCACGACGCCCTTGTAGCGGATGTCGTGCTCGAACTCCGCCCATGCGTGCTGCAGCACGGTGCGCACCTGCACCTGGGCGGTGCGGCCCTCGAGGTGGGCCAGCGCCGGGTCGCCCTCACGGGTCGGGTCGGGGGTGATGAGGAGGTGGCGGCTGGCGTAGCCGAAGCCGCCGGCGCTGATGGCGTCCTGGCCCATGTCGCGGTCGTCCTTGACGACGACCTGGTCGCCGAGCAGGTCGGCCACCGCGTCGACGTCGCTGACGACGTAGGCGATGACCCGCACGCCGACCTGGTCGGTGATCTGGGTCAGCGGGTCGGAGTAGAGCGGCACGCCGGCGCTGGTGCGTCCCGCCTTCTCGGCGAAGGACGCGACGCTCTTGGCCCGCGAGGTGACGGTGAGGTAGTTGATGCCGGCCTCGTCGAGGATCCGGGTGACCAGGGCGGCGGCCTCCTCGGCGGCCAGGCGGAGCTCGGCGTGCTCGGCGTCGTAGGCCCGCACGGCCGCGCGCACGACGTCCTCGCGGGCCAGCTCCGGCTCTGCCCCGGGCAGCGCGGGGGTGACGATGTAGCCGGTCTCGAGGTCGCCGTAGGTCGTGACCCGGTCGGGCGAGCGGGAGGCGAAGAGCGCGACGTAGGCGCAGACCACCGCGTCGACCTGGTCCTCGACCACCCGCAGCTCGCTCTTGCGCGTGGCCTGCTCGACCTGGGCGCGCAGTCCGCGCCAGGTCTCGTCGACGTCGACGACGGTCTCGACGTGCGACATCAGCGTCAGCAGCGCCTCGCGCAGGCCGTCGAGGTCGCGGCCGCGCTTGTTCTTGTACTTCAGCGTGCGCGGCAGGTCGAAGAGCACCACCGTCGCCGGGTGGGGGTAGACCTCGATCGCGCGGCGGCTGCGCGCCGAGCGGGGGTCGATGTCGAGGTCGAGGCGCTCCGCCACCCTTCCTCCGCGCGTGCCGTGCGCGAACTCCGGCTTGCCGGTGTTGGCCGGGTGGGCGCCGGCCTCGAACCGGCGGAAGTCCTTGCTCAGCGCCTTCTCCGCGGGCCGCGACCCGGTCGGGTTGGTCACCACGAGCGGCGCGTCGATGGCCACCAGGCAGTCGCCGGTCACGTACGGCGCCAGCGCCTCCGCGATCTCGTCGTCGGAGCGCACCGCCGAGAGGTGCAGCAGCCGCGACGTCCCGTCCACCACCGCCAGGCCCGTCGGGCTCCGGTCGCCCCACGCGAGGTCGACGCCGATGAAGTACACCCCCTCACCCTGCCCTATCGGCCCTGGCCGCGGGGCGGGAGAGGTGGTTGGGCGGGTCGTGGGGTGTGGGTCGTGGGGCTGCGGGTTTCACCGGTCAGCCGGTGAAACCCGCACCTGTCGGCCCGGACCTCCCACCTGTCGGCCCGGACCCGCACATGTCGGCTCGCGCGTGGGCCGACCAGTGCGGGTGTCGCCGGCCGGCTGGCGAAACCCGCGTGACCGCCCCCGCCCGACCAGGCACCATCGAGGCGTGAGCGAGCACGCCGTGGCCGACCCGTCGGACCCGCTGACCCGGGTGCCGTGGCCGGTGAGGACCGAGCGGCTGCTGCTGCGACGCGCCGAGCGGGCCGACGTCACGGCCACCTACGCGATCCGTCGTCGCCCCGAGGTGCACGAGTGGCTGTCCTCGGCCGCGCTCGGGCCGGGGGAGTACGCCGCGATGTTCACCCGCCCGCAGCGGCTGGCGACGTCGCTGGTGGTCGAGCGGCGCGAGCGGCCCGGCGTGGTGGTGGGCGACCTCATGCTCGCCGTCGAGGACGCCTGGGCCCAGACCGAGGTCGCCGACCGCGCGGCCGGCACGCAGGCGCGGCTCGGGTGGGTCCTCGACCCGGCGTACGGCGGGCAGGGCCTGGCCACCGAGGCGGTCGGGGCGCTGCTCGGCGTCTGCTTCGACGCCCTCGGGCTGCGCCGGGTGGTGGCCGACTGCTTCGCCGACAACACGCCGTCGTGGCGGCTGATGGAGCGCGTCGGGATGCGCCGCGAGGCCCGCACCGTGGGCGACTCGCTGCACCGCTCGCGCGGCTGGCTCGACGGCCTCACCTACGCCCTGCTGGCCGAGGAGTGGCGCGCCCGCTCGTGACCGGATCCCGCAGCGCGCGGTGCCGCCCGGTCGACGGGCGAGTCAGCGGCCGCCCGGTCGACGGGCGAGGGTCTGCGACCGAGCGCCAGAGACCGACCGGTCAGCGGGTCAGCTCGAGCACGCGGTCGTCGCCGCCGCGCACGTCGCCGCGGCCGTCGGTGTTGGAGGTCGCCAGCCACAGCCCGCTGCCGTCGGGCAGCGTAGTGACCGTGCGCAGCCGGCCGTACTCCCCGGCCAGGTGCGAGACCGGCTGCCCGACCTCGTCGGTCCGTGCCGACCCGTCGGCCCCGGCGCCGGACCCGTCGAGCGGCACCTCCCACAGCTGCTGGCCGCGCAGGGCGGCCATCCACAGCGAGCCGTCCCAGAAGGCCAGGCCCGAGGGGGAGGCGTCGGCGGTGCGCCAGACGGCGACGGGGTCGACGTACTCCGGCTCCCCGCCGGTGCCCTCGACCCGCGGCCAGCCGTAGTTGGCGCCGGCCTCGATGAGGTTGAGCTCGTCCCAGCTGGCGTCGCCGAACTCCGAGGCCCACAGCCGGCCCTCGTCGTCGAAGGCCAGGCCCTGCACGTTGCGGTGCCCGAGGCTGTAGACCGCGTCGCCGAAGGGGTTGCCCGGGGCGGGCTCGCCCTCGACGGTGTAGCGCAGGATCTTGCCGCCCAGCGACTCCGGGTCCTGGGCCAGCTCGACGTCGCCGGTCTCGCCGGTGCTGACGTAGAGGTAGCCGTCGGGGCCGACCAGCATCCGTCCGCCGTGGTGGTAGGTCGCGCCGGCGGGGATGCCGTCGACGATCACCCGCGGCTCGCCGAGGCGGCGACCGTCCCAGCTCATCGCGGCGATCCGGTTGTCCTCGGCGGTGGTGTAGTAGGCCAGCACGGTGCGCTCGTCGGGCGTGGCGGCCAGACCCAGCAGTCCGGCCTCGCCGGTGGGCTCGGCGGCCTCGACGGTGGCCACGACGCGCGGGCGGCCGGGGTCGCCCGCGGGCAGCAGCTTGATGTCGGTGGTGTCGCGCTCGCTGACCAGCGCGCCGCCGTCCTCGAGCAGCACCATGCCCCAGGGGCTGGTGAGGCCCGTGGCGACCTCGGCGACGTCGAGGTCCTCGCCGGTGCGCGGGGCGTCGGCGCCCCGGTCCTCCCCGGCCGGCTCCTCCGACGCGGTTGTCGACGGCTCGGCCGTGCGGGTGGCGGGGTTGGGCTCGCCGGTGGCGGCCGTGTCCTCGTCACCGCAGCCGACCAGCACGGCCGCCAGCAGACCGGTGGTCGCGAGGGTGGCGAGACGGCTCGGGAGGCGGCTCGGGAGGCGGGAGGTCATGCAGCCATGGTGGCAAGAGGGCCCAACCGGGCGGCCGCGATGTTTCACGTGGATCCGCCGCGCCTCAGCGGCCGCTCACGGGTCGGGCTGGCAGGTGGGGCACCAGAACACCCGCCGTGCGCCGAGCTCGGCCGCCTCGACGGGGGTGTCGCAGATCCGGCAAGGCAGCCCCGTGCGGCCGTAGACGTACGTCGCGTCGACGCGACGCGGGCGCCCCGCCGGCCGCTCGCGGTGGTCGGGCTCGGTGGTGACGATGCGCCCGGCCCTGACCCCGGCCTCCATGAGCACCTTGAGGTCCTCCCACAGGTGGCTCCACGTGGTGGCGTCGAGGTCGCGCCCGGGCAGGAAGGGGCTCACGCGGCTGCGCAGCAGCACCTCGGCGCGGTAGACGTTGCCGATGCCGGCCACGACCGACTGGTCCATCAGCAGGGTGCCGATGGGGGCGCGGCTGCGCCCGATCCGGCGGGTGGCGGGTGCGGGGTCGCAGGCGGGGTCGAGCGGGTCGGGCCCGAGACGGTCGAGGATCGCCTGGCGCTCCCCCGGGGTCAGCAGCTCGCAGGCCGTCGGGCCCCGCAGGTCGAACCAGTGGGAGTCGCTGACCAGGCGCAGCCGCAGCGCACCCCGTGGCGCCTCGGGCTCACCGCAGCCGTCGGCCCACTTGCCGTAGAGGCCGAGGTGCACGTGCAGCCACCGGTCGTCGGGTCCGGCGGGAGCGTCGCGGCCCTGCGGCCAGGCCGCGGGGTCGACGTAGCGGTGGAAGAGGTGCTTGCCGCGGGCGTGGGTCTGGGCGAGCACCCGCCCGTCGAGCAGGGCCGCGCCCTCGGCGAAGCGGCCCTGCGGGCTGCTGGCCGCGACGCGGTGGCCGACGAGCAGGCGGTCGTGGCGCCGGGCCAGGCGGTGGATGGAGTGGCCCTCGGGCATGCCCACCAGTGGAGCAGGCCGCTCCAAGCCGCCGTGCCGTGGCCGGGGTCCCGCCGACGCAGCGGCGGGACCCCGACCGGACCCGGCCGGACCCGACCGGACCCGGCCGGACCCGGCCGGACCCGGCAGGACCGGAGCGGACCGGAGCGGGCTCAGTCCTTGCGGGTGCGCAGCGGCTTGCGCGGCTTCTTCGGCAGCTGGCTGGCGCGCCCGTGCAGCGCGGTGAGCAGGGTGGCGAAGGTGGTGTCCTGCTCGGGGGTGCGGTCGAAGGTCGTCAGGTTGAGCACCGGCTTGAAGCGCTGGCGGGTGACGGCCTTGGCGTAGGTGAACTCCTTGAGACCGTCGGGGCCGTGGATGCGCCCGAAGCCGGAGTCGCCGACCCCGCCGAAGGGCAGCCCCGGCACGGCGGCGAAGGAGATGACGGAGTTGACCGCGGTCATGCCGGTGCGCAGCCGGCGGGCGATCTCGGGCCCGCGCTTGGCGGAGAAGACCGTGGAGCCCAGGCCGTACTTGCCGGCGTTGGTCAGCGCGACCGCCTCGTCCATGTCGCGCACCTTGCGCACGGTCACGGTGGGCCCGAAGGTCTCCTCGGTGACGGCGAGGGAGTCCTCGGGCACGTCGACGAGCACGGTGGGCTGCACGAAGCGCTCCCCGACCGTGTCCTCCCCGCCCACGACCGCGCGCCCGCCGCGCTGCAGGGCGTCGCTGACGTGGCTGCGCACGACGTCGACCTGGCTGGCCATCGTCATCGGGCCCAGCTTGGCGGCGGGGTCGTTGCCGGCGTGCACGGCGCGGGCGCGGTCGCTGAGCTCGGCGAGGAAGCGGTCGTAGACCTGCTCGTGCACGTAGACCCGCTCGACGCCGATGCAGGTCTGCCCGGCGTTGGAGAAGGCACCCCAGGCCGCGGCGTCGGCGGCGGCCGTGACGTCGGCGTCGGCGTCGACCAGCAGGGCGTCCTTGCCGCCGGCCTCGATCACCACCGGCGTGAGCCGCTCGGCGCAGGTGGCCATCACCCGCTTGCCGGTGGCCGTCGACCCGGTGAAGGCGAGCTTGTCGATGTCGGCGCGGCACAGCGCGGCGCCGGTCTCGCCGAAGCCGGTCACGACCTGGAGCAGGGCGCGGTCGCCGACGACCTCGCGCAGGCTGTCGGCCAGCCAGCGCCCGACGCCGGGGGTGAGCTCGCTGGGCTTGAACACCACGGCGTTGCCGGCGGCCAGGGCGTAGGCGATCGAGCCCATGGGCGTGAAGACGGGGTAGTTCCACGGGCCGATGACGCCGACCACGCCGAGCGGGAGGTACTCCACCGACGCCGTCTGGTTCGACAGCAGCAGGCCGGGTGAGACCCGCTTGCGGCCCAGCACCTTCTCGGCGTGCGCGCCGACCCAGGCCAGGTGGTCGATGGCCAGGCCGATCTCGAGGGCGGCGTCGGCGTGGGGCTTGCCGGTCTCGGCGTGCACGACGGCGGCGAGCTGGCCGAGGCGCCGGGTCATCACCCCGCGCCACTGGGCGAGCACCTCCTTGCGCCCGTCGAAGCCGAGCGCGGCCCACCAGCCCGCGCTCTGCCGGGCGCGGGCCACCGCGGCGTCGACCGCGGCGGCGTCGTCGACCGGGTGGGTGCCCACGACGTCGCCGGTGGCGGGGTCGAGGGAGTCGAAGGTCGGTCCGTCGGCGGGCCCGCCCTGGCCCTCCGGCAGGCCGAGGCCCTCGGCGTGGGGGTCGGCGTGGGCGTCGAGACCGGTGTCGAGGCTCATCGGTGGTCCTTCCCGGCGGCGGTGCGGCCTCGCAGGAGGTCCGCGGCGCGCTCGCCGATCATGATCGAGGGGGCGTTGGTGTTGCCGCGGGTGACCATCGGCATGACGCTGGCGTCGGCGACGCGCAGGCCCTCGACGCCGCGCACGCGCAGCTCGGGGTCGACCACGGCGCGCTCGTCGGAGCCCATCGCGCAGGTGCCGACGGGGTGGTAGAGGGTCTGGGTCTGGGCGCGCACGTGCTCCACGATCTGCGCGTCGGTGGGGTCGGCGCCCCAGCCCTGCATCGTGGGCAGGCCGGGCCCGACGACGTGGGCCGCCAGCGGCCCGGTCGCGGCGACCTCCAGCATCCGGCGCACCCCCGCGGTCATGGCGTCGAGGTCGGCCTGGTCGTCGTAGTAGCCCGGGTCGATGTCGGGGTGCCAGCGCGGGTCGGTCGAGCGCAGCCGCACCGAGCCGCGGCTGGCCACGTGCACCAGGGTCGGGGCGAGGGTGACGTTGCGGGTAGTGGGCTCGTGCAGGCCGTTGTCGTAGAAGCCGGTCGGCGCCACGTGCACCTGCAGGTCGGGTGCGGCCAGGTCGTCGCGGGTGCGCCAGAAGCCGCCGCCCTCGCCGATGTTGGAGACCAGCGGCCCGGTGCCGGTGGCCTTGGCCCGGGCGAACTGCACCAGCGTGTTGTGGTCCATCAGGTCGGTGGTGTCGCGGGTGCGGAAGACCAGCGGCACGGCCGGGTGGTCGTGGAGGTTCTGGCCCACGCCCGGCAGGTCGACGAGCACGTCGACGCCGACCTCGCGCAGGTGGGCCCCCGGCCCGATGCCCGAGAGCATCAGCAGCTGCGGGGAGTTCACCGCGCCGCCTGCGAGCACCACCTCGGCGTCGACGTACGCCGTGCGCACGGTCGGGCCCTGCTGGTAGCTGACCCCGACCGCCCGGCCGCCCTCGACCAGCACCTTCTCCACGAAGGCCCCGGTGCGCACCGTCAGGTTGGGCCGGTCGGCGGCGGGCTCGAGGTACGCCTTGGCCACCGACCAGCGCCGTCCCTTGCGCTGGGTGACCTGGTAGAGCCCCGCCCCCTCCTGCTCGGCGCCGTTGAAGTCGTCGGTGGGCTTGAAGCCCGACGCGACCGCGGCGTCGACGAAGGCGTGGGTCAGCGGGTGGGTGTAGCGGCGGTCCTCGACGTGCAGCGGGCCGTCCTGGCCGTGGTGGGGCCCGCCGAGGCGGGTGTTGCCCTCGGAGCGCACGAAGTAGGGCAGCACGTCGGCGTGCCCCCAGCCGGTGGCGCCGTGGGCGTCGCGCCAGGTGTCGAAGTCGGCGTGGTTGCCGCGGATGTAGATCATGGCGTTCATCGACGAGCAGCCGCCGAGCGCCTTCATGCGCGGCCAGTAGGCACGCCTGCTCTCGAGCTGCTTCTGCTCGGTGGTGGTGTAGTTCCAGTCCCACCGGGTCTTGAAGAGGTTGGCGAAGGCCGCGGGGATGGTGATCTCGTCGGCGTCGGCCGCTCCCCCCGCCTCGAGCAGCAGCACGGAGACCGACGGGTCCTCGGTCAGCCTGGCGGCCACCACCGCTCCGCCGCTGCCGGCTCCCACGACCACGTAGTCGAAGCTCTCGCGCTCGGCCACGGCACCTCCTCGCCCGGGCGGCCCCTGCCGGGCCGCGATCCCCCGAACCTACGGCGTGGTGGTGGGCGTCACAACGCGCTGTCCACGGCGTCCGCGGTGCGCGGACGTCCGCCGCCGACGCCGAGGCGCCCGCGGAGGGTCAAATCCGCGCCAGATCGGGCTCTTCCGGCCCGACGGCGGGCCCGTGACCGGTGCGTCGACTTGGCAGGAGCCCCCTCGGCGCGGTGGGATCGAGGCTGCGCCGTACGACGACGGCACCGGTCGCAGGCCCCACAACCCTGTGGACGAGCCCCGTCGTCGTCGCGTCATCCGATACTCGACCGGGGTGCTCCGCACCCGAGAGGTGGTTCCACCATGAACAAGACCGAGCTCCGCGACGCCGTCGCGTCCGCCGCCGACATCACCGGCGCCCAGGCCGACAAGGCCGTCAACGCCGTCATCGACTCCATCACCTCGGCCCTCGCCGCCGGTGACAAGGTCACCATCCCCGGCTTCGGCACCTTCGAGACCCGTGAGCGCTCGGCTCGCCAGGGCCGCAACCCGCAGACCGGCGAGACCATGGAGATCGCGGCCAGCACCGCTCCCGCGTTCAAGGCCGGCGCCCAGCTCAAGAAGGCCGTCGCTAAGAGCTGACCCGACCCCGGCCGACCGGCCGGACGTCGTACGACGAGGCCGCCCCCGGGACTCCCGGTGGGCGGCCTCGTCGCGTCCGGGCCGGGCCGGGCCGCCCCCGGCTCAGCGGCCGAACCAGCGGTCGGCCTCGACCGGGTCGGTCGGCTCCTGCAGCTCGGGCTCGAGGGTGGCGCCCGCGCGGGCCGCACGCTCGCGCAGCTGGCGGATGAAGCCCATCCGGCCCGGGTTCACGATGTCGTCGCCCTCGGAGATCATCCACAGCTGGATCGCCTTGCCGTGGCGCGGCTGCACCCAGGCGGCGGCGAAGGTCGAGAGACCGACCTGGGTGATCTCGCGCAGGTCGAGGCGGCGGCGCGAGAAGCGGCCCTGCGCCACGAGGTGGTCCTCGTGCACGGTCACCTTGCGCCACAGGTTCGACACCATGGCGAAGCCGAGCACGACGAGCACCAGTCCGACGGGGTTGAGGCGCACCGCCACCAGGAAGAGACCGATGAGCAGCATCGGCACACCCGGCAGCACGGCCACCATCCGCTGCGTGGAGTGGGGTCGGCCGACGAGGTCGTTTGAGGTGGTCGCCACGAGGAGACCCTACGGGTGGCCGTCCGCCCGTCCGGTCACCCAGCCCAGGAGCAGCCATGTCCTTCCAGGTCGTCCCCCCCGACATCGACGCGTTCGCCGACTTCCTCACCAACTACGGGGGTGGTGCCACCATGAGCGGCGCCTGCCAGGAGGCGCAGTCCTACGTCGCCTCCTACTCCGGGGTGCCGCACGACGAGGGCGACCTCTTCGCCGACATCTACCTCGCCAACCGCGGCGTCGTCGAGCGCCTCGACGCCTCCTACCAGCAGCTCAGCTTCGTCTTCGGCGGGTGCGGCATCTCGCTGCGACAGGCGGCCGGCATCTACCGCCAGACCGACGACGCGCAGTCGGCGCGGATGGACGGGGTCCTCCCTGGCACGGCCGCCCCGCCGATGCCGGAGTCGACGGGCAGGCGGCCCGACGCCGGCGACACCACCTCGGCCTTGTCGGCCACGCCGTCCAAGGACGCGCCCATCCCCGACATGGTGCACTGGATCATGGACAAGGCCGGGTGGTTCTCCATCGCCGGCATGGCCATGAAGATCGCCAGCGTGCTGGGGCTCGACCCCGTCAAGGAGCTCACCCAGTCCGTCCTCGGCGACTACGACGAGCTGGCCCAGGCCGGCCACGCGGCCGAGGCGCTGGCCGACTTCGACCGCGCCCTCGCCGCCGCGCTCGAGCAGGGTCTGGTCACCGTGCGCTCGACCTGGAGCGGTCACGCCGCCGACGCGGCCCAGGCCTACTTCATGGAGCTGTCGGGCGCGATCACCGACCACGCCACCGAGCTCGACGAGCTCGGCGCCAAGTACGCCGAGCTCGTGCAGTGCTGCGCCCAGATCGCCGAGGTCGTCGGCGGGGCGCTGGCCACCGCCATCGATCAGGTCCTCATCTGTGTGGCCGAGCTGGCCGCCGCGGGGTGCCTGGCCAGCGTGCCCGGGATCAACGTCATCATCGCCGCGATCGGCGCTTACCAGGTCTTCGTGACCCGCGAGGCCATCGCGCTGTTCCTCAAGTACACCGGCAACATCGCCACGGTGGTGGAGAGCTTCGTGGGGCTGGTGCTCTACGTCGACCAGGCCTTCAAGGACACCGACACCACCGACCGGTTCCCGGCGATCCCCTTCACCAACGGCGTCCCCGGATGAGCGCCACCGGAGGCCCCACGGAGCCCGACTACTCCGGCATCGACGCGATGACCCGCGGCGACCAGCGCCAGGCCCGCCAGCTGCGGGCCACGCTCGCCGTGATCGCGCGACGCACCGAGGACCCCGACCTGCGCCGGCTGTGCGTGAGCGTGCTCGGCGGCGAGCAGAGCGTGCGTCGCGTCTTCGAGCACCCGACCTTCTGGGCCATGGCCAGCCGCAACTACGAGAACCTTGAGGAAGGCATCGCCCGTCTCTCCCCCGAGGAGCGCGAGCAGGTCACCGAGCGCCTGCACGACCCCGGCGGGGACATCACCGACGACGCGGTGGTCCAGACCCTCCAGGAGGAGGGGCGGATGCCGCCCGAGGACCCGCCGCCCGGCGGCGCTCCCGGCCGCGACGACCGGGGGCCGAGCCGCTGGGGGTGACCCCGGCGGTGACCGGGCCGGTGACCGGGCCGGTGACCGGGCCGGGCCGCGAGTCGTCGCGGCCCGGCTCGCACCGGGCGCTCAGCCCGCGGGCTCGACCGACGGCACGTGGCTGACCTGGTCCCAGGTGAAGAGGTAGTCACCGCCGCCGGCGGGCACGTCCAGGGCGAGGTTGTCGCCGCCGGCCGCGCCGCCGGCGCCGTAGTTCTCCTCCCAGCCGCCGTCGACCGCGATCTTCCAGCTGTAGGAGCCCGCCGGCAGCGCGAACCTCGCGTGCCAGCGCCCGTCGGTGGGGTCGAAGGCCAGCCGGCTCTGCTCGCAGGCGGGGTCCCAGTCGCCCGGGCACCCGATCTCGCTCTGCAGGTCGCCGGCCACGACCACGCTGTCGCGCTGGGCCACGGGCTCGGCGGTGCGCACCGTGACGACGTCGCTGCGCACGGCGGGGGTCCCGGGCTCGAGCAGCGTGGCGCGGTAGCGGACCCGCGAGCCGACGGGCAGCTGGGTCACGTCGTCGCGCCAGGTGTAGACGGGCGAGGAGGAGTCGACGCCCAGGCGGGTCCAGTCGCCGGCGCCCACGCGTCGCTCGAAGCGCACCCGCTGGTCGGCTCGCTCGGGGTCGACGCCCGCGGTCACCGTCACGGGGTCGATGCTGCTCACCGTGCCGGCCTCGTCGGCCCCGGCGTCGAGGGTGAGCGCCGGAGCGGCGACCCGGGCCGCGCGCACCTGGCTCGACCGGGTGTGCCCGGCGTTGTCGAGGACCACGGCGCGGTAGTCCACGCGCGCCCCGGTGGGCAGCGCGCTGGTGTCGTGGAAGACGCGGTAGGGCGCGGAGTCGTCGGTGCCGATCGAGCGCCACGACCCGCCGGCTCGTCGGGCCAGGAAGGTGACCTCGGCGAAGGAGGTGGTGTCGACGTCGGCGCGCACCTGCATCCGGCCGCGGGCGGCGGCCGCGGGCGCGGGGCGGTCCAGCTCGATCCGGGGCGCGCGGGTCGAGGCCGGCAGCGCGCGGGTGGCGCGGTAGACCACGGTGGACAGCGGGCCCACCTCGACGGGCAGGCTGCGGTCGCGGCCGGTCACGAGGTCGGCCGGCCCGTCGCCGTGCACCAGCCGGAAGCCGGCGCGAGCGGCGTACGTCGGGACCGCTGCGGTGCGTGCCTCGGTGGAGTTGTTGACGGCCACGACGTACTCGACCTGCTCGCGGGCGTCGGTGCGGGAGAAGGCCACGACGCCCGGCCCGTCGTCGGCGTGGCGCACCTGGAGGGCGCCGTCGCGCAGGGCGGGGTGCTCCTCGGTGAGCGCGTCGAGACCGGCGATGGCCTGGTAGAGCGGGTGGTCGGTGACGAAGTTGTCGTCGGCGCCGGTGCGGTCGGTGCCGAGCTGGGTGTCGTCGGCGTACTCCGGCACCTGGCTGGCGAACATGGTCTGGCGCGCCAGCTGGTCGCCGCCCTCGCCGGCGAAGCCCTGCTCGTCGCCGTAGTAGACGACCGGGTTGCCGCGGGAGAGGTACATCAGCTCGTGGGCCAGGACGTCGCGGCGCAGCAGCTCCGCGTCGTCGGCGCCCGGGTTGTCGGCGCGCAGGAAGTGCGCGAAGCGGCCCATGTCGTGGTTGCCGAGGAAGGTGGGCAGCTGGTAGGCGTTCGAGTCGGCGTCGGTGTACCAGTCGTCGGCGGTGAAGAAGCGGGCCACGGCCGCGGCCGAGCCCCCGCGCGAGGCGAACCCGCGGGCGGCGTCCTGGAAGGGGAAGTCGAGCACCGACTGCATCCGGTCGGTCGTGGTGTAGCGGGAGGTGAAGGCCTTGGCCGCGGTGCCGCTGCCGTCGAGGGCGACCTCGCCGAACATGAAGAAGTCGTCCTTGCCCTGCGCACGGGCGTAGTCGACCATCCCGGGGCCGAACTCCTGCCAGAACTCGTCGTTGACGTGCTTCATGGTGTCGATGCGGAAGCCGTCGATGCCGAAGTCGCCGACCCACGTGCGGTAGATGTCGAGCATGCCCTCGACCACCTCGGGCCGCTCGGTGAAGAGGTCGTCGAGGCCGAAGAAGTCGCCGTACTGGCTGTCCTCGCCGGTGAAGGTGGTGTTGCCGCGGTTGTGGTACATCCGCGGGTCGTTGAGCCACGCCGGGACCTTGAGGTCCTCCTCGCCCTCCTCCAGCACCGGGGTGTAGGGGAAGGACGTGGCGGCGTCGAGCTCGGGGAAGGCGCGGCCGGCGACGTCGCGGTCGTCGAAGGCCCGGCCGCCGGCGGTGCGGTAGGGCTCGACGTCCTTGGGCACGTAGGCGGTGCGCGCACCCTCCTCGTAGCCGATGACGTCGGCGGTGTGGTTGGTGATGATGTCGAAGAAGACCTTCATGCCCCGCTCGTGGGCCGCGTCGACGAGCGCCGCGAGGTCCTCGTTGGTGCCGAGGTGGGGGTCGACCTGGGTGAAGTCGGTGATCCAGTAGCCGTGGTAGCCGGCCGAGGGGCCGTCCTCCAGCTGCACCGGCTTGTTCTTGAAGACCGGCGTCAGCCAGATCGCGTCGGTGCCGAGGCCCTGCACGTAGTCGAGCTGCTCGCGCAGGCCGACCAGGTCGCCGCCGTTGAAGAAGCCCTTGCCGGTGGGGTCGAAGCCGGTGACCTCGCGCTCCCCCTCGAGGCCGCCGCGGTCGTTGGAGGGATCGCCGTTGGCGAACCGGTCGCCCATGACGAAGTAGAAGCTCTGGTCGGTCAGGTCGCCGCGCAGCGAGTGCCGGGCCCGCGCCGCCGGCCGCGGGTCAGCGGCCGGGGCACCGGGCGACCCCGTCGTGGTGGTGCCGGTCGCGGTGGCTGCGGACGCCGGGTCGGCGGCGGCCGGCGAGGTCGCCAGCGGCGCGGCGGCCAGAGGGGCGAGGACCGCGGCGACGGCGAGGCCGAGGAGGGCGGGACGGGCAGGACGGGTGGTGCGTGGCATGGGAGCTCCCGAGATCGATCCGGTGACGTGCGTCACAGCAGGCGACACCGTAGTGGGGGCCGCCGACACCCGTCACCTCCGGGACCCCGCGCGTCCCCCCGCCTCGGGGAGACTGGGCGCGTGACGGCCTGGCAGGACCACCTCGGGTTCGGCCTGGGTCTCGGCGCGCTCGTGGCGGCGACGGTGCTGCTGGCCCGGGCGGCGGGGCTGTCCCTGGGGCTGGCCCCGCTCACCGCGCTGCTGCGGGCCGTGGTCCAGCTGGGCGTCGTGGCGCTGCTGCTGCGCGGCATCCTCTCCGCGCCCTGGACGGTCGTGGCCTTCCTCGCGCTCATGCTGGCCACGGCGTCGTGGACGGCCCGCGGCCGCCTGCGCGGGCTGTGGGGCGGGCGCCGCGCGGCCGTGCTCGGCGTCGTCTGCGGCGCCGTGGTCGCCCTGGGCGCGGTGCTCGCGCTGCGCCTGGTCGAGCCGGAGGTGCGCTACGTCGTGGCCGTGGCCGGCATCGTCATCGGCAACGCGATGAGCGCCGCGACCCTCACCGGGCGCACCTTCCTGCGCAGTGCCACCCAGCGGTCCGGGGAGGTCGAGGCCTGGCTCTCGCTGGGCGCCACCCCGACCCGGGCGCACCGCGACATCGGCCGCGAGGCCACGCGCGAGATGCTCCTGCCCACGCTCGACCAGACCCGCTCGACGGGGCTGGTGACCCTGCCCGGCGCCTTCGTCGGCGCGCTCTTCGGCGGCGCGAGCCCGGCCGAGGCCGCGCAGTTCCAGCTCGTGGTGCTCGCGGCCATCGCGCTGGCGATGACCGTCACCGGCGTCGTGGTCACCCGGCTGGTCGGTCGCTCGCCGTACGTCGCGGCGTGAGCTGCCCGGCGACCGGGTCAGTGGGCCATGTCGACGAAGCGGCTGTAGTGGCCCTGAAAGGCCACGGTGATGTCGCGGGTCGCGCCGTTGCGGTGCTTGGCCACGATGAGGTCTGCCTCGCCGGGGCGGGTCGACTCCTTCTCGTAGACGTCGTCGCGGTGGAGCAGGATGACCATGTCGGCGTCCTGCTCGATCGAGCCCGACTCGCGCAGGTCGCTCATCATCGGGCGCTTGTCGCCGCGCTGCTCGGGGCCACGGTTGAGCTGGGAGAGCGCGATGATGGGCAGCTCGAGCTCCTTGGCCAGCAGCTTGATCTGGCGGGAGAACTCCGAGACCTCCAGCTGGCGCGACTCGACCTTCTTGCCCGAGCTCATCAGCTGCAGGTAGTCGATGACGATGAGCTTGAGGTCGTGGCGCTGCTTGAGCCGGCGCGCCTTGGCCCGGATCTCCATCATCGTCATGTTGGGCGAGTCGTCGATGAACATCGGCGCCGAGGAGACCTCGCCCATCTTGCGGGCCAGCTTGGTCCAGTCGTCGTCGTTCATGTTGCCGTTGCGGATGTGGTTGAGCGGCACCTTCGCCTCGGCCGAGAGCAGGCGCATCGTGATCTCCGAGCGCGTCATCTCGAGGCTGAAGAAGACGCTGGAGAGGTTGTTGTGGATCGAGGCGGAGCGGCAGAAGTCGAGGGCGAGGGTCGACTTCCCCATGGCGGGTCGGGCCGCGACGATGATCATCTGGCCCGAGTGCAGGCCGTTGGTCAGGTCGTCGAGGTCGGCGAAGCCGGTGGGCACGCCGTAGAGCCCGTTCTCCCGGTTGCCGATGGCCTCGATCTCGTCGAGGACGCCGTCCATGATGTCGGAGAGCGGCGCGTAGTCCTCGGTGCTGCGCTTGTCGGCGATCTTGTAGACCTCGGCCTGGGCCTGGTCGACGATGTCGTCGACGTCGCCCTCGCCGGCGTAGCCGATCTGGACGATCTTGGTGCCGGCGTCGACGAGGCGGCGCAGGACCGCCTTCTCGTGGACGATCTGGGCGTACCACCCCGCGTTGGCCGCGATCGGCACGTTGGCCGAGAGCGTGTGGAGGTAGGGCGCCCCGCCGATCTTCTGCAGCTCGCCACGGCGCTGGAGCTCGTTGGCCACGGTGATCATGTCGACCGGCTCGGAGCGGCCGTAGAGATCGATGATCGCGTCGTGGATCGTCTCGTGGCTGGGGCGGTAGTAGTCGACGCCGCGCAGCACCTCGGAGACCTCGGCGATGGCGTCCTTGGAGATCAGCATCGAGCCGAGCACCGACTGCTCGGCGGCCATGTCCTGCGGGGGCGTGCGCGCGCCGGGGGTGGTCGGTCGCTCGCCCGGCGCGTAGGAGACCGGGCCGTCGCCCCAGTCCTCGAAGGGCGGCTCGTCGAGGGGAGCGGAGCCCCCGGAGTGACCGGCCTGCTCGGTGACGCTCATGCTGTGGCTCCTCCTCGTCCCGACCCCGGACCGTGCGTCGGCGACCCCGTCACCGGGTCGCGCCGGGGGTGCCCGGCCGCTGCCGACGGTAGGGACGTCCACCGACAGTCGTCGGACCGTACGTGGTCGGAGGGGGTCGGCGACACCACCTTGTCCACAGGCCCTGGGGATAACTCGGGGCGACCCGTGGACGACACGCGTGGCGTTGTGCACCGCCTGGGGACAACCCTGTGGACAACAAACGGACTTTCCCCGACCGCACCGCGCTGACCTGCGCAAACAGTGCTGAGGCCATGTGGAACCAAAGTATTTTCACGCCGTGGGCGTTCACACCCCGGCTACCGGGCGGATGCCTGGGTGTTTGTCGACAAAGCACCGGGCCCGTGCGATATGCACAGGCAGGCCCGAGTTATCCACTGGTCGCCACGGACTACGGCGGTCAGGACCGGAACGGCCGGGAGCCCCTTACGTGACTACACTGCGACCCGTGCGGCGGGCCGAGGACAGGGAGATCCTGCGCCTGGCCGTGCCGGCGTTCCTGGCCCTCGTGGCCGAGCCGCTCTTCCTGCTCACCGACGCCGCCATCGTGGGCCACCTCGGCACCCCGGAGCTGGCCGGTCTCGGCATCGCCGCCGTGGTCCTCCAGACGGCCGTCGGCCTGTGCGTCTTCCTCGCCTACGGCACCACGGCGGCCGTCGCGCGCCACCTCGGCGCCGGCGATACACGGCGGGCGATGGCGCAGGGCGTCGACGGGGTGTGGCTGGCCGTGGTCATCGGCGCCGTGGTGACCGTCGGCGGCGTCCTGGGCACCACGCCGCTGGTGGCCGCCTTCGGCACCGGACCCGAGGTCGCGGCGCAGGCCGAGACCTACCTGCGCCTGGCCTTCCTCGGCACCACTCCCCTGCTGGTCATGCTGGCCACGACCGGCATCCTGCGCGGCCTCCAGGACACCCGCACCCCCCTGGTCGTCGCCGTCGCCGGCAACCTGCTCAACGTCGTGCTCAACGTGCTGCTCGTCTACGGCCTCGACCTCGGCATCGCCGGCTCCGCGATCGGCTCGGTGCTGGCCCAGGTCGCCTCCGCCGCGGCGCTGCTCGCCGTCGTCGTGCGCGCCGCGCGACGCGAGGGCGCCCCCCTGCGGCCCGACCTCCCCGGCATCCGAGCGGCCGGCCGCGCCGGCGTGCCGCTGGTGGTGCGCACCCTCACCCTGCGGGCGGCGCTGCTCGTGACCACCTACGCCGTGACGCTCGGCGTCGTGGGCGGCGCCCAGGACGTCGACCTCGCCACCCATCAGCTGGCCATGACCCTGTGGACCTTCCTGGCCTTCGTGCTCGACGCCATCGCCATCGCCGCCCAGGCCCTCACCGGTCGCGCCCTCGGGGCCGGCGACCTGGCGGGCACCCGCGCGACCACCCGCCGCATGCTGCAGTGGGGCGTGGGCGCCGGGGTCGTGACCGGCCTGGGACTGGCCGCGGTCAGCCCCGTGCTCGGGCGGCTCTTCACCGACGACCCCGCCGTCGCCGAGCGACTCGTGCCGGTGCTGCTCGTCGCCGCCCTCGGACAACCGGTCGCCGGGGTGGTCTTCGTGCTCGACGGCGTGCTCATCGGTGCCGGCGACGGCGTCTACCTCGCCTGGGGCGGCGTGGCGACGCTGCTGGTCTACGCCCCGGTGGCGCTGCTGGCCGCACCGACGGGCGGGCTCGTGCTGCTCTGGGTGGGGTTCAGCGCGGTGTTCATGGGGGCGCGTCTGGTGGTGCTCGTCGCGCGCGCCCGCGGCGACGCGTGGATGGTCACCGGCCCGGCTCGCGCCTGACCGCCCCTCCGGCGGCGCAGGGGCGCGGCCTACCATCACGGCCATGAAGCCGCTCCAGTCCGTCGCGATGGGGCTGCTGATCATCCTGCTCGTCGCTCCCGTGCGCGGCCACGACCTGCTCGCCGACCCCGTCGGGTGGGTCCTCGTGCTGCTCGGCGTGCGCGACCTGCCGGTCGCGCGTCGCCTCCCGCTGCTGGCGCTGGGGGCCGTGGCGGGCGCGGTGTCGGTGGCGGTGTGGTTCCCCGAGGTCGCGACCCGCCTGGCCGAGGGCGACCCGGCGCTGCTGTGGAGCGCCAACCTGCCCCAGCTCGCGCTCGTGCTGCTGCTGTGCCACGAGCTGGCCGAGCGGGCGCGGGCCGCGGGCGACACCCGCGCGTCGGCCTGGCTGCGCACCCTGCGGCTGCTCGCCGTCGTCGTCGCCGTCCTGCCCCCGCTGGTCTTCGGCGCCGGCGTCGCCGCGCTCGAGGTGCCGGCGTACGTCACCGCGCAGCTGCTGCTGCTCGTGCTGGTCTGGCTCGGCTTCCGGTACGCCGCGCGCCCCTGGGCCACCCGCGAGCAGTTGTCTGGAGCAGCTGGGATTCCCGGCGCGGCTTCGTAGCCTGGGCGGGCCCCGGGGCGTTGTCCAGCCACCACCGGTCCCGCTGCCCCAGGAGTCGTCATGCCCACCTCGCCCCGCGTCCGCCACGTCCGCCGCGTCGGACGCCGCGTCGGACTCCTGGCCACCGGCGGTCTCGTCGCCGGGCTGCTCCCCCTGGTCGGCCCCGCCGGGGTCGCACAGGCCGCCGAGGCCTGCACCACCGAGGTGGCACCTCGCAGCGTGCTGGGCCTGCCCACCGGCCCGCCGTGCGACGACATCGCCCCGCCGGAGACCACGATCACCGCGCTCACCCGGCCGCCCAACGCGGCCGGCTACCTGCGCACCGACGACCTGACCTTCACCTTCTCGGGGCGCCACACCGACGGCGACACCGACCCGATCTCCTTCGAGTGCCAGCTCGACGACGACGGCGCGTCGACCAACGACCGCTGGGAGGCCTGCCAGAGCCCCCGGACCTACCAGGACCTCGACGACAGCTCCGCGGCCCCCTACACCTTCCGGGTGCGCGCGATCGACACCGCCGACGACGCCATCGACGCCACCGCGTCACCCGGTCTGCTGGTCGCGGGCGCCGAGACCGACCTGCCCGACCTCGACGAGTCGGCCGCGGTGAGCGTGGTGCGCGTCGACACCGTCGCACCCAACACCTTCGTGCTCAGCTCCCCGCCCCAGCTCGAGGGCTACCGATTGCCGATCGCCGACTCGCTGAGCCCGCAGGTGCGACTGGCCGCCGACGAGGGCGGCTCGACCTTCGCCTGCGACGTCGACGGCGCCGCCGTGCCGTGCGCGGAGGGTGTCACGACCCTGCGCGGCCTCGGGCCGGGAGACAAGACGCTCACGGTGCGTGCCACCGACAAGGCCGGCAACACCGACCCCACCGTCAAGGACAGCACCGCGGTCTTCGCGGTGCCGGCCGACCTCACCGCGGGCGACGGCGGCCGCTGGCGCTCGCTGCGCTCCGCCGACGCGCTGGGCGGCAGCTTCCTGGAGACCCGGGAGAGGGGCGCGACCCTGCGCTACTACGGGCGCAACGTGCGCGAGCTGGTGCTCATCGGCCCCAGCGGTCCCGGTGCGGGCAGCGTCGAGGTCAAGATCGGCCGGGCCCGGAAGTGGCAGCCGGTGGACCTCGCCACCCCGACCGTGGACCGCCAGCACCTCTACACCGTGCGCGACCAGAACAGCCCGCTGCGCACCGGCACCATCCGCATCCGCGTCACCAGCGACGGTCGGCCCGTGCGGCTCGACGGCATCCTGGCCCACTGACAGCGGGCCACTGACACCCGCCCAGCGACACCGAGGGCCCCGGGAACGCCGGACGGGGCCGCCCCTCCCGGAGGAGGGACGGCCCCGTCGGCGTGAGGGCCGCCGAGCGGCCCGGGGTCGTGCTGGGATCAGCCCTTGACGACGTTGAGGGCCACCGTGGCGGACACCTCGTCGTGCAGCTTGACCGACACCTGGTGGGCGCCGAGCGAGCGGATCGGGTTGGTCACCGCGATGGTGCGCTTGTCGACGGCCTCGCCGGTCGCGTCGGTGACCGCCGTGGCGATCTCGGTGACGCTGACCGAGCCGAACATGCGGCCACCCTCGCCGGCGCGCACCTTGACGGTGACGGGCGAGGCCTCGAGCTTGGCCTTGATCTCGGCGGCGTGGTCGTGGTCGCGGACCGCGCGCGAGGCGCGGGCGGCCTTGATCGACTCGACGGTCTTCTCGGCACCGCGGGTCCAGCGGATGCCGAGGCCGCGCGGGACGAGGTAGTTGCGGCCGTAGCCGTCCTTCACCTCGACGATGTCGCCGGGGGCACCGAGACCGGTGACTTCCTGGGTCAGGATGAGCTTCATCTTCTCCGCTCCTCTCAGCGACCGGTGGACGTGTAGGGCAGCAGGGCGACCTCGCGGGCGTTCTTGACCGCGGTGGCGACGTCGCGCTGGTGCTGGACGCAGTTGCCGGTCACCCGACGCGCGCGGATCTTGCCGCGGTCGGAGATGAACTTGCGGAGCAGGGTGGTGTCCTTGTAGTCGACACCGGTCGCCTTCTCCTTGCAGAACTGGCAAACCTTCTTCTTCGGCTTGCGGATCACTGCCTTGGCCATTGTGGTGCTTCCTTTCTAGAAGCCCGTCCCGGAGTGGCTACCAGGTCGGAATGGTTGAGGTGGACGGACAGGACGCCGGTCGAGCGACCGGCGGTGGTGCGGGTCGTGCAGGTGGTGCAGCGCGTCAGAACGGGGGCTCGTCCTGGACGCCGGGGGCGGCCCAGGGGTCGTTGCCGGCCGCAGGGGCGGGACGGGACTGCCCGCCGCCACCGCCGCCGCCGTAGCCACCGCCGGACCCACCGGCACCGCCCGAGGGAGCGGGGCTGGCCCACGGGTCGTCGCCGCCCTGGGAGGACCCGCCCTGCGAGCCTCCCTGGCCGCCGCCGGAGTAGCCGCCCCCGCCGCCCTGACGGGAGGCGCGGGTGACCTTGGCGGTGGCGAACTTCAGCGACGGACCGACCTCTTCGACCTCGAGCTCGAAGACGGTGCGCTTCTCGCCCTCGCGGGTCTCGTAGGAGCGGGCCTTGAGGCGGCCCTGCACCACGACACGCATGCCGCGCTGCAGGGACTCGGCGACGTTCTCCGCGGCCTGGCGCCAGATCGAGCACCGGAGGAACATGGCTTCGCCGTCCTCCCACTCGTTGGTCTGACGGTTGAAGGTGCGCGGAGTCGAGGCGACCGTGAAGTTGGCGACCGCGGCCCCGGACGGGGTGAAGCGGAGCTCCGGGTCGTCGGTCAGGTTGCCGACCACGGTGATGATGGTCTCGCCGGCCATGGGTTCTCCCTCAGGGTGTCGGGTGGTGCGTGCGCATCAGTCGGGTCCGATGTCGGTGCTGCCATGGTGGCGGCAGCCGCCGACAACGGCCAGAGGTCCTCCACAGGCGGCGGGGACGGGCTCGGGGCCCGACCTGCCGCCACGCCTCACTTGGCGTCGGGGCGGATGACCTTCGTGCGCAGGATGGACTCGTTGAGCGTGAGCTGGCGGTCGAGCTCCTTGACCGTGGCCGGCTCGGCGTTCAGCGAGATCACCGCGTAGATGCCCTCGGCGTTCTTCTTCACCTCGTAGGCGAGGCGACGACGTCCCCAGACGTCGACCGACTCGACGGTGCCACCGTCCTTGGTGACGACGTTGAGGTACTTCTCGAGCGAGGGCGCGATCGTGCGCTCCTCGAGGCTGGGGTCGAGGATGACCATCACTTCATAAGCACGCATAGCGGTCTCCACCTCCTCTGGACTCGGCGGCCACGGTCTCTCCGTGGCAGGAGGGCTGTGCGTCGCCCGAGCCCCGGCGCACCGGGGACATCGAGCGTGTCCCGCGCGAGCCCGATCCCATCGGTGGGGAGCGCGCGCGAGGACACTCGAGATTACCAGCGCCCCGACGCCGCCCGGCAATCCCCGTCCCGGCCGCCCCCGGGTCGCCCCCGGGCCGGCCGGCCCCGGTCGGGGGGCTGTGGAGAGCCGCTGCGGCGAGCCGGCGCTCCGGCTAGCGTCGTCACGGTGAGCCCGGTGCCGCCGATCCCGCCCCTGGCGGGTCGCTTCGTGCTGGCCGACCAGGTCGGCGCCGGCGGCATGGGCAGCGTCTGGCGGGCGTGGGACCTGCGTCAGGAGCGCTTCGTCGCCGTGAAGGTGCTGGGGCAGCACGACGCCTCGCTGCTGCTGCGCTTCGTGCGCGAGCAGTCGGTGCGGGTGCGCCACCCCCACGTGATCGCCCCCCACGGCTGGGCCGCCGACGACGACCTGGTCGTCCTGGCCATGGACCTCGTGCGCGGGGGCTCGCTGCAGTCGCTGCTGGAGACCCACGGCCCCCTGCCCGCCGACTTCGTCGCCGTCGTGCTGGACCAGCTGCTGCAGGCGCTCGCCGCCGTGCACGCGGCCGGCGTGGTCCACCGCGACGTCAAGCCGGCCAACCTGCTCCTCGACGCGACCGGCTCGGCGCGGCCGCACGTGCGCCTGGGCGACTTCGGTGTGGCCGCGCTCGCCGAGGACGTGCGCCTGACGCGCACCCCCGGTGCCGTCGGCACCGACGGCTACATGGCCCCCGAGCAGGCGGCGGGCGAGCCCCCCGACCCCGGCCAGGACCTCTACGCCGCCGGCGTCGTCGCCCTCCAGCTGCTCAGCGGTCGTGCCCCGACCCGCTCCGGACCGCCACCCACACCGCCCCCGGGGCGTCTCGTGCCGCTGCTCGACGCCCTGACCGCGCACGACCCCCGGCGACGGCCGGCCTCGGCGGCCGCGGCGCTGGGCCTGCTGCGGCGGGCCGGGGTGCCGTCGGGCGCCCCGTGGAGGGACGGTCCCCGGCCCCCGGTGGTCGTGGACCGGCTCGGACCCCCGCCCTGGCCGGCGCCGCCGGGGGCGCGGCCCGTGACGGACCCCTCCCGGGCCCGCCCGCCCGACCGCGCGCACCGATGGGCCCTGGGGCTGGCCGGCGCGGGCTGCCTCGGTGGCGCCGGCGGGCTCGCCGCCGCAGGCGTCCGGCTGCTGGCCGGCTGAGCGTCACCCGGCCCCACGCGCCCACCTCCCCGGGCGGAGGCGGACCCCCGGACGCGGACCCGGGGACGCGGACCCGGGGACCGCGTGCGCAGGGCGCGGGCGAGGGCACCAGCGGGACCAGACCCCGGGAGGACATGGCGCGGCGCCGGTCCGGCGTCGCCGAGCGCGGGCACGACCGAGGGCGAGGGCTCCGCCTCGGGTCAGCGACGCCGGGCCCGGCGCAGCAGGACCGTCCCCGCGCCGCCGAGGGCCACCGCGCCCAGCAGCAGTGCCACGCCACCGACCGTGCGGCCCGGGACCGCGGGGGTCCGGGCCGCCGACTCCCCGGAGGCGTCCGCGGGCCCGGCAGCGCCGACGTCGCCGCGCGCGCCGGGCCACGCCGCGGGTGACGCTCCGGTGGGGAGGGGCAGGTCGCGCGGCGGACCGGCGTACGACCAGCCGGCGCCGGTGCGTGGCGCGCCCGGCACCGCCGCGGTGGTCACCGTGACCTCGGCCGTGCCCGACCCCGCCACCCACAGGGCGACGAGGTGCACCCCGGGCTCCGACGCGGCGCCCGCGCCGGGGTCGCCGCCGGCCCGGGAGGCGGGGGTCACCACCGCGCCGTCGGCCCCGAGCACGAGCGGCCCGGGCCCGGCGCGGCCCCGGGAGCCGGCGTCGGGCGGGCTGGCCAGGCCGCCGGC
This sequence comes from Nocardioides sp. Leaf307, assembly GCF_001423135.1. NCBI lineage: Bacteria > Bacillati > Actinomycetota > Actinomycetes > Propionibacteriales > Nocardioidaceae > Nocardioides > Nocardioides sp. Leaf307. The sequence goes on along the minus strand of NZ_LMNY01000003.1, from coordinate 180,923 downwards.
GGGGCCGACCAGCGCCAGCTCCGCGGCCGGCCGGCCGGGCAGGGGGTCGACGTCGGCGCGCACCGCCAGCTCCTCCCCCACCCCGACCGGCACGCCGAGCCAGCCGACCCGCCCGCGGGCGAGCGCGACGTGGACGCCCGCGCCCGGCTCGAGCACCGGTGCCGTGGCGGGCGACGCGGCCGCGACGACCGTGGTGGTGGCGACGCCCGGGTCGGGGTGCGCCCCGGCGCCCGGGGCCGGCTCCGGCAGCGACGTCCCACCCGGCGCGGGGACCTCCCACACGTCGAGCTCGTAGGCACTGCCGACCGGCACCCCGGACGTCCGCACGGCGAAGACCGCGACCCTGAGCTCGGCCCGGGCCGGGCAGCCGCGGGCCTCGGCCGACCAGGCGACGTCGGTGGACAGGGGCATCCGCGCCGCGCGGGTCAGCGGCGAGCGGTCGGAGCGCCCGCAGGGCACGAAGCCGCCACCGTCGGCGCGGGGGTAACCCAGGAGCACGGTCAGCCGACCGGGCCCCGGGGCGCCCGTGCCTGCGGGAGCGCCCTGGCCACCCTGGCCGCCCGGCCCGTGGGTGACGGTGGCCCCGACCACCACGGTCGAGCCGGGCAGGGTGCGGCGCACGGAGTAGATGTTCTGCGAGGCGGGCTCCACCGTGCGGTCGCGGTAGCGCCCGGTCGTGAGCACCGGCGGCCGCCGGGGACCGGTGGCCCCGTCGACCGGGCGGAGCCCCTCGTCGCCGACCGACCCTCGCGCGGTGAGCGGGCCGCCCACCGCGGGGCCGGTCGACCACGCGGTCGCCGCGACGGGGCTTAACAGGGCGACCACCACGGCGGTGAGCGCGACGGCGACCGCGGCAGCAGCGGCGAGGCGGGACGCACCACGACGCGGGGCACCGGTGGCGACGGGAGCACCGGGAGCACCGGGAGCACCGGGAGCACCGGGAGCACCGGGAGCACCGGGAGCACCGGGAGCACCGGGAGGCCACGGAGCCACGCTCCCCCCTCCCGGTCGTCGGCCTGACCCTCCGAGGCTGTCACCGCACCCGCTCGCGCGCGACCGCTCCTCCACAGGCACCGTTCCACAGGTGGGCGGGCCCGTCAGGCGCGCCCGCGGACGGTTTGCGTGGTTGCGGCGGTCCTCAACGCGCGGCGACGGCGCGAGCCACGCAAAGCCACACCCAGCACCGCCCCCGCTCCGCGCAATTGCGCGATCCACGACCCAGCACCACGCGGCCGCAGCCAGCACCGCCCCCGCTCCACGCAATTGCGCGATCCACGACCCAGCACCCCCGGGCCACACCGCCGGCCGCACCCCCGGGCCACACCGCCGGCCGCACCCCCGGGCCGCACCCCCGGGCCACAGCGCCGGCCGCACCCCCGGGCCACACCGCCGGCCGCACCCGGCGTCGGCGGACGCTCGTAGGGTGGCGCCATGAGCGAGGCAACCCAGGCAGCGGGGCAGGCAGGCATCGAGATCGGGGCCCACGTCGACCAGGTCGACCCGATCACCGAGGCCCAGGAGCGGAGCGCGCCGCTGGTGCAGCTCTTCCTCGGCGACCCGCAGAGCTACAAGGGTCCGGTGGTGGCCTACGCCGGCGGCGCGGCCGGGCTGCGCGACGCCGCCGAAGCCGCGGGGGTGGCCCTCTACGTCCACGCCCCCTACGTCATCAACGTGGCCACGACCAACAACCGCATCCGCATCCCGAGCCGCAAGCTGCTCCAGCAGCACGTCGACGCCGCCGCGGAGATCGGCGCCCAGGGGCTCGTCGTGCACGGCGGCCACGTCGGCAAGGCCGACGACCCGGAGAAGGGCTTCGACAACTGGCGCAAGGCCGTCGAGGCCACCGACCTCAAGGTCCCGCTGCTGATCGAGAACACCGCCGGCGGCGACAACGCCATGACCCGCCACCTCGAGCGCATCGGCCGGGTCTGGGACGCGATCTCCGGCGCCGAGCAGGCCGACCGCGTCGGCTTCTGCCTCGACACCTGCCACGCCCACGCCGGCGGCAACGCGCTGGAGAGCGTCGTCGCCGACGTCCTCGCGATCACCGGGCGCATCGACCTCGTGCACTGCAACGACAGCCGCGACGACTTCGACTCCGGCGCCGACCGCCACGCCAACTTCGGCGCCGGACGCATCGACCCCGACCTCCTCGCCGCGGTGGTCCGCGACGCCGGCGCCCCGGTCGTCTGCGAGACCCCCGGCCCCGCCGAGGCCCACGTCGCCGACTTCGCCTGGCTGCGCGCGCGGCTCTGACGTACGCCGGCCCCCGTCCCGCCGCCGCCCGCACGACCGGGCCCGCACCCCTGGCCCGCACCCACGGCCCGCACCACCGCCCGCACCACGACCCCCACCACGACCCCCACCACGACCCCCACCACGACCCCCACCACGACCCGCACCACGACCCGCACCACGACGGGCGCCCCGTGGCCCGCACCACGGCCCACGAGGGGGCCGCGGAGGGGTGCCGGGACCGGCCGGCGAGGACCGGTAGCCTCGCAGCCGTGCCCCGTGACAAGACCGCCAGCGCCCTGAGCGTGCGCCCGATCTCCGACGCGGAGCACCTGGCCTTCCTGGCCACGCAGCGCTCCGCGAGCTTCCTGCAGACCCCCGCGTGGGGCCGGGTGAAGGCGGAGTGGCGCCGCGAGTCGATCGGCTTCTTCGAGCCCGGCGGCGCCGCCCCCGTCGGCGCCGCGCTCGTGCTCTACCGCCAGCTGCCCAAGCTCAGGCGCTACCTCGCCTACCTGCCCGAGGGCCCCGTGATCGACTGGGCCGGCGACGACCTGCGCGCCTGGCTCGACCCGCTCACCGAGCACCTGCGCGGCCAGGGCGCCTTCGGTGTGCGCATGGGCCCGCCCGTGGTCCTCCGCCGGTGGAGCGCCGCCCAGGTCAAGGCCGGCATCGCCGACGACGGCGTGCGCACCCTGGGCCAGGTCGCGCCCTCCGAGCGCGACCACACCGGCGCGCGCGTGGTCTCGCAGCTGCGCGAGCTGGGCTGGTTGCCGCAGCAGGTCGAGGGCGGCTTCGCCGCCGGTCAGCCGCAGTACGTCTTCCAGGTGCCGCTGCGCACGGCCGACGGCAGCCCCCGCAGCGAGGACGACGTGCTCAAGGGCATGAACCAGCTGTGGCGGCGCAACATCAAGAAGGCCGCCAAGGAAGGCGTGGTGGTCACCGCCACCACCGGCGCGGCCGAGGCCCTGGCCGAGCTCGAGGCCTTCCACGCCCTCTACGTCCACACCGCGGAGCGCGACCACTTCACCCCGCGACCCCTGTCCTACTTCCGCACCATGGTGGAGGCCCTCGCCGCCGAGGACCCCGACCGGATCAAGCTCTTCCTGGCGCGCCACGAGGGCGACCTGGTGGCCGCGACCATCGCGATCCGTGTCGGCGCCCACAGCTGGTACTCCTACGGCGCCTCCTCCACCGAGAAGCGCGAGGTGCGCGGCTCCAACGCCGCCCAGTGGGCGATGGTGCAGGACGCCCTGGCCGCCGGCGCCGACGTCTACGACCTGCGCGGCATCACCGACACCCTCGACAGCGACGACTCCCACGTCGGGCTGATCCAGTTCAAGGTCGGCACCGGCGGCGAGGCCGTCGAGTACGCCGGCGAGTGGGACCTGCCACTGAGCACGGTCCTCTACAAGGCCTTCGACCTCTACATGAAGCGGCGCTGACGACATGAGCCTCACCCTGACCGTCGACGGCGAGCGCTGGCGCCAGCACCTGCTCGCCACCGCCGAGAAGCACCCCGGCCTGGTGCCGGTCTGCAAGGGCAACGGCTACGGCTTCACGCTGGGCCGCCTGGCCCGCAGGGCCCAGTGGCTCGACGAGCGCGGCCACGGCGTCGACACCATCGCCGTGGGCACCTACGACGAGCTGCCGCACCTGGTCAGCCGCTTCGACGGCGACCTCCTGGTGCTCACCCCGTGGCGGCCCTTCGAGTCGGCGCTGGAGGTCGACCCCGCGCTGTCGGGGCGCCTGGTGCACACCCTGAGCCGCCCCGAGGACGTGCGCGACCTGCTGGCGCGCCAGCCCGACGCCCGCTTCGTGCTGGAGCGCCTCACCAGCATGCAGCGCCACGGCCTGAGCGCACGCGACCTGTGGGCCGTCGCCGCCGAGCTGCGCTCCCACCCCCGGGCCCGGCTCGAGGGCATCGCCTTCCACCTGCCGCTGCAGCAGGGCTCCCACGTCGGCGAGGTGCACCGCCTCATGACCGACGTGGCGGGCGCCGAGCTGCCCGACACCCCCGGCGCGCGCACCATCTGGGTCAGCCACCTGACCGACGCCGAGCTGGCCGAGCTGCGCGCGGCGTACCCCGACTTCCGGCTGCGCCCGCGCATCGGCACGGCGCTGTGGCTGGGCGCGCGGGAGGCGATGCGGGTGACCTCGACCGTGCTGGACGTGCACCCGGTCAGCCGGGGCGACGCCTTCGGCTACCGCTCGCGCACCGCCCCCAAGGACGGCCACCTGCTCATCGTCTCCGGCGGCACCGCTCACGGCATCGGCCTGGAGGCGCCCACGGGCGACTCGAGCATCAAGGCCCGCGCCGGCGCCCTGGCGCGGGGCGGCCTCGACGCCGTCGGGTTCGTGCGCTCGCCCTTCTCCACCGACGGCAAGCAGCGACTCTTCGCCGAGCCCCCGCACATGCAGGCCTCGATGCTGTTCCTGCCCGGCGGCGCCCGCGTGCCGCAGGTGGGCGAGCTGGTCGACGTGCGGGTGCGCTACACCACCACGTCGTTCGACCGCGTCGTCGTCGCCTGACCCGCCCCGCCGCCCGGCGGCAGGCCCGGCGCGGCTGAGCCCCGACCCAGGTCGGGCGCGGCCCGCACGGGGTCGCGCTCCGGGCGCAGCACGTCGCGCACGACGAGCGCGGTGAGGTAGAGCTCGCCGGCGACACGCACGACGATCGCGACCCAGTAGAAGCCGGCGTCGCCGCCGCCGCCCGGGGCGAGGTAGCCGCCGAGGTACCACCACACCGAGGCGAAGTAGAGGATCTCGGCGCCCTGCCAGACCACCTGGTCGCGCCAGCGCGGGCGGGCCAGCACCGCCAGCGGGAGCAGCCACAGGACGTACTGCGGCGAGTAGACCTTGTTGACCAGCAGGAAGCCGACCACGACGAGGAAGCCGAGCTGGGCCAGCCGCGGGGTCTGCGGGGCGCGCAGCCCCAGCACCAGCACGCCCAGGCACCACGCGCCGAAGAACAGCCACGAGCCGACGTTGACGGTGTGAGCGGTGATGTCGGTGTCGAGGGCGTCGCGCGCCACCAGCCACAGCGAGCCCAGGTCGGGTCCGCGCTCGGAGTTGAAGCTCCAGAAGACCCGCCACTGCTCGGGTCCGGTGAGCAGGGCCGGCAGGTTGGCCACCAGCCACGCCGCCACCGCCACCGCGATGGTGACGCCGAGGTCGCGGTAGCGCCGCTGGCGCAGGCACACGACGAGCACCCCGCCGAGCAGGAAGAGCGGGTAGAGCTTGGCCGCCGTGCCGAGGCCGACCATGACTCCGGTGAGCACGGGCCGGTCGCGCGACCAGGCCCACACCGCGCCGGCGGTCAGGGCCACGGCGAGCAGGTCCCAGTTGATCAGCCCGGTCAGCAGCAGGGTCGGCGAGGCGGCCAGCATCGCGGCGTCCCAGGGGCGGCGCCGGTGGGTGCCGGCCACGAACCACGTCGTGAGCAGGGCCAGCGCGGCGAAGACCAGCGCGCTGACGACCATGAACCACCGGATCTCCTGGCTGACCTCGGGGTCGACGAAGAGCTGGTCGGTCGCGAGCGCCTGACGGGGCGCGAGGTCGGGCCACCCGACCACGGCCTGGGTGAGCAGGCTCGTGCCGTAGGCGAGGTAGGAGATCCCCACGGGGTACTCCATGACCTCGGGGAAGCGCTCGCGCACGGCCGGGTCGTCGGAGTAGGGCCAGGCCCGCTCCACCAGGCCGCGGCCGGTGTAGAGGTAGGGCAGGTCGGAGTAGCACATCTGGGCGTAGCCGGCCTGGTTGTCCTGCCAGGTCCGCTCGAAGCACCCGCTCTTCTGCACCATGCCCAGGGCGAAGCACACCGCGGTGAGCGCGAGCAGCACCCGCACCGGCGTCCACCACCGGTGGCGCCCGGCGTGCTCGCCCACCGGGCCGCCGAGGCCCTCGCTGAGCGCGCGGGCCACGGCGTCGTCGCGCGTGGGGTGGACGTGGCCGTCGAGGGGGCGCACGCCGGTGGCCCCGGCGTCGCCGGCGACCTCACCCACGCGGGGTCACCACGGCCAGAGCCAGCCGGTCGTCCAGGGTGACCGGGCCGCCATCACGGGAGTGGACGTCGCCGTCGTACGCCGCTCCGCGGGACCCGTGTCGGCCGCGGGCGAGGGGCTCGCGCCCCGGCTCCCGCCCTGGGAGGGCGTCGGGCTGGGCGTCGGCTCCTCGGGCGGGGGCGGCGGCAGGATCGTCGGGTCGTCGGTCGGCTCGGTGGGCGTCGGCTCCTCGGTGGGCGTCGGCTCCTCGGTCGGGGTCGGCTCCTCCGTGGGCGTCGGCTGGGCCGAGGGGGTCCGGCTCGGCTGCGGCTGGGGCTGCGTGGGCGCCGGCTCGGGGGCCTCGGTGCTCGGCGGCACGTAGTCCTCCTGGCCGTCGGGGGCGTCGCCGTCGACGTAGACGGGGTCGGCCAGCTCCTCGACCTCGCGGCCCTCCATCAGCGGCTGCATCACCGCCAGCCAGGTGTCGGTGGGGTAGTCGGAGCCGAAGTACGACGGCAGCCAGCCGTCGAGCTGGTCGTCGCCGTCGCCGCGCACGTACATCACCGCGGTCGACAGCTGCGGGGTGAAGCCGACGAACCACGCCGAGGAGACCTCGTCGTCGTCGTTGGTCGCCGTGCCGGTCTTGCCCGCGGCCGGTCGGCCCAGGTTGCTCGCGGTGGCGCCCGTGCCCTCGAGCACGGTCTGCTCCATCGTGTAGGACACGTCGGCGGCGATGTCCTCGTCGAGCGCGCGGCGGGTGGGGCCGTCCCACTCGTAGTCGTCGCCGGTGGGGCTGACGACCTTCTCGATCAGGTGCACGTCGGCCCGCTCGCCGCCGTTGGCGATGGTGGCGTAGGAGTTGGCCATGTTGATCGGGCTGATCCGCGCGCGACCGAGGGTGATGAGGGTGTCCTCGGGGCTCAGGTCGACGCTGGTGCGTGGGATGCCGGGGTACTCCTGGTCGGCCTCCGGCGGCGGCACGCCCATCTTCTCGGCCGTCTCGTAGATCTTGGCCGGGCCGTCGTCCATGCTCGCCGACATGTCGACGAACGCGGTGTTGATCGACTGCTCCATGGCGTAGACGCCGTCGACGCTCGAGCCGTAGTCGTTGCCGAGCCCGTCGGGGCCCACACCCTCGTTGCGCACCTGCAGGCCGTCGGGGAACTCGTAGGGGGAGTTGCCCTCGAAGCTGTCACGGATGGAGTAGCCCTGCTGGATCGCCGTGGCCAGGGCGAACGGCTTGAAGGTCGAGCCCACCATGCCGCCCTCGACGGCCCAGTTCAGCTGCGACTGCAGGTAGTCCTGGCCGCCGTAGAAGCCGCGCAGCGCCCCCGTGCCGGGCTCGACGCTGGCCACCGCGATGTGCAGCTGCTTGTCGCCGAAGCCCTCGGGCTTGGCCGCGAGCACGCCGTCCTCGGCGGCCTTCATCGCCTGCGGGGTCAGCGTGGTGGTGACCTCGAGGCCCCCGCCGTCGATCTCCTCGTCGGAGTAGCCCAGCCGGCGCAGCTCGCTGCGCACGAGGGTCAGCACGTGGCCCTTCTGGCCGCCGTAGGTGCTCTCGGCGTCGATCTCGGGGAACGTGGGGAGCCGCTTGAGCGCCTTCTCGGCGGCGGCGGGCTCGACCATGTCGAGCTCGGCCATGCTCTCGAGCACGTAGTCGTAGCGGCCCTTGAGCTCCTGCCGGGCGTCGCGGCCGTTGTCGGGGTCGAGGTTGGTCGGGTTGTTGAGCACCGAGGCGAGCACCGCCGACTCGCGCAGGGTGAGGTCGCCGACGTCCTTGGTGAAGTACGCCTGCGCCGCCGCCTGCACGCCGTAGGCGCCGCGACCGAAGTAGATGGTGTTGAGGTAGTTGGTGAGGATCTCGGTCTTGCTCTGCTGGCGCGCCACCTTCAGCGACAGGATCGCCTCCTTCACCTTGCGGGTGTAGGAGCGCTCCTGGGTGAGGTAGAGGACCTTGACGTACTGCTGGGTGATCGTCGAGGCGCCCTGGGTCGACTCGCCGGTGGCGTTGTTGAGGAACGCCCGCGCGATCCCCTTGGGGTCGATGCCGCTGTCGGTCCAGAAGGTGCGGTTCTCGGCGGCGACGACGGCGTCGCGCAGTTCCTGGGGGATCTCCTCGAAGGCGACCGGCACGCGGTTCTGGGTGGCGTAGCTGCCGATCTCCTCGGTGCCGCCGGCGTAGTAGACGAACGACGTCTGCGCCTCGAAGTCCTCGTTGGCGTCAGGGATGTCGGTGACGGTGTAGAGGTAGTAGAAGCCGCCGGCGGCCAGCAGCAGGCCCACGACCCCGAGGATCGAGAGCCACTTCACCGTCTTCAGCACGCGGCGCTTCAGGGCACCCTTCTGCTTCGGGGCCCGTGTCACGGGGGGCCCGTCGGCCCTGCGCTTGCCACTCACGTCGTCTCTCCCGGGGGTGCTCGAGGGTCGTCCCGGCCCGCAGCGCGCCGCGCGGCGCCCCCGGACCGTCCCTCAGGGTACGCACCCGGCCCGCGCCGGCACCGGCGTACGACGTGTCACGCGACACGGTGACCTGGATAGGTCCAGCGTTCGCGTTCGCCGGATATATCGCTACGATAGGTCGTATGGCACGTCGTGGAGAGACCATCGAGCTGGCAGTCCTCGGGCTGCTGCACGAGGGACCCATGCACGGCTACGAGCTGCGCAAGCGGCTCAACCTCATGCTCGGGTGGGGGCGGGTGCTGTCCTACGGCTCGCTCTACCCCACGCTGAAGAAGATGCTCAAGGGCAGCCTCATCGAGGAGGTCGCGGCCACGCAGGCACCGGGCACCCCGGTCAGCCGCCGGCCGCGCATCGTCTACCAGGTCACCGACGCCGGCCACCGCGAGTTCGAGCGGCTGATGTCGGAGGTCGGTCCCACCGCCTGGGAGGACGACAACTTCGACATCCGGTTCGCCTTCTTCGGACGCACCGACATGGAGATCCGGCTGCGGGTGCTCGAGGGACGGCGCACCCGCCTGCAGGAGCGGCTGGACCGGGTCCAGGGCCAGCTCTCGATGACGCAGAAGGAGGTCGACCGCTACGCGGCCGAGCTCCAGCGACACGGGGTCGAGTCGGTCGAGCGCGAAGTGCGCTGGCTGTCCGACCTCATCGACGCGGAGCGGGTCGCCGACGACCTCGCCCGTCGTCCCGACCGCATGACCAGCACGACCACACCGCCCGCGAGCCCCGCGGCCGACCAGCAGAAGTAAGGAAGGAATCCGATGGGTTCGGTTCGAGTAGCCATCGTGGGAGTCGGCAACTGCGCCACCTCCCTCATCCAGGGTGTCGAGTACTACAAGGACGCCACCCCCGACACCACCGTGCCTGGTCTCATGCACGTGATGTTCGGCGACTACCACGTCAGCGACGTCGAGTTCGTGGCGGCGTTCGACGTCGACGACAAGAAGGTCGGCAAGGACCTCTCCGAGGCCATCAACGCCTCCGAGAACAACACGATCAAGATCGCCGACGTGCCGACCCTCGGTGTCGAGGTCCAGCGCGGCCCGACCCTCGACGGCCTCGGCAAGTACTACCGCCAGACCATCGAGGAGAGCGGCGCCGAGCCGGTCGACGTGGTCCAGGTTCTCAAGGACACCCAGGCCGACGTCATCGTGTCCTACCTCCCGGTGGGCTCGGAGGAGGCCGACAAGTTCTACGCCCAGTGCGCCATCGACGCCGGCGTGGCCTTCGTCAACGCCCTGCCCGTCTTCATCGCCTCCGACCCCGAGTGGGCCAAGAAGTTCGAGGACGCCGGCGTCCCGATCGTCGGCGACGACATCAAGAGCCAGGTCGGCGCCACCATCACCCACCGCGTGATGGCGAAGCTGTTCGAGGACCGCGGCGTCGCGCTGGACCGCACCTACCAGCTCAACGTCGGCGGCAACATGGACTTCAAGAACATGCTCGAGCGCGAGCGCCTGGAGTCCAAGAAGGTCTCCAAGACCCAGGCCGTCACCTCCAACCTGCACGGTGAGCTCGCGGACAAGATCCACGACCGCAACGTGCACATCGGCCCCTCGGACTACGTCCAGTGGCTCGACGACCGCAAGTGGGCCTACGTCCGCCTCGAGGGTCGCGCCTTCGGCGACGTCCCGCTCAACCTCGAGTACAAGCTCGAGGTCTGGGACTCCCCGAACTCCGCCGGCATCATCATCGACGCCCTGCGCGCCGCGAAGATCGCCAAGGACCGCGGCATCGGCGGCCCGATCATCTCGGCCTCGTCCTACCTGATGAAGTCCCCGCCGGTGCAGCTGCCCGACGACGAGGGCCGCCGTCGCGTGGAGGCCTTCATCCGCGGCGAGGAGTGACCTAGCAGCACCGGTCACCCAGCAGCACCCAGCAGCACCCGGCAGCGCCGGTCCCCGCGAGGGGGCCGGCGCTGCCGTCGTACGTCGGCCGGGCCGGGCCGGGCCGGATCGGATCGGGCCGGATCGGGTCGGGTCAGGTCGGGTCAGGTCAGGCCACGTCGACGACGACCACGGCGAGGTTGTCGTCGGCGCCGGCGGCCTCCACCGCGGCGACGACGGCGTCGGCGACCTGCTGCGGGTCCCCGCCACCGGCGAGCAGGTCGGCCAGCACCGCCGGTCCGACGCGACCGTGCACGCCGTCGGTGGTGAGCACCAGCCGGTCGCCGGGCCGCACGGCGTGCACGGCGAGGTCGGGCTCGGCGGGGCGGCCGCTCTCGAGCGCACGGTTGAGCTGCACCCGCCGCTCGTCGGAGCGGGCCTCCTCGGTGGTGAGGCGGCCCTCGTCGACGAGGGTCTGCACGACCGTGTGGTCGCGGGTCAGCCGGGTGAGCCGGCCCTCGCGCACCAGGTGGGCCCGCGAGTCGCCCACGTGGGCCACGACCAGCTGACCGGCGTGCAGCGCCAGCGCCGTCAGGGTGGTGGCGTCGCCGGGCGCGAGCGCCGCGGCGGCCCGGGCGAGCACCGTCTCGACGGCGCCCAGCGCCGCTGCCCCGTCGAGCCGACCGTCGAGGAGCCCGTCGAGGAGCCCGTCGCGCTCGGCGGCCGCGAGGGCGGCCACGGCGCGCTCGCCGCTGCCGCCCGCCGAGCCCACGCCGTCGGCGACGGCCACCAGCCGGGTGCCGACCAGGACGGCGTCCTCCTGGGTGGCCCGGCCGCCCTGCTCGAGTCGGGCGGCGCAGCGCAGCGTCGGCCCGGGGAGCGCGGGGCCGCCGGGGTCGGTGCTGCGGTCGGTGCTGCGGTCGGTGCTGCGGTCGGTGCTGTCGTCCGGGGTGGGGCGGGGGTCGTCGGTGCTCATCGGGGTCTCCTCGTCCGGCGCGTGGCCGAGCTCGTCGACGAGGGACGCCAGGAGGGCGCGGGCGCTGGCCGTGTCGGCGCTCAGCTGGCGGCCGTAGGAGACCAGCTCCGCCACGGCAGCGGCGGGCCCGAGCCCGGCCACCACGCGGATGCGGGCCAGCGGCATGCCGACCAGACGCAGCCGCGCGACCAGCCGGGCGCGGGGGAGCTGCTGCTCGGCGTACCAGCGGTAGCCGGTGTGGGGGTCGACCTCGGCCGGGTCCAGCAGGCCCGAGTCGTCGTAGAGCCGCAGCGCCTTGGGCGTGAGCCCGCTGGCGCGCGCGAAGTCGCCGATGCTCATCAGCCGCGGTGGGTCCGCGGTGCCGCTCCTGCCGGCCGGTCCGTCCACGCCGCCTCCTGGGTCCTCGTCACCGGTGGGGGATCCACCGGTGAGGAGACCGTGGGGCCTGCCGCAGGGTCAAGGTCAAGGGCCCCACGGCCCGGGCTCAGCGCTCGAGCTCGGCCTTGATCCGCTCCAGCGTCTGGCGCATGCCCTGCCGGAGCTCGCCGACGAAGGTCGGCACCCCGCCCATGGCCACGCCCACCAGCTTGTTGGACAGCGTCGAGATGCCGTCGGGCGCCTCGCGGCGCTGCACGATCCGCGTGCCACCGCCGTCGGTGGGCTCGAGGGTGAAGGACCAGATCGTGCGGTTCTCCGCGACCCGGAAGGCCACGCTGGTGTGGGGCTCGAAGCGCACGACCTTGGCGGTCGTCGGCCACACCAGCGCGCCGCGGTGGTTGACGTTGATCATGCGGCTGCCGAGCCTCACCGGCCCGCCGGGGATGAACGTGCGCAGCACCTGGGGGCTCCACTCGCGCATGCGGCGCAGGTCGGAGACCAGGGCCCAGGTCTGGGCGGGGGAGGTGGAGACCTCGATGGAGGCCTCCAGCTCGTCGGGGGCGGCTGTGGTGTCGGTCATGTCCGGACCGTACCGTCAGTACGCCGCCCGCGTCAGCGTGTCGACCACCATGCGAGGAGCTCCTCGCGCGCCACCTCGGGCTCGACCGGTCCGCGGTCCATGCGCCGCTCCAGCAGCCACCGGTAGGCCTCGCCGACCTCGCGGCCCGGCGGGAGGCCCAGCAGCTCCATGATCGCGTTGCCGTCGAGGTCGGGTCGCAGGGCGTCGAGCTCCTCGGCCTCGGCCAGGACGGCGATGCGCTCCTCGAGCTCGTCGTAGGTGCGCCGCAGCCGCTCGGCCTTGCGCCGGTTGCGGGTCGTGCAGTCGGCGCGGGTCAGCACGTGGAGTCGCTCGACCTGGTCGCCGGCATCGCGCACGTAGCGGCGCACGGCGGAGTCGGTCCACTCCCCCGAGCCGTAGCCGTGGAAGCGCAGGTGCAGCTCGACCAGCCGGCTGACCGCCTCGATCTGGTCGTTGGAGAAGCGCAGCGCCTTCATCCGCTTGCGGGTCATCTTCGCGCCGACCACGTCGTGGTGGTGGAAGGTGACCGTGCCGTCGTCGAGGAACTTGCGGGTGCGGGGCTTGCCCACGTCGTGCATGAGCGCGGCGAAGCGCGACACGAAGTCGGGCCCGCCGCCGAGGCGCTCCTCGAGGTCGATCGACTGCTCGAGCACCGTGAGGGTGTGCTCGTAGACGTCCTTGTGGCGGTGGTGCTCGTCACGCTCCAGCGCCAGCGCCGGCAGCTCGGGCAGCACCTTCTCGGCCAGGCCGGTCTCGACCAGCAGGGTCAGCCCGAGGCGCGGGTGCGGGGCGCAGATGAGCTTGACCAGCTCGTCGCGCACCCGCTCGGCGGAGATGATCGAGATCCGGTCGGCCATCGCCGTCATCGCCGCGGTGACGCCCGGGTCCACGGTGAAGCCGAGCTGGGCGGCGAAGCGTGCGGCACGCAGCATGCGCAGCGGGTCGTCGGAGAAGGAGTCCTCCGGCGTGCCGGGTGTGCGCAGCACCCGGTGGGCCAGGTCGACGACGCCGCCGAAGGGGTCCTCGACCTCGCGGCCGGGCAGGCGCACGGCCATGGCGTTGACCGTGAAGTCGCGCCGGCCCAGGTCGCCGGCCAGCGAGTCGCCGTACTGCACCTCGGGGTTGCGCGAGGACGGGTCGTAGACCTCGGAGCGGTACGTCGTGATCTCGACCTGCCACTCGCCGCGGCGGCAGCCGATGGTGCCGAAGGCGCGCCCCATGTCCCAGGTCGCGTCGGCCCAACCCTTGATCAGCCGCTCGGTCTCCTCCGGGCGCGCCGAGGTCGTGAGGTCGAGGTCGTTGTGGGCGCGGCCCAGCATGGCGTCGCGCACCGGCCCGCCGACCAGGGCGATCTCGTGGCCCGCGGCGCTGAAGCGGCGGCCCAGCTCGTCGATGACCTCGGCGATGCGGTCGAGCTCGGTCGTGACGGCCCGTTGCACCTCGACCACGCTGAGGGGGCCGGGGGTGCGCAGCGGTGCGGGATCGTCGGTCGACACGGGCGGGCAGTCTATCCGCGCCCGGGCGGTGCCGCGCTCCCCGGGAGCCACAGCGACACCGTCTAGCATCGGGGGGTGTCCCGCCCGTCCTCGCTGCTGCCTGCCCTCGCGGCGGTGGTCGCGGTCGCCGGTGGCGCCGCGGGACTCGGGCCGGGCGTCGCACCCGCCGTCGCGTCCGCCCCGACGAGCCTGTCCGCCGCGCCGCCGCCCGCCACCGTGCAGCCCGGGTCGGTGCTGCGCCCGGCGACCGGTCCCCTGCCGCGCCGCGCCGAGGAGGAGCCGGTCGAGCCGCTGTCGGTGACCATCGAGTCGATGACGCCCTCGGTCGTGCCCGAGTCGGGACCGGTGCGCGTGACCGGCACCGTGACCAACCTCGACGACACCGCGTGGTCGGCCATCAACCTCTACCCCGTGGTGGGCGACGCGCCGCTGACCACCGCCGGCGACCTCCGGGCCGCCGTGGCCTCCGACCCGCTGTCCTACGTCGGGGAGCGGATCACCGACCCCGGGCCCTACGACACGATCGACTCCCTGGCCCCCGGCGAGAGCGCCGACTACCGGATCACCCTGCCCAGCAACCGCATCGAGGTCACCGAGCCGGGCGTCTACTGGTTCGGCGTGCACGCCAACGGCGAGAACGAGGACGGTCGCGAGGACACCGCCGACGGCCGCGCCCGCACCTTCCTGCCCCTCGTGAGGCTGCGGGAGCGCTCGCTGCCGGTCTCCATCGTCGTGCCGCTGCGCCGCCAGCTCGACTACACCCCCGAGGGCGCGCTCGACGACGTCGCGGACTGGGACGAGGACCTCGGCGAGGGCGGCCGGCTGCGGTCGCTGCTCGACTTCGGGGCCGCGGCCGGGTCGCGTCCGGTGAGCTGGCTGGTCGACCCCGCGCTCACCGACGCCGTCACCCGCCTCGCGGCCGGCAACCCCGAGCGCTCGCTGGCCCCCACGATCGACCCGCAGCAGCCCGGTGGCGACGGGGAGGGCTCCGACGGGGACTCCCCGGCCGACGGCGGGTCGGGCGCCGTCGGCGACACGGGGGACTCGTCCGGCTCCCCCTCCGCCTCCCTCGGCACGGCCGGTGCGGAGCCCACGAGCCCCGGCGACCCGACGACCGGACCGGGTGACGGGGGCAGCGGCGAGGGCGACGACGAGGGCGAGGACGTCGACCCGCTCGACCCGGTGACAGCCGCTGCGGCCGAGACCGGCCAGACCTGGCTCGACGACCTCGGCGACGCCCTGGGCGCCAACAGCCAGGTGCTGGCGCTGCCGTACGGCGACGTCGACGTGGCCGGAGCGCAGGCCCACGACCCTGACCTCTACGACCGCGCCCGGCGTCGTGGCGGGTCGACCCTGGCCCCCTTCGGCGTGGAGACCACCCCGGCCATCGGCTCCCCGGTGGGCTTCCTGCCCGGGGCCGCCGTTGCGGGTGCGGTCGACGGCGAGACCGTCCTCCTCACCGATCGCGCCGTGCCCCGCGACCGGGCGGCCGAGCTGCGCGACGACGCCGGCACCCTGCCCGCGGTCGCCTCCGTCGACGGTCGCCGGGTCGTGCTCACCTCCTCCGGCGCGGTGGCGGGCGGACCCGGACCGGGCGAGCAGCGCACCGCGACCGCCATGCGTCAGCGGATCCTGGCCGAGGCCGCCGTGCGCGTGCTGGCCAAGGGACGCCACCACCCGCTGGTCACCGTGCTGCCCTTCGACTGGCTCCCCGAGGACGGTGAGGAGTTCTTCTCCGGCCTCGACCAGGGCTGGGTCGACCTGGCCACCGTCGAGGACGCCACCGCCGACGAGACCGCGCGCGACGCCTCCGTGGCCGGCGACGCCCTCACCTACCCCGAGCACCAGCGCGAGATCACGCTCCCCGCCTCGGGCTTCCAGGCCGCCGACGACCTCATCACGGCCGGCGAGTCGCTCCAGGACCTGCTGACGCTCAACGACCAGGTGGGCACCGCCGTGCTCGACCAGGCCCTGGCCTCGGTCTCCTACACCGCGCGCACCGCCCCGCTCGACGCCCTCGCCTCGGCCGGCGCCGCGGAGGCGAGCATCGACGCCCTGCGGGGCCAGGTCGACGTGATGGCGCCTCGGGCGGTGACGCTGTCGAGCGAGAGCGGGCGCTTCGGCGCCACCATCGTCAACGGCCTCGACCAGCCGGTGACGATCCGGCTGCGCTACGAGTCCGACCGGCCGATGACCATCGAGGGACCGCCCGGCAGCATCGAGGTGCCGGCCGACAGCGCCACCACGGTGCTGCTCAACGCCAGCACCTCCGAGCTCGGCGTGCACGACCTGCGTCTGGTGCTCACCGACGAGGAGGGCCGCGTGCTCGGCTCCAGCGACGACCTCGCCGTGCGCTCCGCGCAGGTCAGCCAGGTGATCTGGCTGATCATGGGCACCGGCCTGGTGCTGCTCTTCGGCACCATCGGCCTGCGCCTCGTACGCCGGCTCCGCGACGCGCGACGCGGCGGGCCGTCCGACCAGCCGTCCGACCAGCCGTCCGACCGGCCCTCGGACGCCGGCCCCGCCGACGACCTCCCCGCCACCACCCCCGGCAGCGCCGGCGACCCGGCGCCCGCGCCGAGAGGCACCCCCGCATGAGGCACCGCGCCCCCGGCCCCCCCGTCGTCGGCTACAGCGACGCCGCCGACGCCGTCGACGACCCCACGGGCTCCTTCGAGGCCGTGGGCGCCGCCCGCGAGGAGGCCCGCCCCTCCGACTCCTCCGACCCCGGGAGCCCCGGCACCGCCGAGTCGTCGGCGGCCGAGCAGCGCTCGATCCTGTCCTCCAGCGCGGTCATGGCCGCCGGCACGGTGGTCTCGCGGCTCAGCGGCTTCGTGCGCTCGGCCCTGCTGGCCGCGGCGCTGGGCATCCAGCTGCACGGCGAGATCTTCACCGTCGCCAACACCATCCCCAACATGCTCTACATCCTGCTGGCCGGCGGGGTGTTCAACGCGGTGCTGGTGCCCCAGCTCGTGCGCTCGATGAAGCACGACCCCGACGGCGGAGAGGCCTACGCCAACCGGGTGGTCACCCTCGCGCTGCTGTTCCTCGGGGCGGTGACGCTGCTGCTGGTGGCGGTGGCGCCCTGGGTGATGGCGATCTACCTGCCCGACTCGTGGCCGCCCGAGGCGCGCGACTCCGCGATCGACTTCGCCCGCTACTGCCTGCCGCAGGTCTTCTTCTACGGCATGTTCGTGCTGGTCGGGCAGATCCTCAACGCGCGCGGCCGCTTCGGGCCGATGATGTGGGCCCCGATCGCCAACAACGTCATCGCCGTCGCGGTGCTGGTGGTCTACCTGGTGGTCTTCGGCGCCGCCTCCGGTGCGGAGGTCGTGGGCCCCTTCAGCGCCTCCCAGGAGCTGCTGCTGGGCCTGGGGTCCACGCTCGGCATCGCCGCGCAGCTGCTCATCCTCGTGCCCTACCTGCGCTCGGCCGGCTTCCGGTTCCGCCCGCGCTTCGACTTCCGCGGCACGGGCCTGGGCCACACCCTGCGCCTGGCCCGCTGGACGGTGGCCTTCGTCATCGTCAACCAGGTCGCCTACACCGTGGTGGTGCGCCTGGCCGGCACCGGCGTGGCCGACGGCAGCGCCGACGGCACCGGCAACGCCGTCTACGCCTCGGCCTTCCTCATCGTGATGGTGCCCCACTCGATCATCACGGTCTCGCTGGCCACGGCGATCCTGCCGCGGCTCTCCCAGCGCGCCGCCGACGGCGACCTCGCCGGGCTGGGCCGCTCGCTGGGCGCGACGCTGCGCACCTCGCTGGCCGTGCTGCTGCCCTTCGCCGCGCTGCTGCCGGTGGTCGCGCCCGAGGTCGCCCGGGTGGTGTGGGGCTACGCCGCCGCCTCGCAGTCGTGGCCCAACGCCGTGCCGACGCTGGCCCTCTTCGGCCCCGGGATCGTGCTCTTCACCGTCCACTACCTGATGCTGCGCGGCTTCTACGCCCTCGAGGCCACCCGCACCGTGTTCTGGATCCAGTGCGGCGTCGCGGCCACCAACATCGGCGCGGCCGTCGTCCTCGTGGCCCTCGCCGACGCCGCCGCGACCTCGGCCGCCCTGGCCACCGCCTACGCCGCGGCCTACCTCGTCGGCACCGCCGTCTCCTACTCCGTGCTCGAGCGCCGCACCGGCGACCTCGGCGGGCGCACGACCTCGCGCTTCCTGGTGCGCCTTGGCCTGGTGGTCGCGCTGTCCACCGGCCTGGCCTACGCCGTCTCGGCCCTGCTGGGCGACCTGCCGCTCGACGCCGCCGTGCTGCCGACCCTGGCCCGCGGCGTGGGGGTGACCCTGGTCGACGTGGTCGCCTTCCTGGCGCTGGCCCGGGTCTTCCGGCTCACCGAGGTCACCGACGTGCTGGCCACCGTGACCGGGCGCCTTGGGCGCCGCTGACCCGGGGCTCCTCGCACTCCCCGCACTCCCCCCGGTCCCCCCTGCCCCTCTCTCCTGCCCCTCCCCCGGGACCCGGCACCACCGGCCCGGCGCCCGGGCGAGGCGCGGTCCGGACCCGGCGTACGGCACCCGGCGCGGGCGTCTCGCGGCTGTGCGACGTCGGTCGCCCCGTCCCGACCCGGGCGCCTACCATGGTCCGGGCGCCGCTGGCGCCCGCGCGCCCGGCTCACCCGGGCCCGACGCCCGCCCCCAGCGCACGAAGGAGCCAGGACCGCGGTGCCCCACTCGATCAGGCACGGAGACCAGCTCGCCGGTCGCTACCGGCTGGTCGACCTGCTCAGCGAGAGCGGCGACGGTCGCTTCTGGCGGGCCCACGACCGCGTGCTCGAGCGGCAGGTGGCGATCCACGTCATCGCCGCCGACGACGACCGGGCCGCCGGTCTGCTCGAGGCCGCGCGACGCTCGGCCACGGTGCACGACCCCCACGTGCTGCGCGTGCTCGACGCCGAGCGCACCGACGCCCTCTGCTACGTCGTCAACGAGTGGGGGTCGGGCACGTCGCTCGACATCATGCTGGCCGCGGGCGGCCCGCTGGCCCCGCGGCGGGCGGCCTGGCTGGTCGCCGAGGTCGCGGCCGCCGCCGCCACCGCCCACCGGGCCGGGGTCTCCCACGGGCGGCTCAACCCCGAGAACGTCCTCGTCGACCGCAACGGCTCGGTGCGGCTGATCGGCCTGTGCGTCGACGCCGCCCTCCACGGGCTGACCCACACCGACCCCGACGACGACCTCACCGACCTCGCCGGCCTGCTGTACGCCGCCCTCACGGGCCGGTGGGCCGGCATCTCCGGGTCGGTCGTCGTGCCGGCCCCGCAGGAGCACGGGCGCCTGCTGCGACCGCGCCAGGTGCGCGCCGGCATCCCCCGGATGCTCGACCAGCTGTGCGACAACGTCCTCAACCCCGCCACCGCCGCCCAGCGGGGCCACGACCCCCGCTGCCCCGCCACGGCCCAGGCTCTCGCCGACCAGCTGGTCGAGTTCGTCGGCGACCCGGTCGGCATCCCCGAGGAGCTCGCCACCCGCCTGGTCGATCGCGGCGACGAGACCATCAGCCTGCCCGCGGTCCCCGGACCGACCCCGGGCCCGGCCCCCGTGACGACCGCGGTGCCGACCACCGGGCCGACCGTGGTGGCGTCGCCCGCCGCGGCCCCGCTCCGCTCGAGCGACCCGCTGGGTCCCGCGCCCTCCCCGGCCTCCCAGACCCCCGGTGCGGAGCCTGCTGACCAGGAGCCCACCACGGTCGTGCCCCTGACCGCCGGGACCCCCGAGACCCCCGCCGACACCACCGACACCGCCGACACCGCCGGTGAGAGCCCCGACGCGGCCACCGACGCACCCACCACCGTCGTGGCGCTCCCCGACACCGCGACGCACCCGGCGGACGACACCACCCGGGCCGCGCGCGCCGACGAGCCCGCCCGCCCCTCGGCGCTCGGCGACGGGCTGCTCGCGGGCTCCTCCCCCACCCCGGTGGCCGCCGAGCAGCCCACCCAGGCCGGGCTGCCGATCTTCGACGACGAGACCGACGACGTGTCCTGGCTGCAGGCGCGCAGCGAGCCGGTGCCGCCTCCCCCGCCCTTCGAGGACCCGCCCGAGCGCCCGCTCTTCGCCCCCGAGCCCGACGACGGCGGGCCCGTGCGTCGCGCCCGCCCCGGCGCCGAGCAGGCGGAGTCGGGGGAGTTCTGGCCGTGGGGGCCCGCGGCGCCGCCGCCCCCGCCGGGCACCGACGACGCCGACCCCGACGACGGCGCCGCGGGTGAGGTCCCCGGTCGCAACACCTTCCGCCTGGCCGCGGCGCTGCTGCTGGGCCTGGTGCTGCTCGTGGGCGTCGTGGTCGCCGTCAACGTCGGCCGCGGTCGCACCCCGCTGGGCGCCGAGCCGGAGCCGGAGGGGTCGAGCTCCCCGAGCGCGTCGTCGTCGGCCACGCCCACCGCGGCGCCGACCCCGCTCACGGGGCTCAGCGCGAGCGACCTCGACCCCCAGGGCGACCCGCCGCAGGAGGAGTACCCCGAGCTGACCCCGCTCGCCGTCGACGGCGACCCCGCGACGGTCTGGCGCACCGCGACCTACCTCCAGAACTTCGGGCCGGGCGGCCTCAAGACCGGCGTGGGCCTGGTGATCGACCTCGGCGGCGAGCAGGAGGTCAGCGAGGTCGACCTCACGCTCGTCGGCGAGGGCACCACCACCGCGCTCTACGTCACCGACACCGCCCCCACCGACGTGGAGGGTCTCGACCCCGTGGCCGAGACCTCCGGCGGCACCCAGCAGCAGGCGGTGCTCGACGAGCCCGCCGCCGGCTCCTACCTCACGGTCTGGCTCACCTCGCTGCCCGCCGTCGAGGGCGGCTGGCGCGGCGAGGTGGCCGAGGTCGAGGTCCGCGGGTGAGCGAGCCCGGGGCGGCGGGGCCGCGACCCGACGACGCCGAGGACGCCGACGACCCCACTGCCGCCGAGGCCGGCGCCGGGTCCCGCAGCGACGTCGAGCTCCTCCACGCCCACGTCGGCGGTGACCACGCGGCCTTCGGCGAGCTCTTCGCCCGCCACCGCGACCGGCTGTGGGCGGTGGCCCTGCGCACGACCGGGCACCCCGAGGACGCCGCCGACGGCCTCCAGGACGCCATGATCGCGGCCTACCGCCGCGCGGGGTCCTTCCGCGGCGACGCCGCCGTGACGACCTGGCTGCACCGCATCGTGGTCAACGCCTGCCTCGACCGCCTCCGTGCGGCGCGCGTGCGCCGCACCGACGCCCTGCCCGACGACCTCGAGGAGTACGGCGACCGCGGCTCGCGCCTCTCCGCCGCGCCGGAGGCCGAGGACCCCGCCGACCGGTCGGTGCGCGCCGAGCAGCGGCGACAGGTGCTCGCCGCGCTGGCCTCGCTGCCCCCGGAGCAGCGCGCCGCCCTGGTGCTGGTCGACATGGAGGGCTACTCGGTGGCCGAGGCGGCCGCCGTGCTCGACTGCGCCGTCGGCACCGTGAAGTCGCGGTGCTCGCGCGGGCGGGCCCGGCTGGCCCCGCTCCTCGGGGTGCTGCGCGAGCGGCGTGACGACGACCACCCCGAGCCTCGGAACCCGACCGCGCCGTCGGCCGTCCGATCCGAGGCCGACCCACGAGGCCCACCGGCCTGACCGGGCCCCCGCCACACTGGACCAGCAGCCCACCCGGACCGACGCCGGCACCGGACCCCCGGCCGGCACGACCAGCACGACCAGCCCCGCACCCACCACCATCACCAGCACCAGCACCGGCCCCGAGAGGAGGAGCCCGATGGCCCACGACCCCGACCTCACCCCCGAGCAGCAGCGGGAGGTGACCCGGCGGCTGGCCGACGCCCGCCACACCGAGCCCCTCCCGGTCGACGTGGCCGCGCGGCTCGACCAGGTGCTGGCCCGTCTCGACGCCGGCGAGGACGTCGCCACCTCCCCGGCCCCGATCGACCTCGCCGCCCACCAGGCGCGCCGGCGACGCCGCGTCACCCGGCTCCTCGTGGCCGCCGCGGCGGTCGTCGTGGTCGGTGTCGGCGCCGCCCAGGTCGTCCCCGGGCTCACCCTCGCCGGCTCGGGCGACGCCAACGAGTCCACCGCCGACGTCGGCGCCGAGGCGGCCGGCTCCGCCGGGTCGGGCGCCGACCCGTCCCAGACCGCTCCCGCCACCGAGGACCGGGCCGACGTGGAGTCCGACACCGCGGCCGCCGACGGCTTCCTCGAGTCGGCCCAGCTCGCGGTGCCCGGCGTACGCCGCCTCACCGAGCGCGACTTCACCGGCTCGGTCTCGCGGGTGCGCGACGAGGCCTCCGCCGCCGCCCGCCGCGTCGACGCCTTCGCCGCCGAGGACGACGGCTCCGAGGAGCTGGCCGGTCCGAGCAACGACAGCAGCCTCAACGCCCTCGCCGAGCGGTCGGCGCGGCGGGCCGCCCGCGCCCTCGCGGGATGGGACGTCTGCGAGAGCGCCGACTGGGGGCCCGGCCTGCTGGTGCGCGTGCGCTACGCCGGCGAGCCCGCGGTGCTGGCCTTCCGCAGCCCCGCCGGCGACACCCAGGTCGTCGACCTGCTCCAGTGCGGCACCGCCGAGGTGCTCCGCTCGGTCACCCTCCCCCGGCGCTGAGCCCGCCACCGCCACCACGAGCGCCGCCACCACACACCGCCGCGACCCCGCGCCCGGCCACCCTGGCGCGACGGCGCCGGCCCGGGAATGCCGCTCACCTAGGATCGGTTCCACCCGCAGGTGCCGCAGCACCCCTTCCCAGGCACCGCCCCCGTCATCCCGAGGAGACTGGACTCCATGTCCGACACCCGCCCAGACGTCACCCGACAGGTCATCATCATCGGCTCGGGTCCCTCCGGCTACACCGCCGCGGTCTACGCCGCGCGCGCGAGCCTGGAGCCCCTGGTCTTCGAGGGCTCGGTCACCGCCGGTGGTGCGCTGATGAACACCACCGAGGTGGAGAACTTCCCCGGCTTCCGCGACGGCATCATGGGCCCGGCGCTGATGGACGAGATGCGCGCCCAGGCCGAGCGCTTCGGTGCCGAGCTGGTCTCCGACGACATCGTCGAGGTCGACCTCACCGGCGACGTCAAGACCGTGCGCACGGCCACCGACACCTACACCGCACGCTCGGTGATCCTCGCCACCGGCTCGGGCTACCGCAAGCTCGGCATCGCCCGCGAGGACGAGCTGTCGGGCCGCGGCGTCTCGTGGTGCGCGACGTGCGACGGCTTCTTCTTCCGCGAGCAGCACATCGCGGTCGTGGGCGGCGGCGACTCCGCGGTCGAGGAGGCCACCTTCCTGACCCGCTTCGCCTCCAAGGCCTCCCTCATCGTGCGTCGCGACGAGCTGCGCGCCTCCAAGATCATGCAGGAGCGCGCCTTCGCCGACCCCAAGCTCGAGATCGTCTGGAACTCCGCGGTCAAGGAGATCCACGGCGCCGACAAGCTGGAGTCGCTCACCCTCGAGGACACCACCACGGGCGAGACCCGTGCGCTGGAGGCCACCGGCCTCTTCATCGCCATCGGCCACGACCCGCGCTCTGAGCTGCTCACCGGCCAGGTCGACCTCGACGACGAGGGCTACGTGCTCGTCGAGCACCCCTCGACGGCCACCAACATCCCCGGCGTCTTCGCCTGCGGCGACCTGGTCGACCACCACTACCGCCAGGCCATCACCGCGGCCGGCACGGGCTGCGCCGCCGCCCTCGACGCCGAGCGCTACGTCGCCGAGCTCGACCACACCGCGGCCACCCGCGCCGAGGCGCAGGACGCCGTGGCCGGCTCCGCCGCCACCGACGCGGTCAAGACCGCCGGGCTCTGAGCGCCCCCGCGCGGCCGTCGCGGGGAACAACCACCCCGCGCGCCGCGTTCCACCACCACAGACGTCAGCAGAGAGAGTAGGGATCATCGTGGCCAACATCAGTGCCGTCACCGACGCCGAGTTCGAGGCTCAGGTGCTCAAGTCCGACAAGCCGGTCCTCGTGGACTTCTGGGCCGAGTGGTGCGGCCCGTGCCGCCAGGTCGCCCCGATCCTCGACGAGATCGCCACGGCCCACGGCGACAAGATCACCTTCATGAAGATGAACGTCGACGAGAACCCCGTCACGCCCTCGTCCTACCGCGTGACCGGCATCCCGACGATCAACGTCTACCAGGGCGGCGAGGTCGTCAAGACCATCGTCGGCGCCCGCCCCAAGGCGACGCTGCTCAACGAGCTGTCGGACTTCATCAACGCCTGACGCACCGGAGCACCCGCGGTCGCCGCGGGCTCACTCCTCCGTCCCCGGCACCCCTCGTGGGGTGCCGGGGACGCGTGCGTCCGGGCTCGGCGCGCGCGCGGGCGCCGGGCGCACCACCCCGCGCAGCCGCTCCAGCGCCACCTCGACCTCGTCGCGCCACGTCAGCGCCGAGCGCAGGTCCATCCGCATCCGCGGCACCCCGCCGTGGGCGCGGCGGGTGCCGAAGCCCACGCGGCCCAGGAAGTCGGCCGGCAGCAGGCACTGCCGTCCTCGCCGGCCCGGCGCGCCGGGGCCGTCGACGCGGCCGAAGGCCTCGACCGCGCGGTAGCCGCCGCGCTCCACGAGGTCGCGCGCCATCGCCTGCACGAGCAGCCGGCCCAGCCCGGCGCCCGCGTGCGCGGGGTCGACGTACGCCGAGGCGAGCAGGACGGCGTCGGGCGAGACCGGCGAGGTGGGGAAGGCGTCGGCGCTCGGCAGCAGCGCCGGCGGCGCGTAGACCACGTGGCCCACGGGCCGTCCCTCGACGAGCACCACCCGCCCGCAGGAGCCCCAGTCGCGCAGCACGGCCGAGAGCCACGCCCGCTTCTCCTCCCCCGCGTCGCCCTCCAGGTCGACGCGGGCGCGCCGCACCGGGTCGAGCTGCCAGAACACGCAGTCGCGGCACGGCGCGTCGAGCGCGGCGAGGTGGTCGAGGGTGAGGTGCACGACCTTGCGCGACATAGGACCTCCCGGACTCCCCCGCACCGGGCGGGGCTCGTGGCCGCTCGACCCTGCCTCCACGCCGGCCCGCGTCACGGGCCAGGGCAAAGGTGGCCGACCGAACAGCGATCCGCGCGTGCGCGAGCCGCCTCCATCGTTCATGCTAGAGGGGTCATGGAATCCACGCCTGCGCGCTCACAGTCCCGTCTCGACTCCTACGTCGACCGATACGCCGCGCGCACGGCCGGCATGACCGCCTCGGAGATCCGAGCTCTCTTCGCCGTCGCGTCGCGGCCCGAGGTGGTCTCGCTCGCCGGCGGCATGCCGAACATCTCCGGGCTCCCCCTCGACGTCGTGAGCAGCGCCATCGGCGACCTCGTGACCCAGCAGGGCCCGGTGGCGATGCAGTACGGGTCGGGCCAGGGCGTGCCGGAGCTGCGCGAGCAGATCACCGACGTCATGCGCCTCGAGGGCATCGAGGCCCACCCCGACGACGTCGTGGTCACCGTGGGCTCCCAGCAGGCCGTCGACCTGGTCACGCGGATCTTCTGCGACCCCGGTGACGTCGTGCTGTGCGAGGCCCCCTCCTACGTCGGCGCGCTCGGCGTCTTCAAGGCCTACCAGGCCGACGTCGTGCACGTGGAGATGGACGCCCACGGGCTCGTGCCCGAGGCCCTCGAGCAGGCCATCGCCTCGGTGCAGGCCTCCGGTCGCCGGATCAAGTTCCTCTACACGATCCCCAACTTCCACAACCCCGCCGGCATCACGCTCTCGGCCGAGCGGCGCCCCCGCATCCTCGACATCTGCCGCCGCGAGGGCGTCCTGGTGCTCGAGGACAATCCCTACGGTCTGCTCGGCTTCGACCAGGAGCCGATGCGCGCGCTGCGCGCCGACGAGGCCGAGGGCGTCATCTACCTCGGGTCGTTCTCCAAGACCTTCGCCCCGGGCTTCCGGGTCGGGTGGGCGCTCGCGCCGCACCCGGTGCGCGAGAAGCTCGTGCTGGCCCAGGAGTCGGCCACGCTGTGCCCGCCGCAGTTCTCGCAGATGGCGGTGTCGGCGTACCTCGCCAACCACGACTGGCAGGGCCAGATCAAGCAGTTCCGCGAGATGTACCGCGAGCGGCGCGACGCCATGGTCTCGGCGCTCGAGGACCTGATGCCGGCGGCCTGCCAGTGGAACGTCCCCGACGGCGGGTTCTACGTCTGGCTCACCCTCCCCCCGGGCATCGACGCGAAGTCGATGCTCCCCCGCGCCGTGACCGCCCGGGTGGCCTACGTGCCCGGCACCGCGTTCTTCGCCGACGGTTACGGCTCGAGCTCGATGCGGCTGTCCTTCTGCTACCCCACGCCCGAGCGGATCCGTGAGGGCGTGCGCCGCCTCGCCGGCGTGCTCGAGGCCGAGATGGAGCTGCGGGCCACCTTCGGTGCCGCCGCCCCCGAGCGCGGGATCGGTCCCTACCAGGGCTACGACGCGCCCGGGACGGACCTGTCCTGATGGACCTCACCTACCCGCCGATCATCGTCGCGGCCAAGACCGGCTTCAAGCTGCTCGGGCAGCGCTTCGTCATGACCGGCACCGAGCACGTGCCCCGCAGCGGCGGAGTGCTGCTGGCCTACAACCACATCGGCTACGTCGACTTCGTCTACGGCGGCCTGGCCGCCAACCCGTCGGGTCGCCTGGTGCGCTTCATGGCCAAGCGGGAGATCTTCGACCACCGCCTGGGCGGACCGCTGATGCGCTCGCTGCACCACATCGAGGTCGACCGCGGCGAGGGCGTCGCGTCGTTCCGCACCGCCGTCGACCGGCTGCGCGAGGGCGAGGCCGTCGGCATCTTCCCCGAGGCCACCATCTCCCGCTCCATGGAGCTCAAGGAGTTCAAGTCCGGCGCGGTGCGCATCGCCGCCGAGGCGGGCGTGCCGCTGGTGCCCGTCATCATGTGGGGCACCCAGCGGATGATGACCAAGGACCACCCCCGCGACTTCTCCCGCGGCAAGACCATCGCCCTCACCGTCGGTGCCCCCCTGCACCCGACCGGTGCCGACCCCGTGGGCGAGACCGCCGAGCTCCGCTCGGTGATGTCGCGCATGCTCGACGAGACCATCGCGGCCTACCCCGCCGACGAGCAGCCGCCCGGATCGTGGTGGCTCCCCGCCCGTCACGGCGGTTCGGCGCCCACTCCCGAGCGCGCTGAGGAGCTCGACGCGGCCGAGAAGCGCGATCGCGCGGCGCGGCGCGCGGCCAAGCGCGCTCAGAATCGCTCCTGACGAACTCCGGAGCGCCGATCAGACGCCTGTCGGCGCCTGATCGCGCTGCATGTGTCGTCGTTTGATCGATAGATTGCTTTGTCGACAAAGCGATCTATGGATTAGTTGCCGGGCGCTTCGGTGTTCGGGTCCATCAGGTCGATGATCCGCTGCAGGTCCTCCAGCGTCGCGAACTCCACGGTGATCCGACCCTTGCTCTTGCCCAGGTCGATCTTCACCCTGGTCTCGAGCCGGTCCGCCAGCCGGTCCGACAGGACGGCCAGACCGGGTGCCGTCGGCTTGCGGCGGCGCACGCGCGGCTCGTCCTCGGCGCCGGTCTCCCCCAGCGCGACGATCTCCTCCAGCGCCCGCACGCTGATGCCCTCGGCCACCACCCGGCTGGCCAGCCGGTCCTGCGCGTCGGCGTCGGCCACGGCGAGCAGCGAGCGGGCGTGGCCCGCGCTCAGCACGCCCGCGGCCACGCGCCGCTGGACCGCCGGGCTCAGCCGCAGCAGCCGCAGCGTGTTGCTGATCTGCGGGCGCGAGCGCCCGATCCGCTGCGCCAGCTCGTCGTGGGTGCAGCCGAAGTCCTCGAGGAGCTGGGCGTAGGCCGAGGCCTCCTCGAGCGGGTTGAGCTGGCTGCGGTGGAGGTTCTCCAGCAGCGCGTCGCGCAGCATGTCGGTGTCATCGGTGGAGCGCACGATCGCCGGGATGGTGCCCGTGCCGGCCTGCTGGGAGGCGCGCCAGCGCCGCTCCCCCATCACCAGCTCGTAGGACTCCGGCCCCGTGCGCCGCACCACCACGGGCTGCAGCAGCCCGACCTCGGAGATCGAGTGGACCAGCTCGGCCATCGCCTCCTCGTCGAAGACCTGCCGCGGCTGCGCGTGGTTGGGGTGCACCTGGTCGAGCGGGATCTCGGCGAAGTAGGCGCCCGCCACCGGGGCCAGCTCCTCACCGGTGCTCCCGGGCGCGGGCCGGCGTACGTCGGCCTGCGCGGGCGCCGCGCCGCCCACGGCGTGGGTCGGGGCCGAGCCCTCGGCGGCGCGTCCCAGGCTGGCCCCGTCAAGAGACGTCGAGGCGTCGTCGGCCTCCGCCGGCGGGGCGGAGGTCGGGATGAGCGAGCCCAGGCCGCGTCCGAGGCCCCGACGCGCGGGAGGCCGGGAGCCGCTCACACCGCCACCGCCTTCGTCGCGATCTCCCGGGCCGCCTCCAGGTAGCTGAGCGCGCCGGGGGAGCCGGGGTCGTAGGTCATCACGGTCTGGGCGTAGGACGGCGCCTCGGAGACCCGCACCGAGCGGGGGATGTTGGTGCGGAGCACCTGCTCCCCGAAGTGCTCGCGCACCTCGCTGGCCACGCCGGCGGCCAGGCGGGTGCGCGCGTCGTACATGGTGATGAGGATGGTCGAGACCGACAGCTCCGGGTTGAGGTGCTTGCGCACCATGTCGACGGTCTCCAGGAGTTGTCCCAGCCCTTCCAACGCGTAGTACTCCGCCTGGATCGGGATCATCATCTCGTCCCCGGCGACCAGGGCGTTGAGGGTGAGCAGCCCCAGGGACGGCGGGCAGTCGATGAGCACGTAGTCGATGCGCTCGTCCCCGATCTCCTCGAGGCTGCCGACCAGGGGATGGCCGTGGATGGCCTTGCGCAGCCGGCCCTCGCGCGCCACGACGCTCACGAGCTCGATCTCGGCACCGGCCAGGTCGATGGTCGCCGGCACGACCATGAGGCCCGCCACGTCGGGGCACGCCACGGCGACCTCCTCCAGGGGAGCGCCGTCGACCAGGGCGTCGTAGGTCGACGCGACACCGCGCCGGTGCTCGATGTTCAACGCGGTCGAGGCGTTGCCCTGCGGGTCGAGGTCGACCACCAGCACCTTCTGGCCCAGCTGGGCCAAGGCGGCGGCGACGTTCACCGTGGAGGTGGTCTTCCCGACCCCGCCCTTCTGGTTGGCCACCACGAAGACGCGGGTCTCGCGGGGCCGGGGGAGGGCCGGTCCCGTGCGCCGCCCCTCGCGTGCCAGCACCGTGTGCTCGGCCGCGCGGGCCAGGGGAGTGGCGTCGTCGTGCAGCGAGGGCTCGTAGGCCGCCATCTCGCCCGCCGTCCTCACCGTGTAGCCCGACGACCCCGCGGCCCCGGGGCCGCTGCTCGCCGGTCCCGTTTCACGTGAAACGGACTGGTCTGACGACGTCGGTACGCCCTGTGGAGAATGGTGTGCCATCTGTGGAGAACTGGCCTCTCTGAGCGTGGAACAGGCGGAATGCAGGGGCGCGTCCCGGTGGATAACTCCGGGGCCCCTCAGCGGGGGCGGCGACCGCCACGACGACGGGCGGGCCCCCCGCGGGCGGGTCTGCGGGGCTCGTCGCGCGTCGGCGCAGGAGGCCAACGTACCGTCGCCGGGTCGGACCAGGCCACCCGGAGGGCCGTGGTCGGGGGATCGACGGTGCCTGCCCCCAGCGTGAGCACCTCAGGCTCCGCGCATCCCCAGCGTTGCAGCGCGCCGCGCGACTCCTCCACCTCGTCGGCCACCGAGGACCCCTTCATCGCCACCAGGGCGCCCTCCGACGCCACCAGGGGCATCGACCATCCCAGCAGCCGCTCCAGCGGCGCCACGGCCCGGGAGGTGACGACGTCGAAGGTCTGCTCGCCATGGAGGTCGTCGGCGCGTCCACGGCGTACGACCACGTTGTCGAGGCCGAGCTCCTCCACCGCCTCGTCGAGGAACGTCGTGCGCCGCAGCAACGGCTCGACCAGGGTCAGCCTCAGGTCGGGCCGTCGCACCGCGAGCACGAGCCCGGGCAGGCCGGCCCCGGACCCGATGTCGCACACCGAGGACCCCGCCGGCAGGGCGTCGGCGAGCACCGCACAGTTGAGGAGGTGCCGGTCCCACAGTCGCGGGACCTCGCGCGGGCCGATCAGCCCCCGGACCACGCCGACGTCGGCCAGCAGCTCCCAGAGCCGGACGGCCAGGGCAAGGCGGTCGAGCGAGAACACCCTCCCGGCCACGTCGGGCGGGGAGGGTGTTTCACGTGGAACGTCAGCCTCGGACACGCCGGTCCACCGAGGCGTCCCGACCGCGGGCGGGGGAGTGGACCGTCACTCCGGCAGCACCACCACGTACCGCCGCGGCTCGACACCCTCGGACTCCGAGGACAGCCCGGCCTCGGCGACCGCGTCGTGGACGACCTTGCGCTCGAAGGGCGACATCGGCTGCAGCGAGAGACGCTCCCCGGAGTCACGCACCTGCGCCACGCTGTCGGCCGCGAGGGCCTCCAGCTCGGTCCGCTTCTGCGCGCGGAAGCCGGAGATGTCCAGCATGAGACGCGAGCGCTCGCCCGTCTCGCGGTAGACCGCGAGACGGGTCAGCTCCTGCAGGGCGTCGAGCACCTCGCCGCGCTGCCCGACGAGCTGGCTGAGGTCGGCACCGACGATGGAGACCGACGCCCGGTCGCCCTCCACGTCCATGTCGAGGTCGCCGTCGAGGTCGGCGATGTCGAGGAGCTCCTCGAGGTAGTCGGCGGCGATGTCGCCCTCGGCCTCGAGCTCGGCCAGGCGACGCTCGGCGGCCGACGACTCGCTGCCGGGCCCCTGGGCCGCCTGGGCGGTGAGGTCGTGGGTGACCTCCTCCACGCCGGCGACGGTCGAGGTCCGGGCGTCGTCGGTCGAGGCGGCCTGCTCCTCGCCCTCGAGGGCCTCCTGCTGGGCGGACTCCTGCGTCACTTCTTGCCTCCCTGGGTGCCGCCGCCGGGCTTGCTGCCGCCCGACTTGCGCTGCTGCTTCGTGGTCTTCTTGGGCTGCTGCCGCACGGCGGGACGGCGGGGCTCCTCGACGGGTGCCTCCACCTCCGCGACGACCGTGCCGTGCTTCGCAGCCTTGGCCTTGTCGCGGTCCGCCTTGGCCGCGAAGGCCGGCGTGCCGGGCGCGGGGTTGTTGCGGATGACGTAGAACTGCTGACCCATGGTCCACAGGTTGGAGGTGGTCCAGTAGAGGAGCACGCCGATCGGGAAGGCCACGCCGCCGAGGCCGAAGGCGACGGGCAGGACGTAGAGCAGCAGCTTCTGCTGCTGGGCGTAGGGGCCCGAGAGGGCATCGGCAGGCATGTTCTTGCTCATCAGCTGACGCTGGGTGAAGAACGTCGTGGCCGTCATGGCGAGCACCAGGAAGAGCGCCAGGAGCATGACGCTGAGGTCGCCACCACCCTCGCGCCAGACGCCCGAGCCCCAGAAGCTGTCGGCCAGGGGGATCGACCCGAAGAGCTTCGAGTCACCGAACTGCCGGGCCAGGGTGCTGGTCAGGAAGCCGCGGGCCGTGTAGTCCTTCGCGGCCTCGTTGAGCAGGTGGAACAGGGTGAAGAAGATCGGCATCTGCAGCAGGATCGGCAGGCACGAGGCGAACGGGTTGGTGCCCGTGTCCTTGTAGAGCTTCATCGTCTCCTGCGCGAGACGCTCCCGGTCGTGGCCGTACTTCTTCTGCAGCTCCTTGACCTTGGGCTGGATCAGCTGCATGTTGCGGCTGGACTTGATCTGCTTGACGAACAGCGGGATCAGCGCCGCGCGGATCACCAGCGTCAGGCCCACGATCGACAGCGCCCACGAGGCGCCACCGGCCGGGTCGAGGCCCAGGGCCGTGAACAGCTTGTGCCACAGGATCAGCACGCCCGAGATCGCGTAGTAGAGCGGGGTCGCGATGAAGGTGAAGAAGTCGCCGATTGCGCCCACCGATCAGGCTCCTTGCTGGGATGTCGAGACGGGTCCCGCCGAGCGGCGGGTGGGACGGACAGAGGGTGGCACGGGGTCGTAGCCGCCGGCGGCCCACGGGTGGCACCGCGCCACACGACGGGCCGCGAGCCAGCTGCCGCGGGCACTGCCGTGCACGGTCACCGCCTCCAGCGCGTAGGCGGAGCACGACGGGTGGTAGCGGCAGACCTGACCGTAGAGCGGGCTCACCACCGCGCGGTAGAGCCGGAGGAAGCCGATGAGCAGGTACTTCACACCATCACCCGCTGGAGGCAACGCTCGAGGTCGGAGCGGAGTTCCGCGCTGGGGGCGCCCGCGGCGGCCGGCAGCGCACGGACCACGAGCACAGCAGCGCCCGGGAGCGTGTCGAGCTGCTCCCGGGCGAGGTGTCGCAGCCGCCGCTTGACGCTGTTGCGCGCCACGGCGTTGCCGACGGCCTTGCTGACGACGAAGCCGACCCGTGCCGGTCCCGCGGCGTCCGGGGTGCTCAGGTGCACCACGAGCGTGCGGCTCCCCGCGCGCCGACCACGCCCCGCGCGTCGGAACGAGTCCGAGTCGCGGAGCCTGTGGTCGCGGGGGAGCACCGGGTGGCCGAGGCCGTCGTCAGGCTCAGACGGCCAGGCTCTTGCGGCCCTTGCGGCGGCGCGAGGAGAGGATCGACCGGCCGGCGCGGGTGCGCATGCGCAGGCGGAACCCGTGCACCTTGTGGCGACGACGGTTGTTCGGCTGGTACGTACGCTTGCTCACGAGCTTCTCTTTCGGTTCAAGGGACTGGCGGTCAACGGCTCTGCGAGCCCGGACCCCGGGGGCGTCCGGCGGACCGGACCCCCGACGCACCTGTCGGCTGGCACCGCCCACCCAGGTCCACTGCTGCACCTGGACATGCGGCACCCGTCGACGCCGGATGACCGGCAAACGGTACGCGTTCGAATTCCACAGGGTCAAACCCTCGGGCGGCCCCAGCCTACGGGGTCGCCCCAGCCTGTGGATGACGTCTTGCTCGCGGCTCGCGCACCGCGTTACGTTCGCGGTCTCCGACGACCCGTGCACCCACGGCTCCGACGAGGTGGCCAGCACCGCCACACCGCGCCGCAGCACCGGCGCATCACCCCTCTGACCTGGGAAGACGCTGGGGGGAGCGGGCGCACCCGGCTCCTCGGCACCACGGCGACGACGAGGTCGCGACGGAGTTTCACAACCTGTGGACAAAGGTGTGGAGAAGCAGAGCACCGTGCGGCCCGCCCGGGCCGGGGTCCCCTCCGGAGGGCCGAACCAGAAGGTCAACCAGAAGGCGGCAAGGACGTGGACCAAGACGTGGACCAGACGCCCCCGGAGCTCGGCCCGGCCTGGCGGTCGGTGGTGGCGGACCTGCAGCCCAACCAGCGCGCCTGGCTCAACGCCAGCGAGCCGGTGACGCTCCACGGCAACACGGCGATCATCGCCGTGCCCAACGACTTCACGCGGGGACAGCTCGAGGGGCGGCTGCGCGGTCAGCTGGAGGACGCCCTCACGGTCTCCTTCGGCCGGGAGATCCGCATCGCGGTCACGGTGAACCCCCAGCTCGAGGACGAGCCCCGCCCCACCAGTCCCGACCCGACCCCGGTCGAGACCATTGATCGACATGTCGACATAGACACACGGCGCGCCGAGCCCGCCCCCGTCGCGGAGCAGGCGGGCAGCCGGCAGACGAGCGCGCTGGAGACCCGGCTCAACCCCAAGTACACCTTCGAGACGTTCGTCATCGGCTCGTCCAACCGCTTCCCCCACGCGGCGGCCGTCGCTGTCGCCGAGGCTCCCGGCAAGGCCTACAACCCGTTGCTGGTCTACGGCGACTCCGGGCTGGGCAAGACCCACCTGCTCCACGCCATCGGCCACTACGTGCGCTCGCTCTACACCGGCGCCAAGGTCCGCTACGTGTCGAGCGAGGAGTTCACCAACGAGTTCATCAACGCGATCCGCGACGACCGGCAGGACCGCTTCAAGCGGCGCTACCGCGACGTCGACGTGCTGCTGATCGACGACATCCAGTTCCTGGAGGGCAAGACCCAGACCCAGGAGGAGTTCTTCCACACGTTCAACACCCTCCACAACGCCAACAAGCAGATCGTGCTGACCTCCGACCGCGCGCCCAAGCGGCTCGAGGCGCTCGAGGACCGGCTGCGCAACCGCTTCGAGTGGGGGCTGATCACCGACGTCCAGCCCCCCGACCTCGAGACGCGCATCGCGATCCTGCGCAAGAAGGCCGCCATGGACCGCCTGACCGCGCCGCCGGACGTGCTGGAGTTCATCGCCTCGAAGATCCAGACCAACATCCGCGAGCTCGAGGGCGCGCTGATCCGGGTGACGGCCTTCGCCAACCTCAACCGCCAGGAGGTCGACATGACCCTGGCCGAGATCGTGCTGAAGGACCTGATCCCCGAGGGCGGGGAGCCCGAGATCACCGCGGCGCTGATCATCGCCCAGACGGCGGCGTACTTCGGTCTGTCCATCGAGGAGCTCACCGGCCCCTCACGCGGTCGGCACCTCGTCATGGCCCGCCAGATCGCGATGTACCTGTGCCGCGAGCTCACCGATCTGTCGCTGCCGAAGATCGGCGCGCAGTTCGGCAACCGCGACCACACCACGGTCATGTACGCCGATCGCAAGATCAACCAGCTGCTGGCCGAGCGCCGGGCCGTCTTCAACCAGGTCAGCGAGCTCACCAACCGCGTGAAGATGCAGGCCCGTCAGGTCTGATCGACTCGTCGCCAC
Organism: Nocardioides sp. Leaf307; assembly: GCF_001423135.1. Classification (NCBI taxonomy): domain Bacteria; kingdom Bacillati; phylum Actinomycetota; class Actinomycetes; order Propionibacteriales; family Nocardioidaceae; genus Nocardioides; species Nocardioides sp. Leaf307. The sequence goes on along the minus strand of NZ_LMNY01000003.1, from coordinate 146,399 downwards.
CTCGTCGGTGCGCGGGTGAACTACACCGTTGTGTGATGTGGAGCCGCCTGTGCGCCGGCCCCGGATCGCCGGGAGAGGCTGTGGACGAGCGGTGGACGGAGCTCACGGGCCGCCCACGACTGCACACCGGCCCTTGTGGTTCCACGGCGTCCTGCACAGGGCCTGTGAGCGAGCGCCACGCGGCCTGACCTGCACAGACGCCGGCTGTCCACAGATTCCACCGCTGCTATGACTCCTCCGTACCTCCAGACGTCCAGATCCTCCGTGAACATGTTCCGACCCCCCTGCCTGTGCACAACTCGCTCGCCCGGCGCCTGCGACGGACCGAGGAGCGCAGGGCGAGCACCCGGTGCACGGAGCACGACAGGACGCACCGGACTCCCAGCGGCCGGGACGACGTGGCAGGATCAGCCCCCCAGAGCCCAGCCGCACCCGAAGGACACACCGTGAAGTTCCGCGTCGAACGCGACGTGCTCGCCGATGCCGTCGCCTGGGCTGCCCGCAGCCTGCCGGTCCGTCCGAGCGTCCCCGTCCTCGCCGGCCTGCTGATCGAGACCGACGACGAGGGCCTGGTGCTCTCGACCTTCGACTACGAGACCTCGGCCCGCGCCACGCTCAAGGCCGACGTGACCACCGAGGGCCGCGCCCTGGTCAGCGGCCGGCTGCTCGCCGACATCTGCCGCAGCCTGCCGGCCAAGCCGGTCGAGATGGTGCTCGACGGCTCACGGGTGTCCCTCACCTGCGGCTCGGCCCGCTTCAGCCTCCAGACCATGCCGGTGGCCGACTACCCGTCGCTGCCCGACATGCCCGCGGCGACCGGCACGGTGCAGAGCGACGTCTTCGCCCACTCGGTGGCCCAGGCCGTCACGGCGGCCGGGCGCGACGACATGCTCCCGGTGCTGACCGGCGTGCGGCTCGAGATCGACGGCTCGAGCATCTCGCTGCTGGCCACCGACCGCTTCCGCCTCTCCCAGCGCGAGCTGGGCTGGGACCCCCGCACCCCCGACGAGACCCTCGCGGCGCTGGTGCCGGCGAAGGTGCTCGGCGACACCGCCAAGTCGCTGACCGCCGGCAGCGAGGTCGTCATCGCGCTGGCCGCCAGCGGCAGCGGCGAGGGCATCATCGGCTTCGAGGGCGCGGCGCCGGGCGGGGTGCGGCGTACGACGACGCGACTGCTCGACGGTGAGTTCCCCAAGGTCCGCAGCCTCTTCCCCAGCGAGCACCTCACCGTGGCCAAGGTCGACAAGGCCGCGCTGATCGAGTCGGTCAAGCGGGTCTCGCTCGTCGCCGAGCGCAACACCGCCGTGCAGCTGGCCTTCAGTGACGGTGTGCTCACCCTCGACGCCGGGTCGGGCGACGAGGCGCAGGCCTCGGAGTCGATCGAGGCCCAGATCGAGGGCGACGACATCACGACCGGCTTCAACCCCCAGTTCCTGCTCGACGGGCTGAGCGCCATCGACGAGCCGATCGTCGAGCTGGCCTTCACCCAGGCCGCCAAGCCGGTCGTCATCAGCGGGTCGCCGGCCGAGGCGGGCACCGACACCGGCTTCCGCTACCTGCTCATGCCGCGCCGCCTGCTCTCCTGACCCACCACCCCTCGGCCCCCGCCGGGGCCCACCCCTGCCCGCGCACCCGGAGGTACTCATGGACATCGGACTCGTCGGACTCGGGAAGATGGGCGGCAACATGCGCTCGCGCCTGCGGGAGGCCGGCCACACCGTCGTCGGCTACGACCGCAACCCCGACCTGGCCGACGCCGACAGCCTGGCCTCGATGGTCGAGCAGCTGCCCTCGCCGAAGGTCGTGTGGGTGATGGTGCCCGCGGGCGACCCCACCCGCGAGACCGTCGCGGCCCTGGGGGAGCTGCTCGGCGAGGGCGACCTGGTCGTCGACGGCGGCAACTCCAAGTGGACCGACGACCAGGCCAATGCCGCGATGCTCGCCGAGAAGGACGTCGGCTTCGTCGACTGCGGCGTCTCCGGCGGTGTGTGGGGCCTGCAGAACGGCTACGCGCTGATGTGCGGCGGCTCCGACGAGGACGTCGCCAAGGTCCAGCCGGCCCTCGACGCCCTCAAGCCCGCCGAGGGCGGGTTCGTCCACGCCGGCCGCAAGCCCGGCGCGGGCCACTTCGCCAAGATGGTCCACAACGGCATCGAGTACGCCATGATGCAGAGCTACGCCGAGGGCTGGGAGCTGCTGGAGAAGGTCGACCTCGTCGAGGACGTCCCGGCGGTGTTCGACTCCTGGCGCTCCGGCACCGTCATCCGCTCGTGGCTGCTCGACCTGCTCGTGGCGGCCATCGAGGACGACACCCACCTCGACCAGCTGCGCGGCTACGCCGACGACTCCGGCGAGGGCCGGTGGACGGTGGAGGCGGCCATCGACAACGCCGTACCGATGAACGTCATCGCCGCCTCGCTCTTCGCCCGGTTCACCTCGCGCCAGGACGACAGCCCGGCGATGAAGGCGATCGCGGCTATGCGCAACCAGTTCGGCGGTCACGCCGTGCACACCGAGGCCCCCGTCGGCGGCGACGCCAACCCCGACGTCCGCGGCGGCTAGGCCCGGCCGCCGGGTGTACGTCTCCCACCTCACCCTCCACGACTTCCGCTCCTACCCCGCGGCCGACGTCGCGCTCGAGCCGGGCGTCACGGCCTTCATCGGCCGCAACGGCCAGGGCAAGACCAACCTGGTCGAGGCGATCGACTACCTCTCGCGCCTGGCCTCCCACCGGGTGGCCAGCGACGCCCCGCTGATCCGGGCCGGCGCGGAGCAGGCGATCGTGCGGGCCGCCGTCGTGCGCGACGGGCGCACGGCGGTGCTCGAGGTCGAGCTCAACCCCGGCAGGAGCAACCGCGCCCGGATCAACCGCTCCCCGCTGCCGCGGGCCCGCGACCTGGTCGGTCTGGTGCGCACCGTGGTCTTCTCGCCGGAGGACCTCACGCTGGTCAAGGGCGACCCGTCGGACCGGCGCAAGTTCCTCGACGACCTGCTCGTGCTGCGCACCCCGCGCCTGGCCGGGGTCCGCTCCGACTACGACCGGGTGCTGCGCCAGCGCAACTCGCTGCTCAAGACCGCGGGCGCCGCGCGCCGCGGCAGCTCGGCGCAGGAGGGCGCGCTGTCGACGCTCGGCGTCTGGGACTCCCACCTGGCCACGACCGGCGCCGAGCTGCTCGCCGAGCGGCTGGCGCTGGTCGAGCAGCTGCGGCCCTACGTCGGCTCCGCCTACGCGACCGTCGCGCGGGGCGCGCGCCGCGACGACGCCGACATCGAGTACCGCCCCAGCCTCGAGCTCGGCGGTGCCCGCACCCAGCCCGAGCTGGCCGAGGCGCTGCTGGCCGAGGTGGAGCGGCGTCGCAAGGACGAGCTCGACCGCGGCATCTCGCTGGTGGGACCCCACCGCGACGAGCTGCTGCTCACGATCGGCCACGGCGCCGGGCCCTCGACCGGTGCCTCGGCCGATGCGGCGGCCGGTGCCTCGGCCGATGCGGCGGCCGAGGCCGACGCCGACCCCGGCGCCGGTGACGGCGAGGAGGCCCCGACCAGCGGCGGGCCGCGGCTGCCGGTGAAGGGCTACGCCTCCCACGGCGAGTCGTGGTCGTTCGCGCTGGCGCTGCGCCTGGCCTCCTACGACCTGTTGCGCTCCGACGGCGACGACCCGATCCTGATCCTGGACGACGTCTTCGCCGAGCTCGACACGGAGCGGCGGGCGCAGCTCGCCGAGCTGGTCGCGGGGGCCGAGCAGGTCCTGGTGACCGCGGCCGTCGCCGCCGACGTGCCGGCCGCGCTGGCCGGAGCGAGGTTCCTGGTGGGGGAGGGGAAGGTACGCCGCGACGATGCCTGACCCCACCGAACCCGCTGACGGCCCCCGCCCCGACCGCCCCGACCGCCCCGAGCGGCCCGACCGCCCCGAGCGGCCCGAGCGGCCCGCCGGGCCCGCCGCCTCCGACGGCCCGACCGCGGCGGAGCCCGACGAGCAGCCGGAGCACCGCCCCGACGGGCTGGAGCTGGCCCGGGCGATCGCACGGGCCACGGCCGGCACGACGTCGGCGGCGCGCCGGCGCAGGCCGCGCCGCGACCGCGGCGGCGGCGGTCGGGTCAGCGGCTCGCACCCCGACGACCGCGACCCCCAGCTGCTCGACGCCACGCTGGCGCGGCTCGTGGGCGACCACGGCTGGGAGCTCGACCTGCGGGTGCACGGCGTCTTCGGGCGCTGGCCCGAGCTGGTCGGCCAGGAGGTCTCCTCGCACTGCACGCCGGAGTCGTTCGCCGACGGGCGCCTGGTAGTGCGCACCGACTCCACCGCCTGGGCCACCCAGCTCAAGCTGCTGGCGCCGACGCTGGTGCGCCGGCTCAACGAGGAGCTGGGCCACGGCACGGTCGTGGTGATCGAGGTGCTCGGCCCCCACGGGCCGACGTGGAAGAAGGGCCCGCGCTCGGTGCGCGACGGTCGCGGCCCGCGCGACACCTACGGCTGACCCGCGGCCGCGTCGCGCCTGCGCCGCTCGGCGCCCCACGGAGCGGCTCCGGCGTACCCGTCCCTGTCCGACCCCCTCCCGTGCGCTCCACGAGGCCCTCAGGGAGCGCTCAGGGCGGTTTTTTCCACAGTGAGGACCCCCGGCTGGGGACGCCTGCGTGAGCAGAGGCCCTCAGCGGGCTATCATGGGACTCTGGGTCGCCTCGCGCGACCCTGCTCATGTCACGCTCCTCGCGGAGCCGGAGTCTGAAGAGGTGGACGTGTCCGAGGACAACCAGGCAGAGATCCCGGAGACGACAGCCCCCCAGCCGCCCAACGGCGTCGAGTACGACGCCTCCGCGATCCAGGTCCTCGAGGGCCTCGAGGCCGTGCGCAAGCGTCCGGGCATGTACATCGGCTCCACCGGCGTGCGCGGCCTGCACCACCTGATCTGGGAGATCGTCGACAACGCGGTCGACGAGTCGCTCGCGGGCTACTGCGACCGGATCGTCGTGACGCTGACCGACGACGGCGCCATCCGGGTCGAGGACAACGGGCGCGGCATCCCCACCGACACCGCTCCGGGCCAGGAGATGCCGGCGGTCACGATGGCGCTGACCATGCTCCACGCCGGCGGCAAGTTCGGCGGGGGCGGCTACAAGGTCTCCGGTGGTCTGCACGGCGTCGGCGTCTCCGTGGTCAACGCCCTGTCGACCCACCTGGTCGTCGAGGTGCGCAACCGCGGCCACCTGTGGCGCCAGTCCTTCACCATCGGGGTGCCCGACGGCCCGCTCGAGCAGGTCCGCGCGATGGAGCCCGGCGAGCGGACCGGCACGACGGTCACCTACTGGGCCTCGCCGGAGATCTTCGAGACCACCGAGTACTCCCTCGAGACCATCTCCGCCCGCTTCCGCGAGATGGCCTTCCTCAACAAGGGCCTCGAGATCGTCCTGCGCGACGAGCGGCCCGCGGCCAGCGAGGTCGCCGACGCGGTCGAGGACAACACCGTCGACCCCGACGACGAGGGCGGCATCGACGACGCCGGCCACGACGCGATCAAGCGCGGCGACGCCGGCGGCCTGGAGCAGGTCTTCAAGTACGACCGCGGCCTGGTCGACTACGTCGAGCACCTCAACCGCCGCAAGACCGCCGCCAACCCGACGGTGATCTCCTTCGAGGCCGAGACCCCGGAGTCGGTGGAGAACCACATGTCGCTCGAGGTCGCGATGCAGTGGAACACCAGCTTCACCGAGTCGGTCCACACCTTCGCCAACACCATCAACACCCACGAGGGCGGCACCCACGAGGAGGGCTTCCGAGCGGCGCTGACCGGGCTGGTCAACACGTGGGGCTTCGAGTGGGGCCTGATGAAGAAGCAGGAGGACCGCGTCTCCGGCGACGACATCCGCGAGGGCCTCACCGCGATCATCTCGATCAAGATGGGCGAGCCGCAGTTCGAGGGCCAGACCAAGACCAAGCTCGGCAACACCGAGGCCAAGGGCTTCGTCCAGCGCCTGATGAACGAGCAGCTCGGCGACTGGCTGGAGAAGAACCCCGCCGAGGGCAAGGACATCGTGCGCAAGGCCCAGGCCGCGCAGTCGGCTCGCCTCGCCGCCCGCAAGGCGCGCGACCTGGCCCGCAACCGCAAGGGCCTGCTCGGCGGCGGCGGCCTGCCCGGCAAGCTCTCGGACTGCCAGTCGACCAACCCCGCGGAGTGCGAGGTCTTCATCGTCGAGGGCGACTCGGCCGGCGGCTCGGCCCGTCAGGGCCGCGACCCGCGCATCCAGGCGATCCTCCCGATCCGCGGCAAGATCCTCAACGTCGAGAAGGCCCGCATCGACAAGGTGCTGGGCAACACCGAGGTGCAGTCGATCATCTCCGCCCTGGGCACAGGCATCCAGGAGGAGTACGACCCCGCCAAGTTGCGCTACCACAAGGTCGTGCTGATGGCCGACGCCGACGTCGACGGCCACCACATCAACACGCTGCTGCTGACGCTGCTCTTCCGCTTCATGCGCCCCCTCATCGAGGGCGGCTACGTCTACATGGCCCAGCCCCCGCTCTACCGCCTGCGGTGGAACAAGCCGGCCGAGCACGAGTTCGTCTACTCCGACGCCGAGCGCGACGCGCTGCTGCGCGAGGGCCAGGCCGCGGGCAAGAAGCTGCCCAAGGAGAACCCGGTCCAGCGCTACAAGGGCCTCGGCGAGATGAACGCCAAGGAGCTGTGGGAGACGACCATGGATCCCGACCAGCGGCTGATGCTGCAGGTCACCCTCGACGACGCCGCCCACGCCGACGAGATCTTCTCGATCCTCATGGGCGAGGACGTCGAGCAGCGGCGCTCCTTCATCCAGCGCAACGCCAAGGACGTCCGATTCCTGGATATCTAGCTCTCTCGCGAGATCGCTAGATTCCGGTAGAACCGACCAGAGAGACCGAGACACGTGACCCAGACCCCGACCGACGGCACCCCTCCCTCCGACGGAGGACCCGGGGGGCGCATCGAGCCCGTCGAGCTGCAGACCTCGATGCAGCGCGCCTACATCGACTACGCCATGGCCGTCATCGTCGGGCGCGCGCTGCCCGACGTGCGCGACGGCCTCAAGCCGGTGCACCGCCGCGTGCTCTACGCGATGTTCGACGGCGGCTACCGCCCCGACCGCGGCTTCTCGAAGTGCTCGCGCGTGGTCGGCGACGTCATGGGTCAGTACCATCCCCACGGCGACACCGCGATCTACGACACCCTGGTGCGCCTCGCGCAGCCGTGGGTGATGCGCGCCCCGCTCATCAACGGTCAGGGCAACTTCGGCTCGCCGGGCAACGACTCCGCCGCGGCCATGCGGTACACCGAGTGCCGGATGGCGCCGCTGGCTATGGAGATGGTCCGTGACATCGAGAAGGAGACCGTCGACTTCCAGCCCAACTACGACGGTCGCTCGCAGGAGCCCGTCGTCCTTCCCTCGCGCATCCCCAACCTGCTGGTCAACGGCTCGGCCGGCATCGCGGTCGGCATGGCCACCAACATCCCGCCGCACAACCTGCGCGAGGTCGCCGCCGGCGCTCGCTGGGCCCTCGAGCACCCCGACGCCAGCCGCGAGGAGCTCCAGGACGCCCTGATCGAGCGGATCAAGGGCCCCGACTTCCCCAACGGCGCGCTCATCACCGGCCGTCAGGGCATCGAGCAGGCCTACCGCACCGGTCGCGGCTCGATCACCCAGCGCGCGGTGATCGAGGTCGACGAGGACGCCAAGGGCCGCACCTGCCTGGTGGTCACCGAGCTGCCCTACATGGTCAACCCCGACAACCTCGCGCTGAAGATCGCCGAGCTCGCCGACTCCGGCAAGGTCCAGGGCATCTCCGACGTCCGCGACGACACCTCCGACCGCACCGGTCAGCGCCTCGTGGTCGTGCTCAAGCGCGACGCCGTGGCCCGCGTCGTGCTCAACAACCTGCTCAAGCACACCGAGCTGCAGACCAACTTCAGCGCCAACATGCTGGCGCTGGTCGACGGCGTGCCGCGCACCCTGAGCATCGACCAGTTCATCAGCAACTGGGTCGAGCACCAGGTCGAGGTCATCCGCAGGCGCACCGAGTACCTGCTGCGCGAGGCCGAGCGGCGCGCCCACATCCTGCGCGGCCTGGCCAAGGCCCTCGACCAGCTCGACGAAGTCATCGCGCTCATCCGCCGCTCGCCCGAGGTCGCCGACGCGCGCGACGGGCTGATGGAGCTGCTCGAGATCGACGACGTGCAGGCCATGGCGATCCTCGACCTCCAGCTGCGCCGCCTGGCCGCGCTGGAGCGGCAGAAGATCATCGACGAGCTGGCCGAGATCGAGCTGACCATCGCCGACCTCCAGGACATCCTGGCCAACGTCACCCGCCAGCGTCAGATCGTCTCCGACGAGCTGGGCGAGATCGTGGAGAAGTACGGCGACGACCGGCGCACCCAGATCATCGCGGCCGACGGCGACCTGTCGATGGAGGACCTGATCCCCGACGAGGAGCTCGTCGTCTCCATCACCCGCGGTGGCTACGCCAAGCGCACCCAGCGGGCGCAGTACCGCACCCAGAAGCGTGGCGGTAAGGGCGTGCGCGGCGCCACGCTGCGCGGCGACGACGTCGTCGAGCACTTCATCGCCACCTCCAACCACCACTGGCTGCTCTTCTTCACCACCGCCGGCCGGGTCTACCGCACCAAGGCCTACAACCTGCCCGAGGCCTCCCGCGACGCCAAGGGCGGTCACGTGGCCGGCCTGCTGTCGTTCCAGCCCGACGAGTCGATCGCCCAGGTGCTCGCGATCCGCGACTACGACCAGGCCGACTACCTCGTCCTGGCGACCCGCAGCGGGCTGGTCAAGAAGACCCGCCTCGGCGACTACAACAGCCCGCGTCAGGCCGGCGTCATCGCGATCAACTTCCGCGAGGACGACGACGAGCTGATCGGCGCCGAGCTGGTGGGCTCCGAGGACGACATCCTGCTGGTCTCGCGCAAGGGCCAGTCGATCCGCTTCCGCGCCGACGACACCCAGCTGCGCCCGATGGGCCGCGCGACCTCGGGCGTCTCGGGCATGAAGTTCCGCGACGGCGACTCACTGCTGTCGATGTCGGTCATCCGTGCGGCGCAGGTGGCCGCGGAGATGGCCGCGGGCCTCGACACCGAGACCGATCTGGACGCCCCCGACGTGGAGGCCTCCCCGGAGCAGGTGGAGGAGGTCAAGCCGCAGTACGTCTTCACCATCACCGACGGGGGCTTCGCCAAGCGCACCCGGATCTCGGAGTACCGCCTGCAGTCGCGCGGCGGCATCGGCATCAAGGCGATGTCGCTGGCCAACGAGGACCGCGGCGGCCTGGTCGGTGCGTTCATCGTCGAGGACGGCGACGAGATCATGGCCATCACCCAGAGCGGCCAGGTCGTGCGCAGCCCTGTCAACGAGGAGTTCCGCCCCACGGGCCGCTCCACGATGGGCGTGAAGTTCGTCGGCCCGAAGGCCGGTGACGCGGTCGCCGTGGTGGCCCGCTCGGTCGAGGCCAAGGTGGAGGAGCAGGTCGAGGAGTCGGCCGATGCAGACGCGGATGCAACAATCGAAGGCGGTGACGCGTCGCAGGACGTGAGCGCCACCGCTGATGATGTCGCCGACGCCGCTGTCGACGGCGCCGCCGACGAGACCACCTCCGTGACCGATGACGGAGAGGGCGAGGACTGATGACCGACCGACCCGCCGAGCGGGGCGCCACCCGCACCGATCCCCAGCCCGGGGGCAGCGCCTCCGGCGCGAGGGCCGCCGACGACCCCGACGCCACCGCCACGCGGCCGGCGCTGACCGACCGGGTGCAGTCGGCCTTCTCCTCGATGACGCAGGAGAAGAAGGCCAAGGCGACGGGCACTACCGTCACCCCGGCGGCCGGCGGCGCTCCTTCCCGGGGCCCGCGGCGGGCGCGCCTGCGGCTGACCCGCATCGACCCCTGGTCGGTGATGAAGACGTCGTTCCTGCTGGCCATCGCCTTCGCCGTCGTCACCGTCGTCTCGGTGCTCATGGTCTGGTCGGTGCTCGGCGCCGCTGGCGTGTGGGACTCCATCAACGAGACCGTGCGCAACATGATCGGCGGCCAGGAGGCCGGCGACTTCGACGTCGAGAACTACGTCGGCACCTCCCGCGTCCTGGGCTTCACGATGCTGGTGGCCGCCATCGACGTCGTGCTGATCACCGCCGTCGCCACCCTCGGCGCGTTCCTCTACAACATGGCCGCCGCGCTGCTCGGCGGCATCGAGGTCACCCTCTCCGAGGACAACTGACACCTCGCGGCGCCGCGGCCGGACCACCGGCCGCGGCCCGTTTTGTCCCGGCCCGGCGCGGTGGGGTAACGTCACGCCTCGGTCGCCCGGCGTCCACCCCGATCCAGGTCGGGAAGAGGGCCTATAGCTCAGACGGTTAGAGCGCTTCCCTGATAAGGAAGAGGTCACAGGTTCAAGTCCTGTTAGGCCCACCAGCACGACCACCGCCTCCCGCTCCACGAGGCACAGCCGGAGTCACCGATCGCCCCACCACTGCGGAGGCACACCGTGAAGAAGATCGTCCTGCTGGCCCTCGCCGCCGCCGGAGCCGTCCTCACCAAGCGCAAGCTCGACGAGAGCCGCTCGGAGCAGGCCCTGTGGGCCGAGGCCACCGACCCGGTCGCCCGCTCCTGAGGCCTCGGCCTCCCACCGACTGATCCACCCGGTGGCCCCCGCGGCCACACCCGCGGCTCGCGCCGTACGGGGCCTTGGCGCAATTGGTAGCGCACCTGCTTTGCAAGCAGGGGGTTAGGGGTTCGAGTCCCCTAGGCTCCACCGATCAAGACCGGGTCAGCTGCTGTAGGTCAGCTGGCGTCGAGGAATGCCTGATAGCGAGCCTCGAGCAACTCCGAGTCGGGGTGCTGGCTGCGTCGCTCGGGAAGCACCATGAGGCGTTTGCCGTGGAACTCCTGGATCCCATGACGGAGCATCGGCCCGTCCACTTCCTCCAGAACGGCGGCGTTGACCCTGACCTCGTGGCTGGGGGTGATGCCCAAGATCTTTCTGTCGTAGGCCGCGTGGTGCATCTTGCACAGCGTGAGGCCGTTGGTGATCACCGGACGGCCACCGGCACTGTCCTCATGGATGTGCGCTGCGTCGAGCAAGTCACCGTGCCGGAAGGAGCAGATCGCGCAGGACGTGCGGTAGGCCCGGAGCACCGCCGCGCGGAACGGGCGTTGATGGAGCCGGATGCGCGTCAGCTGTTGGCGATAGGCCGGGTCGAGCTCGAGGTCGGCGGCGGGCCAGACGATGTCCGTCTGCGGCACGGCATCGATGTCGACCACGAACTGCAGAGCGACGGGTTCCTCGTCGACCAGGTGAACCGGATACAGCGCGCTGTAACCGCCTCCTTGCACGCCGAGCCACCAGATGAGGGGGAGGCGCGCGGTCATCGCCTCGCGTAGCGCCCGGTTCTGGTAGTGACCGGGATCGTCGCCGCGCATCTTGTACCGGTAGAAACCGTCGGCCCCTACGGCGTCGTCGTACGGCCGGTCAGTTCCTTCGGGTCGGTAGACCGTGCGGATGGACAGCGCGGCCGCGAGGTGACCGGGTTTCCAGATCCCCTGCTGAGTCGGCATCAGGCGCACGGTCTCTCCAGCCAGGGACAGCTCACTGGTGTCGTTCTGACTGAAGACCTCCTTGCCCGCGGCTCGCTGCCGGTCGAGCCAGGCGAAGGCGGCGTGCCGAACCGCCAGTTCTCGTAGCCGCTGGTCGGGGTCCACCGCTGGATTGTGGCAGCTTCGTCCGCCCCGCGGGGGCGACCGCGACGAGACCCGGCGTGCTTCTACGTCTCGGGAACGGTCGGAGGAGGTGGATCGGCGCGTCGATGTTCCACGGGAAACACCCGGTTGACGCTGCCGTCGGAGGGGTGGCCACGGGCAGCGACGCGCTGGGCGGACTTCGGCGGACTCGGCCCGCCCACGGTGGCCGGGTGGCAGACTGCCGCGCGTGCTTCCCCGCCTGACTCTCGCCGTCTGCGCGGCCACCCTGCTGCTCGGCGGGTGCGCCGAGGAGATCCCGCCGCCCGACGCCGACCAGCCGCCGCCCGCCGCGGTGGAGACAGTGGTCGCCGGCGGCGTGCCGGAGCCCGCGGTGCTGGCGCTGCCCTACGTGCCGGCCGACGCGGCACGCCTCGAGGTCACCGACTTCGCCCGGGTGGCGGTGCAGCTGGGTGTCGAGGACCCGACCTCGCAGGACCCCGCGGCCGACCGGGCGGCCTTCGAGCGGCGTACGACGGCCGAGACCGCGGCGCTCACCGACGGCACCCTGCTGCCGGTGGACGAGCAGCTCGTGCAGCGATTCGGCTTCGGGCAGGCCGACGTCACCTGGGAGGCCCACGTCTTCGCCGAGGACGGCACCGAGACCGGCTTCGTGCTCGGCATCGACCGGGTCGTCGACCCCGAGGCGCTGACCCGCGCGGTGGAGGCGGGCGTGGGCCCGCTGGCCGGGGCGAGCGTGGTGGCCGAGGACAGCGTCATCGTGCAGGGGCTCGACGCCTCCGGCGGCTCGTACGCCGACGACCCGGCGGTCGTCGCGCTGGTCGGGGCGCCGGCGATCTCGACCTACCTCGCCCGGGGCTGCCTCGACCCCGACGGGGCGGACGTGTCGGGGCTGGACGACCTCCAGGTGTGGGCCATGTCCTTCCAGGGCGGGCTGGCCACGGCCACGCTGGGCCCCGACCGGGCCGACCTCTTCGACCGGCTGGAGGTGGCCGAGGCCTCGACGAGCTTCGCGCGCAGCTTCACCGACGGGGTGGCCGACCCCTCGACGGGGCGCATCGGCTTCCGGCTCAGCGACCCGCCCGCGGCGGCGGACCTGGTCGCCTCGGGTGACGTGCCGGTCGCCTCCTGCGACTGAGCGGCCCGGTGGCCGATCGTGCGGTGAGTGGCGGGAGACGACACCTGTGGCGGGCGTTGACCGGTCGTATGCCGCCACTTCTCGCGCGGTCCGGCCGGGACGCGAGGAAGCCCCGCGTGGCGGGGCCGGTGCCGGCGGCGCTCGTGGTGGCCGATCGTGCGGTGAGTGGCGGGAGACGACGCCTGCGGCGGCCGTCGACGGGGCGTTTGCCGCCACCTCCCGGGCGGGCCGGCCGGGGACGCGAGGCAGCCCCGCGTGGCCGGTGCTGGCGGCGCTCGCGGGGGCCGTTCGTGCGGGAAGTGGCGGGAGACGACACCTGCGGCGGCCGTCGACCGGGCGTCTGCCGCCACTTCTCGGGCGACCCGGCCGGGGACGCGAGGCAGCCCCGCGTGGCCGGTCGGCGGCGCTCGCGGTGACCGGCCGTCCGGGGCCGGGTGCTCGAGACCTCCACCGACTACTCGGGCACCGACGGGTCACGACGCGACGATCCATGGGAGCGCCGGTGGGTCGCGCTCCATCCCCAACACCGTGAGGGTGGGGTGGTTTCGAGACGGTCGCTGGCGCTCCCTCCTCAACCACCGTGTGGGTGTGGGGCTCCCTCCTCGACCACCGCGGCTGAGTCGTGGCTCACGAGGAGCGGGGTGCACGGCCTCGTCGGGGCGCTGCGGCGTGGGGTGCTTCGTAGACTGGGGGCGTGTCGTCGCCGCTCGCCCCGCGCCTGTGGGGCGTGCACGCCCTGGGGGTCGCCGCGATCGTGGCGGCGTCGGGGCTGGGCATGTGGCAGCTCGACTCGTGGCAGGCCCAGCGCGCCGCCGAGGCCTCCGACCTGACCCGGCTCGACCCCGAGCCGTTGGCCGACGTGATCGGCGCTGACGACCGGTTCCCCGGTGACAAGGTCGGGCAGCCGGTCGTGGTGAGCGGGGTCTGGGTGCCCGACGGCACCGTCTACGTCTCGGGTCGCGAGCTCGACGGGCAGGACGGCTACTGGGTCGTGACGCCCCTGGCGATCGGGCCGGTCGACGCGGCCGACGACCCCGGCGCGGGCGACGCCCCTGCCCTGCCGATCGTGCGGGGCTGGACCGCCGACCCGGCCGAGGCGCCCGCGCCGCCCGAGGGTGCGGCCGAGATGGTCGCCTGGCTGCAGCCCGCGGAGGGCACGGGCGAGGCCGACACCGACCGCAGCGACGACGTCATCCCGCAGGTGCGCACGGCCGACCTGATCCAGCGCGTCGACCAGGACCTCTACGGCGCCTACGGCGTCGTCGCCACCGACGTGGCCCCCGGCGACTGGCCCACCGGCGGCACCGCCGTCAACGACGGCACCGAGGGCCTCTCCGCCGCGACCCTGGAGCAGCTGCCGGCCGCCGACCGGTTCACCGGGCTGCGCAACTTCCTCTACGCCCTGGAGTGGTGGATCTTCGCGGCCTTCGCGGCCTTCGTGTGGTGGCGCTACGTGCGCGAGGTGACCGCCGAGCCCGAGGACGAGGCCGAGCCCCTCGACGAAGACGGGCAGGGCGACGGCCCTGGAGGCGACACCGGAGACGACCCCGGGGGAAACCCCGCCCCGGGCCCCGGCGAGCCCGCCCGCGCCGGGGGTGGTGAGGTGGCCGACACCGACGACGCCTCCGCCCCGGGAGCGGGCACGCGGCCGGTGGCCGACCCGGTACCGTCGAAGCCGTGAGCACCGCACCCGCCTCGTCCCGCCGCACGACCACGCTGACCGAGTCGGAGGTGCGCGGCACGCTGCTGCGCTACCGGATCATGGCCAGCGTCGTGGGCGTGCTGCTCGTCGTGCTCATCCTGGTCGGCGTGCCCCTGGCCAACTTCGACGGCAGCTCGATGTGGGGCTTCATCCCCGGCACCCCCGAGCTGGTCACCCCGGGCTCGGGCGTGCAGCAGGTGGGCGAGGACATCACCGAGTACCTCGGCGTCGCCCACGGCTGGCTCTACATGATCTTCCTCGTCACCGCCTTCCTGCTGGCCCGCAAGGCGCGCTGGGAGCCCGGCTTCACCGTGGTCACGCTGCTGTGCGGCACCGTGCCGCTGCTGAGCTTCTGGGCCGAGCGCCGCGCCACCCGCGCGACCCGCGCGCTCACCGCGCCCGACCCGGTGGCCTGAGCATCACCACCGCCTTCGTCCTCGGCGGGGGCGGTGCCCTGGGCGCCGTCGAGGTCGGCATGCTCCGGGCCCTGCTCGAGCACGGCGTGCGCCCCGACCTCGTGCTCGGCACCAGCGTCGGCGCCCTCAACGGCGCCCTGGTGGCCCGCGAGCCCACCCTCGACGTCGTCGAGCACCTCACCGGGCTGTGGCAGGCCGCGGCCGGCGCGGCGAGCGGCGTACGGCGTGCCCGCGAGGAGGCGGTGTTCGGCGACCGCCCGCTGCGCAGCGTGCGGCGGGCGGTGGCCAGCGGCACCCACCTGTGGTCGGCCGGTCCGCTGGAGCGGCGGCTGCGCGCGGAGCTGGGCGAGGTCACCTTCGCCGAGCTCGCCGTGCCGCTCCAGGTGTGCGCGGCCAGCATCGAGCGCGCGGCGGAGCACTGGTTCGACTCCGGGCCGGTGGTCGACGCGGTGATGGCCAGCGCCGCGGTGCCGGGCCTGCTCCCGCCCGCGCGCGTGGGCGGGGAGCACTTCCTCGACGGCGGCATCGTCAACTCCGTGCCGCTGGCGCGCGCCCACCAGCTCGGCGCGACGCGGGTCTTCGTGCTGCAGGTCGGTCGCTTCGACCGCCCGCTGCGCCCGCCGCGGCGGCCCTGGGAGGTGGCCCGGGTGTCCTTCGAGGTGGCCCGGCGCCACCGCTTCACCCGCGAGCTGGCCGAGCTGCCCGCCGGCGTGGAGGCCCACGTGCTCCCGGCCCGCGGCACCAGCAGCCGCGACGACGGGCTGCGGGCCGGCAGCGACTTCCGCGACGTGGAGACCCGGGTGCAGCTGACCTACGAGGCCTCCCGCGACTACCTGCGCGAGCACCTGCAGTGAGCGCGCCCGGTCGCCGCCGCCTGCCCGCCGGGGCGGCCCGAGTGCTGCGCCTGGGGCTGGTGGCCCCGCTCGTCGTGGGCCTGACAGCGGTGCTCTGGCTGGCCCTGCCGCTGTGGCTGCTCGGCGCCGCCGCGGTCTCGCCGTGGGTGCCGGGGCGCTGGCGCGCGCTGCGCCTGGCCTGGCTCGCGGTGGTCTACCTGACCATGGAGACGGTGCTGCTCGCGGTGCTGCTGGGGCTGTGGCTCTCGTCGGGCTTCGGGCGGCGCCTGCGCACGCCGTACTTCGAGGGGATCCACTACGACCTCGTGCAGGGCGTGATGTGGGTGCTGTTCTCCGAGGCGCGCCGTGTGCTGCACCTGTCGATCACCACGGTCGGGCCGGCGCCCGACGCCCACCCCGGCCACCCGCTGCTCGTGTGCTGCCGCCACGCCGGGCCGGGTGACTCCTTCACCCTCGTGCACGCCCTCATGGACTGGTACGACAGGGAGCCGCGGGTGGTGCTCAAGGACACCCTCGCGTGGGACCCCGTCATCGGCTGCCTGCTCACCCGGCTGCCGGCGCGCTTCATCTCCCCCAGCCCCGGCGACGGGGAGGACCTGGAGTCGCAGATCGCCTCGCTGGCCACCGGCCTCGACCGCGACGACGCTTTCGTGATCTTCCCCGAGGGCGGGAACTTCTCCCCCGAGCGGCGCGAGCGCGCCATCGCCCGGCTGCACCGCCTCGGCCTGCACGCCATGGCGGGGCGCGCCGAGGCGATGCTCCACGTGCTCGCACCGAAGCCGGGTGGACTGCTGGCCGCCCTCGAGGCCGCGCCCGAGGCCGACGTGGTGATGGTGGCCCACACCGGCCTCGACCACGTGCTCGGCGTGCGCGACCTGTGGCGCGAGCTGCCGATGGACAAGCGGATCACGATGCGGTGGTGGCAGGTGCCGCGCGCCGAGATCCCCACCGACCGCGACGAGCAGATCGCCTGGCTCTACGACTGGTGGGAGCGCATCGACGCCTGGGTCGAGGAGCACCGCCCCGAGGACCTGCCGGCCCGTCGCCGCTGACGCCGGCCGCTGACCGGGGCCGGGCCCGGACGCGACGAGGGCGCCGGACCGTGGTGGTCCGGCGCCCTCGTGGCGGTGCCGTGGTCTCGCGGGGGTCGTGCGTGCCGCGGTGGCGGCCCCGGGTGCTACTTCTTGTCGCCGTCGAGGTCGACGACCTCGGCCGGCTCGTCGGGGGTGGTGATGGGGTGGGCGGCCTCGGCGCGGTCGGCGATGGCCTCGTCGGGCGAGGAGCCGGCGGCGTCGTCGGCGTCGTCCTCGCTGACACCGGCCAGCGGCGCGGCGGGGGAGGCCGGGGTCGCCGGGGCCGCGGGAGCGGGGCTCGGCACGTAGGAGGACTGCCAGTTGTCGGCCTGCTTGCCGCCCTGGAGCTTCTTGGCCACGACGCCGCCGACGGCGGCGAGCACGACGACCAGGAGCAGCTTCTTCAGCTTGCTGCCCTTGGAGGGGGCGGGCTCGCCCTTGACCTGGGCGATCTTGGCCTGCGCGAGGTCCTGCAGGTCGGAGGCCTTGCTGCTGGCCAGCGCCGTGCCGGTGGCGCCGAGCGCCGCGGCCTTGGTCTTGGCGTCGCTGGAGACGGAGGAGGCGGTGTCGGCGGCCCTGCTCCGGGCCTCCGCGCTCAGGTCGGCGGCCTTGCTGCGGGCGTCGGCGGCACGCTCGGCGGCCTTGCTGCGGGCTTCCGCGCTCAGGTCGGCGGCCTTGCTGCGGGCCTCGGCGGCGCGCTCGGCGGCCTTGTCGCGGGCGTCGGCGACGTAGGGGGCCGCCTTGTCGCGCGCGTCGGAGACGTAGGGGGCGGCCTTGTCGCGGGCCTCGCCGAGCAGGTGCACGGCCTCGTCGCGGGCGGTGGAGACGGCGGCCTCGATCTGGGGCCGCACGGACTCGACGTAGTCACCCGCCTGCTCGATCAGGGTCTTCTTCTTGCGCAGACGCATCGCGCCACTTCCTCTCGTCGGGTGCTCAGCCATCAGACCACGCCCGCACCGGCGGGGCGAGCCCGGCCGGGACGGGCCTGCTCTTGCGGCTCGTGCGAGGATCGTCCCGCACGGGTGGGCACGTAGCGCACACCCCGAAGTACCCAATCAGCGCGAAAGGCAGTCATGGCGCAGCCGCAGGCGGTCCTCAAGACCAACCAGGGCGACATCGTCCTCGACCTCTTCCCCGACCACGCCCCGGAGACGGTGGCCAACTTCACCGGTCTCGCGACCGGCGAGAAGAAGTACGACGCCGGCAACGGCAAGACCGGTCCGTTCTACGACGGTCTCGGCTTCCACCGCGTCATCGCCGGCTTCATGATCCAGGGCGGGTGCCCCCTCGGCACCGGCACCGGCGGTCCGGGCTACACGTTCAAGGACGAGCCGCACCCCGAGCTCACCTTCGACAAGCCCTACCTGCTCGCGATGGCCAACGCCGGCCCGGGCACCAACGGCTCGCAGTTCTTCGTCACCGTGGGCGCGACCCCGTGGCTGAACTTCAAGCACACGATCTTCGGCGAGGTGGCCGACCAGGCCTCCCGCGACGTCGTCGACAAGATCGCCGCCACGAAGACCGGCCCGGGCGACCGTCCCGTGGAGCCCGTCGTCTTCGAGTCGGTGGAGATCCGCGAGGGCTGAGCCCTCCCCGACGCCCGCTCCTGACCCCTCGCCCCCGCTCCGACCACACGACCAGGCCGAGCCGTGACCGCTGACCCGACCTCCCAGACCGGGGTGCCCACCTGCTACCGGCACCCCGACCGGGAGACCTACATCCGGTGCCAGCGGTGCGGCCGGCCCATCTGCCCCGACTGCATGCGTGATGCCGCGGTCGGGTTCCAGTGCCCGTCGTGCGTGGCGGAGGGGGCGAAGAGCACCAGGAGCGGGCGCACGGCGTACGGCGGGCTGCGCCCGACCAAGGCGTCGACGACGTCGATGGTGCTCATCGGTGTCAACGTGGTCGTCTTCCTGATGGCTCTCGCGTCGGGCGGCACGGCCGGCAAGCTGGTCGCCTACCTCGGCCAGCACACCCTCGGGCGCTGCGAGCTGCCCGACGGCCGCTACTTCCCCGGGGTCACGCAGGCGGTGTGCGAGGGCGCCGGGCCCAGCAGCGCCTACTTCGCCCCCGGCGTGGCCGACGGGGCGCTGTGGCAGCTGCTCAGCAACGGCTTCCTGCACGCCTCGATCCTCCACATCGGGCTCAACATGCTGGCGCTCTACGCCCTCGGCCCGCAGCTCGAGGTGGCGCTGGGCCGCACCCGCTTCCTCGCGCTCTACGTCGTGTCGCTGCTCGCCGGATCCACGCTGGTGCTCTGGGCGGCCGACGAGAACACGCTCACCCTCGGCGCCTCCGGCGCGATCTTCGGGCTGCTCGGCGCCACGCTCGTCATCGCCTACAAGGTCGGCGGCAACGTCCAGCAGATCCTGCTGTGGGTCGGCCTCAACGCGCTGATCACCTTCACCGTGCCCTACATCTCTTGGCAGGGCCACCTCGGCGGCTTCCTCGGCGGCGCCGCCGTCGCCGCCGTGCTCGTCTACTCGCCCCGCGGACCCCGACGCTCCGTCGTCCAGGCCGCCGGGCTCGCCGGCGTCGTCGCCGTGCTCGCCGCCGCCGTCGTGCTGCGGCTGCTCACCGTCTGAGCCGAGCCTGGCCCTCTCCGGCCACCCGTTGGTGCGGGTGGTTTCGAGACGCTCGCTGGCGCTCTCTCCTCAACCACCGGGGTGCGGGTGGTTTCGAGACGCTCGCTGGCGCTCGCTCCTCAACCACCGTGGTGGTTGAGGAGCGAGGAGCGCTAGTGACGAGCGTCTCGAAACCACCGGCGCGGGGGCGGGTTGTCCACAGCTGTGGAATCACATGTGGAGAACTACACACGTGTAGTTCTCCACAGGTTTGTCCCCAGATGTGCAGAACCGCCCGCCGTCCGGGGGGACGACGGGCGGTGCGGGTGCTGCGGCGGGGACGGGTCCGGGGGCCGGCGAGGGCCCCGGGGGACTCACTCCCAGCGGGTGGCGAAGACGAAGCCGACGGCCATGAAGGCGATGCCGACGATGAGGTTGGACTGGTTGAGGTCGTTGAAGACCGGCACGTCGGTGAGGTCGTTGCTGAAGACGTAGAACGTGCAGATCCAGATCAGGCCGACCACGAAGCAGCCCAGCATGCCGACGACGACGCCGCGCCCACGACCCAGCGGGGTCGAGGGGTGGGCCGAGACCACGAGTCCGAGGAGGACCAGGCCGAAGCCGATGACGTAGTTCCACCGCTCGATGTCGCCCATGAAGGCCGGGCCCGAGGCCTCGGCGTCCAGCACGGACGGGTCGGCGCGGACCCCGAGGTAGTAGTAGGCGATCCAGGCGATGCCGGCCGCGACGAGCAGGAGCGCGACGACGAAGCGGGGGCCGACCGCCGGGCCCTGGCGGGGTTCGGCGAAGGGGTCCTTGTCCTTCAACTTCACGGTGGTGCTCCTCGTCGAGGGCGCGGACGCCTCGGGGTTCGGGGTGGGCGGGGACGGGGTCCCGTCGCTTGTCGCGGGTTACCTTAGTCGGCATGACCCCGACTTCCCACGCCGCGCCGCCGCAGCCGCCGGACCCGTCGGAGCCGTCGGGGCCGTCGGGTCACCGAGAGCCGCAGGACGGCTCGCGGGCCGTGGCCGGGTGGCACCGCGTCGCGGCGTCGCTGCGTGCGCGCCGCCGGCCGGGCGCCGGGCGTCCGCTGGCGTGGCGGGTCGGCACCCCCCTGGTGGTGCTGCTCAGCGGGTCGCTCTTCGTCATCAGCGCCCAGTCCAGCGAGGGCACCGACCTGCGACCGGGCCGCTACACCGACCTGTCGTCGCTCGTGGGCGCGGAGGCCGACCGGTACGACGAGCTGCGCCAGCGGGTGCAGGACCTCACCGGCGAGGTCGCCACGCTCGGCGCCCAGGTCGGCGACGCCGACACCCGGCGGGTGCAGGAGCGCATCGAGACCCTGCGCGACCCCGCGGGTCTCGAGCCGCGCGAGGGCGCCGGTGTCTCGGTCACGCTGGCTGACGCCCCGCTCGAGGTCGCCCAGGTCACCGAGCAGCCGCTGGAGCTGCTCGTGGTGCACCAGCAGGACATCCAGGCCGTCGTCAACGCCATGTGGCGCGGCGGGGCGACGGCGGTGACCGTCGCGGGCCAGCGGGTCGTGTCGACCACCGGCATCAAGTGCGAGGGCAATTCCGTGCTGCTGCAGAACGTGCCCTACCCCCAGCCCTACGTCATCGAGGCCGTCGGCGACCCCTCCGCGCTGGCCGCCTCCATCGAGGGCGACGACTACCTCGCGCGCTACCGCGCCCAGAGCGAGCTGCCCGACGTGCAGATCGGCTGGGACTTCGCCGCCGAGTCCGACGTCGTTGCGCCCGCCTTCGACGGGTTGCTCGACCTCAGCTACGCCGAGCCGCTCGAGGGCTGAGCCGGCCCGCGCCGCGCGCGCCGCCCCGCCGTACGCCGGGAGGGCGTGGCCGGGAGCAGGGCGCGGCCACCGCCGCGCCCGGGCGAGGTCGTGTCGCCGGGGCTCGGCGACGGCGAGCCCGACGGGTCCTCGCTGGGCGACTCCGACGGTGACTCCGAGGGCTCCTCCGTGGGCTCCTCGAAGGTGGTGACGAAGATGTAGACGTCGTTGCCCTGGGCCAGCTCCTCGCCGGCCTCGGGCACCTGGTCGACCACGGTGCCGGTCTCGGCGTCGGTCTCGCCGTCCTCCTCGCGGACCACGGGGTTGAAGCCGGCCGCGATGATCTGGCGGCGCGCCTCGGCCTCGGTGAGACCCTCGACCGAGGGCACGGTCTCGGGGCCGTCGGAGACGGTGAGGGTCACCGTGGAGCCCGACTCGACCTGCTGGCCGGCCTCGGGGGCGGTGGAGACGACCTGGCCCGCGGGCAGGTCGGACTGGGTCTCGGTGACCCGGGCCACGAGGTCGACGTCCTCCAGCGCCGCCACGGCGGCGCGCTGCTGGAGGCCGACCACGCTCGGCACCGGCACCTCGGGGGTGCCGGTGGAGACGGTGAGGTCGATGGTGCTCCCGGGGTCGACGAAGCTGTCGCCGGAGGGGTCCTGGGAGATGACGCGGTCGGCGGCGACGTTCTCGTTGGCGACGTAGTTGATGTCGCCGAGGGTCAGCCCGGCCTCGCCGATGGCGGCGCGGGCGCGGTCGATGTTGGTGCGCACGACGTCGGGCACCTGGGTCTGCTCGGGCGCGGTGGGGAAGAGCCGCGGCCACAGCAGCACGCCGGCCACGATCAGCCCGATGAGCAGCAGCACGAGGGGCACGACCAGACCGCCGCGCGAGGAGGAGGACTCCTCCTCGCCGGTGGCGTCGGGGGTCGGTGCCGGGGCGGCGACGGGCATGGGGCGCGGCGGCGGGGTCTGCGAGACGGGCAGGAGCGGCGGCGGCGGCGTGGCCTGCACCGGGCGGCCGGCGAGGTAGCGCTCGATGTCGCTGCGCATCGCGGCCGCGGACTGGTAGCGGTCCTCGACCCGCTTGGCCAGCGCCTTCATCACGATCGCGTCGATCTCCGGCGGCAGCGAGGTGTCGTGGTCCGAGGGCGGCTGGGCCTGCTCGCGCACGTGCTGGTAGGCCACGGCGACCGGGCTGTCGCCGACGAAGGGCGGACGGCCGGCGAGGAGCTCGTAGAGCAGGCAGCCGGCGGAGTAGACGTCGGAGCGGGAGTCGACGGTCTCGCCGCGGGCCTGCTCGGGGGAGAGGTACTGCGCGGTGCCCACGACGGCGGCGGTCTGGGTCATCGTGGAGGAGGCGTCGCTGATGGCGCGGGCGATGCCGAAGTCCATGACCTTGACGTCGCCCGACGGGGTCAGCATGACGTTGCCGGGCTTGATGTCGCGGTGGATGATGCCCGCGCGGTGGCTGTAGTCGAGGGCCGAGAGCACGCCGCTGGTGATCTCCAGGGCCCGCTCGGGCAGGATCTTGCGGCCCTCGCGCAGGATGTCGCGCAGCGTCCGGCCGGCCACGAACTCCATCACGATGTAGGGCTGCTGCACCCCCGAGCCGTCGGCGGCCGGCTCCTCGCCGGTGTCGTAGACGGCCACGATCGAGGGGTGGTTGAGCGAGGCCGACGACTGCGCCTCGCGGCGGAAGCGGGCCTGGAAGGTGGCGTCGCTGGCCAGGTCGGTGCGCAGGCGCTTGACGGCCACCACCCGCCCCAGACGGGTGTCGGTGCCCTTGCGGACCTCGGCCATGCCGCCGCGACCGAGCAGCTCACCGATCTGGTAGCGCCCGCCGATGAGGATCGGCTGCGAGCCCGTCATGGCGTGGTCCCTTCGGTGCGGGCGGTGTCGGCGGTGTCGGCGGTGTCGGCGGAGCGGCCGGAGGTGGTGGTCCCGCCGGACCCGGTGGCGGTCGAGGGGCTGGTCGTCGTGGCGGCCGGGTCGGTGGCCCCGGGGGTCGCGTCGGGGGCGGGCGGTGTGGCGGGGTCGGCAGGGGCCCGTCCCTCGGCCGGCGACGCGGCGGTCGGGGTCGGGGTGGGTGTGGGAGTGGGCGTCGGGGTGGGCGTCGGGGTGGGGGTCGGGGTGGGGGTCGGGGTGGGCTCGGGGGCGGCGCCCCAGTAGCTCACCGTGACGGTGTCGCCCTCGGTGAGGGTGCCGGTGGGGTTGACCGAGTCGACGATGCCCTGCTCCTCCTCGCCCGGGTTGTCGACCTCGTTGAGGGTGACGTTGAGGCCGAGGGCCTCCAGAGCCTCCTGGACGTCGCGGTAGTCACGCCCGACGTACTGGTCGGGGTCGACCTCGACGGTGGCCGGGGCCTCCTCGGTCGGGCTGGAGCTCGGCGACTCGCTGGGGCTCTGCTGCGTGCGTGTCGGGCTCGGCCGCTGCTGCGGGGTCTCCTCGGTGTCGTCACCGCCGCCGGAGAGGGCCAGCCACAGCACCAGGGCGCCGACGGCGAGCAGCGCGAGCAGCACCAGGGCCCACACCCAGCCGGCGGTGCCCCTGCGGCGCCCGTCGTCGGCCGGGGGCGGGGTGGACGTGGGCGTCGGGGTGGGGTCGGGCGTCACGGGGGCGCCGACGCCGGTCATGACCTGGGTGCGGTCGGCGGGCACCGCCCCGGGGGCGAGCACCTGCGTGGAGGCGGCCGACGGTGCGTCGGGGCCCAGCGAGGAGGGGTCGCGCAGCGCGGCGGCGAAGGCCGCGGCGTCGGCGTACCGCTCGGCGGGCTCCTTGGCCAGGGCCCGGCGCACGACGCGGGCGAGGTCGGCGGGCACCGCGGCCGGCAGGTCGGGCACGGGCTGGTTGAGGTGGGCCAGGGCGGTGGTGACCGGGGTGTCGCCCTGGAAGGGGCGACGCCCGGCCAGGCACTCGAAGGCCACGACGCCGAGGCTGTAGACGTCGGAGACGCCGGTCGCGGTGGTGCCGCGGGCCTGCTCGGGGGAGAGGTACTGCGGGGTGCCCATGACCTGGCCGGTCTGGGTCAGCCCGACCGACTGGGCCGCGCGGGCGATGCCGAAGTCGGTGATCTTGACCTGCCGGTCGGCGGTGACCAGCAGGTTGGCCGGCTTCACGTCGCGGTGCACGATGCCCGCGGCGTGGGCCGCGGCCAGGCCGTCGGCGGCCTGGGCCACCAGGTCGCGGGCGACGTCGGGGTCCATCGGCTGGCCCGGGCGCAGCAGCGCCGAGAGCGGCTGGCCCTCGACGAGCTCCATCACGAGGTAGGGCCGCGGCACGCCGGACCCGTCGGCGCTCTGCGCCTCGCCGAAGTCGTAGACCGCGGCGATGTGGGGGTGGTGCAGCGAGGCCGCGTGTCGGGCCTCGGTCTCGAAGCGCGACCGGAACGACGGGTCGTCGGCGTACTCGCTCTTGAGCAGCTTGACCGCCACCGTGCGACCCAGCGTCGTGTCGGTGGCCCGCCAGACCGCGCCCATGCCGCCGGTGGCGATGCGGGCGTCGAGGCGGTAGCGGCCGGCGTCGTCGGCGGAGCCGCCGATCTCGGGCATCGAGGTGGTCATCGGATCACGGCCTCCATGACGGCCTTGGCGATGGGCCCGCCGAGCAGGCCGCCGGCGATCTCGCCGCGGTCGATGCCGGGGGCCTTCTGGATGACGATGGCCACGGCGACCTGGGGGTCGTCGGCCGGGGCGAAGGACGTGAACCAGGCGTAGGGCGGCACGTCGTCGATGCCGCTCTGGGCCGTGCCGGTCTTGCCGGCCACGCTGATGCCGTCGATCGCGGCCGGCGAGGCCGTGCCGTTGTCGACGGTGGAGACCATGAGCTCGGTGACCTGGTTGGCCGTCGACTCGCTGACCGCCTCGGAGAGCAGCTCGGGCTCGGTGGCCTCGATCCGCTCGAACTCCGGCGACTGCACCTCGTCGACGAGGTAGGGCCGCATGACCTTCCCGTCGTTGGCGATGCCGGCCGCGACCATGGCCATCTGCAGGGGGGTGGCCCGCACCTCGAACTGGCCGATGCCGCTCTGGCCGGTCTCCGGCTCGTTCATGTCGGTGGGGAACACCGACTCGGCCTGCGGCTGGAGGTCGTCGAAGTACTCCTCGTTGAAGCCGAACGCCTCGGCCTGGTCGCGCATCGCGTCGGCGCCGACCTCGACGGCCAGGCGCGCGAAGGTGGTGTTGCACGACTGCTCCATCGCCTGGGCGAAGGGGATGAGGCTCGTGCCGCAGGAGCGGCCCTCGTTGTCGATGAGCCCGGTCTCGCCCGAGGTCAGCGGCAGCTGGTACGTCGCCCCGCCGGGCACCTGGTCGGCGGCGGTGTACTGGCCGCTCTCGATCGCCGCGGCGGCCGTGACGATCTTGAAGGTCGACCCCGGCGGGAGCGTGGTCTGGATGGCGCGGTTGTTGAGCGGGTCGTCCTCGTCGGCGTCGAGCTGCTCGTAGGCGGCGTTGACCTCGCTGAGGTCGTGGGAGGCCAGCCGGTTGGGGTCGAAGGACGGCAGCGAGACCATCGCGAGGACCTTGCCGGTGCGCGGGTCGAGCGCGACGACCGAGCCCTGGCCGTCGGGGCCGATGGTCTGGCGCAGACCGTCGAAGGCGGCCTGCTGGGCCTCGGGGTCGAGGGTGAGCTGGACGTTGCCGCCCTTCTGGCCCTGGTTGCTGAGCAGGTCGACCAGACGGGTCACGAAGAGGCGGTCGTCGTCGCCGGAGAGGATGTCGTTCTGGGTCTGCTCGATCCACTGCTGGCAGGTCGTGCAGTCGCTGGACTGGGCGTTGTAGTAGTTGAACCAGCCCGTGGCGTGGGCGTAGAGCAGCGGCTTGGCGTAGGTGCGCTGGAACTCGTAGCGGTCGTCGGAGGGCACGCTCTCGGCGACGGCCTGCCGACCCACGAGCACCGCGCCCCGCTCCTGGGAGAAGGTCGCGTCGACCGCGCGGCGGTTCTCGGGGTCGCTGTCGAGGCTGTCGGCGCGCCAGTACTGCAGGTAGGTCACGTTGAGCATCAGGGCGAGGAACAGCAGCATGATGCCGACCGAGACCGTGCGGATGGGCTTGTTCACCGGTGGTGCTCCTCTCCTGGGCGGGTGCTGGCGGGGGCGCTGACGGGGGTGGCGCTCGGTCGGCGGGTCGGGGTGGTCAGAGCTTGATCACCTGGGTCGACTCGTCGGCGTCGTCCTCGGCGTCGGCGGTGAGGTCGGGCACCGGGCTCCGGGCGAGGTCGGAGATGCGCAGCAGCAGGGCGATGACCACCCAGTTGGCGACCAGCGAGGACCCGCCCTGCGACAGGAACGGCGTGGTGAGACCGGTGAGCGGGATCAGGCCGGTGACGCCGCCGATGACGACGAAGACCTGCAGCGCGAAGACGCTGCCCAGGCCCGTGGCCAGCAGCTTGCCGAAGCCGTCGCGGGAGATGATCGCGGCGCGCAGCGCGCGCTCCACGATGAGGCCGTAGAGCAGCAGGATGGCGATGACGCCGGTCAGGCCGAGCTCCTCGCCGAGGCCGGCGATGATGAAGTCGGACTCCACGATGGGGATGCGGGTCGGGTCGCCGCCGCCGAAGCCGCGGCCCAGCAGGCCGCCCCAGGCCATGCCGAAGAGGCCCTCGACGTTCTGGAAGCCGGTGTCGTTGGTGCCCTCGCCGTAGTAGGCGAAGGGGTCCAGCCACACCGACACGCGGGTCTGCACGTGGCCGAAGAGCCGCCAGGCGGTGAGGGCGCCGCCGAGGAAGAGGGCGCCGCCGACCACGAGCCAGCCGGGCCGCTCGGTGGAGACGTAGAGCATCACCAGGAAGAGGCCGAAGAAGAGCAGGCTCGAGCCCAGGTCCTTCTGGAAGATGAGGATGCCCAGGCTGACCAGCCACATGCCGAGGATCGGGCCCAGGTCGCGCCCGCGGGGCAGGTCGACGAAGAGCACGCGGCGCCCCGCGAGCGCGAGCGCGTCGCGGTGGAGCACGAGGTAGCCCGCGAAGGCGATGACCAGCAGGACCTTGGCCACCTCGCCGGGCTGGAAGCTGAAGGGGCCCAGCGAGATCCAGATCCGCGCGCCGCGGATCTCGGTGCCGAGCACCGGCATCATCGGCAGCAGGAGCAGCACGATCGCGCTGAGCCCGGCGGTGTAGGTGAAGCGGGTCAGCACCCGGTGGTCGCGCAGCACGACGAGGGTGACCATGAAGAGCACCGCGCCGAGGGTCATCCAGATCAGCTGGTTGCGGGCCAGGTCGGTGCCGTCGACCAGGTCGACGCGGTGGATGAAGGCCAGGCCGAGGCCGTTGAGCGCGGCCACGACCGGCAGCAGCACCGGGTCGGCGTACGGCGCGACGATGCGCACGACCACGTGGGCGGCCACCACCAGCGCGGTCAGCCAGCCGCCGTAGCCGACGATGTCGGCCGGCACCCGCCCCTGCACGCCGATGCCGACCGCGGCGTAGGCGCCGATGCCGACCGCGAGGGCGAGCACCAGCAGGAAGAGCTCGGCGCCGCGGCGGCGCCGGTGGACGAAGCCGATGATGGGGTTGGCGCCCTGCGCGGGCAGCGCGGTGCGGGCGGCCATCAGCGGGCTCCCGCGGTGGCCGGGCTCGACGAGGCGTCGGCGCTCGGCTCGGTGCCGGCGTCACCGGTGCCCGAGTCGGTGCCCGAGTCGCTGCCGGAGTCGGCGGTCTCGTCCTCCATCGCGGCCACCAGGTTCTCGATGATCTGGCGGGCGCCGTCGAGGCTGCCGGCGCTCATGCCCTGGCGGACGTTGTCGGCCTGCAGCTCGGTGAGCCGGTCGAGGTCGACGTTGGTGCGCTCGTAGGGCTCGTAGAGCGAGGCACCGGGCAGCTCGGTGTTGACGCCGCGGTAGATGTAGACGACGCCCTCCTCCTCGCTGACGAAGTACTGCTGCTGGCTCCAGGACCAGGCCGCGGCCGCGGCGATCCACACCAGGCCGACGACGACGGCGGCCACCATCACCCAGCGCAGCCAGGCGAAGCGGGCCGGCGGGCGCAGGGCGTAGCGGGCGGCCTCGGGGTCGATGGGGTCCGACGGGATCGCGTGGGCGTCGGGCGGCAGGCCCTCGGGGATCTCGGCGAGCACGGGCTCGAGCTCACCGGTGTCGCCGGAGCGGTGGCCGCGGAAGAGGCTGGGGCTGCGGGTGCCGCGCGGCACCCGGCGGCGCAGCTCGGCGGCCGCACCGACCAGCAGCGGCTCGAGGGCGGCGAGCTCGTCGGCGCGCTGGGCCGCGCCCGTCTCGTCGAGCACGTCGGCGACGATGCAGGTGACGTTGTCGGAGCTGCCCGCCTCGAGGCTGGCGCGCACCAGCTCGACGGCGGCGTAGTCGGGGGTGCCGGAGGAGAGGATGTCGGCCAGCCGGGCGTCGTCGAGCACGCCGCAGGCGCCGTCGCTGCACAGGAAGAGCCGGTCACCGGCCTCGAGCTCGACGAGGAAGAGGTCGGGCTCGGCCTCGTGGATGCCGTCGAGGGCCTTGAGGATGAGGTTGCGGTGGGGGTGGACCCGCGCCTCGGCCTCGGTGATGCGGCCCTCGTCGATGAGGCTCTGCACGAAGGTGTGGTCGCTGGTGAGCTGGCTGATGCGGCCGTCGCGGTAGAGGTAGGCCCGGCTGTCGCCGACGTGGCCGACGGCGACGCGGTGGCCGTCGAAGAGCAGCACGGTGGCGGTGGTGCTGGTGCCGTTGAGGGCGGGGTCCTCGTCGACCAGCTCGCCGATGCGGTCGTGCGCGCGGTGCAGGGCGCCCGCGACCTGGCCGACCAGGTCGTCGGGGGCCAGCTCGCCGGGGGGCTGCTCGTCGAGGCGGCGCAGCTGCTGCACGGCGGTGCCGCTGGCGATGTCGCCGCGGGCCGCGCCGCCGACGCCGTCGCAGACGCTGAGCAGCCAGGGGCCGGCGTACCCGGAGTCCTGGTTGTCCTTGCGCACCCGCCCGACGTCGGAGATGGCGGAGTAGTCGAGGACCAGCGTCGGGGAGCTCACTTGCGCAGCTCCAGGATGGTCTTGCCGATCCTCACCTGGGTGCCGAGGGTGATCGTGGTCGGCTGCGTGATGCGGACCGTGCCGATGTAGGTGCCGTTGGTGGAGCCGAGGTCCTCCACGAACCACTGGTCGCCGGCGGCGGCGATCCGGGCGTGGCGGGTGGAGACGTAGTCGTCCTCGAGGCGGATCGCCGCGTCGTTGCCGCGGCCGATGAGGATGGGGGCCTGGTCGAGCTCGGCGCGCTCGCCGGCGCTGGAGCCCTCCACGACCAGCACGTGGGTGGGGGAGCCGCGCCGGGGCTTGGCCGCCTTGGCCTTCTTCTCCTTGGGCGCCTTCTGCCCCCGGCCGCGGGCGGCCTCGGGCACGCGCGCGCCGAACATGTCGGAGCGGATGACCGAGATGGCCGAGAGCACGAAGATCCACAGGATCGCCAGGTAGGCGATGCGGACCAGCAGCAGGGTGAGCTCAGACATCGATGCGCTCCTCGACGATGCGGACCGTCAGCGTGGTGTTGCCGATGCGCACCTCGGTGCCGTCGTCGGCGATCGAGCGGCTCATCTTCTGGCCGTTGACGAGCATGCCGTTGGTCGAGCCCAGGTCGTGGACCTCGATGTGGACGCCCTCGCGGGTGCCGATCGTGCGGGCCGCGACGCGGAACTCGATGTGGCGGCGGCTCACGCCGGGGTCGTTGATGCGCAGGTCGGCGTCGTTGCCGCGACCCACGACCACGCCGGGCGGGTGCAGCGGCTGGCGGGTGCCGTTGACCTCGAGGATCGCGCGGGCCCGGCTGACCTGGGTGTGGGTGGCGTTGCCCGTCACGCGCGCCTGCGCGCGGCTGCGGATGCGGAAGCGACCGGTGGTGAGGTCGCCGGACTCCTCGAACTCGATGCTGATCGGGCCGGGGAAGGAGTAGCCCTGAGCGTCGGCGTGCTCCTGGAGCTGGCCGGTGAGGTCGTCGGCCAGCGCGGTGTCGTAGGGCGCGAGGCGGTCGAGGTCGGTGATCGACAGCTCGACGTGGAAGGCGTTGGGCACGAGGCGGCGCTCGCGGGAGAGGATCTGCGCGTTGTTGTCGCACTCGCGCTGCAGGGCGGCCGCGATCTCCACCGGCTGCACCGCGGAGCGGAAGGCGCGGGCGAACGCGCCGGAGATCATGCTCTCGAGCCGCTGCTCGAACTTCTGGATCCCACCCACCGTGTCGCCTCCTTCCCTGGTGTCGGCCCTGGTGCTGGCCATCGTGTCGGCACTGGTCGGTGCGCGGCCCGCGCACGGCAGGCCTAGCGACCCGGTGTGTGCCCGGGTTGCCGACGATCGTAACGGGACGGGGCCGTGCGGCTGGTCACCCCGAGCGGGGGGTCGGCCCGGGTTTGGGGATGGCCTCGCGTCTGGGATACCGTGCAGTCGCTTCACGCGCGAGTGGCGGAATAGGCAGACGCGCACGGTTCAGGTCCGTGTGTCCGAAAGGACGTGGGGGTTCAACTCCCCCCTCGCGCACGTGGACCCGAGGACAGCTCCTCGGGACAGCACGACGACGGAAGGCCGGATCACCCCAGGGTGGTCCGGCCTTCTGCTGTTCCCGGCCCCTCGCCGACGCAGGGGGCGGCGATCGGGGCGGCGGGCGGGTGCCGGTAAATGCGACCCGCCCCCGAGGGCCGGTGCGTGACCGGGTCGGGGGCGGGGAGCGCTTGTTCTGGGTGCCTGACACCTTCATGCCCGGGCCCGTACTCGTTGAAACTCGAAAGATGCAGGTTTTTTTCGAGGTTCTGTTGAGGTCCCGTGTGCGTCGGTCGCGGACGGGCCGGATCGGGCCCGTCCGCGACCTCTCACGCGGGGGAGTGCAGACGTCCGGGGGTGCCCCTCGCCGGGAGGCTCACCCGAAGGGACCGACCCCCGAGCAGGTCCGGTCGGCCGCCGGGGCGACGCCGGAGACCAGGAAGTCCGACACCGCGCGGGTGGCGCAGCGGTTGGTGCCCGTGGCGACGTGGCCGTAGGCCTGGGCGGTGACCAGGCGGGCGCCCGTCTCCCCCTGCAGCGCCAGGGCGCCGGTGAGCGGGGTGGCGGGGTCGTAGCGGTTGTTGACGATGAGCATCCGGTCGGCGGCGTCGGTGGCGAAGGGGCCGCGGTAGGCGTCGTCGCCCGAGCCGGGCCAGCCCACGCACGCCGAGGAGGACCAGGTCCACAGCGGTCCGAAGTCCGGCGCGGCGGCGTCGGCGGTGTCGGCGGCGGTGGGCCAGACGTCGGTGGACGGCGGGTTGACGCTGTCGGAGCAGAGTACGCCGTGGAAGGCGCCGCTGATCGCGATCCGCGCCCGCGCCGAGGTGCCGGCGGCGGAGGGCGTCGAGCCGGCGCGGGCGAGCACGGTCTCGTCGGGGCCGGGGAAGGGCAGGGCCTCGACGGTGCGCGCGGCGGCGCGGCGTACGGCGGCGAGGTCGGCCACGGCCGCGCCGGTCCCGGCGCCGCGACCGCGGGCGTCCTGGGCGCGGATGGCGCGGCGGGCCTGGGCGGTCATCCGCGCGACGGTGGACAGGTCGCCGGCGTAGAGCAGGCCGAGGGTGGTGCCGACGAAGTCGTCGTAGCCCAGCCGGATCGCGCGGCCGAGGGCGCGGTCGTCCTGGAGCCGGTCGGCCACGGTGTCCCAGGCGCCGAGGGCGTCGCCGGCCACGGGGCAGGCGGGGCGCCCGGCCGCGTCGCACGCGGCGAGGCCCGCCACGAGGGCCTCGCGGGAGCCCTCGCCGCTGCCGAGGCGGGTGGTGACGGGCACGGTGGTGCCGGTGCCGTCGCGCCCGGTGGTCCACTCCACGGGGTCGAGGACGCCGTCGACGACGAGCGCGCGCACCGAGGAGGGGAAGAGCGCGGCGTAGGTGGAGCCGAGCATGCTGCCGTAGGAGGCACCGAAGTAGCTGACGGTGTCCTCGCGCAGGGCCTGGCGCACGTGGTCCATGTCGCGGGCGACGTCGGCGGTGCTCATGTGGTCGAGGATCCGGCGGCCCTCGCACAGCCGCCGCTCCTGGGCGTCGAAGGCCAGCCAGCGGTCGATCTGGGGCGACGTGCGGGGGTAGGCCTGGCGGGGGTACCCGACCTGGCCCCGGCCCTCGCAGAGCAGGTCGGCCGTGCCGCCCACGCCGCGCGGGTCGATGCCGACGATGTCGAAGCGGTTGCGGACCGTCGAGCCGAGGAACTGCCCGGCGTAGGTGGCGAACTCGGTGGCCGAGCCGCCGGGGCCGCCGGGGTTGACGAAGAGGGTGCCGAGGCGGCGCGAGGGCTTGCGGGCCGGGACCTTGAGCACGGCGAGGCTGACCGTGGCGCCGTCGGGGGCGTCGTAGTCGAGGGGAGCCGGCACGCGGGCGCAGCGGAAGCGGCCGCAGTCGCGGAAGCGCACGCGCGGCACGGCGCGGTCGGAGGCGGGGGTGTCGGCGACGCGCACGGACGGGGTCGTGGTCGCGGGGTCCGCGCTCGGGGCGGCGGCTGCGCCGCCGGGGGCGGAGGCGAGTCCGAGGGCCAGCACGGCGGCGAGGCCGGCGGCGAGCACCGCGGGGAGGGGTCGGGGGCCTGAGAGGTGTCTTGTCCTGCGCACCTCCGCCATCCTGCTGCCCGGCGACCGGCCTGGCAACAGGCGCCCGGGGTCGCGGGTGGGGCCGGGTGACGCTCGGCCGGTGGTCAGGCGGTGGTCACGTGGTGGGGCGCGGCGCGGGAGGAGGGCCGGTGACGGTCTCGAAGGCCGCGGCGGCGCCGCGCAGGTAGCGGGCGACGACGGCGCGCTCGGTGTCGTCGAGGTCGGCGTCGAGGGCCCGCAGCGCCTCGAACATCGGCATCAGGTGGCCCAGGATCTCGGCGCGCCCGGAGTCGGTGAGGGTGACGACCGTGCGCCGGCGGTCCTCGGCGTGGGGCTCGCGCTGCACGTGGCCCTTGGTCTGGAGCCGGTCGACGACGCCGGTGGACGCCGCGGTGCTGACCTCGAGGAGCCGGGCCAGCTCGGCCGGGCCCATCGGCTCGCGCACGAGGTGCTCGAGGGCCGACAGCTCGGAGTCGCTGACCCGCGAGCGGCGGGCCAGCTCGTGGCGCACCCGCACGGCGCGGTCGACGACGTCGCGCAGCAGCTGGGCCGAGAGGGGACCCTCGGGCGGGGTGGGGGCCTCGGAGATTTTGTTTCACCAACTTAGTGACTAAGGTTCCGAACCAACGCCCGCAAGCCTACGTCGAGCCCCAGGAGCCTGCCATGTCGTCCTCGCTGAGCGACCGCGTGACCGGGGTGGTCACCGGCCGTCGCACCGCCGCCCTGGTGGCCCTCGTGCCCCTCCTGCTCGCCGTGCTCGCGATCCTCTTCGTGGGCGAGGGCGAGCGCGAGGCCCGCAGCACCGACAGCGTGCCGGCCGGTCTCGACAGCACCCGGGGCACCGAGCTGCGCGACGCCCTGCCCGAGGACGACTCCAGCGCGGCCGTCGTCGTGCTGACCGCCGACGAGGGCACCTTCGACGACGCGACCGTGCGCGAGCTCGGCCGGCTGGGCGAGCAGGTCGGCGGCGTGGCCACCGGCCCCGACGGCCCGGTCACCGTGGCCGAGGACGGCACCGCGGCGATCGTGGTCGTGCCGGTGGCGGCGGGCTCGGCCACCGACACCGCCGACGCCGTGACCGAGCTGCGCGAGCGGCTCGACGAGGGCGTGCCCGCCGGGGTGACGGCCCAGGTCACCGGGCCCGCCGCGATCCAGGCCGACCTGGCCGCGGTCTTCGACGGCGCCGACTTCCGCCTGCTCGGCGCCACCGCCGCGGTCGTGGCGATCCTGCTGATCCTCACCTACCGCAGCCCCGTGCTGTGGCTGGTGCCGCTGACCGTCGTCGGCGTCGCCGACCGCCTGGCCGCGGTGGCCTCGACGCAGGGGATGGCCGGTCTGGGCGTGGCCTGGGACGAGTCGACCGTCGGCATCCTCTCGGTGCTGGTCTTCGGCGCCGGCACCGACTACGCACTGCTGCTGATCTCGCGCTACCGCGACGAGCTGCGCCACGAGGAGTCGCGGCACCGGGCGATGGCCACGGCGCTGCGGCGTACGGCGGAGGCCGTGCTGTCGAGCTCGGTGACGGTGGTGCTCGGCCTGCTGACCCTGCTGCTCTCCCTCGTGCCGACCACCCGGGGCCTCGGGCTGGCCTGCGCCATCGGCGTGGTGATCGCCGCAACCTTCGCGCTCGTGGTGCTGCCGGCCGCGCTGGTGTGCTTCGGGCGCTGGGTCTTCTGGCCGCGCGTGCCCCGCGTCGGCGAGGCCCCGCTGGCCGAGAGCGACTCGCTGTGGCACAAGGTCGGCGTGCAGGTGGCCCGCCGCCCCGCCGCCTTCGTGGCCGGGACCCTCGTGCTCCTCGCGGTGCTCGCCGTCGGGCTCTTCCGCATCGACACCGGCCTCGACCAGGCCGAGCAGTTCCTGGAGGAGCCCGAGGCCATCGCGGCCTCGACCCGGCTCGGGGAGTCCTTCCCCGCGGGTGTCTCCGACCCCACCCAGGTGCTGACCCGCGCCGACGGCGAGGAGGTGCTGACCGCCGTCGAGGGCAGCGCCGGCGTGGCCAGCGCCAGCATCGGTGCCAGCGGCGCCGGCATCACCCAGGTCGACGCCGTGCTCGACGCCGCCCCCGGCAGCACGCAGGCCGCCGACGCGATCGAGACCCTGCGCGAGGACCTCGAGGGCTTCGACGACACCCACGTGACCGGCAGCGAGGCCCAGGCCCTCGACGCCGGGGAGGGCGCCGCCCGCGACCGGCTGCTGATCCTGCCGATCATCCTGCTGCTCGTGCTCGGCGCGCTGCTGCTCCTGCTGCGCTCGGTGGTCGCGCCGCTGCTGCTGGTGGCCACCGTGGTCGCGACCTACGCCGCCAGCCTCGGCGCCTCGTGGTGGCTGTTCACCCAGGTGCTGGGCTTCAGCGCCCTCGACAGCGGCGTGCCGCTGCTGGCCTTCCTCTTCCTGGTGGCCCTGGGCGTGGACTACAACATCTTCCTCGTCACCCGCGCCCGCGAGGAGGCCGCGGCCCACGGCTCGCGCGAGGGCATGCTGCGGGCGCTGACCGCCACCGGCGGGGTGATCACCAGCGCGGGCATCCTGCTCGCCGCGGTCTTCGCGGTGCTCGGCGTGCTGCCGCTGGTGGTGCTCGCGCAGCTCGGCACGATCATCTGCGTCGGCGTGCTGCTCGACACCCTCGTCGTGCGCACCGTGCTCGTGCCGGCGCTGGCCGTGCTGCTGGGCGACCGCTTCTGGTGGCCGCGCCGGGTGGGCGGCGACGCGGGGCCGCAGCACGCGGCGCGGCCCGCCCGCACGGTCTAGACGCTCCCCCCACGCGGTGTAGGCCCGGGGGCCCGAGCGCTGACAGGATGGCCGATCGTGACCTCCTCCTCCGAGCAGACCCCCGCCGCGCGCCACCCGGGCGCGGCCACCCGCGAGCAGGAGATCGGGCGCGGCGTCCACTGGCTCTCGCGCTGGACGCTGCGCTGGCTGGTGATCGTGGTCGGCGCCTACGTGCTGGGCGAGGCCGTGCAGTACCTGTGGAGCATCCTGCTGCCGATCATCCTCGCGCTGATCGTCACCACCGTGCTCGCCCCGGCGGCGCACTGGCTGCAGCGGCGCACGCCGGTGCCGGGGGGCCTGGCCGCCGGCCTCGTCATCATCGGTGCCCTCGCGGTGGTGGCCGGCGTGGTCACCTTCATCGCCCCCTCGGTGGGCTCGCAGGTCGCCGACATCGCCGACAGCGCCTCGAAGGGCCTGCTCAAGCTGCGCGACCAGCTGCTGAGCAGCAGCCTGCCGGTGACCGAGGGCCAGCTCGACGACGCCGTGGCCGCCGCCCAGTCGCAGCTGCAGTCGAGCGCCAGCTCGATCGCCTCGGGCCTGCTGGTCGGGGTCAGCGCGGTCACCAACGCGCTGGTCAACCTCGTGCTGACCCTCGTGCTCACCTTCTTCTTCATCAAGGACGGCCACCGCTTCCTGCCGTGGCTGACCCACGTCTCCGGCGGCGGCGTCGGCTCCCACCTCTCCGAGGTGCTGCGCCGCGCCTGGTCGACCCTGGGCAGCTTCATCCGCACCCAGGCGCTGGTCGGCCTCATCGACGCCGTGCTCATCGGCCTCGGCCTGGTGATCGTGGGCGTGCCGCTGGCCGGGCCGCTGGCCGTGCTCACCTTCGTGGCCGCCTTCGCGCCCATCGTCGGCGCCATCACCATCGGCGCCGTCGCGGTGCTG
Organism: Nocardioides sp. Leaf307; assembly: GCF_001423135.1. Taxonomy (NCBI): domain Bacteria; kingdom Bacillati; phylum Actinomycetota; class Actinomycetes; order Propionibacteriales; family Nocardioidaceae; genus Nocardioides; species Nocardioides sp. Leaf307. Next base: position 109,972 of record NZ_LMNY01000003.1, on the reverse strand, counting down.
GTCGCGCTGGTGGCCAACGGCTGGGTCGCCGCCGTGATCGTGCTGCTCATCGTGCTCGCCGTGCAGCAGCTCGAGGGCAACGTGCTGCTGCCGTGGCTGCAGGGCAAGAGCCTGCGCCTGCACGCCGGCGTCGTGCTGCTCTCCATCGTGCTCGGCTCGACCCTCTTCGGCGTCGCCGGCGCCTTCCTCTCCGTGCCGGTCGTGGCCGTGGTGGCCGTCGTGCTGCGCTACCTCGACGAGCTGCTGCTGGCCCGCACCGGCCAGGGCCCCGCGCCCCACCGCGGCTCCGACGCCGAGCTGGCCGAGCAGGGCGACGCCGAGCGGGCCGAGATGGACCGCCACGACGACGCGCTGCGCCGCGGCGAGGTCGACGCCGACGAGCTGCGCGCCCGCGCCCACGAGCGCGGCCCCGGCCAGGGTCCTGCCGACGACACGGGCGACGACACCGGCGACGACACCGGCGACGACACCCGGCCGCTGCGCGGCCACTGACCCGGGTGCCCCCCGCCACGACCACGGACGCCGGGCCGCGCAGCTCGCCGGCGTGGGCGCTGACGGTGGTGGCGGCGAGCACGCTGCTGACGATGGGCGTGTGGTTCTCCGCCACCGCCGTCGTGCCGCGCCTCGAGGTCGCCTGGGGGCTGAGCAGCGGGGGCGCCGCGGCGCTGACCATCGCGGTGCAGGTCGGTTTCGTGCTCGGCGCGGTCGGCTCGGCCGTGCTGGGGCTGGCCGACGCGCTGCCGGGGCGGGCCCTCATGGCCGCCGGGGCGCTCGGCGCGGCCGCCTGCACCGCAGGGCTGCTCCTCGCCGACGGCCTCGCGCTCGCCGTGCCGCTGCGGCTGCTCACCGGGGTCTGCCTGGCGCTCTTCTACCCCGTGGCGCTCAAGGAGGTCTCGGCGTGGTTCCTGCGCGGGCGGGGGGTCGCGCTGGGGCTGATGATCGGTGCGCTCACCCTCGGCTCGGCCCTGCCCCACCTGGTGGGCGGCCTCGCCGGAGGTGGTGGCGGCGCCGAGGCCGCGGGGCCAGACTGGCGGGTCGTCGTGGGCGTCACCAGCGTGCTGGCGGTGGCGGGCGGCCTGCTGCTCGCCGCGGTGCGGGGGGAGGGGCCGCACGCGGTGGCCCGCGGCCCGGTCAGTCTCGGCGCCGGCTTCCGGGCGCTGTCGCGCCGCGACGTGCTGCTGGCCGACCTGGGCTACGTCGGGCACATGTGGGAGCTCTACGCCATGTGGGCCGGCGTCGGCGCCTTCCTGCTGGCGCTGCCGCAGGTCGCCGCCCGCCCCGACGCGGCGGCGTACGCCGGGGTGCTGGCCTTCGCCTGCATCGGGGTCGGCGCGCTGGGCTGCCTGCTCGGCGGCGTGCTCGGCGACCGGTGGGGCCGCCCGCGCGCGGCGCTGCTGAGCCTGGTCTGCTCCGGTGGCGCCGCGCTGGTGCTGGCCGCGAGCTACCCGGTCGCGCCGCTGGGGGTGGTCGTGGCGCTCTGCGCCTTCTGGGGCTTCTGGGTGATCGCCGACTCCGCGCAGTTCTCCGCCATGGTCACCGAGAGCGCCCCGCCCGGCAGCGTGGGCGGCGCGCTCTCGGTGCAGCTCGCGCTGGGCTACGCCACCACCACGCTCACCCTGTGGCTGGTGCCGGCGCTGGTCGACGCGGTGTCGTGGCGCCTGGCGCTCGTGGTGCTGGCGCTGGGGCCCGCGGTCGGGGCGGCGGCCATGGTCGCGGCCGAGCGTGGCCGCGGGAGCGCTCAGCCCAGCGCGGCGACCGCGGCGTCGTAGTCGGGCTCCTGGCCGATCTCGGGCACCAGCTGCGAGTGCAGCACCGTGCCGTCGGCGTCGAGCACGACCACTGAGCGGGCCAGCAGGCCGGCGAAGCCGCCGTCGGCCAGCCGCACGCCGTAGTCGTCGCCGAAGGTGGAGCGGAAGCCCGAGGCCACGGTCACGGCCTCGAGGCCCTCGGCGCCGCAGAAGCGCTTGAGCGCGAAGGGCAGGTCCTGCGAGACGCACACGACCTCGGTGTCGGCCAGGTCGGCGGCCCGGGCGTTGAACTCGCGGACGCTGGCCGCGCACACGCCGGTGTCGACGCTGGGGAAGATGTTGAGCACCGTGCGCAGGCCCGGGGTGCGGGTCACCTCCGACAGGTCGGAGCCGACGAGGCGGACCTCGGGAGCGGTGGCGCCGACGGCGGGCAGGTCGCCGACGGTCGTGCAGGGGGTGCCGCCCAGGGCGGTGGTCATGGTCATGGCCAAGGTCTAGCAGGTACGTCGAGCCCGCGGCCCGCGAGGCCGGGTGGGGCCGCGCCGGCACCGTCCGTGGTGGCGGACGTCACCTGCGTCCGGGCGCGGTGCGCGGTAGCCTCCCGAGCACCGCGCCGCACGGGGCGGGAGCCGCTGGAGGGCCCACATGTCGCAGACCGACCCGATCCCGGAGGAGGCGCGTCCCGGGGCCGACGACGTGGTGCCGGTCTTCTTCCTCTCCGACTCCACCGGCATCAGCGCGGAGACGATGGGCAACGCCCTGCTGCTGCAGTTCCCCGACCGCACCTTCGACCGCACGGTCATCCCCTTCATCTCCACCGTCGCCGACGCGCAGGAGGTGGTGGCGGCCCTCGACACCCTGCTCGACCACGGCCAGGCCCCGCTGGCCTTCGTGACCGCGGCCAACGACGAGGTGCGCGCGGAGCTGCTGCGCACCCGTGCCCCGGTGATCGACTTCTTCGGCGTCCACATCGAGCAGGTCGAGGGGCTGCTGGGCCAGCGCGGCGTGCGCCAGCCGCTGCGCCTGCACGGGGTGGGCGACGTGCACCGCTACAACGAGCGGATGGCCGCGGTGGAGTTCACCATCGAGCACGACGACGGGCAGAGCCTGCGCGCGCTGGACAAGGCCGACGTGATCCTGCTGGCGCCCTCGCGGTGCGGCAAGACCCCCACCAGCATGTACCTCGCGCTCCAGCACGGCCTCTTCGTGGCCAACTACCCGCTGGTCGACGAGGACCTCGAGCGCAGCCACCTTCCCGAGCCGGTGCAGCAGTACCAGGAGCGGTGCTTCGGTCTCACCACCACCGTCGACCGGCTCAGCCGCGTGCGCAACGAGCGCCGGCCGGGGTCGCGCTACTCCTCGGCCGAGCAGTGCCGCTGGGAGCTGCGCCGCGCCACCGACCTCTTCAACGCCCACCGGGTCCCGACGATCGACTCCTCCGCGAAGTCGGTCGAGGAGATCTCGGCCCTCATCATCCAGTCCCTGCGCCGCGAGCAGTCCCGGCGAGGCGAGCAGACCCGTCGAGAGAGAGGCACCACCCCATGACCGAGACCTCCACCCCCAGCCCGGCCGGTGAGCAGCCGGCGGGCGGGTCCACCGTCAACGTGCGGTGGTTCTCCGACCTCGGCATGGGCGACATCGAGCAGGTCGGCGGCAAGAACGCCTCCCTCGGCGAGATGGTCTCCCACCTCACCGACCTCGGCGTGCGCGTGCCCGACGGCTTCGCCACCACCTCCGAGGCCTTCCACCACTTCATCGGCGACACCGGCCTCAAGGAGCGCATCAGCGGGCTGCTGCGCGACCTCGACACCGACGACGTGCGGCGCCTGGCCGAGGTCGGCCGCACCATCCGCGAGGAGGTCGTGGCCCAGCCCTTCCCGGCCGACCTCGAGGCCGACGTGCGCGCCGCCTACGACCAGCTCGTCGCCGGCGCCGGCGGCTCCGACGCGGGCGACGGGTCGGGGGAGCAGCCGTCGTTCGCCGTACGGTCCTCGGCGACCGCGGAGGACCTGCCCGACGCCTCCTTCGCCGGGCAGCAGGAGACCTTCCTCAACGTCCGCGGCATCGACGCGGTGCTGCTGTCGATCCGCGAGGTCTACGCCTCGCTCTACAACGACCGCGCCATCGCCTACCGCGTGCACCACGGCTTCGAGCACGACGCCGTGGCCCTCTCGGCCGGCGTGCAGCGCATGGTGCGCTCCGACATCGGCTCCTCGGGCGTCATGTTCACCATGGACACCGAGTCGGGCTTCGACGACGCCGTCTTCGTGACCTCGGCCTACGGGCTGGGCGAGGGCGTCGTGCAGGGCGCGGTCAACCCCGACGAGTTCTACGTCTACAAGCCCGCCCTGCGCGCGGGTCGGCCCGCGCTGCTCAAGCGCGGCATCGGCGGCAAGGCCACCAAGATGGTCTACACCGACGACCAGACCGTGGGCCGCACCACGGAGTTCGTCGAGGTCGACCCGGCCGAGAGCCGGCTCTTCAGCCTCACCGACGACGAGGTCGAGGAGCTGGCCCGTCACGCGCTGACCATCGAGGAGCACTACGGGCGCCCGATGGACATCGAGTGGGGCAAGGACGGACTCGACGGGCTGCTCTACGTGCTCCAGGCTCGCCCCGAGACCGTACAGTCGCGCCGCGGCGGCACGCTCGAGCGCTTCAAGATCGACGCCAAGGCCACCGCGGGCGCCGACGTCGTCGTCGAGGGCCGCGCCATCGGGCAGAAGATCGGCGCCGGCGCGGTGCGCGTGATGCGCTCCATCGACGACATGCACGAGTTCCACGAGGGCGAGGTGCTCGTCGCCGACATGACCGACCCCGACTGGGAGCCGATCATGAAGCGCGCCTCGGCCATCGTCACCAACCGCGGCGGGCGCACCTGCCACGCCGCGATCATCGCCCGCGAGCTCGGCATCCCCGCCGTCGTCGGCACCGGCAGCGGCACCCGCGACCTCGCCGACGGCCGCGAGGTCACCGTGTCGTGCGCCGAGGGCGACACCGGCCTGGTCTACGACGGCGTGCTCGACTTCAGCGTCGAGCGCACCGAGCTCGACTCGATGCCCGACGTGCCGGTGAAGATCATGATGAACGTCGGCACCCCCGAGCAGGCCTTCGCCTTCTCCCGGCTGCCACACAAGGGCGTGGGCCTGGCCCGCCTGGAGTTCGTGATCAACCGCCAGATCGGCATCCACCCCAAGGCGCTGCTCGACCTGGCCGCCGACCCCGACTCGCTGCCGGGCGACCTGCGCGCCGACATCGAGGAGACCATCGCGGCCTACGCCGGGCCGCGCGAGTTCTTCGTGCAGCGCGTCGCCGAGGGCATCGCCATGATCGCGGCGGCCTTCGCCCCCGAGCCGGTCATCGTGCGGATGAGCGACTTCAAGTCCAACGAGTACGCCAACCTCGTCGGCGGCACGCGCTACGAGCCGGAGGAGGAGAACCCGATGATCGGCTACCGCGGCGCGTCGCGGTACCTCTCGGCCGACTTCGCGGAGTGCTTCGCGATGGAGTGCGAGGCGCTGCGCCACGTGCGCGACGAGATGGGGCTGACCAACGTCAGGGTGATGATCCCCTTCGTGCGCACCGTCAAGGAGGCCGAGGGCGTGATCGCGCTGCTGGGCGAGCACGGCCTGCGCCGCGGCGAGAACGACCTGAAGGTCGTCATGATGTGCGAGGTGCCCTCCAACGCCGTGATCCCGGAGGCCTTCCTCGAGCACTTCGACGGCTTCTCGATCGGCTCCAACGACATGACCCAACTGACCCTGGGCCTGGACCGTGACTCCGCGCTGGTCGCCGACGGCTTCGACGAGCGCGACCCGGCGGTGCTGCACATGCTCTCGTCGGCCATCGAGGCCTGCAAGCGCCAGGGCAAGTACGTCGGCATCTGCGGCCAGGGCCCCTCCGACCACCCCGACCTCGCCGACTGGCTGGTCGAGCAGGGCATCGAGTCGATGTCGCTCAACCCCGACACCGTCGTCGACACCTGGCTGCGGCTGGGGGGCGTCAGCGCCGGCTGAGCCGCGGCGCGGCCGGCCTGCGTCGGCCCCCGGCCGGCGGCCCCTGTCTGCTCAGGCGCGCAGGTGCGCGTCGACGGCGGCGGGGGTGAGCGCGGCGTCGATGGCGAGGGCGGCGCAGCCGACCAGCCCGGCCGACTCGCCGTGGGTGGCGGGGGCGAAGCGGAGGTCGCGCACGACCGACGCGGCGGCGCGGGCGTAGACCGTCTCGCGGATGCCCGCGGTGTAGAGGTCGAAGGCCGCGCCCATGTCGCCGCCCACGACGACCAGGCCGGGGTGCAGGAGGTTGACCGCGGTGGCGAGCACCTCGCCGAGGTGGCGCCCGCTCTGGCGCAGCAGCTGCCGGGCGAGGGTGTCGCCGTCGAGGGCGAGCTGCACCAGGTCGCGCACGTGGCGCACGTCGTGGCCCTCGTCGACCATGGTGTTGACCAGCGCCCAGCCGCCGGCCAGCGACTCCAGGCAGCCGGTCGCTCCGCAGCGGCACAGCAGCCCGTCGGCGGCGTCGATGCGGGTGTGGCCCAGCTCGCCGGTGATGCCGCGGCGGGCGCCGAGCAGGCGGCCGTCGGCGACGACGCCGAGCCCGAGGCCGGTGGAGGCCTTGACGACCAGCACGTCGGCGGGCGGCACGACGCCGAAGAGCTCGGAGTGGGCGAGGGCGGCGGTGTCGTTGGCCAGGTGGAGCGGTGCGGGGCAGACCTCGGCGAGGTAGGGGTCCAGCGCGACGCCGTCCCAGCCGCCCATGACCGGGGCGTCGAGGCTCATCCGGGTCTCGGGGTCGACCGTGCCGGGCAGGCTCATCCCGATGCCGGCGACCGGCACCGTGGTGCCGGCGAGCAGCGCGGCGAGGCGGGCGGCGACGTCGGGCATCAGCACGCCGGGAGCGGTGCCGACGACGTGGTCGCGGGTGTCGCCGACGATCTCGCGCCCGGCGAGGTCGAAGAGCCCGAGCTGGCTGCGCGAGCGGCCCACGGCGATGCCGACGACCACCGCGGCGTCGACGTCGAGGCCGAGCGTGCCGGGCGGGCGGCCGCCGGTGGAGGTCGACCCGCCGCCCTCGACGAGCAGTCCGGCGTCGAGGAGGGCGTGCACGCGGGAGGTGACCGCGCTGCGCGAGAGCCCGGTGACGCGGGCGAGGTCGGAGCGGGTGGCGGCGCGACCGGTGCGCACGAGGTGGAGCAGCGCGCCGGCCGACGTACCGGTGCCGCTGGTGCCGCCGGGTCCCGTGTCGGGGAGGGCCGCCGAGCCGGGAAGGGCCGAGGTCGCGGGGGTCGTCGGAGCCGGAGCCTTCATGGCCGGGACCGGGCCGCGCGCGCCGTCGGGCGGGGCGGGCCGGGAGCCCGGGCGCGAGGCGGTGCTGTCGGTCACGACGAGGAGTCAAGCACAGACTTTGTTCACAAAAAAGCGTAAGAGCGCTTGTATCGATCCAAAAGTCCTGCGACCGTAGAGGCATGGACCAGAAGCACCCCCCGCTCGGCGGCCAGCCCAGCAGCCAGCCCGGCACCCCCGCCGGGGCCGCGGCCGCGCTGCCCGAGCACTGCGACTTCACCGTCTTCGGCGGCACGGGCGACCTCGCCTTCCGCAAGCTGCTGCCCGCGCTCTTCCACCGCGACCTCGAGGGCCAGCTGCCCGACGACTTCCGCATCATCGGCGTCTCGCGCAGCGACCTCGACACCGAGGGCTACCAGCAGCTCGTGCGCGAGGCCCTGCCCGGCCACGTCGACCCCGCCGGCCACGACCCGGCCACCTACGACGCCGCCCTCCAGCGCCTGGTCGGGCGCCTGCACCACCTCGTGCTCGACGCCGAGGAGCCCGACGACTGGCACCAGCTGCACGGCCTGCTCAAGGACCGCGGCCGCACCGAGGCCGTCGGCGGCCCCGACGAGGCCGTGCGCGTCTTCTACCTCGCGGTGGCACCGGCCCTCTTCGGGCCGATCTGCGCGCGCCTCGACGAGATCGGCGTGGTCGACCCGACGGCGCGCGTGGTGATGGAGAAGCCGATCGGGCGCGACCTGGCCTCGGCGCGCGCGGTCAACGACGCCGTCGGTGCGGTCTTCGACGAGTCGCAGATCTTCCGCATCGACCACTACCTGGGCAAGGAGAGCGTGCAGAACCTCCTGGTCACGCGCTTCGCCAACACCTTCCTCGAGCCGCTGTGGAACTCCCGGTGGGTCGACCACGTGCAGATCACCGTGGCCGAGTCACTCGGCGTCGGCGAGCGCGGGGGCTACTACGACGGCTCGGGCGCGCTGCGCGACATGGTGCAGAACCACCTGCTCCAGCTGCTCTGCCTCACCGCGATGGAGCCGCCGACCTACGTCGGGCGCGAGACCGTGCGCGACGAGAAGCTCAAGGTGCTCCAGGCGCTCAAGCCGATGGGTCCCCAGGACGTCGACCGCGACACCGTGCGCGGGCAGTACCGCCAGGGGCTCGTCGACGGCCAGGCGGTCGCGGCGTACTCCGACGACCTGGGGCGCGCCGGCTCCCCGACGGAGACCTTCGTGGCGCTCAAGGCCGAGGTGCAGAACTGGCGCTGGGCCGGCGTGCCGTTCTACCTGCGCACCGGCAAGCGGATGGACCGCCGCGTCTCGGAGATCGTCGTGGTCTTCAAGGAGCCGCCGCACGCGATGTTCCCCGGCAGCGAGGGCGCCACCACCGCCAACCGGCTCCACATCCTCGTGCAGCCCGACGAGGGCATGCGCCTGCACCTCACCGCGAAGGAGCCGGGCCCCGGCGGGATCCGGCTGCGGCCGGTGTCGCTGGACCTGTCGTACGCCACGACCTTCACGCAGCGCTCGCCCGACGCCTACGAGCGGCTGCTCATGGACGTCGTGCGCGGCAACCCCACCCACTTCATGCGCCGCGACGAGGTCGAGGCGGCCTGGTCGTGGGTGGAGCCGATCCTCGAGCGCTGGGACGAGCTCGGCGAGCGGCCCCTGCGCTACCCCGCCGGCACGACCGGCCCCACCGCCGCCGCGATGCTCCTCGAGCGCGACGGCCGAGCCTGGCAGGAGACCGACCAGTGAGCACCCCCGAGACGCCCGCCCCCTCCGGGGCGCCCGTGCTGCCGGAGCGGCTGCACCCCGTGCTCGAGGAGGTCACCGAGCGGATCGTCGCGCGCAGCGCCGGCTCCCGCGCGGCCTACCTGGCCCGGATCGCCCGCGCCGCCGAGACCGGCCCCGCGCGGGGCCGGCTGGCCTGCGCCAATCTCGCCCACGGCTTCGCCGCCTCCGACCCGGCCGAGAAGGCCGAGCTGCGCTCGGGGGTCAAGCCCAACCTTGCCGTCGTCACCAGCTACAACGACATGCTCTCGGCCCACCAGCCCTTCGAGACCTACCCGCGGCAGCTGAAGAAGGCCGTCATCGGCGCGGGCGGGCTGGCCCAGGTCGCCGGCGGCGTCCCCGCGATGTGCGACGGCGTGACCCAGGGCCGCGCCGGCATGCAGCTCTCCCTCTACAGCCGCGACGTCATCGCGATGTCGGCGGCGATCGCGCTCTCCCACGACATGTTCGACGGCGCCCTCATGCTCGGCGTCTGCGACAAGATCGTGCCCGGCCTGCTCATCGGTGCGCTGTCCTTCGGCCACCTGCCCACGGTCTTCGTGCCCGCCGGGCCGATGACCTCGGGGCTGCCCAACAAGGAGAAGGCCGCGGTGCGGCAGCGCTACGCCGAGGGCCTGGCCACCCGCGAGGAGCTCCTCGAGGCCGAGTCGGCCTCCTACCACTCCCGCGGCACGTGCACCTTCTACGGCACCGCCAACTCCAACCAGCTGCTCATGGAGGTGCTCGGGCTGCACCTGCCCGGGTCGTCCTTCGTCAACCCGGGCACCGAGCTGCGCGAGGCGCTCACCGACGCCGCGGCCGCCCGCTCGGTGGCCCTGGCCCGCGGCAGCGCCGGGCTCGCCGGCCTGCCGCTGGGCGAGTGGTCGCAGCGCACCGCCCAGCCCGACCGCGCGCCGGTCGGCGAGGTCGTCGACGAGAAGGCGATCGTCAACGCCTGCGTGGCCCTGCTGGCCAGCGGCGGGTCGACCAACCACACGATGCACCTCGTGGCCATGGCCCGCGCCGCCGGGATCGTGCTCACCTGGGCCGACCTCTCGGACCTCTCCGCGGTCGTGCCGTCGCTGTGCCGCATCTACCCCAACGGCTCCGCCGACGTGAACCACTTCCACGCCGCCGGCGGCATCGGCTTCCTCGTGCGCACCCTGCTCGAGGCCGGCCTGCTCCACGACGACGTGCAGACCGTCGCGGGGCCCGGCCTGTCGCGCTACACCCGCGAGCCGCGCCTGGTCGAGGGCCCCGAGGGCCCCGAGGGCCGCAGCAGCCTGGAGTGGGTGGAGGGCACGCCCGCCAGCCTCGACACCGACGTGCTGCGCCCCGCCAGCGACCCCTTCGCCCCCGACGGCGGCCTGCGGGTGCTCGGCGGACCGCTGGGCTCCGCGGTCATCAAGACCTCCGCGGTGAAGCCCGAGCACCGCGTGGTCACCGCGCCCGCCGTCGTCTTCGACGACCAGGCCGACTTCCTGGCCGCCTTCGCCGCGCACGAGCTCGACGACCGCGACTTCGTGGCCGTCATCCGCTACCAGGGCCCCGCCGCCAACGGCATGCCCGAGCTGCACAAGCTCACCCCGGCCCTCGGGGTGCTCCAGGACCGCGGTCACGCGGTCGCCATCGTCACCGACGGCCGCATGTCGGGCGCCTCGGGCAAGGTGCCCGCCGCGATCCACGTCACCCCCGAGGCCGCCCTCGGCGGTGCGCTCGCGCGGGTGCGCGACGGCGACGTCGTCACCGTCGACGCCGAGCGGGGCCTGCTCGGCCTCGCCGACGCCGAGACGGTCCTGGCCCGCCCCGCCACCGGCTCCGCGCCCCAGGGCGAGGACTGGGCCGGCACCGGCCGCGAGCTCTTCTCCGCCTTCCGCGCCACGGTCGGCCCCGCCGACGCGGGCGCCTCGGTGTTCCCGGCGTACGACGCCCCTCAGCAGGAGGTCCCCCTTGCCCAGCACGTCTGACACCCGCTCCTCGACCGGCTCGCCGCTGGCCGCCCCGGCGCCGCTGGCCTCGCTGCTCGACCTCGTGCCGGTCGTGCCGGTCGTGGTCGTCGACGAGCTCGACACCGCCGTGCCGATCGCCCGGGCGCTGGTCGAGGGCGGCCTGCCCGTCATCGAGCTCACCCTGCGCACCCCGGTGGCGCTCGACGCCATCCGCGCCATCGCCGCCGAGGTGCCCGAGATCGTGCTCGGCGCCGGCACCGTGGTGACGCCGGCCCAGGCCCGTGAGGCGCAGGACGCCGGCGCGCAGTTCCTCGTCTCGCCCGGCGCGACGCCGGCGCTGCTCGAGGCGATGCTCGCCACCGGGCTGCCCTTCCTGCCCGGCACGGCCACCGTCTCCGAGGTGCTGGCCGTGCTCGAGGCGGGGCTGAGCGAGATGAAGTTCTTCCCCGCCGAGGCCTCCGGGGGAGCGCCCTTCCTCCGGGCGATCTCCTCGCCGGTGCCCGCCGCCCGCTTCTGCCCCACGGGCGGCATCACCGCGGCGAGCGCGGCCTCCTACCTCGCCCTGCCCAACGTCGGCTGCGTCGGCGGCTCCTGGCTCACCCCGGCCGACGCCGTGAGGGCCGGCGACTGGGCCCGGGTCACGCAGCTGGCTCGCGCCGCCGCCGACCTCCGAGGCGCCTGAGCAGCAGCAGCACGACCAGCACCGCCGGTCCGGCCACGACGACCAGCAGCGCGAGCCGCTCGAGGTCGGCCACGAGCACGTCGTACATCGCGGCGAGCAGGTTGCGGTCGGCCGTCGGGGCCCGGTCGAGCAGCAGCGTGCGCGCCGCGCCCAGGCCGAGCCACACCACGACCGCCGCGAGGGCCGCGCCGACGAGCAGGATGCCGGCGGTGACCATGCGCCGGGCACTGACGAGCAGGGCCACGGCGGCGAGCAGCAGCACCGCCACCGGCAGGCCGAGGCCCGCGGCGTCGACGACCTGGTAGCCCGCGCGGGCCTGGTCGAGCTCGCCGCTCGAGGCCACCGAGAAGGCCGCGTCGAGCCCGGAGGCGTCGACGGTCACCGGCAGGCCCTGCTCGCTCAGCGAGTCGAGCACCGCCTGCAGCAGCGGGCCCAGGTCGACGCTCACCTCGGCGCCGCTGTCGGAGCGCAGCGCGCGCAGCAGCTGGGTGTGCGTGGCCCGCATCGCCTCCTCCCACGCCGGGGGGAAGACGTCGCTGGAGACCACCCGCACCACCACCTGGCGCACCGCCTCGCGCAGCGCCTGCTCGGTGCGCGCTCCCGCGCCGCCCAGGTCGGCTCCGAGGATGTCCTCCAGGGCGCGCTCGGCCCCGCCGACGTCGACCGTGCCGACCGCGAGGTCCTCCAGGCGCACCGCCACCGCGTTGACCACGTCGGGGTCGGTGGCCAGCGGCCCGACCGTCTCGACCCAGCGGTCCTCGTCGTTGACGACCGCGGAGGACCACGCCGAGGTCAGCGCCAGCGGCATCAGGAGCACGGCCACGACGGCGATCAGGTGGGCGAGGGCGGAGCGGACCCGGTTCATGGGCGCGATCGTCCCACGGCCCCGCGTCGGCGTCGGGGTCGGCGACGCGGCGCGGTGGGGCGGCGCGGTGGGGTGGCGCGGTGGGGTGGCGCGGGGCCGGGTGCGGACGTCATGCGGAGGGTGGATGCGCATCCTCGGAACGCATGACGTCCGATGTCGGGCGTCCGACGGCGGGTGNGGGGTGGCGCGGGGCCGGGTGCGGACGTCATGCGGAGGGTGGATGCGCATCCTCGGAACGCATGACGTCCGATGTCGGGCGTCCGACGGCGGGTGGCGGGTGGCGGGTGTGGGGTGACGGGGCGTGGTGGGGTGGCGCGGGGCCGGGTGCGGACGTCATGCGGAGGGTGGATGCGCATCCTCGGAACGCATGACGTCCGATGTCGGGCGTCCGACGGCGGGTGNGGGGTGGCGCGGGGCCGGGTGCGGACGTCATGCGGAGGGTGGATGCGCATCCTCGGAACGCATGACGTCCGATGTCGGGCGTCCGACGGCGGGTGGCGGGTGTGGGGTGACGGGGCGTGGTGGGGTGGCACGGCGCCGGGTGCGGACGTCATGCGGAGGGTGGATGCGCATCCTCGGATCGCATGACGTCCGACGTCGGGCCTCGCGACGGATGACGTCCGACGTCGGGCAGCGGGGGCGGTCTGGCTAGGTTGGGGCCATGAGTCTGACCCGGGTCCTCGACGCCGCGCTCGACCGCTCGGTGGTGCTGGGCTACACCAAGGTGGGCTCCTCGCTGCGCCGCCGCTGGTGGCCCGCCGACCCCGAGCCGGGGTCGATGACGGGGCGCCGCGTGCTGGTCACCGGGGCCACCTCGGGCATCGGCGAGGCGATGGCGGGCTCCTTCGCCGCGCTCGGCGCCACGGTCCACGTGCTGGGGCGCAACCCCGCCAAGACCGCCGACTCCGCGCGGCGCCTGCGGCTGGCCCACCCGACGGCCGAGGTCGTCGAGGAGCTGTGCGACCTCAGCGACCTCGACGCGGTGCGCGCCTGGGCCACCGACCTCACCTCCCGCGTGCCCTCCCTCGACGGGCTGGTGCACAACGCCGGCGTCATGACGACCGACCGGGAGGAGAGCGCGCAGGGCCACGAGATGTCGCTGGCCGCGCACGTGCTCGGCCCGCACCTCGCCACCGACCTGCTCGCCCCGCTCCTCGCGGCCGCCGACGGCTCGTCGGTGGTGTGGATGAGCTCGGGCGGCATGTACGGCGCACGCCTGCGCGCCGAGGACGACGACGCCATCGAGTACCGCACCGGCCGCTTCAGCGGCGTCCAGGCCTACGCGCGCACCAAGCGGATGCAGGTCGTGCTGGCCGACGCCTGGGCGCGCCGGCTCAGCGCCGACGACGTGCGGGTGGAGAGCATGCACCCCGGCTGGGTGGAGACGGCCGGCTTCGCCGAGAGCCTGCCGGGCTTCAACCGGCTCACCGGTCCGCTGCTGCGCGACGCCGAGGACGGCGCCGACACCGCGGTCTGGCTCGTCGCGACCCGACCGGAGTCGCGCCCGGGCCACTTCTGGCACGACCGCGCCCAGCGCCCCACCACCTACGGCTGGCAGCGCTCCGACGACCCCGCGCTGGTGGCGCGCCTGCTCGCCTACGTCGCCTCGGCGACCGGCACGCCCGTCCTCGACTGACCCACCCCGACCCGCACCCCGACCCGCACCCCGACCCGCCCGCCGGGCCGCCACGGCGGCTGGTCCGCGCTGGCAGACTGTCGGTATGACGACCCTCCAGGACTTCTCCGCGCGCAGCATCGACGGCCACGACGTCGACCTCTCGACGTACCAGGGCCAGGTGGTGCTGGTGGTCAACACGGCCTCGCAGTGCGGTTTCACCCCCCAGTACCAGGGCCTGCAGCAGCTCCAGGACAGCTACGCCGGCCAGGGCTTCGCCGTGCTGGGCTTCCCCTGCGACCAGTTCGGCAACCAGGAGCCCGGCGACGACGCGGAGATCGCCGGCTTCTGCGAGCGCAACTTCGGCGTCAGCTTCCCGCTCTTCTCCAAGATCGAGGTCAACGGCGACGGCGCCCACCCGCTCTTCCAGTGGCTCAAGGACGAGAAGTCGGGCCTGCTGGGCGGCAAGATCAAGTGGAACTTCACCAAGTTCCTCATCGGCAAGGACGGCCAGGTGCTCGGCCGCTACTCCCCGACCACCAAGCCGGAGAAGATCGCCAAGGACATCGAGAAGGCGCTCGCCCGGTGACGGTCTTCACCGCGAGGACCTCCGCCGAGGCCGTCGTGGCGGCGCCGCGCCAGGCGATCTGGGACGCGCTGACCGACCCCGACACGCTCGCCTCGCTCACGCCCTTCCTCAAGCGGATCACGCCCGAGGGCGACTCGCACTGGCGCTGGGAGATGACCGGCCTCGACGTGCTGCCGATCGAGGTCGCGCCGGTCTTCACCGAGAAGATGGAGTTCGTCGAGCTCGAGCGCATCGACTTCCACCACGACCCGCCCGCCGGTCGCACCGAGCGGACGGCGGTCACGGGGTGGTACGTCCTGAAGGAGGTCGAGGGGGGCACCCACCTGGCCACCAGCCTCGAGATCGCCCTCGACCTGCCGCTGCCCAAGCTCTCCTCCAAGGTCGTCACCTCCGCGATGCGCGGCGTCATCGACCAGATGGGCGACCGCTTCTCACGCAACCTGCTCGACCACCTCGGGATCGAGCCGAAGGCCTGACACCCGCGCTCCCGCGCCGGACCGCGGGAGGCGGGCACGCACAGGGGCCCCGGTGACCAGCAGGTCACCGGGGCCCGTCGTACGCCGGGGCGCTGCGGTCAGGAGCGGGTGCGCTCCTCCTCGGAGCGGTCCGCGGCGAGGTGGCCGCGGGCCGCGTGGGCGCCGCCGTGGTGGGCGGCGTCCTCGGTGTCGGCGACGGCGCCCGCGTGGGCCCCGCCGGCCCCGACGCCGGCCGGGCGGCCGAGCTTCTCGCCCTCGACGTCGACGTCGGGCAGGATCCGGTCGAGCCAGCGCGGCAGCCACCAGGCCTTCTCACCGAGCAGGTAGAGCAGGGCGGGCACGAGCACCATGCGCACGACGAAGGCGTCGAAGACGATGGCGATGGCCAGCGCGAAGCCCATGGACTTGATGATCGGGTCGTCCTCGAGCATGAAGCCGGCGAAGACGGCGGTCATGATCGTGGCGGCGGCGGTCACGACGCGGGCGCTGTTGCGGAAGCCGTCGACCACGGCCTCGCGGGTCGTCATGCCGTGCACGTGCGCCTCGCGCATGCGGGTCACCAGGAAGACCTGGTAGTCCATCGCCAGGCCGAAGACCACCCCGATGAGGAAGATCGGGATGAAGCTGACGATCGGCTGGCCCTCGAAGATGCCGAAGGCGCCCTCCTGGAAGATCGCGACGGTGGCGCCCAGGGTGGCCAGCACCGAGAGCAGGAAGCCCAGCGTGGCGGTGAGCGGCACGAGGATCGAGCGGAAGACGATCATCAGCAGGATGAAGGCCAGCCCGATCACGATGACCAGGTAGATCGGCAGGGCGTCGGCCAGCCGGTCGGAGACGTCGGTGGTGATGGCGGTCAGGCCGGTGACGCCGGTGGTGGTGCCGGTGGAGGCCTCGATGTCGGACTGCCCGTCGCGCAGGGCGGTGAGCAGGTCCTGGGTGTCGGGGTCGTCGGGGCCGGAGGCCGGGGTGATCTGCACGAGCGCGCCGGTGGGCGCCGACGCCGGGTCGGCGGGGTCGGCCGTCGGGTCGGCGTTGGTCGCGACGATCTGGGCGTTGACCACGTCGTCCTGGCCCGCGGCCCAGGCCGCGACCTCGCCGAAGGCGGCGTTGCGGTCGGATGCGGCCACGTCGCGCGCGTCGACCACGACGAGCAGCGGTCCCTCGCGGCCGGCGCCGAAGGCCTCGGCCATCAGGTCGGAGGCCTGGCGCTGGGTGGTGTCGGTGGAGGCCGTGGAGTCGGTGGGGAAGGCCAGGCGCAGGTCCTTGAGCGGGATCGCCAGGGCACCCAGGGCGACCACGACGAGCAGCACGAAGGCGACGGGGCGCTTGCCGAGCACGCGCGCCCAGCGCACGCCGTTGTTGAGCAGGCGCCCGTCGGCCTCGCGCTTCGGGGCGTAGCGGCGCACGCGGCCGCCGAAGGACTTCGACTTGAGCATGCCGAGCACGGCGGGGAGCAGGGTCAGCGCGATGAGCACGGCGATGAAGACCGTGGCGGCTGCGGCGACGCCCATGGCGGTGAGGAACGGGATCCGCACGACCGAGAGCGCCGAGAGCGCGATGAGCACGGTCAGGCCGGCGAAGACCACCGCGGAGCCCGCGGTGCCGACGGCGCGGCCGGCGGCCTCCTGCCGGTCGTCGGTGTGCTCGAGCTCGGTGCGGTAGCGGGCGAGGATGAAGAGCGTGTAGTCGATGCCGACGGCCAGGCCGATCATCACCGCGAGCACGGGGGTGAAGGAGCTGACGTCGACCAGGGCGGTGGCGGCGGTGATGCCGAGGCTGCCGATGGCCACGCCCACGAGGGCGATGAGGATGGGCAGGCCCGCGGCCACGAGCGAGCCGAAGGTCAGCAGCAGCACGACCAGGGCGATGCCGACGCCGATCAGCTCGGCGGTGCCGCCCGGGGCGGTCTGGGTCTGCGAGCCGGCGCCGTTGGCCTCGACCACCAGGCCGCCGTCACGGGCGTCGTCCATGACCGAGGTGAGGTCGTCGATGGTGGTGGGCTCGACGTCGGCGACGGTGTCGACGTCCCAGGCGAAGGTGATGAGTCCGACGCGGCCGTCGGAGGACAGCGGCGAGACGGCGGCGGCGTCGGCGCGCGCGGCGTCGACGTCGCCCCCGGACTGGCGCGCCTGCTGCACCAGCTGCTGCTCCTGGCCGGCGGCCACCTGCACCGGGTTGCCGAGGCCGGGGTTGGTGGCCTGCGGGTCCTCGGGCAGCTGCGGCAGCCCCGACAGCGCGGCGACGAGGTCGTCCACGGCGCCCGACCACTTCGGGTCGCTGAGGCTCTCGCCCTCGGGCGCGGCGACGACCACGGTGACGTTGGCCTGGTCGAAGGCGTCGGTGGCGTCGGGGAAGAGCTCGGCCTGCAGGTCGGCGGCCTGCTCCGAGGGGATCCCGGGGATCGAGAAGGAGTCGGAGGTGGGCTTGGCGAAGCCGGCCGCCAGCGCGCCGATGGCGAGCAGCACGGCGACCCAGCCGGCGATGAAGAGCGGCCAGCGGCGGAAGGCCGTCGTGCCGAGGCGGTGGAGCAGGGTGGCCATCGAGGTCTCCTGGTCGGGGTGGGGAAGCGGTGGGACGAGCGGATCAGGGGTACGCCGCAGGGGCGGGGACGCCGGCGGGCCGGCGCCGTGGTCAGGCGAGGAGCGCCCGCGCGGTCGCGAGGTGGTCGCTGAAGACGTCGGCCAGGGGCCGGTCGGGCACGTCGGGCACGCCGTCCCCGTCGGCCCCGTCGGCGCCACCGGCGCCACGGCCCTCGGCGGAGGGGTCGAGCAGGAGCGAGGAGTCGAAGACCGCGACGAGCAGGCGCATCAGCAGCCGGGCCCGCGCCCGGCCGAAGTCGGCGCCCTCGCGGGTCAGGATGTGCTCGACGAGGGCCTCGGAGAAGGCCTCGAAGCGCTCGTGGGCGGTGACGATCAGCCGCGGGTTGGCGAAGAAGACCCGCTGGCTCAGCTCAAGCTGCTCGCGGCTGAGGCCCTCGTCGGTGAAGATCACGCGGGCCAGCTCGCCGAGGTCGTCGACCAGGTCGCCGTGGGGCCCGCCGGCCTCGAAGGTGGCCAGCGCCGAGGCGGAGAGCACCGGCATGTTGCCGAGCACGGCGTCGAGCTTGCTCGGGAAGTAGTTGAAGAGCGTGCGGCGCGAGACCTCGGCGGCCTCGGCGAGGTCGTCCATGGTGAAGCCGTCGAGCCCGTGCGCCTCGGTCAGCTGCTGGGCGCAGTGGTTGATGTGGTGCTCGGTGCGTCGACGCTTCGACGCCCTCAGCGTTGCACTCTCGAACATGGAGTGCATTCTTGCACTATCTCCCAAGAAGTGCAGAAAGGTGACGGCGGTCACTTCTGGTCGTTGCGGCCGCAGGTGACTTGCTGGTAACCCCGTGCCGGGTCGACAGTGACCCCGTGACCTCCCGTGCCGCCACCACGTCGTCGTACTCGATCACCATGCGCCTGCACACGGCGCCCGACCACGGGGTGGTCGGAGCGGTCGCCACCGCGATCGCCCAGGCCGGCGGCATCGTCATGGCCGTCGACGTCGCCGAGTCGAGCCACGAGCGCCTGGTCGTCGACGTGACCTGCTCCGCGGGCGACGCCGACCACGCCAAGCTGCTCGAGCAGGCCGTCGACGCCGTCGACGGCGTCACGGTGCACAAGACCAGCGACCGCACCTTCCTGCTGCACATCGGCGGCAAGATCGAGGTCCGCTCGAAGGTCCCGATGCGCAACCGCGACGACCTCTCCATGGCCTACACCCCCGGGGTGGGCCGGGTCAGCATGGCCATCGCCGAGCACCCCGAGGACGTCTGGCGCCTGACCACCAAGGGCAACACCGTCGCCGTGGTCACCGACGGCTCGGCCGTGCTCGGTCTCGGCAACATCGGCCCCGGCGCCGCCATGCCGGTGATGGAGGGCAAGGCGGCGCTCTTCAAGCGCTTCGCCGACATCGACGCCTGGCCCATCTGCCTCGACACCCAGGACACCGACGAGATCGTGCGCGCGGTCGAGATGATCGCCCCCGGCTTCGGCGGCATCAACCTCGAGGACATCGCCGCCCCCCGCTGCTTCGAGATCGAGCGCCGCCTGCGCGCGAGCCTCGACATCCCCGTCTTCCACGACGACCAGCACGGCACCGCCATCGTGGTGCTCGCCGCCCTCACCAACGCGCTGCGCGTGGTGAAGAAGCAGCTGGCCGACGTGCGCATCGTCGTGTCGGGCGCCGGCGCCGCCGGCACGGCGATCGTCACGCTGCTGCTCGCCGCGGGCGCCGTCGACGTGGTCGTGTGGGACCGCGAGGGCTGCCTGTCGCGCGACGACGACGCGCTGCCGCCGGCCAAGCACGAGCTGGCCCAGGTCACCAACCCGCGCCTGGTGCGCGGCGACCTGCACGACGGGCTCACCGGCGCCGACGTGTTCATCGGCGTCAGCGGCCCCAACCTGCTCGACCCGCTGTGGATCAAGGACATGGCCGACGACGCCGTCGTCTTCGCCCTGGCCAACCCCGACCCCGAGGTCGACCCCGCCGAGGCGGAGAAGTACGCCGCCGTCGTCGCCTCGGGCCGCTCCGACTACCCCAACCAGATCAACAACGTGCTGGCCTTCCCCGGCGTCTTCCGCGGCCTGCTCGACGCACGCGCCTCCGACGTCACCCTCGACATGCTGCTGCGCGCCGCCGAGGCGATCGCGCTCGTGGTCAAGGACGAGGAGCTCAACCCGAACTTCATCATCCCCACCGTCTTCCACCCCGACGTGCCCAAGGCCGTCGCCGACGCGATCCGCGGCTGACCCCACGGCCGGCCCCACGGCTGGCCCGTGGCTGGCCCCGCGGCCGGGCGCCTCAGTCGGGGCGCACGGCCAGCTCGTCGACGGGGCGGATCTCCACGACCTCCTCGAAGGCGGCCTCCACCGCGGTGGTCGAGCCGCTCTCGACGGTGACGGCGTAGGGGTAGCCCTGCAGCATGAGCGTGCGTGAGCTGCGCCGGTCGCCGGCCTCGTCGAGCCAGACCCAGGCGGCGTCCTGGCCGTCGTAGCCCGGCACCTCGCTGCGGTTCTCCCGGCCGTGGCGCTGGTCGAAGAAGCGCAGGGCGGCGCGCTGGCCGGTCAGCTCGTTGTAGGTGACCACGACCGGGAGGTCGTCGACCACCACGTCGCACTGCCACATGGTGGGGCGGTTGAACTGCGGGTTGCGGAGCAGGAAGTCGCGGCAGGTCTGCTCGTCGGGGCGGAACGACGGGAACACCCACTTCAGGCCCTCGACGCCGGTGGGCAGCTCGCACCCGGCGTCGGTGACCCGGCCGTCCCAGCAGGTCTCGGTGGCGGCGGCGAGGGCCTCGTCGCGCTCGCCGGAGACCGCCCGCTGCACGACCAGGCCGGCGGCGACCAGCAGTACGACGAGCGGCACCACCACCGAGACCACCCCCCAGGCGCCCGTGGGGGAGGCCGCCAGCGGGGGCGGCTCGCCGACGAGCGGGTCCTCGCCGTCGGGTGCGGACCCGTCGCCCGCCACGTCGTGCCCGCCGGCCTCCGAGCCGCCGACGTCACCAGCGGCGCCTGCGGCGCCTGGGGCGCCCGGGGTGCCTGCGGTGCCGGCTAGCGGGCGGACGGTGCCGGGGCGGGGCGTGCCGCAGTTGAGGCAGTACCGCGAGGCGCCGAGCTCCTCGCCGCAGGTGGCGCACTCGGCGCCCGGCTGCGCCTGGGTCTGCGGCATGGGGCCTCCTGTCGTCTGCGCGCCATTGTGACCGACGACCCTGGCGCACGTCCGGGGAAGGTGCAGGTCGACCGTGGCCGGTGCTCGCGGCGTCTGCGCCGTCCCGGGGACCCGGGCGGCCGAGCGGGCGTAGGGTCGCCGGCATGACGCCCCGGCCCACCGCGCCGTCCCCCTCCGCCGCACCCCCCTCGGGTCGGCGTCGCAGCACGGCCGCGGCGCTCGCGGCGGCGCTCGCGGTCGGGACCCTGGCGTCCTGCGCCACCGGCGGCGCGCCCGACCGCGGGAGCGCCACGGCCCGTGTCGTCGCGGCCGGCACGGCCCCGACCGCCGACAGCACCGCCCCGACCGCCGACAGCACCGCCCCGGTGGCGGGTGACGGCACCGCGCGGGTGCTCGCGGTGTCCCTCGACGGCTTCAACGTCGCCGCCCTCGACCGGCTCGGTCGCGACCGGACGCCGGTGCTGCACCGGCTGCTGCGCGAGGGCGCGGCCACCACCCACGCCCGCACCGAGCGGGAGCTGACCGACACCCTGCCCAACCACACCGGCATGCTCACCGGGCTGAGGGTCGACGCCGGCCGCGGCGGCCACGGCGTGACGTGGAACGTCGAGCGCCCCGGCACGACCGTGCAGGAGGCGGCCGGGCGCCCGGTCGGCTCGGTCCTCAGCGCCGCCCACGACGCGGGCCTCACCACGGCGCTCTTCGCGGGCAAGGCGAAGTTCCGCCTGTTCGACGACTCCTGGCCCGGCGCGGTCGACACCTTCGTGCTCGACGAGCGGCCGCGCTCGCTCGTGGCGCGGGCGGCGGCCGACCTCGCCGAGACCGACCGCGACCTGACCTTCGTCCACGTCGCCCTGCCCGACCTGGTGGGCCACGCGGAGGGCTTCATGGGTCCGGCCTACCTCGACGCGGTGGCGCGCACCGACCGTCTCGTCGGGCGGCTCCTCGCCGCGCTGGCCGAGGACCCCGAGGACGCCGCCGAGGTGAGGGTCGTGCTCACCGCCGACCACGGCGGTCGCGGCCCGGGGCACTCCGACCCCACGAGGTTCGTCGACTACCGGGTGCCGTTCCTGGTGTGGGGCCCCGGCGTCGCCGCGGGCGACCTCTACGCGCTCAACCCCGACTACCGCGACCCCGGCCGCAGCCGTCCGTCGTACGACGGGGAGCAGCCGGTGCGCAACGGCGACCTGGCCAACGTCGCCCTCGACCTGCTGGGTCTGCCGGCGCTGGCCGACAGCCTCCTCGACGCCGACCAGGACCTCGACTGGGAGTGACCCGGCACCGCACGCGCGGGTCGCTCAGCGGGGGAGGGAGGCCCACCAGGCCGCGCCGACCACGCCGGCGCGGTTGCGCAGCCGGGCCGGGACGATCTCGGTGTCGAGGTCGAGCAGCGGTAGGAACTCCTCCGAGCGCTTGCTGATGCCGCCGCCGACGACGATGAGCTCGGGGGAGAAGAGCCTCTCCAGCGTGCGGTAGTAGCGGGTCAGGCGCTTCGCCCACTGCTCCATGCTGAGGTCCTCGGCCTCGCGCACGCTGTTGGCCGCGCGCGACTCGGCGTCGTGGCCGTCGACCTCGAGGTGGCCGAGCTCGGCGTTGGGCACGAGCACGCCGTCGTGGACCAGCGCGGAGCCGATGCCGGTGCCGAGGGTGGTGACGATGACCAGGCCGCTGCGGTCGCGGGCGGCGCCGTACCTCACCTCGGCGAGGCCGGCGGCGTCGGCGTCGTTGACCACGTGCACCTCGCGACCGGTGGCCGCGGTGAAGAGGGCGTCGGCGTCGGTGCCGATCCAGGAGTCGTGGATGTTGGCGGCCGAGCCGACCACGCCGCGCCGCACCACCCCGGGCACGGTGACCCCGATCGGGGCGTCGGAGGGCTCGAACCGGGCGAGCAGGTCGACGAAGACGGCGGCGACGGCCTCGGGGGTGGCGGGCTGGGGGGTCTTGATCCGCACGCGCTCGGCGGCGAACTCCCCGAGCGCGGTGTCGACGGGGGCGCCCTTGATGCCCGTGCCGCCGAAGTCGATGCCGAAGGGGTGCTGGTCGTGGCTCACCGGGCTCATTGTGCCGGGCACGGCCTCGCGAGCGCCGACGGACCCCGCCGGCTTTACATCGCCGACCCGCTTGTCAAGCGGCTTGACAATCCCTATGGTTCTGTCAACCCGATGTCGTGATCGGGGTCACCCCCTGGAGGACGCGATGCCCACGAACCCCCGCACGAGCCCGCCCGCACCCGGCACCCCCGAGTCGATCCCGCACAGCACGGTGTCGGCCACGTCGACCGAGCAGTGGAAGGACGGCAAGCGCTACCTGTGGCTGATCGGCCTCGTCGTGCCGTCGCTGGCCTTCGTCGCGCTCGGAGGATGGGCGGCGACCGGGTGGGGCGTGTGGCTGTGGATCGGCCCGATCATCGTGCTCGGACTCGTGCCGGCAATCGACCTCGTCGCCGGGCTCGACCGCACCAACCCGCCCGACGACGCGATCGAGGCGCTGGAGAAGGACCGCTACTACCGCTGGATCACCTACCTCTTCCTGCCCATCCAGTACCTCGGGTTCGTGGCGGCCTTCTACGTCATCGCCCGCGGCGCCCCCTTCGGCCTCGGCGAGCTCGGCACCGTCGGCGAGGTCGGGCTGGCGATCACCATCGGCACGATCGGCGGCATCGGCATCAACACCGCCCACGAGCTCGGGCACAAGCGCGAGGAGAACGAGCGCTGGCTCTCCAAGGTCGCGCTGGCCCAGAGCTTCTACGGCCACTTCTACATCGAGCACAACCGCGGCCACCACGTGCGCGTCGCGACCCCGGAGGACCCCGCCTCCTCGCGGCTCGGGGAGAGCTTCTACGCCTTCTGGCCGCGCACCGTCTCCGGCGGCGTGCGCAGCGCCTGGAGCCTGGAGCGCAAGCGCTACGCCCGCAAGCAGCAGCACCCCTTCCGGCCCGGCAACGACGTGCTCAACGCCTGGGTGATGTCGCTGGTGCTGTGGGGCGCCCTCGTCGCGTGGCTCGGGTGGTCGATCCTGCCCCTGCTCGTGCTCCAGGCCGTCGTCGGCTTCTCGCTGCTCGAGGTCGTCAACTACATGGAGCACTACGGCATGCTGCGCCAGAAGGTCGGCGCCCGGCAGCGCTACGAGCGCGTCGACCCCTCGCACTCGTGGAACTCCAACAACATCGCCACCAACGTGCTGCTCTACCACCTGCAGCGCCACAGCGACCACCACGCCAACCCGACGCGGCGCTACCAGACCCTGCGCGACTTCGAGGAGAGCCCGGTGCTGCCGACGGGCTACGCCGGGATGATCGTGCTCGCCCTCGTGCCGCCGCTCTTCCGCCGGGTCATGGACCCCCGCGTCCTGGCCCACTTCGACGGCGACGTCACCCGCGCCAACGTGCACCCCTCGAAGCGCGAGCGCTACCTGGCCCGCTACCCCTCCGCCGCCGCCCGCGCCGAGCAGGCGGCCACCGCGGCGGCGCTCACCGGCGGGGCGGTCGACGCGATGCCCGGCGCGGTCGCCGAGGAGGTGCTGGCCGCCCGCTGCCCCGGCTGCGGCCACACCTATGAGGTCGAGAAGGGCAACGAGCTGGAGGGCTTCGCCGCCGGCACGGCCTGGGCCGACATCCCCGACGACTGGTGCTGCCCCGACTGCGGCGTGCGCGAGAAGGTCGACTTCGTGCCGCTGTCCACCGCCGAGGCGGCCTGAGCCTGCCGGTCGGCGCGCCCGCCCCGGCCGACCCGGTCCCCCCGGTCGGGTCGGTCCGGGCGGGTGCGCCGGTCGGGACGTGCAGGCCGCCCGGTCGGTCGGGCTGGTCGGGCTGGTCGGGTCGGTCGGGTCGGTCGGGCTGGTCGGGTCGGTCCGGGGGCCGCTGGTGGACCTTCCTAGACTGACCGGCATGGAGTCCTCGGGCGCGCGGGTGGGGTCGGCGGGCGACGCGGGCCCGGTGCGGCGTACGGCGGGCAGCACGCGCGACCGCGTGGTCGAGGCCGCGGTCGAGCTCACCGCGGAGGTGGGCTGGTCGCGGGTCACCATGGCCCGGCTGGCCGACCGGGTGGGCGTGAGCCGGCAGACGGTCTACAACGAGGTCGGCACCAAGCCGGGCCTCGCCGAGGCGATGATCCTGCGCGAGCTCGAGCACTTCCTCGCGCTGGTGTCCTCCGCCTTCGACGACCATCCCGACGACCTGGTGGCCGCGATCCACGACTCGGCGCTGCTGGTGCTGCGCAACGCCCACGGCAACCCCCTGCTGCACGCGGTCGTCTCGGCCACCCACGGCGCCGACACCGAGCTGCTGCCGCTGCTCACCACCCACGCCGAGTCGCTGCTCGCCGTGGCCAAGACCGTGGTCGGCGAGCGGCTGCCGCCCTACGGCCTCGACCTGCCCGGCGAGCGCCTCGACGCCGCGATCGACATGGTCGTGCGGCTCGTGCTGAGCCACGTCATGCAGCCCACCGCGCCCCCCGAGGCCTCCGCCGACGCCATCGCCTGGGTCTCCGCCCGGGTGCTGCGGCCCTAGCCGCGCCGGGCGGGCGCGGGCCGCAGGGTCGGGCGGTGCGGCCGGGGCGGGACGTCATGCGTGGGGTGGATGCGCATCCACGGTGCGCATGACGTCCGACCCGCGGTGCGGCGGGCCGGACGGGGCGTCATGCGTGGGGTGGATGCGCATGCACGGTCCGCATGACGTCCGCGCAACGGTGGTCCGCGCCCCGGTGGTCCGCGCCCCGGCGGGTCGCACGCGCGGGTGACCCGGGGGCGCAGCCCCTACGGTGGGCCCATGACCGTCGAGCCCGCCGCGGGAGGCGTCGCGCGCACCAGCCCCGCCGGTCGCCGCGTGGTCGCGGCGGCGGTGCTCGGCTCGGGCCTGACGATGCTCGACGGCACCGTGGTCAACGTGGCGCTGCGCTCCATCGGGGAGGACCTCGACGCCAGCCTGGCCCAGCTGCAGTGGGTCACCAACGGCTACCTGCTCGCCCTGGCCAGCCTGATCCTGCTCGGCGGTTCGCTCGGTGACCGGCTGGGGCGGCGCCGCGTCTTCGTGGCCGGCACGGTGGGCTTCGCGCTGGCCAGCCTGCTGTGCGGCCTGGCGCCGACCCCCGAGGTGCTGGTCGCCGCCCGCGTCGCCCAGGGCGTCGCCGCGGCCGCGCTCGCCCCCGGCAGCCTGGCCATGATCCAGGGCGCGGTGCGCCCCGCCGACCGCGCGGCCGCCATCGGCACCTGGACCGGTCTCGGCGCGATCGCCGCCGCGGCCGGGCCCTTCGTCGGCGGTCTGCTGGTCGACCACGCCTCGTGGCGGTGGGTGTTCCTGGTCAACCTCCCGCTCGCCGCGGCCACCGTGTGGCTGGCCCGCGGCGTGCCCGAGACCCGCGACCCCCACGCCGCCCCGCGACTCGACTGGGCCGGGGCGGCCCTGGCCACGCTGGGGCTGGCGGGCGTGACGTACGCGCTGATCGAGTGGGGCCGGCCGCTGGCGCCCGTGGCGGCGGCGGTCGGGGTGGCGGGGCTGGTCGCCTTCGTCGTGGTCGAGCGGCGCGAGCGCTGGCCGATGCTCGAGCCCGGGCTCTTCGCCGACCGCACCTTCGCCGCGGCCAACGCGATGACGCTGCTCGTCTACGGCGCGCTGGGCGCCATGACCTTCTTCCTCACCCTGCAGCTGCAGGTCGTGGGCGGCTACACCGCGCTGCAGGCCGGTCTCGCGAGCCTGCCGCTCACCGTGTGCATGCTGCTGCTGGCCTCCCGCGGCGGGGCTCTCGGCGCCCGCACCGGGCCTCGGCTGCCGCTCAGCCTCGGTCCGCTCGTGATGGCCGCGGGCGTGCTGCTGCTGCTCGGCGCGGGGGAGCGGCCCTACGTCGTCGGCGTGCTGCCCGGCATCACCGTCTTCGGCCTCGGCCTCGCGCTGCTCGTCGCGCCGCTCACCGCCACCGTGCTGGCGGCCGCCCCCGACGAGCACGCGGGCGTCGCCAGCGGCGTCTCCAACGCCGTGGCCCGCGCCGGCACGCTGCTCGCAGTGGCCGCGCTGCCGATGGCGGTGGGCCTCGGCGGGGAGGAGTACGCCGACCCCGCCCTCCTCGACCCCGCCTTCGGCCGGGCCATGCTGGCCTGCGCCGGGCTGCTCGTCGCCGGCGGCGTGCTGTCGTGGCTCACCGTGCGCGCCGACGTGCTGCGCGACCCGGTGCGCTGACCCGGTGCGCTGACCCGGTGCGCTGACCCGGTGCGCTGACCCGGTGCGCCGACCCGGTGCGCCGACCCGGTGCGCTGGTGGCGCTGGGCGTGGCGCCGCTGCGTCTTACTGACCGTTGCGACCACTACCTGACCGTCAGGACGCCCGCCCAGAGGGTGCAACGGTCAGTAAGAGCGTCGGTCGGACCGCTCGCAGGCGGGTGGACGGGTCCGGGGCGCGAGCCCGCCGACGGCCGCGCGGGCGGCCCCCGTCCGGTCGGGCCGCGGCGACGAACACCCGTCGACGCGCACGACTTCCGGGGAGCGTGCCCGCCGTCACAGCGCGCCGCCTACGCTGGGCCAGGGGAGGGATCGACGTGAGGACGCTGCACCTGGGAGCACCGCTGCGCCACCGGCGCACGGCGGCCGGGCCCGCGCGCCGTCGGGCCGCCGCGGCCGCGCTCGCGGCCCTCGGGCTGCTGCTCGCGGCCTGCGGCCAGGACACCGGTGGCGACCCCGCCGCCGACCCGACGCCGGCCGGCGCCTCGACGACCGCCGAGCCCGGCGGGCCGGGCAGCGACGCGCCCGGCGACGACACCGACGACGGTGCGGATGACGGTGCGGGCGAGGGCTCCGGCGCAGCACCCGCGCTCGACCCGGCCTTCGCCGTGGAGGCGCCGGGCCCGCTGAAGGGCCCGCCGCAGTACGCCGACATCCTCGTCGTCGCCCAGGACACCATCGACCCCGAGACCGTGGCCGCGATCGACGCCCTCGACGACGTCTCGGTGGAGTCGATGTCCCTGGCCCAGGCCAGCATCGAGGGCAAGGTGCTCAACGTCGCGGTCGTCGACCCCGCCAGCTACCGCGCCTGGACCACCCAGCCCAGCCCGGAGGCGCAGGAGGTCTGGGACCGCGTGGCCGCCGGCGAGGTCGCCGTGGCCTCCGACCTGGAGAAGAAGCTGCCCACCGACGAGGACGGCTTCCTGCGGCTGGGCAGCGCGGAGGACTCCGAGGAGGTCCACGTCGGGGCCTTCGCGCCCCAGATCCCCAACGCCGTCGACGCGGTCGTCAACGAGAAGTGGGGGGCCGCGATCGGCGCCAAGCCGGCCAACGCCCTGCTCGTCTCGACCGGCACCACCGCCCCCGACCGGGTGGTGGGACCGCTGCAGCGGATGCTCCCGGGGCAGACGTCGATCCAGCGCCTCGACGTCGTGGCGACCCTGGGCCTCGACATCGACGCCGCCCAGACCGCCTTCGTGGTCGGCGCCGTCGCCGACGCGGTCGGCACCTTCAACTACACCGTCATCGGCGGCGGGCGCATCGCCCCCGAGCCGTCGTGGGTCTCCACCCACATCGTCACCGCCGACGTGCCGATCCTCGGCTCGGTGACCTGCAACAAGGCGATCATCCCGCAGCTCACCGCGGCCCTGCGCGAGGTCGTCGAGCGCGGCCTGGGCGACGCGATCATCCCGGGGCAGTACGGCGGCTGCTACTACCCCCGCTTCATCGCCGGGTCGACCACGCTGTCCAACCACTCCTTCGGCCTGGCCCTCGACTTCAACGTGCCGGGCAACCTGCGCGGCACCGTCGGCGAGATCGACCGCGGGGTCGTCGACATCTTCAAGAAGTGGGGCTTCGCCTGGGGCGGCGACTGGAGCTACACCGACCCCATGCACTTCGAGGCCAACCGGATCGTCGACCCGCGCTGAGCCCCGACCGGCGGGTGCCGCCGCTCAGCCCGCTCAGTGGCCGAGCAGGGCCTCGCGCACGGCGGTGGCGGCCATCGCCATCGTGGTGCGGGCCCGGGCGGGGTCCTCGGTGAGGAAGTAGTGGTCGACCCCGGGGGTGACGTCGTGCACGACCGGCACACCGGCCTCGCGCAGCCGCTGGGCGTAGCGGTCGCCGTCGCGGCGCAGCGTGTCGCGCTCGGCGGTCATCACCACCGCCGGGGGCAGCCCGGCCAGGTCAGGGGCCAGCAGGGGCGAGGCGTACGCCGCCGAGCGCGTGGCCGGGTCGGGGAAGTAGACGCGCCGCACCAGCGCGCGCAGCGAGGGCGAGATCATGCCCGCGCCGGAGGGCAGGTCGCCGGCCAGGTCGAGGGCCGGCACGCCGAGCAGCTGCAGGCGCGGGGTGAAGGAGCCGGTGTCGCGGGCCATCAGGCACACCGCCGCGGCCATGCCGCCGCCGGAGGAGAAGCCGCCGACCGACACGGGGTCGCCGCCGTCGGCGACCCAGGCGGCCACGTCGTGGCTCTCCTCCTGGGCCACGGGGTAGGTGACGTAGGGGCCGGTGCGGAAGTCGACGTTGAGCACGCGCACGCCGGCGGTGGCGGCGAGGTAGCGGCACCACCAGTCGTCCATCGCGGCGTGGCGCATCAGCCACGCCCCGCCGTGGAGGTGCACGTGCGCGGGGCCCGAGCCGTGCGTGGCCGCGGGCGCGACGTACTCCATGACGCGGACGTCGCCGTGACGCGTCGGCACGCGCAGGCGGGTCGGGGCGGGCAGGTCGGAGCCGGCGAAGCGCAGGTCCTCGCCGTAGCGCACCGTCCAGCGGGCCGTCGCGTGCATGAGCGTGGCCTGGACGCGGTCGGCGAGCCTCATGGGGGTGCTTCGACGCCGCGGGCGTGACGGATGGCACAGCGATGGGCGCGGCGATGGGCGCAGGGGTCGGCGCGGGTGGCTACGGTGCCCCCATGCGCGCAGTCCAGGTCGTCGACACCACCGGTCCCACCCACCTCGAGATCCGCGACGTCGCCGAGCCGACGCCCGGGCCCGACGACGTGCTGGTGGAGGTGCACACGGTCGGCATCTCCTTCCCCGACCTGCTGCTGAGCCGCGGGGAGTACCAGCTCAAGCCCGAGCCGCCCTTCACCCTCGGCGTCGACTTCGCCGGCGTCGTCGTCTCCGGGCCCGAGGGCTACGAGCCCGGCACCCGGGTGGCCGGCGTCGGACCTTATGGCGGCGCCGCCGAGCTGGTCGCCAGCCCCGCGATCTTCACCTTCCCCGTGCCCGACGAGGTCTCCTTCGACGAGGCCGCGGCGCTGCCGATGAACTACCTCACCGCCCAGTTCGCCCTCGACGAGCGCGGTGGCCTCCAGGCCGGGGAGACCGTGCTGGTCCACGGCGCCGCCGGCGGGGTCGGCACCGCGACCATCCAGGTGGCCAAGGGCATGGGCGCCCGCACCATCGCGGTGGTCTCGACCGAGGAGAAGGCCGTCGTCGCCCGCACCGCCGGCGCCGACGAGGTCGTGCTGCTCGACGGGTTCAAGGACGCCGTGCAGGAGCTCACCGGCGGCGCCGGGGTCGACGTGGTGGTGGACGTCGTCGGCGGCGACGTCTTCACCGACTCCCTGCGCCTGCTCGGCGCCCAGGGCCGCCTGCTCGTGGTCGGCTTCGCCGCCGGCCAGGGCATCCCCCAGGTCAAGGTCAACCGGCTGCTGCTCAACAACACCGACGTCCGCGGCGTCGGCTGGGGCGCCTACGCGATGAGCCGACCCGGTTACATGCACCAGCAGTGGGAGAAGCTCGCCCCGATGATGGCCTCGGGCGTGGTGAAGCCTCCCGTGGGCGCGACCTACGCCCTCGAGGACTTCGGCCGGGCGCTCGTCGACATGGACGAGCGCCGCACCCTCGGCAAGTCGGTCGTGCGGATGCGCTGAGGCCCGCCCGCCAGCCTGTCGGTGGCCGGTGACCGGTGGCCGGTGACCGGCCGTCGGCCGCGGGTCAGGCCAGCGGGGTCAGCGGGTGGATGGCCACCTCGCCGACGAGCGCCGCACCGAGCACCTCGAAGGCGCGCGCGATGTGGGCGGTCTGCATGTGCGCGTCGAGGTCGGCCTGACTGCGCCAGGTCTCGACGGTGACGAAGACACCGGGGGCGGTGGCCGACTCGTAGGCGGTGTAGGCCAGGCAGCCGTCCTCGGCGCGCGTGGCGGTGACCAGCTCGGCCAGCCCGGCCTGCACCGCCTCACGGTGGGCGGGGTCGGTGGGGATGGTGGCGACGACCTGCAGCTCGGAGCTCATGCCCGGACCGTACTCCCGCGCGGCACCGCTCCCGGCGCGTCGCGACCGCGCGTGCCGTCGGGGCGCCCGCGGACGCGGCCCGCGGTCCCGCTGCGGCGGCGTCGGCCCTTCCTCCGCCCGCTGCGGCCGTGCGGGTGTCGGGGTGGCGCAATGGCGCGGTTGGCGCAGCCTTCGGGGGTGGCGGGTCGCGTGGATCGCGCAGACCCCTGCGGTGGGGGTGCCGGGGGAGCGCAATTGCGTGGTTGCCGTCCTCGCCGGGCACGGCGGGTCGCGTGGGCGCCCCGCGTCGTGTGGATCGTGGTGATCCGCGGCCGTGCGGATGTGGGGGTGGCGCGATTGCGTGGTTGGGGCAGTCCTTGGGGGTGGCGGGTGGCGTGGATCGCGCAGACCGTTGCGGTGGGGGTTCCGAAGGAGCGCAATTGCGTGGTTGGGGCAGTCCTCGGGGGTGGCGGGTCGCGTGGATCGTGCAGACCGCTGCGGTGCTGGTGCCGGGGAGCGCAATTGCGTGGTCGGCGTGCTCCACCGGCGCGCGCCACCCGCCGGCACCGGACCGGCCCGCGAGATGATGGCGCCATGACCCACGACGACGGCCACGACCACGCCGCGGACCACCAGCACCACGACCAGCCCCACGACCACGACCACGACCAGCCCGGTCCCTTCGCCGACCTGGGCGACGAGGAGCGGATCCGCCGGGCGGGCCACATCATCCTCGACGGCGTCACCGCCGCCGACGCGCAGGGCGTCGACCCCGAGGTCGACCCGATGGAGCTGGCCTTCTCCCACCTGCTGGAGATCGAGGCGATCGCGCTGGCCTTCGACGAGGCGGCCGAGGAGGTCGAGCTCGACATCTCGCCGCTGATGGGCGGGGTGATGCTCGTCGTGCGCCGTCTCGTCGCCGAGCTCGCCGTGCGCGAGGGCGTGAGCCAGGAGAGCGTCGTGATGGCCGTGCGCGCCGCGATCGACGACGCGGTCTGACCCGGCCGAGCGCCCGCGGCGACCGCCCGGCGGCCCCCGGGCGGGCACGACCCGCGCCGGTCGCGTGCCCGCGGTCGGGGCGCCCGGCTAGGGTCGCTGCGTGAGCATCCTCGACGACGCCCGCGCGGGCATGGACCCTGCCACCCGCCCCCAGGACGACCTCTTCGGCCACGTCAACGGCCGGTGGCTGGAGGAGACCGAGATCCCCTCCGACCGCTCCAGCTGGGGGCCGTTCGTGCAGCTGGCCGACGCGGCCGAGCAGCACGTGCGCACGATCGTGGAAGAGCTGGCCGCGGGCGAGCCCCGCGACGACGACGCCCGCAAGATCGGCGCCCTCTACGCCTCCTTCATGGACACCGAGACCATCGCCGCCCGCGGCACCCGCCCGATCCAGCCGCTCGTCGACGCGGTCGCCGGCCTGCGCGACGTGCGCGACCTGGCGGCCTTCCTGGGCGAGTTCGAGCGGATCGGCGGCCACGGCCTCTTCGGGTCCTACGTCGACACCGACAGCCGCGACTCCGACCGCTACCTCTTCCACCTGGGCCAGGGCGGTCTCGGCCTGCCCGACGAGTCCTACTACCGCGACGAGAAGTTCGCCGAGACCCGCGAGAAGTACGTCGCCTACCTCACCCGCCTGCTCGGCCTGGTCGGTCACGCCGACCCCGCCGGCGCCGCGGCGACCGTGCTGGCGGTCGACACCCGCATCGCCGCCGGCCACTGGGAGCGCGCCGAGACCCGCGACGTGCAGAAGACCTACAACCTGCTCACCCACGACGACCTGCTGGCGCTGTGCCCGGCCTTCGACTGGGACGCCTACGTCACCAACCTCGCCGGCCCCGGCATCGACCAGGCCCTCGTGCTGGCCGAGGTCTGCGTGCGCCAGCCCTCGTTCTTCGAGCACCTCTCCTCGGTGCTGACCGAGGTCGACCTCGACGACTGGCGCCCGTGGCTGCTCACGCACGTGCTGCGCTCGGCCGCGCCGTACCTCACCGACGAGTTCGTGGAGGCCAACTTCGACTTCTACGGCCGCACCCTCAACGGCACGCCCGAGCTGCGGGCGCGCTGGAAGCGCGGCATCGCGCTGGTCGAGGGTGCGATCGGCGAGGCGGTGGGCAAGGAGTACGTCGCACGCCACTTCCCGCCGGCCTCCAAGGCGATGATGGACGACCTGGTCGCCAACCTGCTCGCGGCCTACCGCGAGTCGATCGCGGCGCTGGACTGGATGACCGAGGAGACCAAGGAGCGGGCCTACGAGAAGCTCGCGACCTTCCGGCCCAAGATCGGCTACCCCGACCGCTTCCGCGACTACTCCCGTCTCCAGGTCACCCCCGACGACCTCATGGGCAACGTCGCCGCCACGTCGGCCTTCCAGACCGACCGCGAGCTGGGCAAGCTCGGCGGGCCGGTCGACCGCGACGAGTGGTTCATGCTGCCGCAGACCGTCAACGCCTACTACAACCCCGGCACCAACGAGATCTGCTTCCCCGCGGGCATCCTGCAGAAGCCGTTCTTCAGCCCCGACGCCCACCCGGCGGAGAACTACGGCGGCATCGGCGCGGTCATCGGTCACGAGATCGGCCACGGCTTCGACGACCAGGGCGCGCAGTACGACGGCGCCGGCAACCTCAACGACTGGTGGACCGCCGACGACAAGGCCGCCTTCGAGGTCAAGTCGCAGGCCCTGGTCGAGCAGTACGCCGCCTTCGAGCCGCGCGCCCTGCCGGGTGAGAAGGTCAACGGCTCGCTCACCGTCGGCGAGAACATCGGCGACCTGGGCGGCCTGACCATCGGCCACAAGGCCTACGTCATCTCCACCGGCGGCGCGGCCAGCGTCGAGGACCGCGAGCGGCTCTTCCTCAACTGGGCCTTCGTCTGGCGCACCAAGCGTCGCGTGGAGCAGGAGCGGCAGTACCTCACCATCGACCCGCACTCCCCGCCGGAGTTCCGTGCCAACATCGTGCGCAACCTCGACGAGTTCCACGAGGTCTTCGGGACCCGCGAGGGCGACGGGCTGTGGCTCGACCCCGCCGACCGGGTCAGGATCTGGTGAGCCGGCCGTGACCGCCGGGCCCGGGGCCTCGGACGGCGGCCTCGGCGAGGAGGTCGTCGACGCCGTGCTCGCGCACATGAACGACGACCACGCCGAGGACTCGCTGCGGATCGTGCGCGCCCACGGCTACCCCGCGGCCACGTCGGCGGAGATGACCTCGGTCGACGCCCACGGCGGCACCTGGCACGTCGTCGACGCCACGGGGGAGGCCTCGCTGCGGGTGGCCTGGCCCGGCGGCCCGGTCACCGAGCGGGCGCAGCTGCGACGCGAGGTCGTCGCGCTGCACGAGGCCGCCCGGGCCGCGCTGGGCGGCTGAGCCGGCGCGCAGCGGCGTACGACGGTCCGCTGCGGCAGGGCGGCCGGCGGGCTGCGGCTCAGAACGTGCCGGCGCGGAACTCCTGCCACCAGCGGCGCTCGTGCTCGTCGGCGAAGAGCTGCGCGCCGCGGTGCTCGACCTCGGGGTCGAGTCGTCGGGCGAGCGGCTCGAGGTCGCCGACGTAGGACCGCGAGACCGGGAAGACCACCTCACGCCCCTCCGGGTCGGTGCCCCACAGCGTGATCGTCAGGGCGTAGGGCTCGCGCTTGACCCGCACCCGGGTGACGTCGGCGTAGGCGATCCGGTGGGCCACCCGACCACCGAGGGTGCGCGTGACCGCGTCGGGACCGACGTGGACCCGGACCCGCAGCAGTCCACGGGCCAGCAGCAGCGGTCCCGCGACGAGTACGAGAGCCATGCCGAGGCCCAGCACGGCCGATCCCACCGACCCGTCCACGGCGCGCAGCAGCACGAGTGCCGTGGGCACGGCCAGCACCACCGCCCCCGCCATGAGCGACAGGGCCAGGGCCGTGGACCGGGGCAGGGGCGTCCCGAGATCAGGGTTCATGCGGCCACCCTCGGGGCCAGGTAGCCACGGGGTGCCGGACGTTCATGAAGGGTCTCTCGGCTTCCCTCGACAGGTTCGCCGACCTCGTCGGAGAGATCAGTCCCGCGATGAAGTCGGCCACCACGGTGCTCTCGGAGTACGTCGTGAAGGGAGCCTCCCTCCCCGTCGACGCCGGCCTCACACTGAGCTTCTCGATGGGCAAGGGGGTCACCGGGGGCGACCACGACCTCTGAGTCGCGGGCCGCGGGCCCGGGGGTGCGCCGGGCGGACGGGCCTGTGGACGGCGGCCCCCGGGCCGTCGGCGGACGCTGGTAGACAGGCCGCATGAGCGCAGCAGCCACCGAGGCCACCCCCGCCGAGGTCCGTCGCGAGGCCGAGGCCCACCTGCGCGCCCTGGTCGGCCGCGATGACGCCGTCCTGCGCGAGGACCAGTGGTCGGCCATCGAGGCGCTCGCGGTCCACCGCCGGCGCGCGCTGGTGGTGCAGCGCACCGGTTGGGGCAAGTCGGCGGTCTACTTCGTGTCCACCCTGCTGCTGCGCTCGCGCGGCGCCGGGCCCACGGTGATCGTCAGCCCGCTGCTGGCCCTCATGCGCAACCAGATCGCCGCCGCCGAGCGCGCCGGCATCCGCGCGGTGACCATCAACTCCACCAACATCGGCGACTGGGAGCCGATCCACGACGCGATCAACGCCGGCGAGGTCGACGTCCTGCTCGTCAGCCCCGAGCGGCTCAACAACCCCGGCTTCCGCGACGAGGTGCTGCCCCGGCTGGCCGCCACCGCCGGCCTGCTGGTGGTCGACGAGGCCCACTGCATCTCCGACTGGGGCCACGACTTCCGCCCCGACTACCGCCGCATCCGCACGATGCTCGACGACCTGCCCGAGGGCATCCCGGTGCTCGCCACCACGGCGACGGCCAACGAGCGCGTCACCGAGGACGTCCAGCAGCAGCTGGGCCGCGACGTGCTCGTGCTGCGCGGCTCGCTCGACCGCGAGTCGCTGCGCCTGGGGGTCGTGCGGCTGCCGACCGCCGACCAGCGGCTGGCCTGGCTGGCCGACCACCTCGCCGAGCAGCCCGGGTCGGGCATCGTCTACTGCCTCACCGTGGCGGCCACCCAGGAGATCGCCGACTACCTGCGCTCGCGCGGCCACGAGGTCGCGGCGTACTCCGGGCAGACCGAGCCCACCGAGCGCCAGGCCCTCGAGGGCGACCTGATCGCCGGCAAGGTCAAGGCGCTCGTGGCCACCAGCGCGCTCGGCATGGGCTTCGACGCCACGCTCGGCTTCGTGGTCAACATGGGCGCGCCGTCCTCGCCGGTGTCGTACTACCAGCAGGTCGGCCGCGCCGGGCGCGGCACGAGCGAGGCCACCGTGGTGCTCCTGCCCGCCACCGAGGACCGCGACATCTGGGCCTACTTCGCCTCCCTCGCCTTCCCCCGCGAGGAGCTGGTGCGTCAGACCCTGGAGGTGCTGGCGCAGGAGGGCCGGCCGATCAGCACCGCCGCGCTCGAGCCGCGCGTGGAGCTCAACCGCACCCGCCTGGAGACGATGCTCAAGGTCCTCGACGTCGACGGCGCCGTGCGCCGGGTGCGCGGGGGCTGGGAGTCGACGGGGCAGGAGTGGAGCTACGACGAGGAGCGCTACGCCCGCGTGCGCGAGGCCCGCGAGCGCGAGCAGCGGGCGATGCTGGACTACCTCGACACCGATCGCTGCCGCATGTGGTTCCTGCGCGACCAGCTCGACGACCCGGCCGCCGAGCCCTGCGGTCGCTGCGACAACTGCGGCGGGCTGACCCTGTCGAGCGCGGTGTCGCAGGCCGCGGTGGAGGAGGCCCAGCAGCGCCTGGCCCGGCCCGGCGTGCCGATCGCGCCGCGCAAGATGTGGCCGGTGGGCATGGACCGCCTCGGCGTCGAGCTCAAGGGCAAGATCGCCGCCGCGGCCGAGGAGGGCCGCGCGGTCGCGCGGCTCACCGACCTCGGCTACGGCCAGGCCCTGCGCGAGCTGTTCCGCCCCGAGACCCCCGACGGGCCGGTGCCGGTGCCCCTGGTGCGCGCCGTGGTGGAGGTGCTGGGCGACTGGCGGCCCCCGGTGGACGGCATCGTCGTGGTCGAGTCGGCCACCCGCCCGACGCTGACCGCCGACCTCGCCGACGGCCTCTCGCGCTACCTGCAGGTGCCGGTGCTCGGGCGCTGGGCCGTCGTCGACCCCGAGGTCGCGCCGGGCAAGGGCTCCATGAACTCCGCCCAGCGCGTCGCCGCCGTCGGGCGCCGCAGCGCCCTGGAGGCCGAGCCCGGAGCGCTCGAGGGTCGCTCCGTCCTGCTCGTCGACGACCTCGTCGCCACCGGCTGGAGCCTCACCCTCGCCGCCCGGGCGATCCGCGGCGCCGGCGCCGCCGCCGTCCACCCGCTCACGCTGGCCGCACAGGCCTAGGCACACCCCGGGCCCGCCCAGCTCCCGATCCCGCCCGGGGCATGGCCCGCCCAGCCCCCGATCCCGCCCGGGCCGCTGCCCCGGGCGGCGAGCCCGCGTGGTCGTGACCCGCCGGTGACTGCGGGGCACTACCGTCACCGGGCATGACCCCGCGACCCACCGGCCCCCGCAGGACGAGCCGCGCTCGGCGTCGGGGCGAGGGATCGGTGGGCCACGGACCTCGGGAGGCCGCCGAGGCGACGCGACCGGGGCCGGCCCTC
This sequence comes from Nocardioides sp. Leaf307, assembly GCF_001423135.1. Taxonomy (NCBI): domain Bacteria; kingdom Bacillati; phylum Actinomycetota; class Actinomycetes; order Propionibacteriales; family Nocardioidaceae; genus Nocardioides; species Nocardioides sp. Leaf307. The sequence continues at coordinate 72,535 of NZ_LMNY01000003.1, read as the reverse complement.
ACCGGGCGTGACGGCGCTCCGCGGAGAGGCTGGTCCGTCGCGGTCGCGACGCTGTCCCTCACCCTGACCGTGTCGCTGGCGGCCTGCGCGGGCGGCGGCGCCGGCCCCGCCGACCGCTCCGACGACGAGCGCCCCACCTCCGAGTCGACGACCTCCCGCGCCCTCGCCGCTGCGGTCATCGACCACGTCGGCCAGTCGGCGTCGGCCGCGGCGCCGCTCTTCCGCCGCGACGGGGTGCCGAGCAGCGCCCTCGGGGTGGAGGTGGCCTTCCCCGACGACCGCGGGATCAGCACCCACGTCAGGGTCGTGGTCAGCCGGCGCACCGAGGCCTTCGAGCGTTTCACGTGCAACAGCCGGGCCACGCGGTTCGCCGCCGGCTGCGAGGAGTCGAGCCCCGGGGGAGTGCGCACCGCGCTCAGCTGGGAGGCGGGCTACCCCGAGGAGGACCCCGGCTACCTCAGCGTCGCGAGCCTGCACGACGGCTGGATCGTCACGGTGGGCACCTACGGACCGTTCCTCCAGGAGGACCTGGGCGACGAGCGGGCCCTGGCCGACCGGTTGGTCGCCCTCGCGGCCGACCCCGCGGTCGGCTACCGCACCAGCGCGTCCTACGTCGAGGCCGGCGCGGCGCTCGGCGACGACGTGTGGCTCGACTACTACGGGCAGGGCAACGGCTACCCGCCGCCGCCCGAGCTCGAGGACGCCGGCGCCACCGGCTGACCGGCCCCGTCGACCGGGCGAACCCGCGGCGAGCGGCCGACCCGGACGCCCGGCCCCGGCAGCGGGAGGCGGCGGGCCAGCCGTGCGGCGTGTCGCGTGACGCCGGGCCGTCGGTGTGGGAGCAAGGACCATGCGCCTCCTCCCCGCGGCTGCGGCCGCCGCCCTCGTCCTCGGGGTCGCCGCCCCGCTCGCCCTCACCTCCCCGGCGTCGGCCGCCACGGTGGTCGTCACCGACGCGACCGGTGACGCAGGCGGCGCCAAGCGGCTCGACGTGACCCGGGTCAAGGTCGCCAACGACGACCGCCGCGTCGTCGTGCGCACGACCTTCGCCGCCGACCGGTCCGGGGTGCTGGTCGTGAGCCTGGACCCCCGCGGCGACACCGGGCTGAGGCTGGTCGCCCGCAAGAACGGCAGCGGTGACGTGAGCGCCGAGGTCGTGGAGGGCGCCTTCACCGACCGCGAGCCCACCGAGGCGCCGCTGGAGTGCGACGGGCTGCGGCTGCGCTGGGCCGACGACGTCGCGCGGCTGACGATGCCCTCGACGTGCCTGCACGACGGCGACTACGGCGCCGTCCGGTTCTCCGTGCTCACCGAGGGTGCGGGCGGCGGCGACTCCGACGAGGCGCCGCAGACCGCGCAGGGCGAGATCGGGAGCTCGGTCTGGATCCCGCGCGGCTGACACGGGCCGCCGCCCCGACCGGGCGGGGGCTCCAGCCCCTAGAGTCGCGGGCATGCGCTTCGGACTGACGATCCTGCCCGAGCTGCCCTGGGCGCAGTTGCGCCCGCGGTGGGAGGCCGCCGAGGCCATGGGCTTCGACCACGCCTGGACCTACGACCACCTCGTGTGGGGCGGTCTGCCGGAGTCGCCGTGGTACGGCACGACCCCGACCCTCACCGCGGCCGCCCTGGTCACCGAGCGGATCGGCCTGGGCACCTTCGTCTCCTCGCCCAACTTCCGCCACCCGGTGGCCCTGCACCGCGACGTGCAGTCGCTCGACGACGTGTCGGGCGGCCGCTTCCTGCTCGGCGTCGGCACGGGGGGCGACCTCGACTCGCGCATCCTCGGCGGCGAGGAGCTCAGCACCCGGGAGCGGGTCGACCGGTTCCAGGAGTTCGTCGAGCTGCTGGTGCGGCTGCGCACCGAGGACCACGTCGACGCCGACGGCCGGTGGTTCTCCGCGCGCGACGCCCGCACGCTGCCACCCCTGCGCGACGTGCCCCTCGTGGTGGCCGCCAACGGCCCCCGCTCGCTGCGCTTCGCCGCCCGCACCGGCGACGCGTGGGTCACCACGGGTCCGCGCGTGGACACCCTCGACGCGTGGTTCGACGGCCTCGACCAGGCACGGCGGACCCTCGAGGAGGCGCTGGTCGAGCACGGTCGCAACCCCGCCGAGGTGCCGCGCTACCTCAACCTCGACTCGGCACCGCAGTTCTCGCTGGAGAGCGCCGGCGTCTTCACCGACATGACGGGGCGGGCCGCAGCGCTCGGCTTCACCGACGTCATCACGCACTGGCCCCGCCCCGACGGCCCCTACGCCGGCGACGAGGCGGTCCTCGAGCAGGTGGCCGCCGACGTGCTGCCGGCCCTGCGCGGCTGACCCTCGGCATGGGCGGTGCGGTCGGTGCGGTCGTCGCGCTCGTGGCCCGGGGCCCGGCCCACGGCCTGTCCTGCCCGGCCTGACCGGTCGCGCCCGGCGGTGCGGCGCAGCCGCGGACCCCGGGTCGTCCGCGCCGCGGTGTGGCCGACGCTGGAGGAAGTGCCGCGGGTTGGTCGAACGTTCGTTCAACCCGGGACGTGCGGGTCCCGGGGTCGTCCGCGCCACGGTGTCGCCGACGTTGGAGGAGTGCGTCGGGTTGGTCGAACGTTCGTCCGACCCGGGACGTGCGGGTCCCGGGGTCGTCCGCGCCACGGTGTGGCCGACGTTGGAGGAGTGCGTCGGGTTGGTCGAACGTTCGTTCAACCCGGGACGTGCGAACCCCGGGTCGTCCGCGCCACGGCGTCGCCGACGGTCGAGGAGTGCGTCGGGTTGATCGAACGTTCGTTCAACCTCAGGACCTGTCGCGGCCCGGCGGTGTCGGCGGGCAGGCCGAGGACTCGGGCGACGGTGCCGCCCGGGACACCTGCGGTCCACGGCGCCGCGCGGGAACCCCTGCGAGGGCGGCGCCGCGAGCGGGACGGCGGGGGCAGGGCCGCGAAGAACGCTGCGGGGGTAAAGAGTCGGCCCCTAGGCTGCCGGGATGACGCAGCCCCCCGACGCCGGGCCCCCCACCGGCCCCCCTCCCGCCAGTCCGCGCCCGTCCGGTCCGCCCGCCCCCGTGCCGCCTGACTCAGGGACGCCTGCCCCCGTGCCGCCTGCCCCCGTGCCGGTCCCGGCGGACCCGCCTCCGTCCGGGCCCCCGCCGGCGGGGTCCGCCGCCCCGGGGCCGACCGGGCCCCGGCCGAGCGCCCCGCTGCCGAGCGTGCCGCTGCCGAGCGCGCCGCCGAGCGCCCCGCCGAGCGCCCCGCCGAGCGCCCCGCCGGCGGCGGCGTACCCCGGTCCTGGCGCGGGTGGCGGACACCCGGGCGGACCCGCGCACCCGCCCGGCCCGTCGCTGCTCGACCGGCTGCACGCCGACGGGCCGCTGGACCCGGAGCGCGCGGCGGTCGGGCTCGGGGTGGCGTTGCTGTCGACCGCGGTGGCGCTGTCGACGCTCTACTCCCGCTTCGACGGGGAGCTCGACTGGTCCAACTACGTCGTCGGCCTGCTCGCGACGCTCGGTCTGCTGGGCGTCGCCGCCCTCGGCGTGGTGACCAGCCGCGCGGGTGCCGCCACGGCCGGCTCGGGCGCGGGCCTCCCCGGGGGGACCGGTGCGCCCGCGGCCCCGGGGTCCGCTCACGGCCGCCCGGTCGGCGCGAGCCCGACCGGCCCGGTGTCCGGCCCGGTGGCTGTCCCGGTGAGCGGCTCGGCCGGCGGCGGGACCGCCGGCGGCGCCGACGACCGGCGCGACCGCCACGACCTGGTCTCCTGGCCGGGTGCCTTCGGCGCCCTGGCGGCGGCCCTGATGGTGGGCGTCGCGCTCGACGACAGCGACGCGACGCTCTACCTCGCGGGTCTCGCCGCGGTGCTCCTCGCCGCCGGCGGCTACGTGCTGACCCGCCGGGCGCCCTTCGTGGTCGTGGCCGTGCTGGGGCTCTTCGTCGTCTACGGCCAGCTCGTCGACGACGTGCTCGGCACCTCCGACAGCGGCGACGACCTGGGCGCGGTCGGCCCCGCCGTCGCGCTGCTGCTCTTCGCCGTGCTGGTCACCGCCGGCGGCTGGCTGCTGCCCACGCGGGCGCTCAGCGGCGTGGTGGTCGGGGCGCTCACGGTCGTCGGCTACGCCACGCTCACCGGGGTGCTGGCCGTCACCGGGTTCTTCGAGCGCGCGCTGGCCGGCTTCAGCCTGGAGGACCCGGCCCAGCCCCTGCCCGAGGTCGACCGCTTCGACGACGACGCCTGGGTGGTCCTCGTGCTGGCCCTGCTGCTCATGCTCGGGTGGTCGGCCTGCGCCGCGCTCACCCGCCACGTGGGCTTCCGCGTGCTGGTGGTGGCCATGGCCGTGACCGTCACCCCGCTGGCGACGATCGTGCTGGCCGTCGAGCACCCCACCTGGTGGGGCGTCGTCCTGGGCGCGCTCGGCGGGGCGCTGCTGGTGCTGGTCGTGCTGCGCGCGCTCGGCGGACCGGGCGGCCTGGCCCGCGCCGGCGGCCGCGGTGGTGGGCCCGCGAGCCAGTCGCTGCCCCCGCTGCCCCCGTCGTACGCCGACCAGGCCCGCCCCGCCTGGGGCCCGGCCCCCGGCGAGCCTCCCAGCGGCGGCTGGGGTCCGCCCGGCACCGGTCCCGAGCCCGACGGCACGCGCATCCGGCCCTCGACCCCGCCGCCCGCGCCGCCCGCCCAGTAGCCACCCACGCAGAAGCCACCCGGCCCCGGCCGTCGGGCCGGGGCCGGGTGGCCGGGGCCGATCTCGTCAGGCGCGCCGGGACCCGGCGGTCGCCGGCTCCTCGAGGTGGGCGTAGAAGTCGCGCGGCGAGCCGTCGCGCTCCATGAGGCCGAGCATCCGCTGCCCGGCGGCCTCCACGGTGCGCGAGCTGACCCAGGCCAGCGCCACCGAGGGCACGGCCACCAGCACCGCGGTGACGAGGAAGCGCCAGCCGGGAGCGGGGTCGGGGAAGAGGCCGAGGGATCCCAGGAAGCGCATGACCGGCTCGTGGATGAGGTAGATGCCGTAGCCCAGGCCGCCGAGCCAGGCGAGCGGGCGCCACGACAGCCAGGACGGGTAGGGCCCGTCGTGCAGCACGATCGACGACAGCGCCACGCAGATGGCGAGGGCGTAGAGCGGGTGCCACCACTCGCCGGCCACCGAGAGCGGGCGGGTGATCACCAGGGCGAGCAGCGCACCCAGCCCGAGGGCGAGCAGTGCCCCGCGGGCGGCGCCGCCGAGGCGGACGCCGGCGACGGCGAGCAGGGCCAGGCCCATGCCGAGGCCGAAGTCGGTGGCCCGCGAGAGCGGGGAGAACCACGTCGACCAGTCGGTGTGGGGGACGCCCGCGAGCATCGCCCAGGCCAGGTAGACCGGGCTCACGACCACCAGGGCGGCGGGCAGCGCCGAGGCGACCGCCAGGCGGGCGCGGCGGGTGGTGGCACGGCGGACACCGGCGTTGACCAGCGGCACGCTCAGCGCGACGAGCACGTAGAAGTGGAACTCCACCGCGAGCGACCAGGCCGGGCCGTTGGTCCAGAAGATGTACTGGTCGCTGTAGATGTGGGTGAAGGTCAGGTGGGTGACCAGGTCGACCCAGTGACCGGGGAAGGTCGGGTTGGTCAGCGACCACACCAGCAGCACGAGCACGACGTAGAGCGGCAGCAGCCGGGCCATGCGCCGGTAGAGCAGGGTGCGCCCCGACCGGCTGGCCACGCCGCGCTCGGCGGCGCGGGCGATCGGCAGCCACAGCACCAGCCCCGAGAGCACGAAGAACATGTCGACGAAGAGGTCGGTGCCGCCCATGAGCTGGTGCCCGATCCCGCTGAAGGGCCAGGCGGAGTCGGGCCCCGAGCGGTTGTTCTGGTAGGCGTGGAAGGTCACGACCGACAGCGCCGCGAGGGCGCGCAGCCAGCCGAGCGGGTAGACCGGCGAGGACGGCGACGCGGTGGCCGCGACCGGGTCCTGCGACGGCGTGCGGCCGGTCGCGCCGGTCGCGAGGGTGGCGTCCTGGCCGGCGCCCTGGTTGGTGTCCTGCGTGGTGTCGGGGTGTGCGGTGGGACGTGAGGTCAGGGTCGAGCTCATGCGGCCACCTCCTCGGTCTCGGCGGACGTACGGTCGGTCGTGCGGTCGGACGGGGGGTGCTCGGCGGAGGCGGTGTCGTCGCCGCGCGAGCGGCGCGGGGTGACGACCCACTGGTGCTCGCCGCGCAGCTGCTTGAGCTGGGCCACGCGGTTCACGAGGTTCTTGGCCTCGGTGTAGAGCAGCAGGTTGGCCACCATCGCGCCCCAGAACCACGCCTTGTGGGCCCGGATCTCCGGAGCGGCGAGGCGGTAGGCCGCCAGCGTCTGCAGCGGGCCCGAGACGCTCACGAAGAGGGTGATGAGCAGGAAGAGCGGCGAGGTCATGTCGAGCCCGCCGTCGCGCCAGGCCAGGAACCCGAAGAGCGGCCAGGCGGTGATGGAGATCCACGGGTAGAGCTCGCGCCAGGCCAGCAGGTAGGACGCGCCGACCTTCTGGCGCAGGCTGAGGCTGCGCGAGCGCAGGATCGGGCCGAGGTGGCGCAGCGAGACCTGGAACCAGCCCTGGGCCCAGCGCATCCGCTGCTTCCACAGCGCGCGGGGGGTCTCGGGGGCCAGCTCGCGCGAGATCAGGCCCGGGTCGTTGACGATGCGACCGCCGGCCTCCAGCACCCGCATCGAGGCCTCGATGTCCTCGGTGAGGAAGGAGCCGCGCAGGCGGATCCGCTCGAGGGCGGAGGCGCGCCAGTAGCCGTTGGAGCCGCCGAAGATGCCGAAGCCGTGGAGGCGGGCGCGGCCGGGGTGGGAGACGGCGTAGATCTGCTCGAACTCCACCGCGACCAGCTTGGCCAGGGCCGACTCCGAGCCGTTGCGGATGACGCAGTGGCCCTGCACGACGTCGGCGGGGTCCTCGTCGGCGCCGATCCAGTGCCACGCGCGCTCGAAGGCGCCGGGCATGGGGTGGTGGTCGGCGTCGAAGATGCCGATCAGCTCGCCCTCGGCCACGCGCAGCGCGGCGTTGACGTTCTGCGCCTTGGAGGTCGAGTCCTCGACCTTGAGCAGGGTCAGGTCGGGGTGGGCCTCGGCCATCGCGCGCAGGTCGTCCTCGACCGGCAGGGCGAAGGGGGTGTTGTAGGCCAGCACGACCTGCAGGCCGCCGGAGTACTCCTGGGCCAGGAAGGTCTCGAGGGTCTCCACGATGGTGTCGGCCTCGTTGGGCAGGTACGCCGCGATGACGGCGCTCGCCCGCGGCGCCGGGGCGCTCGGGCGGGCCGGCAGCCGCGGCGGGTCGAGGGCGTAGGAGCTCTCGGCCCACAGCGTCAGGGCGGTCACGCCCAGCGAGCCGACGAGGACCCAGTAGAGGACGCTGGAGACGTCGAGGCCGAAGGAGTAGAGGCCGACCAGGGCGAGGAAGGGCAGGAAGACCGCGCCGACGGTGGCCATGGCGACCTGGTTGCCGGCCGACCACCAGTCGATGTGGGGGCGGCGCACGCGCAGGTGACGACCCAGCTGTCGCGGCTGCAGGTCGCGCTGCAGGACCGACTCGGCGGCGGCGGAGGCGGCGTACTCCTCGGCCTGGTGGGCGTCCTGCTTGCGGCTCACGGGGGCCCAGCCGACGCCGAGGTCGAGCACCGCGGGCCGGTCGCCCTCGCGGTGGTCGACCGACTCCAGCGCCTCGACGGCGTGGTAGGCCATGGCCTGCAGGCGCTCGGGGCGCGCGGCCTTGTCCTCGTGGCGCAGCCGCAGGCGCAGCTGGCCGTCGTCGGTGGGCGCGACGAGCTCGCCGGGCTGGAGGTGGCGGGTCAGCCGCTCGGCGGCGGCCGCCAGCACCTCCTCCTCGGTGCGCACCGAGGAGGTCGCGTCCTCGGGGTCGGCGCGCACGGGGTCGAGCACCGCGACGATCTCGCGCGGGCGCGGACCGGGCAGCGAGACCCGGCTGCGCACGGTGAGGTCGAGGACCTCGTCGGCGGAGACGACGCGGCCGGTCTGGCCGGCGGGCGCACCGGTGTGGTCGGTGTGGGGGTCGTTGAAGTGTCGTTCGAGCAAGGACATGGAGAAGCCTCTCGGTGGACGCGCTGATGCGCAGAACTGATGAGATGGGTCGGACGGCGCACGACGGGGTCGCGGGTCCTGACTGCCGGTGGGCGCTGCGTGAGGCCCGTCGACCGGTGCGGCTGCATGAGCCGCGAGGCAACGACCACCATGACGAGGCGGGTCTGGATCGTTCAAGTCGGCGGATCGTGCGCGCCGTCACTGAGAGAGGTCTTGTCGGCGCAGGCACGCTGGATCGCCCCTGCGTTACGTCGGCCCCGTCACACGGGTTTTACCCGGGGCCCACCCGTGGGGGTGAGGTCGAGCCGCGGCCGGGGGCCTGCGCACGACAGCGGACCCGCCTCCCGCCGGAGGGCGGGGGACGGGTCCGTCGGGTCGGGTCGGGTCGGGTCGGGGGCCGGCAGGTGTCGGCGGGTGCCGCCGGCGGGTCAGCCGACGAGGGCGGCCACGGCGTCGACGAGGCGGGGGTCGTGGGGCTCCACCCGGGGTCCGAAACGCGCGACGACGGTGCCGTCGGCGGCGAGGAGGAACTTCTCGAAGTTCCACGACACGTCGCCGGCCTCGCCCTGCTCGTCGGGGGTGCGGACCAGCTCGGCGTAGACCGGGTGGCGCCCCTCCCCGTTGACCTCGACCTTCTCGGTCATGGGGAAGGTCACGCCGTAGGTCGCGGAGCAGAACTCCTCGATCTCCTCGGCCGAGCCGGGCTCCTGGCCGGCGAACTGGTTGCACGGCAGGCCGACCACGGTGAAGCCCTGGGGGGCGACCTCCTCGTGGAGCCGCTCGAGGCCGGCGTACTGCGGGGTCAGGCCGCAGCGGCTGGCCACGTTGACCAGCAGCGCCGGGCGACCGCCGGTGATCTCGCGCAGGGTGCTCGGCGTGCCGTCGAGGCGGGCGATCGGGGCGTCGAGGATGCTCATGGCCCGACCCTACGGCGCGCCGGGGTGCCCCTCCGGCGGGCGGGCCCGGCCCCGGGTGCGGGCCGCGGCGCGCGGCCACCGGCGCCGGGGGAGGCCGGGCGGCGGGGCTGGTCGGCGGGGGCGGCTACGGTCGGTGTCCCCTCCCCGACCCGGCTGCGAAGGTGCTGCGTTGAGCTTCGTCCCCGTCACCGGCACGGCCTCCTTCCGGCCGGCCGACCCGCCCCGCGAGAGCGTGGTGGAGTTCGTCGACGAGCGACGCACGGTCGCGCTGCCGATGCGGGCGGCGCTGCCGGTGCTCACCCGGGCCCACACGCGCGACGACCTCCACCCGAGCGTGGCCCTGCTCTCCGGGGCGGCCCTGCTGGGGCTGCGGCTGGTGGCCGCGGGCCGGTTCGAGCCCGCGGTCGGGGCCGGTGACTCCGACGGCGGGACCGGCCCGGCCTCGTGGCGCGCCGCACCGCTCGACGACGCCGACGCCGACCGGGTGGCGATGCTGGCACGGGCCCGCCACCACGACGACCTGAGCGAGCAGGAGGCGGAGGCCGTCGTGCGGCAGGTGCTCGACGCCGTGTGCGACGCCATGCCCCGCGGCGCCCCCACCGGAGGGCGCGACGCGGCCCGGCCCGGCGGCGCGGACGCGCCGGGCGCGCGGCGGGCGGCGGGCGCTGCCCGGCGTACGGGGTCGGGCTCGGGCTCGGGCTCGGGCTCGGGCTCGGGGGAGACCTTCGCCGACCGGCTGCGCCGGCGCATCGAGGCCCACCGCGAGGAGCCGGCCGACGACCGCCCGCAGCTGGTGACGGTGTCGCTGCGGGTCGAGGCCGACGAGGAGGAGCTGGTCGCCGGTGCGGTGCGGCTGGTGCCCCAGGTGCACGACGAGCGCAACCCGCTCCACGTCTGCGACGCGGCGCTGCTGTGGACGCAGGACCCGGGCGAGCCCGGCGGCCACGGGTTCGGCGACCGGGCCCGCACGCACGCCCTCGTCGCGCTGCGCGCCGCCGCCGACACCTGGCCGGTGCTCGAGCGGCTGCTCGAGCTGCGCGTGCCCGACGAGATCACCCTCGACGCCGAGGAGCTGGTCAGCCTGCTCGAGGTCGGCGTGGGCGCGCTCGGGCAGCGCGGCGTCGACGTGCTGTGGCCCCGCTCGCTGGGCCGCGACCTCACCGCCACGGCGGTGCTCGACGCCCGGCCGGCGGCGCCGGGTCGGGCCGCGCCCGGCCCGCGGGAGGAGGCCCTCCAGGACAGCATCCTGGCCCCCGACCAGCTCTTCGCCTTCCGCTGGCAGGTCGCGCTGCACGGCGACCCGCTCACCGAGGAGGAGATGGAGCAGCTGGCCACCGCCGCGGCCCCGGTGCTGCGGCTGCGGGGCGGCTGGACCGTCGTCGACCCCGCGGTGGCCCGCAAGGCGCGCCAGCGGATGGTGCGCTCGCTCTCGGCGGTCGAGGCGCTGGCGACGGCGCTCACCGGCGTCGGGGTGGTCGAGCGGCGCCGCGCCGACGCCGAGCCAGCCGCCCTGGAGCAGGTGGTGGTCGGGGCGAGCCTGCTGAGGATGCGCGACCGGATCACGCAGGCCGCGGTCAGGCCCCCCGTCGAGACCCCCGCCGGGCTGCGCGCCACCCTGCGCGACTACCAGCGCCACGGCCTGACCTGGCTGGCCGAGCTGACCTCGCTCGGCCTGGGGGCCTGCCTGGCCGACGACATGGGCCTGGGCAAGACCGTCACCCTCATCGCGCTGCACCTGCACCGCCACGACGAGGGCGCCACCGGCCCGACCCTGGTGGTCTGCCCGACCTCGCTGCTGGGCAACTGGGAGGCCGAGATCGCGCGCTTCGCCCCCGGCGTGCCGGTGCGCCGCTTCCACGGCGGCCAGCGCTCCCTCGACGACCTCGAGGCGGGCCTGACCGGCGACCCCGGCTTCGTGCTGACGACCTACGGCACGATGCGGGTCTCCCACGAGCAGCTGGCCGGCGTGGCCTGGGACCTCGTGGTCGCCGACGAGGCCCAGCACGTCAAGAACCCCCGCTCGGCCACGGCCCGCCACCTGCGCCGCATCCCCAGCCGCGCCCGGGTCGCGCTCACCGGCACCCCGGTCGAGAACGACCTCACCGAGCTGTGGGCGATCCTCGACTGGGCCACCCCGGGGCTGCTGGGCAGCCGTAACGCCTTCCGCAAGGTGTGGGCCGCGCCGATCGAGTCGGGCCTCGAGCCGACCAAGGCCCGGCAGTTCGCCGACCTCGTCGAGCCCTTCCTGCTGCGCCGGCGCAAGTCCGACCCCGGCATCGCCCCGGAGCTGCCGGCCAAGACCGAGACCGACCACCCGCTCTCGCTGACCCGCGAGCAGACCGTGCTCTACGAGGCCTTCGTGCGCGACACGATGGAGCGCATCGAGCGGGCCGACGAGGAGACCCGCCGCGGTCTGGTGCTGGCCCTGCTCACCGGGCTCAAGCAGATCTGCAACCACCCCGCGCACTTCCTCAAGCAGTCCGGCGGCCGCGTCGCGGGACGCTCGGAGAAGATCGACCTGCTCGACGAGCTGCTCTCCACGGTGCTCGCCGAGGGCGGCGCCGCCCTGGTCTTCACGCAGTACGTCGCGATGGCGCGGCTGGTCGAGTCCCACCTCTCGGCCCAGGGGGTCGCCCACCAGTTCCTCCACGGCGGCACCCCCGTGCGCGAGCGCGAGGCGATGGTGCGGCGCTTCCAGGACGCTGCGCCCGACGAGCCCGCGCCGGTCTTCCTGCTCTCGCTCAAGGCCGGGGGCACGGGGCTCAACCTCACCCGTGCCGACCACGTCGTCCACCTCGACCGCTGGTGGAACCCCGCGGTCGAGGAGCAGGCCACCGACCGCGCCTACCGCATCGGCCAGACCCGCCCGGTGCAGGTGCACCGCATGACCACCCGCGGCACGATCGAGGAGAAGGTGGGCGAGCTGCTGGCGCGCAAGCGGGCGCTGGCCGACGCCGTGCTCGGGGGCGGGGAGGCCGCGCTCACCGAGCTGAGCGACGCGGAGCTGCGCGACCTCGTGACCCTGCGCCGCGACCCCGCCGGGGGCGCCGCGTCCGGCGGGCCGGACCTCCCGTGAGCGCCCTGCTCCACCCCCGCCTCGCCCCGCGCCGCTCGCGCACCCGGGCGAGCACGTGGTGGGGCAAGGCGTGGGTGCGCGCGGTCGAGGAGTCGGCCTACGCCGAGGCCGACCTGGCCGCCGGCCGCAGCCTGGCCCGTGGCGGCCGGGTGGGGCAGGTGAGCGTCGACGACGGGTCCTTCCTCGCCTCCGTCGAGGACGCCCACGGCCTGTGGACGGTCTCCGGGGAGGTCCCCGTGCTCGACCGGCCCGGCGCCGAGGCCCTGGTGGAGGCGGTGGCGGCGGCCTCGGGCCGGGTCGCCGCGCTGCTGGGCGGCGACCTGCCCCACGACCTGGTCGAGCACGCCGAGGAGGCCGGCGTCGAGCTGCTGCCCTACGGCGGCGAGCTCGCCACCACCTGCACCTGCCCCGCCTGGACCGACCCCTGCGCGCACGCCCTCGCGGTGCTCTACCAGCTGACCTGGCTGCTGGAGGCCGACCCCTTCGTGCTGCTGCACCTGCGGGGCGTGGGCCGCGAGGAGCTGCTGGCGCGGCTGCACGCCGACCACGCCGACCATGCCGGGGACCCCGGCCCGGCCGGTCGCGGGGACCACCCCGGCCAGGGCGACGCCGCCGGCGCGGGGGAGGACCTCGACGACCTGACCCTGGCGCTCGACGCGAGCGTGCGCGCCGCGCGGCTGCTCGACCTGCTCGAGCGCGGCGCCGGCGACCCGGGCTCCGACGGCGGCCCCGGGGACGCGCTTGACCGTCTGTTCTGAGCGACTCGGCCCGGGGCCGCGGCGCGCACGAGGACTTCCCGGCACGACGTAGCACTCGCTACGATGGCTGGAGCAGAGGGTTCCTGCGCGTCTCGGAGGTGGGTTCGACGCGCGCCGGACGTGTCGCGCCCCGACACCAGCAAGATTCGAGATCGATCCGTGTCACCCCTCGTCAGCTACCGCCGTCTCCTCGGCCTCACCGGTCCGCTCTACGTCGTCGTCGCCTTCGTCGGCCGCCTGCCCGCGGCGATGAGCCAGATGGGCGCCCTGCTCCTCGTCTCCTCCGTCACCGGCTCCTACGCCGCGGGCGGTCTGGCCGCCGGCAGCCTCGCCGTGGCCAACGCGGTCGGCTCGCCGGTCGCCGGCGCGCTCGCCGACCGTCTGGGCCAGCGCCCCGTCGTGGTCGTGCAGTCGCTCCTCGGCGGGGCGGGCCTGCTCGTGCTCGTCGCGCTGGCCCACCGGGGCGCCGCCACCGGCGTGCTCGTCGCCGCGGCCGGCGCGGCCGGCCTGCTCATCCCGCAGGTGGGCCCGCTCGCCCGGGTGCGCTGGCGCCCGATCACTCGCGGCACCGGTGCGGCCCGCTCGCGGCTGGTCGACGCCGCGTTCTCCTACGAGGGCGCGGCCGACGAGGCGTCGTACGTGCTGGGCCCGGCGCTGCTCGGCGTCGTCGTCGCGATCGCCAGCCCCGGCACCGCGGTCGTGGTGGCCGCCGCGCTCCTGCTGGCCTTCGGCACGTGGTTCGGCCTGCACCCGACGGCTCGTCTGGTCGACCCCGACCACGCCGGCGCCGCACGCGGCCGCCTGGTGACCGGCACCTTCGCGGCGCTCTTCGGGGCCCAGCTGCTGGTGGGCGTGCTCTTCGGGTCGGTGCAGACCGGCACGTCGGTGCTCGCCGAGGCTCAGGGCCAGCTCGGCCTGGCCGGCCTGGTGCACGCGACGCTGGGCATCGGCTCGGTGCTGGCCGGCCTCGCGATGGTGCTGCTGCCCGACTCCTTCCACCCCGCCCGCCGGCTGCTGGCCTTCGCCGTCGGCATGCTCGTGCTGTCCGCGCCGCTGCTGCTGGTCGACGGCCTCGGTCCGCTGGTCGCCGTCGTCATGGTGCTCGGCACGGTGATCGCGCCCTACATGATCACCACCTTCACCCTCGCCGAGCGGGTCGCCCCGCGCGCCCGCGTCGGCGCCGCGATGACGCTGATGGCCGGCGCCACCGGCATCGGCTACGCCCTGGGCTCCAGCACCGCCGGGCGCCTGGCCGACGCCTCGGGCCACACCGCGGCCTTCGCGGTCTCGGTGACCGGGGCCGGCCTCGCGGTCGTGCTCGCCCTCGTCGCCCAGCCGGCGCTGCGCCGCATCGAGCGGGTCGCCGACCCCGTCGCCACGCCCGAGCCCGCGGTCAGCCCCGTCGCCTGACCCCGCGGCCCCGCGCGCGGTCGCCCGGCCCGGGTCAGGCGTCGGCGCGCAGGGCGCGGACGGCCATGGCGCGCAGCAGGTCGCGCATGGCCGCGTCGTCGAGCAGGCCGCTGTGGGGCGTGGAGTTGATCAGCCCGAAGGCCGCGTGGGCGGTGGCGCGGGCGGCGCCGAGCCCGAGGTCGGGGTGCAGCAGCCGCAGCTGCTCGGCCCAGACCTCGACGTACTGCCGCTGCAGCAGCCTCACCTGCTCGCGCGCGGCGGGGGGCAAGGACTCCCAGTCGCGGTCCTGCACCACGATGAGCGCCCGGTGGCGCAGAGCGAAGTCGACGTGCCAGCCGACGAGGGCCTCGAGCGCGGCCGCCGGCGAGTCGGTCGCCGCGGCCCGCTTGCGCCCGACGGCCAGCAGCTGCTCGCTGATCGAGACCAGCATCTCGGCCAGCACGGCGTCCTTGCTGGCGAAGTGCTTGTAGAGCGCCGGGCCCGAGATGCCGCACGCCGCGCCGAGGTCGGCGACCGAGACACCGTGGAAGCCGCGCTGGGCGAAGAGCTCGGCCGCCGTGTCGAGGATCTGCTGCCGCCGGCTGGGCGGGGCGTCCTGCTCGGTCGTCACCGGCACAGGTTAGCGCTCGTTCACCGGCGCACCGGGCGACGTTCCAGCCCCCGGCCGCGCCGGCGGGGGCACCCCGTGGACGCTGCGGTTAACGATCGCTAACCTGGGCGCGTGACAGACCTCAGGGAGCTCACCGCCGACCTGCACGCGCGGCTGGCCGCGGCGCGGCGCGGCGGCACCGAGGCCGCGCGGGCCAAGCACACCGACCGCGGCAAGCTGCTGGTGCGCGACCGGGTCGACCGGCTGCTCGACCCCGGCAGCCCCTTCCTCGAGCTGAGCCCCCTCGCCGCCACGGGCATGTACGGCACCCCGGCCCAGGCCGGACCCGGGGTCGACGCCGGGGTCGACGCCGGGGTCGACGCCGTGCCCAGCGCCGGCATCGTCACCGGGGTCGGCCAGGTCAGCGGCCGGCTCTGCGTGGTGGTGGCCAACGACGCCACGGTCAAGGGCGGCACCTACTACCCGCTCACGGTCAAGAAGCACCTGCGCGCCCAGCAGGTCGCGGCGGAGAACCACCTGCCCTGCGTCTACCTCGTCGACTCCGGCGGGGCCTTCCTGCCGATGCAGGACGACGTCTTCCCCGACCGTGAGCACTTCGGGCGGATCTTCTTCAACCAGGCCACGATGTCGGCGCGGGGCATCGCGCAGATCGCCAGCGTCATGGGGTCCTGCACCGCCGGCGGCGCCTACGTGCCGGCGATGGCCGACGAGAGCGTCATCGTGCGTGAGCAGGGCACGATCTTCCTCGGCGGCCCGCCGCTGGTGAAGGCCGCGACCGGCGAGGTCGTCACGGCCGAGGAGCTCGGCGGCGGTGACGTCCACGCCCGCACGTCCGGGGTCGTCGACCACCTCGCCGACGACGACGACCACGCCCTCGCGGTGGTGCGCGGCATCGTCGACACGCTGCGACCGACCCCGCCGCCGCCGTGGGAGGTGCGCCCGGTGGAGGAGCCGCTGGAGGACCCCGCTGGCCTGCTCGACGTCGTGCCCGCGGAGGTCCGCACGCCCTACGACGTGCGCGAGGTGATCCGCCGCGTCGTCGACGGCAGCCGCTTCCAGGAGTTCAAGCAGCTCTACGGCGAGACCCTGGTGTGCGGCTTCGCCCACGTGTGGGGCCACCCGGTCGGCATCGTGGCCAACAACGGCATCCTCTTCAGCGAGTCGGCGCTCAAGGGCGCGCACTTCATCGAGCTGTGCAACCAGCGCGGCATCCCGCTGGTCTTCCTGCAGAACATCTCGGGCTTCATGGTCGGGCGCGAGTACGAGAACAACGGCATCGCGCGCGACGGCGCCAAGCTGGTCACCGCGGTCGCGTGCAGCGTCGTCCCGAAGTTCACCGTCGTCATCGGCGGCTCCTTCGGCGCGGGCAACTACGGCATGTGCGGGCGGGCCTACGACCCGCGCTTCCTGTGGATGTGGCCCAACGCGCGGATCTCGGTGATGGGCGGCGAGCAGGCCGCCTCGGTGCTGGCCACGGTGCGCCGCGACGGTCTCGAGGCCCGCGGCGAGGACTGGTCGGCCGAGGCGGAGGAGGACTTCCGCGCCCCGATCCGCGAGCAGTACGACGCGCAGGGCTCGCCGTACTACTCCACGGCCCGGCTGTGGGACGACGGCGTCATCGACCCCGTCGACACCCGCCGGGTGCTCGGCATGGGCCTGGCGGCCGCCGCGCACGCGCCGGTGCCCAGCCCCTCCTACGGCGTCTTCCGGATGTGAGCGAGATGACGATCCACACCCTGCTCGTCGCCAACCGCGGCGAGATCGCGCTGCGCGTCTTCCGCACCGCCGCCCGCCTGGGCCTGCGCACGGTCGCGATCCACACCGACCTCGACGCCACGGCGCCCCACGTGCGCGCCGCCGACGCCGCGGTGCGCGTGGAGAGCTACCTCGACGTCGACGCGGTGGTCGCCGCCGCGGTGGCCGCGGGCGCCGACGCGGTGCACCCCGGCTACGGCTTCCTCTCCGAGCGGGCGGCGTTCGCGCGGGCGCTGGAGGCCGCCGGCGTCGTCCTGGTCGGCCCGTCGGCCGAGGTGATGGACCGCATGGGCCGCAAGGACGCCGCGCGCGAGATCGCGGTGGCCGCCGGGGTGCCGGTGGTGCCGACCGGCGAGGACGCCGCCTACCCCGTGCTGGTCAAGGCCGCCGCGGGCGGCGGCGGCAAGGGCATGCGCGTGGTGCGCTCGGCCGCGGAGCTCGAGGAGGCCACGGCCGCCGCTCGCCGCGAGGCGCTGGCGGCCTTCGGCGACGACACCATGCTGGTGGAGAAGTACGTCGAGCGCGGTCGCCACGTCGAGGTCCAGGTCCTCGGCGACGCCCACGGCACCGTGCTGCACCTCTTCGAGCGCGACTGCTCCACCCAGCGCCGCCACCAGAAGGTGCTCGAGGAGGCGCCCGCGCCGACCCTCGACGAGGCCACGCGCGCCCGGGTGCGCCAGGCCGGCGTCGACCTGGCCGCCCACGTCGGCTACACCGGCGCCGGTACCGTGGAGTTCCTCCTCGACGCCGACACCGGGGAGTTCTACTTCCTGGAGATGAACACCCGCCTCCAGGTCGAGCACCCGGTCTCCGAGCTGGTCGCCCGCGTCGACGGCGCTCCGGTCGACCTGGTCGAGCTGCAGCTGCGCGTGGCGGCCGGCCAGCCGGTCGGCCTGGCCCAGGACGACCTGACCCTGGTGGGCCACGCCATCGAGGCGCGGGTCTACGCGGAGGACGCCTACGCCGGCTTCCTCCCGCAGGCCGGTCGGGCCAGCCTGGTGCGCTGGCCCACGGCTACCTCGGCCGCCCCTGCCGCTGGCCCTGCCGCGGACCCCCGGGGCGCCACGGTGGTCCGCGTCGACCACGCCCTCGCCGACGGCCAGGTGGTCTCGACCGCCTTCGACCCGATGCTCGGCAAGGTCGTCGTGCACGGGCCCGACCGCGAGAGCGCCCGCCGCGCCCTCGTGGCGGCCCTCGACCGCACCGCCATCCTCGGTCTCACCACCAACGCCGGCTTCCTGCGCGCGCTGGTGGCCTCCGAGGAGTTCCGCGACGCCACGATCGACACCGCCTGGCTCGACCGCCACGAGCTGCCCCGGCCCGAGGAGTCGCAGGCCCGGGTCGTCGCCGCGTGGACCCAGGCCATGCTCACCGCGACCAGCGGCACCGGCGAGGTCGGCGACACCGGCCGGGCCCGCTCCGGCGCCGGGCCCTTCCACGCCGACGGGTTCCGCCTCGGCGGACCGCCCGCCCCGCAGCGGGTGGGCCTCGACCGACCGGTGGTGGTCGAGCGGGCCGCCGACGGCCTCCGCGGCGCCGTCGACGGGGTGCGGGTCGTGCAGCTGCGCGCCGAGCACCACACGGTGCTGCTCGACGTCGACGGGGAGCGCCTCGAGGCCGTCGTCGACGCCCGGGCCCACGAGGTCGAGGTCGTCCTGCGCGGTCAGCGCCACGTCTTCCGACGACCCGACCCGGCCGCCGACCGCGGGCCCGCCGCGGGCGACGGCACGCTGGTCTCCCCGATGCCGGGCACCGTGCTCGACGTGCGCGTGGTGGTGGGCCAGGAGGTCGCCGAGGGCGACGTGCTCGGCGTGGTGGAGGCGATGAAGATGGAGCTGGCCCTGCGCGCGCCCTTCGCCGGCACCGTCACCGAGGTCGACGCCGTCGCCGGACGCCAGGTCGCGCTGGGAGCGACGCTCTTCGTCGTCGAGGCCGCGCCCGACGCGCCCGGCTCCGCCGGCACCGGGGCGGACAGCGCCGGCACGGGAGCACCCAGCGACGGAGCACACCGCGACGGAGGGGCCCGGTGACCGCCGGCGAGCAGCCCCGCACGGGCCGCCCCGGCGCTCCCGCCGCCGGCGACGCCGCGGCCCCGGCCGGTGCCGGCGACACGCCCGGCGCGGGCCCGACGGCGGCGACCCCGGCGGGCGAGCCTGCGGTGGGCGCCCTGCCGATGGTGGTGCGCGACCCCGCCCTGCCGCAGCGGGTGAGGATCTACGAGGTCGGGCCCCGCGACGGCCTGCAGAACGAGGCGTCGCTGGTGCCGGTCGAGGTGAAGGCGGAGTTCGTGCGCCGCCTGCTCGACGCAGGGCTCTCCACGGTCGAGGCGACCAGCTTCGTGCACCCGCGGTGGGTGCCGCAGCTGGCCGACGCCGCCGAGCTCATGGGCCGCCTGGCCGACGACCTCGGCGAGGCCTCGCGCGACCTGCCCGTGCTCGTGCCCAACGAGCGCGGCCTCGACCGCGCCCTCGAGCTGGGCCTGCGCCACGTCGCGATCTTCGGCTCGGCCACCGAGACCTTCGCCCGGCGCAACCTCAACCGCGGGCTGGAGAGCCAGCTGGAGATGTTCGCCCCCACCGTCGCCCGCGCCCGCGCGGCCGGCCTCGACGTGCGGGCCTACGTCAGCATGTGCTTCGGCGACCCCTGGGAGGGTCCGGTGCCGGTCGCGCAGGTCGTGGCCACCGGCCGCCGCCTGCTCGACCTGGGCGCCGGGCAGCTCAGCCTCGGCGACACCATCGGCGTCGGCACCGCCGCCCACGTCACCGCGCTGGTCGAGGCCTTCGCCGACGCCGGCATCGGCCCCGACCGGCTGGCCCTGCACTTCCACGACACCTACGGCCAGGCCCTCGCCAACGCCGCCGCGGGCCTGCGCGCCGGGGTGACGACGTTCGACGCCTCGGCCGGGGGGCTCGGCGGCTGCCCCTACGCCGCCAGCGCCACCGGCAACCTCGCCACCGAGGACCTCGTGTGGCTGCTCACCGGACTGGGGGTGGAGCACGGGGTCGACCTCGACGCCCTCGTGGGCACCAGCACCTGGATGGCCGAGCGGCTCGGACGGCCCAGCCCGTCGGCGGTCGTGAGGGCGCTGGCACAATCAGCACCGTGAGTGCCGCCGCCCGCCGCCGGGTCTACCTGCACATCGGTGCGCCGAAGACCGGCACGACCTACCTCCAGGACCGGCTGAGCCTCAACGCCAAGGCGCTGGCGGCCCACGACGTGCACTTCCCGACCCGCTCGGCGC
The DNA here is from genome assembly GCF_001423135.1 of Nocardioides sp. Leaf307. Classification (NCBI taxonomy): domain Bacteria; kingdom Bacillati; phylum Actinomycetota; class Actinomycetes; order Propionibacteriales; family Nocardioidaceae; genus Nocardioides; species Nocardioides sp. Leaf307. The sequence goes on along the minus strand of NZ_LMNY01000003.1, from coordinate 52,756 downwards.
TGGTCAGCCCCGCGCTCTTCCACTTCCGCGCCGCCCTCGACCTCCAGGGGCAGGACTGGGGCGGCGAGCCGGGCCACGCCGAGGGCAGCTGGGACGCGCTCGTACGCCGGGTCCGCCGCCGCACCGGCACCGTCGTGGTCAGCCACGAGATCCTCGCCCCCGCCGGCGCCGAGCACGTGGCCAAGGCCAAGCGCGACCTCGCCGGGCCCGGCGGCGACACCGAGATCCACGTCGTCTACAGCGCTCGCGACCTCGGTCGGCAGCTGCCCGCCGCGTGGCAGGAGAGCATCAAGCAGGGCCGCACGTGGAGCTACCGCCGCTTCCTCAAGCGCGCGCGTCGCGGCCGCACGTGGTTCGCCCGGTCCTTCGACCTGCCCGCCGTGCTCGGCACGTGGTCGGCCGGTCTCCCGCCCGAGCAGGTCCACGTGGTCACCGTGCCCCAGCGGGGCTCGGGGGTCTCGGTGGCCGGCCCCGGCGCGCCCGGCGGCGACGAGCTGTGGCTGCGCTTCTGCCGCGCCTTCTCCATCGACCCCGCCTGGGCGCCCGCCGAGAGCGAGCGCACCAACCCCTCGCTGGGTGCCGCGGAGAGCGCCCTGCTGCGCCGGCTCAACACCAGCCTCGGGCGACGCACCCGCGGTGGTCCCGACTTCGACGCCCTCGTGCGCGGCCTGCTGGCCGAGCAGGAGCTGGTGGGTCGCGAGTCGGGCCGCGTCGGTCTGCCGCCGCGCTTCCACGACTGGGCCGAGGAGCAGTCGGAGCGCTGGATCGAGTGGGCCGAGGCCAGCGGCGTGCACGTCGTCGGCGACGTCGCCGACCTGCGCCCCGTGCGCCCGGGCCCCGACGAGTCGTGGAACGACCCCGACCGGGTGCCCCCGCGCCGCCAGCTCGCCGCCGCCGTCGACGCCCTCGCCGCCATGACCCGCGAGGCCGCGCGCCGCGAGGACCCCGACCGTCAGATCGGCAGCCGCGTGCGCGACCAGGCCCGCCGCCTGCTCGACTCGTGAGCGGCACGCCCGGCGAGGGGCGCGCCTGGGCGTGGCTCGACCACCTGCAGGCCGGCGGCACCACCCCGTGGGCCCGGTGGTCGGCCGAGGTGCCGACGCGCGGCCGGGTCCTGCCCGGCGCCCAGCAGCTCGAGCTCCTGCGCCGCCTCAACCTCGCCGGCGGGGTCTCTCCGCGGCTCGCGCAGCGGGTGCTGGGCGCGAGCGCGCCGGGCCGCGGGCGACCCGACCTCGAGCTCGTCGGCGCCACCGAGGTGCGCGGCTTCGGCTGGGCCCCCGTCGACCCCGCCGACCTGCCCGACGACGAGCTCGTGCGCGTCGCCACCGGCCTGGTCGCCGAGGACGTCCGGGAGGCGGCCGCACGCGCGTCCGACCCGGCCGCGGCGGCCCCCCGCACCGCGCGCCCGGTCCTGCAGCGGGTGCGCACGGCGTGGCCGTGGGCCCGGCGCGCCCCGGCGTACCGTCTGGCCGGTGACCCGTGGCTGGGCTCGCTGTGGCGCCGCGAGCTCGCCGCCGCGGGCCGACCCCCGGGCGGGCGCGCGCCCGAGGTGCTGGTGCTCGCCGGTCGGCTCTCGGTGGGCCTGGCCCACACCTGGACCGCCCGCAGCGCCGGGGTCGACGGGGCCCCACCGTGGCCGCAGTGGCTCGCCGCCGCCACCGAGCGCCGCCACGTGCCGCGCCCCCTCGACGTCGCGGCCGTCGCCGACCGGTGGGCCGCGCGGGTGGGTCGCGAGCGCGTGCGTGTCGTGGTCGACCTCGACCGGCTGCCCGCCGTGGTCGACGCCCCGGTGCGCCTCCATGCGCCCCGGCTCTCCGGCGACGCCGTCGAGCTCGTACGCCGGGTCGGCGTGGGGCTCGGGCTGCTCGTGCTGCCGCGGGCGCGCCAGGAGCTGCTGCGCGGGGTGCTCGTGCCGATGCTCCACGACCTCCCGGCCGCCACTGCCGGGTCCCGCCTCGTGGTGCCGCCGGAGCACCACCGGTGGGTGGCGCGACGCTCCGTGCAGGTGCGCGCCGCGGTCCTGCGCGCTGGCTACCCTGTGCTCGGCGACCCCGACGCGCTCGTCGACGCCCCCGACGCGCTCGCCGAGGCCGAGGGCGCCCCGCCCTCGGACGCCGCCGTGCTCGACCTCGCCGTGGCCCTGCTGCGGCGTCACGACGACCGCGGCCCCGCCACCCCGTGACCCCCGGGACACCCCACATGACCACGACGACCCCCGCGACCCGAGAGGACGAGCGATGAGCCAGCGCGTCCTGCTCCACGTGGGCACCCCCAAGACCGGCACGTCGGGGCTGCAGGACGTGCTCTTCCGCAACCGCGAGCGGCTGCTGGAGCACGGCATCCTCTATCCCGCGGAGCGCTTCGACGCCCACTTCCTCGCCGCCCTCGACCTGATGCGGCTGCCGTGGGGCGGTCTGGAGACGGAGGCCTTCGGGGCCTGGGACGCCCTCGCCGCGCAGGTGCGCGCCCACGAGGGCACGGCGATCATCAGCCACGAGATCCTCGCCACCGCCTCGCGCTCGCAGGTCGGTCGTGCCCTGGAGTCGCTGGGCCACCGCGCCGACGGCACCGGCGCCGAGGTGCACGTCGTGCTCTCGGTGCGCGACCTGGTGCGCCAGGTGCCGGCGGAGTGGCAGGAGAACGTCAAGCACCGCAGCACGATCACCTTCGAGCGCTTCCTCGAGCAGCTGCGCGACCCGGCCCGCGAGAGCCGGATCGCCACCTGGTTCTGGGGCGTGCAGGAGATCCCCGACATCCTCGACCGCTGGGGCCACGCCCTGCCGCCCGAGCGGATCCACGTGGTCACCGTGCCGGCGCCCGGCGGCCCGCCCGACCTGCTGTGGCAGCGCTTCACCCGCGCCTTCGGCCTCGACGGCCTCGAGCTCGACCTCACCGTCGAGCGCGCCAACCCCTCGCTCGGCGCGCCCGAGACCGCGCTGGTGCGGCGCATCAACCAGGCCGTCAACCAGCGCCTCGAGCCGGCCGACTACCGGCCGCTGGTGCGCGAGCTGCTGGCCCACCGCACCCTGTCGCAGCGCTCGCGCTCTCCCCGCCTGGCGCTGCCGCCCGACGTGCACCCGTGGGCCGCCGACCTGTGCGCGCGCTGGGTCGGGGAGGTCCGCGCGCGCGGCTACGACGTCGTCGGCGACCTCGAGGACCTGCGCGGACCGTCGGCCAGCACCGCCTGGGCCGACCCCGACGCGCCGTCGGAGACCCAGGTCGCGGGCGCCGCGGTCGACGCGATCGCGGCGCTGCTGCTCGACAACGCGCGGCTCAGCCACGAGGAGCAGCGCCTGCACGCCGAGCTGGCCGAGACCCGCGACGCCCTGCAGCGGTCCTACCTGCGCCCGTCGTACCGGCTGCGCGAGCGGGTCGTGGGCCGGCTCCAGGGCGGGCGGGTCGGCCGCGCGGCGCTGGGGGCCTACCGCGCGGTGCGGGGCAGGAGCTCGCGCTCGGCGTAGCGCCCGATCTTCCAGGTGGAGTAGCCGTCGGCGCCCATGCCGACGACGCCGCCCACCACGGGCACGCGTCGGCCCACGGTGACGGCCAGGCGCTTGCCCATGACCCGGGTGACCAGGTCGGAGGCGACCTCGGTGGAGACCGCGCGGTCGGTGTCGGGCGAGCCCGACGGGGCCGTGGCCAGCGCCATCGGCGGGGCGGGCAGCTTCTTGGCCTTGACCAGGGAGTTGACGGTGTCCTCGCCCATGAGGCAGGCCAGGATCGCGTTGCGCACGCGGGCGTCGTCGAGGTCGTAGCCCCGGAGGTGGGCGATGCCGGCGATCATGCGGCACTGCACGAGCGCCAGCCCGGTGATGTTGGTGGGGATCGTGACCGCCGCGGTGACGACGCCGCCGATGTTGGTGAGGAAGCCCTGGGCGCCGGCGTAGCGCACGTGGTTCTCGATGACCTCGTGGATCGCCTTGTCGACGTCGCCCCCCTGCTCCTCCAGCTGCTTGTCGGCGGCCGCGGCGGCGGGCGGCAGCGGGCCGGCGCCGGCGATGGCGCGGGCCAGCGCCTCGCGCACGAAGGAGGTGGTCAGCCCGGGGGCCATGCCCGTCACCTTCGGGGCGATCTTGCGGGTCACGGTGCCGGTCAGGGTGCGTCGGGCGCTCATGACTTACAGCGTACGGGGGCTACGGTCGGCGGGTGCCCGTCGAGCCCCCGCCCAGCCCGTGGTCCTTCGGCGACCCGAGCCGCTTCCCCGACGACGACGACCTGGTCGGCATCGGCGCCGACCTCGAGCCCGGCACGCTGCTCGAGGCCTACCGCCAGGGTCTCTTCCCGATGCCCTCGGGCCACCGCGGCGACCCGATGTACTGGTTCTGCCCGCTCGAGCGGGGCGTGCTGCCGCTCGACGGACTGCGCGTCTCGCGCTCGCTGCGCCGCGCGACGCGCGACTTCGGGATCCGCGTCGACACCGCCTTCGCCGAGGTCCTCGACGCCTGCGCCGACCCCCGCCGCCCGGCGGGCTGGATCGACGGCGACATCCGCGCCGCCTACCTGCGCCTGCACGACCTGGGCTGGGCCCACTCGGTGGAGGCGTGGCAGGACGGGCGCCTCGTCGGAGGCCTGTACGGCGTGGCCAGCGGCGGGCTCTTCGCGGGGGAGTCGATGTTCCACCGCGTGCGCGACGCCTCCAAGGTCGCCCTGGTCGGTCTCGTCGACCTGCTCGCCGCCGACCTCGACGCCCACCCCGACCGGCTCCTCGACGTGCAGTGGAGCACCGAGCACCTGGCCAGCCTCGGCGTCGTCACCCTCAGCCGTGCCGACTACCTCGCCCGCCTCGCCCGCGCCCTGGAGTGCCCGCTGCCGGCGGCCTTCGGCGGCCCGGGCGCCCCCGGTCCGTCGTGACGCCGGTCGTGCCGGCGCGGCCGGGAAATCCTCGGGGTGGGAGGAGGCATGAACCGCGCGCGCTGGGGCAGGGTCAGCGTGCTCGGGCCCTCACGGGCGAGGACCACGCGGTCCCCGACGACCCCCTACCGACCCCCACGTCTGGAGATCGCATGTCCCTGACCCGCCTGCGCCGCGGCGCCGCTGCCGGCTCCCTCGTCCTCCTCGCCTCGATGGCCACCGCCTGCGGTGGCAGCGACGACGGGGCCTCGACCCCCGACGACGCCTCGTCGGACGACTTCTGCTCGACCTACTCCGAGATCATCAGCAGCACCGCCGACCAGGAGGAGCCCGACGCCGGCGCGATCAAGGACTTCGCCGACCAGCTGGCCGAGGTCGGCACCCCGGAGAACATCTCCGAGGACGGTCGCGAGGGCTTCGAGATCTTCATCGACACCATCAACGAGCTGCCCGACGACGCCTCCGCCGCCGAGATCGAGGACTTCGACCCCGACATCTCCGACGAGGACGACGCCAAGGTCGACGCCTTCTTCGAGTACACCGCGACCGAGTGCGCCGACGCCCTGGGCATCCCCTCCGACCTGCCCAGCGCCGAGGTGCCCGACGACTCCTCCAGCGAGTCCACCGAGTGACTCCCGCGGGTCGGGCCGCCGCGCCCCGACCCACCGCGGGCTCGTCCCGCACCGCTGCGCACCGGCGGGCGGTGACCCGACACGGGGTCGCCGCCCGCCGGTGCGGGGTCCGCACCCGCCCAGGCTGCTCTCAGGTGCGCGTGCCACGCTCGCACCCATGCTGCTCTCCCGCTCCGTCCGACCCGCCCGCCCCTCGGCCGCCCGCCCCGCACGCGGGCCCCGGCGTACGCCGCTGCTCGTGGCGGGCCTCGCGGTCTCGGCCCTCGCGCTCGTGGGCTGCGGGTCCGACGACTCCGAGTCGGCCTCCGACGCGGCCAGCCCGGCGGCGTCGAGCAGCGCCGCGGCGCCCGACCTCGGCGAGGCCCAGGGCCTCTGTGAGGCGCTGACCAGCGTCGACGGGCTCGACACCGGATCCGACGTCGCCACCTTCGCCGAGGCCCTGGGCTCCGCCGAGGTGCCCTCCGACGCCCCGTCCGACGCCGCCACCGGCTACGACGTCTACCTCGAGAAGCTCCAGGAGGTCGACCCCGACCTCACCGCCGAGGAGCTGGCCGCCGAGGGCGACTTCCAGCTGAGCAAGCAGGAGAAGACCCAGGTCGCGGCCTTCGTGGGCTACGTCAGCCAGGTCTGCGCCGGTGCCGCGGCCTCGGAGGCGCCGTCGGAGTCGCCGTCGGGGTCGCCGTCGGGGTCGCCCGCCGAGTGAGGCCGGGGGGCCTCACGACGACCGGCCTCACGACGACCGGGCTCACGACGACCGGGCTCAGACGACCTGGGGCGGCTGGCCGGTCTCGCTGACCATGGGCCGGCCGGCGGCCTCCCAGTCGAGCATGCCGCCGTCGAGGTTGACGACGTCGTGACCCTGCTGGGCGAGGTAGCCGGTGGCCTGGGCCGAGCGGCCGCCGACCTTGCACACCACGAGCACCTGGCCCTCGGGCACGTCGGCGAGGCGCTGGGGCAGGTCCATGAGCGGGATGTGGACCGCGCCCTCGATGTGGCCGTGCTCCCACTCGACGGGCTCGCGCACGTCGAGCACCGCCAGCCCCTCGGGCAGGGGCTGCGGGACGCCGTCGACGGAGACGGTGGGGATGGCGGTCATGAGGGCCTCGATCCTGGTGCGGGGGTGCGTCGGGTCCGTGCTGGGGCTCGCCGGTCGTGCCGGGGCTCGCCGGGTCCGACGCTACTTGAGCAGCCGGCTCATCCGGCGGTCGGCCAGCGGCTTGCCGCCGGTCTGGCAGGTGGGGCAGTACTGCAGGCTGGAGTCGGCGAAGGAGACCTCGCGCACCGTGTCGCCGCAGACCGGGCAGGCCTCGCCGGCGCGGCCGTGGACGGCGAGGTGGGACTTCTTCTCGCCCTTCAGCTCGCTGGCGGCCAGGCCGCGGGAGCGCTCGACGGCGTCGCCGACGGTGCGGCGCAGGGCGGCGTACAGGGTGGCGAGCTCGTCGTCGGTGAGGCTGTTGGCCGGCTTGTAGGGCGACATCCGCGCGGCGTGGAGGATCTCGTCGGAGTAGGCGTTGCCGATGCCGGCGATGGTGCCCTGGTGGCGCAGCACCCCCTTGACCTGCTTGCGGCCCTCGCGCTGCAGGATCGCGCCGAGGACGTCGACGGTGAAGCCGTCCTCGAGGGGGTCGGGGCCCAGGCTCGCGATGCCGGGCACGTCGTGGGGGTCGCGCACGACGTACATCGCCAGGCTCTTGCGGGTGCCGGCCTCGGTGACGTCGAGACCGGTGCCGTCGTCGAGCTCGATGCGCACCGCCAGCGTCGACTTGCTGCTCGGCTTCGGCGGCACCATCGGCAGCTCCTCACGCCAGCGCACCCAGCCCGCCCGGGCGAGGTGGAGCACGAGGTGGACCCCCGAGGCGTCGATGTCGAGGAACTTGCCGTGGCGGGTCACGTCGTCGACCAGCGTGCCCTCCAACGCCGACAGCGGCGGGTCGAAGGTCTTCAGGGCACTGAACGCCGCCACGTGGACCTTGACGATCGCACGTCCGTCGAGCCGGCCCCTGAGGTCCAGGGCCAGCGCCTCCACCTCGGGTAGCTCGGGCACGTCGCCGAGTCTAGGGGGGTGGGTGCGCCCGACCGGCGGGTTTCACCGGCCGGCTGGCGAAACCCGCACCTGTCGGCCGTCGCACGGGCCGACAGGTGCGGGTGCGGGCCGACAGGCTCGGGTACGCCGCAGTCCCGGGGTCGCAGGCGTGCGGACCGACCCGGTGACAGACGGGCGCGGGCGGAGCATCATGGGCAGATGTCACGCGTGCGCACGCTGCCCGAGACGGGGTCGATCCACCTCGACGCCCGCGGCGACGACCGCGCGCTGCGGGTCTCCTGGCACCCCGAGGCCGAGGTCGTCGTGCTGTCGCTGTGGCGCGACAACGTCTGCGCCGGGTCCTTCCGGCTCAGCGTCGACGAGGTGCCCGAGATGATCGAGGTGCTGCGCCGCGGCCTCGACCAGGCCTACGACGCAGCGCGCGCCCGCCGCCACGCGGCCCGGGCCGAGCCGGCCTGAGGGTGCTGGCCGGGCCGGGAGCCCGGGCCGCGCGGGTGCGGGTCGTCCGCGACCGAGGGCGGTCGCGGGGTGCGCTCAGCCGGCCAGGTGGGCCAACCGGTCGAGCTCGGCGTCGGTGAGGGCGACGAAGGCGTCGTCGCGCAGCACCGAGAGCGAGCCGTCGTCGATGCGGAAGAACAGCCCGACGAGCCGCACCCGCTCGAGCCGCTCGGCGCCGAGCACCTCGCGCAGCCGGTCGAGGGTGACCGCGACGTTGACCTGGGCGAGCTGGTCGACCTCACCGTCGCCGACGGCCGCGGCCGATGCGCCCACCGGGTGCTGGGCCCGCCAGGCCGACACCGAGGGTGCGGCGTGGCGCAGCCAGCGGTCGACCGGGTCGCTGGCGTCGGCGCCCGCAGCGCCCGCAGCCCCCGCAGCCCCCGCGTCCGGGCCGACGGCCTCGTCGGAGGCGACCGCGGCGGTCATCGCGCCGCAGCCGGAGTGACCGCAGACGACGACGACCTCGACGCCGAGCTGGTCGACGGCGTAGAGCACCGGCGCGGAGACCGCGCCGTCGTCGTCGCCGTCGGCGGGGGCGAGGTTGCCCATGGTGCGGATGGTGAAGAGGTCGCCGGGCCCGCTGCTGGTGAGCTGGTTGGGCACCAGCCGCGAGTCGACGCAGCCCAGGAAGGCGGCGCGGGGGGCCTGGCTCTCGCGCAGCTCGTCGTAGACCGGCTGGAGCGAGGCCGAGGTGCGGCGGTGGTACTCGCGCACGCCGACCGCCAGCGGGTGGGCCGGGGCGGTGGTGCCGAGGTCGGCGCCACCGTTCTGCCACGCGCCCCAGGGCAGCCAGGCGCGGGGCGAGACGGGCCGCGACTTGGCGGCGCGCTCGGCGGCCGCCTCCTCGCCGGCCGGGCCGGAGTGCTCGACGACGACCTGGCCGCCCTGCGCCTCGTAGCGGCTGCGCCAGTCGTCGATCTGGTCGCGGGCCGCGGGGTCGAGGTAGTCGACGAGCAGGTCGACCTCGACCACCTGGCCCTCGGGCACGGTGGCGAGCCGCCGGGCCAGCACGGGCAGGGCGAGGAACGACACGCTGCCGTGGACCTCGACGACCCACAGCGCCCGCCCGTCGGGGGCCGGGCCGGCCTCGCGCACGTCGACCTTGACCTGGGCGGTGCGCCACAGGGTGAGCAGCAGGGCGCCGACCAGGCCGATGAGCACGCCCTCGACCAGGTTGAGCGCGAGGACGCCGACCACGGTGGCGACGTAGATCCACAGCTCGCCGCGGGCGCGGGAGCGGCGTACGTCGGCCGGCTTGACCAGCCCGGTGCCCATGACCAGCAGCAGGCCGGCGAGCGCGGCCAGCGGGATCTGCTCGACCAGGCCGACCAGCAGCAGGGCGAAGACGAGCACCCACACGCCGTGCAGGATCGCGGAGGCGCGGGTGCGGGCGCCGGCGGCGACGTTGGTGGCGCTGCGCACGATGACGCCGGTGACGGGCAGGCCGCCCAGCGCGCCGGAGGCGGTGTTGGCGACGCCCTGGCCGACCAGCTCGCGGTCGAGGCGGGCGCGGGGCCCGTCGTGGAGCTTGTCGATGGCCACCGCCGAGAGCAGGCTCTCGACCGAGGCGATGAGGGCGACCGTGAGCACGGCGCCGGCCACGGCCAGGGGCGTGCCCTCGGGCATGGCGACGGTGCCGATCTGGTCGAGCAGCGCCCCGCCGAGGTCGACGCGCTCGGCGTCGGGCAGCCAGGCGGCGGCCATCAGGGTCAGCAGGGTGACGGCCACGAGCGGGCCGGGCACCGCCTTGACCCTGGCGGGCATCCGCGGCCAGAGCAGCAGGATCACCACGACGCCGGTGGCCGCGAGCAGGGCGTGGGAGTCGGGGGAGAGCAGCGACGAGCCGATGGACTGCAGGTTGGCCCAGGCCGAGGGCCGCGAGGTCGAGCCGAGGGCGACGTTGAGCTGGCCCAGCACGATCGAGATGCCGATGCCGGCCAGCATGGCGGCGACCACGGTGGGCGAGATGGCCAGGGCGTAGCGGCCCAGGCGGGTGGCGCCGAGCACGAGCTGGAGCAGGCCGGCCATGGCGGTGATCGCGCAGGTGGCCTCCCAGCCGAACTCGGCGACGACCTCGGCCACGACGACGGTCAGCCCGGCCGCCGGTCCGCTCACCTGGAGCGGGGCGCCGCCGACGATGCCGGCGAGGATCCCGCCGACGGCGGCGGCGATGAGGCCGGCGGCGACGGGGGCGCCGGAGGCCACGGCGATGCCGAGCGAGAGCGGTACGGCGACGAGGAAGACCACCAGCGAGGCCGGCACGTCGAAGCGGGCGTCGCGCCGGGCCCAGCCTGTCAGCGAGCGGCCCAGGTCGCGGGGGGAGGGCAGGCCTCCGGGTGGTCCGGACCCGGCGGGGGAGCCGGGGGAGCCGGGGGAGGAGGCGGAGTGGGCAGCGGGGGGTGCGTGCGTGTGGGTCACCGAGAATTCCCTGGGATCGACGGAGTGTGCGGTCTGTGGGGGAAGGGCGAGGGTAGGCAGACGCCTGGGCGCGACACCCGGTCGTGTGACCGGGATCCCGGTGGTCGTAAGAGGATTCTCATCCCCGTCTCAGACGGGGCTCGTGGGGCGGGTGTGGCCGCTGGGGCTCGCTCGCGCTCTCTGGAGGCGTCTAGGGCTGGCCCGAGACACCTCGATAGTCGGGTAGGGCGGCGCGCGGACGGGGCGCGGGCGGGGGCGGGCGGCGCACGGACAGCCGACGGCGGACGGAGGAGGAGGGGAGCGGACGAGGGCAGAGGCCGCGGAGCGCGTGGCTCGATCCCGCGCGTCGTCTACGACCGACACTAGAGAGGCGGATACGGTCCTGTCATCGACCCGATCCGCAACCCCTACGCGCCCGGCGCCGGCCAGCGCCCGCCCGAGCTGGCCGGTCGCGACGAGGAGCTGGCGACCTTCGAGGTGGTGCTCGAGCGCGTCGCACGCGGTCGGCCCGAGCGCTCGCTGGTGCTCACCGGGCTGCGCGGGGTGGGCAAGACGGTGCTGCTCAACGCGCTGCGCTCCGCGGCGGTGCGCCGCGGCTGGGGCACCGGCAAGCTCGAGGCCCGCCCCGACCAGCGGCTGCGCCGGCCGCTGTCGTCGGCGCTGCACCAGGCGGTGCGCGAGCTCGGCGTGCCGGGACCTGGCGGCGGACCCGGTGGTGGGCCCGGGCCGGGGTCGGGGGAGGAGCAGGTCGACCACGTGCTCGGCGTGCTGCGCTCCTTCGCCCAGCGCGACGCCGGCGCCGACGCGCGCCTCAAGGACCGGTGGAGCCCGGGCATCGACGCCCCGGCCGTGCGCGGGCGGGCCGACTCCGGCGACATCGAGATCGACCTGGTCGAGCTGCTCACCGACGTCGGCGGGCTGGCCGCCGACGCGGGCAAGGGGGTCGCGGTCTTCATCGACGAGATGCAGGACCTCGGCCCCGACGACGTCTCCGCGCTGTGCGCGGCGTGCCACGAGATCAGCCAGTCGGGCCTGCCGCTGATCGTGGTCGGCGCGGGGCTGCCGCACCTGCCCGCGGTGCTCTCGGCGAGCAAGTCCTACTCCGAGCGGCTCTTCCGCTACGCCCGCATCGACCGGCTCACCCGGGAGGCCGCCGACCGCGCGCTGAGCGCCCCGGCCACCGACGAGGACGCGGCGTTCACCGAGGCGGGGCTGGCGGCGATGTACGACGCGACCGGCGGCTACCCCTACTTCATCCAGGCCTACGGCAAGACCGTCTGGGACGTCGCGCCCCGCTCGCCGATCACCGAGGACGACGTGGCCGTGGCCGCCCCCGAGGCCGAGCGCGAGCTGGCCGTCGGCTTCTTCGGCAGTCGCTACGAGCGCGCGACCCCGGCGGAGCGGGAGTACCTGCGCGGCATGGCCGACGCCGCCGTCGCCCTGGCCGCCGGCGGCACCGACGTCGACGCGGTCGGCTCGGTGGCCACCGCCGACGTCGCCGCCACCCTGGGCAAGAAGCCGCAGTCGCTCTCCCCGGCGCGCGACGCGCTGATGAAGAAGGGCCTGGTCTACTCCGGCGAGCGGGGCCGGATCGCCTTCACCGTGCCCCACTTCGGGCGCTACCTGCGCGAGCAGGCCTGACCCGTGCGCCCCCGGTGGCGTGGCGGCGACGCGCGCGGGTCGGTGCGGGGTCGGGCGCGGGGTCAGGCGCGGGGTCAGGCGCGGCGTACGACGACCCGCGGCGGCTCGCGCAGCGACCGCCCCACGACGCAGTAGCGCTCGGTGGTCGCGGCCAACCGCGCCAGCTGCTCCTCGTCGACGCCTGAGTCCTCGGGCAGGGTGAGGTCGAAGGTCACGACGACGTCGGTGACCCCGACCGGGGCCTCGCGGTCGACGCCGAGGGTGCCCCGGGCGTCGAAGACGGCCTCCGCGGTGCCGGTGGCGGCGAGCACGTCGACCCCGCTGGCCAGCGCGACGCTGCGCAGGGTCACCCCGGCGCAGGCGAGCAGCGCCTCGAGCAGCATGTCGCCGGAGCAGGCGTCGCTGCCGTCGCCGCCGGTGGCCTCGTGCAGCCCGGCTCGCGCGGGGCCGGCCCAGGTGTCGACGGTCGCGGTGACCCCGGGGTCGGCGAAGCCGGCGCGGGCGCGGAGCGGGGTGCGGGCGCTGGCGGGGTCGTCGCGGTAGCGCTGCTTGAGCGGCGCCTGGGCCGCGCGCACCTGCGCGCGCAGGTCGGAGGGCCCTGGCCCGGTCGAGGGCCCGGTCGAGGGCCCGGTCGAGGGCCCGGCCGAGGGCCCGGTCGAGGGCGAGGTCGGGGGTGCGGTCATGGCGCCAGTCTGCGCGGCTCGACGGGCCCGCGGACCGTCCGGTCGGACGGGGCGAGACCGGCCCGACACGCGATCGTCACCCGCGCGGGCGCGGGCAGGAGCACACTGGGGCGATGAGGTCCGGCGCACGACGCCCCGACGCTCCGCACGGCCCCCGGGCCGCGCCGGCAGCGGCTGCGGCCGGCGCGCTCCCGCAGGTCGTGGCGCACCGGGGGGCCAGCCACGAGAACGCCGAGCACACGCTGGGGGCCTACGTCGCGGCGCTCGACGACGGTGCCGCCGCGCTGGAGTGCGACGTACGCCTGACCGCCGACGGGCACCTGGTCTGCGTGCACGACCGCACGCTGCGACGCACCGCGAGCGCCGAGGGGTCGGTCTCCACCATGGAGCTGGCTCAGCTCTCCCAGCTCGACTTCGCCTCCTGGAAGCACCCGTGGGCCGACCTCGACGACGAGGCGCCCGAGCGCGATCCCGCCCACGACACCGTGCTGACCCTGCGCCGGCTGTGCGAGGTGGCCGCCGACTACGACCGGCGGGTGGAGCTGGCGATCGAGACCAAGCACCCCACGAGGTACGGCGGGCTGGTGGAGCGCCGGCTCGTCGACGTGCTGCGCGACTTCGGGTGGGACCGCCCGGGCACCCCGGCGCGGGTGATGAGCTTCTCCCACACCGCCCTGCAGCGCGTGGAGCGGCTCGCACCCGCCGTGCCGCTGGTGATGCTGCTCGACAAGGCCGCGCTCTGGCTGATGGTGCACCGCGTGATCGGCCCCGACTGGCGGGTCGGGCCCGGCGTCGAGGTGCTCGCCGGGCACCCGCGGCTCGGCCCGCGGATCACGGCCTCGGGGCGGCGGATGCACGTGTGGACGGTCAACACCCGCGACCAGCTCGACCTGTGCGTGCGGCTCGGGGTGGAGGCGGTCATCACCGACCGGCCGGCCTACCTGCTCGACCTGCTCGAGGCGCGGGGACGCACCGGCGCCGACGGGTCGGGGGGCGGCGTATAGGTTCACGCCCATGGCGAAGAAGTCCCGCACCAAGGCCCGTGAGACCACCACCCCCGGCGAGGTCGGCCCGCGCCAGCCCTGCCCCTGCGGCTCCGGCAAGCGCTACAAGGCCTGCCACGGTGCTCCCGGCGGCCCCGCGGCGACCTTCGTCAACCGCCCCTTCGAGGGCCTGCCCTCGGAGTGCGACGTCATCGCGCTGCGCGAGCTCGTGCCCGCCGGCACCGCCCCGCTGACCCTCAAGGACGGCGTCACCGGCTCCGGGCGCGCCGTCACGCTCTGCTCGCTGCTGCCGATGGCCGCGCCCGCCATGGTGCGCGACTCCGGCGAGGTGTGGCTGGGCCTGCAGGTGCAGCACAACTTCGGCGACCCCGCCCGCGACCTCGGCGCCGTGCTCACCAAGGCCCTCGAGCAGGCCGAGCGCGGCGAGGCCGGCATCGTCGGGCTCACCGGCGACCCCGGCGAGGGCCCCCGCCTGCAGGACCTCGTCGAGGGCGGCACGCTCGACGTCACCGTGCACGAGGGCTTCGACTACTGGATCGCCGACGTCGACGACCGCGACGGCATGGCCGCCGCGCTGGAGCAGGCCAACGAGGCCGCCGCCCCGACGGCCAGGCTGACCTCGGTGGAGTCGGCGTACTGGACCAACGTCGGCACCAAGGAGCACCTGCGCTGGGTCATGCCCGAGCCCGAGGACCGGCTGCTCGACGCCCTCGCCCGCCTCCACGCCGCCGGCAAGGACGACATCGCCCCCGGCTCGCGCCTGGTCGGCATGTTCCGCGCCCACGGCCTGCTCGCCCCCGTCTGGGACCTCCCCGTCGGCACCGGCCCCGAGGCGCTCGAGGAGCCGGCCGCGCAGTACGCCGCCGACCTCGCCGCCGCCCTCGCCGACGACGCGCCCCTCACCCCCGAGGAGCGCTCGGCCCGCAACGGCCTGGCCAACCGGCAGCTGACCATCCGCTGAGGGCTGGGCCGGCTCGGCGGGTTTCACCAGCTGGCTGGTGAAACCCGCACCTGTCGGCCCACGCGTCGGCCGACAGGTGCGGGTCCGGGCCGACCGGTGTGACCGGTGGGGCCGGTGTGACCGGGCCGGGCTGGACGTCGGCCTCGTCCTCGGCGCAGCAGCCGACCGCCCGGCGTCGGCCCGAGGTACGCCGTGAGCGCCACGGCCCGCCGCGGCGTGGCGTCCAGCCACCGCGTGAGCCCGCGGTCAGCGGGGACGCAAGACGTAGGCGGGCAGGCGGGAGTAGCCCTTCACCGAGACCCGCCGCAGCCGCTTGAAGCGGTACGCCGCCGCCCCGTCGCCCGCCGGTCCGTCGCCCGCCGGTCCGGTGCCGGCGGGCCCGGTGCCCGCGCCGTCGTCGGCGTCAGGGTCGGCGTCGGGTCGCTCGCCGCGCCCGTGCTCGGCGCCGCCACCGCCGTCCCGGTCGTCGGGCTCGCTCCGGTCGGCGCCGGTGAGCACGTCGTGGGCGCCGCGGTCGACGAGCACGGCGCCGGGTCGGGCGACGGAGGTCAGCCGGGAGGCGACGTTGACGGTGGGCCCGAAGACGTCGCCGAGGCGGCTGACGACGTCGCCGTGGGCGACACCGGCCCGCACGGCGGGGAAGTCGTCGTGCTCGTCCTCGCCGCGGGCGGCCATGGCGAGGGCGACGTCGACGGTGGCGGCGACGTCGTCGGCGACGAAGAGCACCTCGTCGCCGATGTTCTTGATCACCCGGCCGCCGGCCTGCACGACGAGGTCGGAGACGGCGGCCTCGAAGCCCTCCAGCCACGCGACCAGCTCGGCGTCGCCGAGGGACTTGGAGCGCGAGGTGTAGCCGACGATGTCGACGAAGCAGACCGCCATCGCGGAGGTCTGGGTGCCGGCGGCGCCGGTGGTGTCGACGGCGAGCAGGCGGCTGGTGGCCGTGGCCAGGTGGCGGCGCCACACGTAGGACTGCAGGTGCTCGACCCGCTCGAGCGCCTCGGTGGCGAGCACGGCGAGGGTCTCGGCGGGGTCGCGCCCGCCGGGCCCGCCCTCACCGCCGACCGCCCGCGCCGACTCCAGGGTCACGTCGGCCAGCAGCGCGGCCTGCCACTCCGCGAGGCGGGCGTAGCTGCGGCCCCAGGTGCGCACCAGCGCCGACTGGCGCTCGGGGCTCAGCACCCCCAGGCGCACCAGGTCGCTGCTCCACCGCAGCGCCTGCACGTCGGCGGCGGTGAAGGCCACGTCGTCGTCACCGGCGGTCGGGAAGCCCAGCAGCCGCCACAGCTCCTCGGCCAGCTCCGAGGGCACACCGGCCCGCTCCGCGACCTGGCGCCGGGTCAGGCTCGGTGGCTCGCCGAGCAGGTAGGTCTCCAGGGGGGCCAGGGCCGCGGCCAGCACCGCCGGGTCGACGTCGCGTGCCTCTCCCGAGCCCTCGCCCGCTGCGCCGTCAGCCGGGCCGTCAGTCGGGTCGCCGGCCGCGTCGCTGCCGCCCGAGGCGGTCCGGTCGACCGGAGCCGCCGGGGCGCCCGCGGCTGCCCCGCCCGCCTCGCCTGCCGGGCCTGCCGGGCCTGCCGCGTCGGTCGCGCCGTCGACCGACGCGCGCTCCCCCGACCCGCGCCGGTCACCGGCGCGGTCGGCGTCGCGTCGGCTCACGGCGTACGCGGGATCAGGACTTGTCGCCGAAGCGCTCGCGCGCCACGGCCTCGAGCGCGTCGGAGAACTTCGGCATCTCCACGCGCAGCCTGGCGATCGCGTCGTCGGTGAAGTGGATCAGCTCGAGGGGGGTGAGCGCGACGACGCTGGCGGTGCGCAGCGAGTGGTTCATCAGGGCGGCCTCGCCCATGATGTCGCCCTCACCGAGCTGGGCGATCTCGGTGCCCTTGTGGCGCACCGAGACGGTGCCGGAGAGGATGACGTAGGCCTTGTCGGCGGGGGTGCGCTCCCAGATCGGCGACCAGCCCTCGGGCAGGGTCACCCGGGTGCCGGCGGAGCTGATCTTGGCGATCTCCGCCGGGCTGAAGGCGCTGAAGAACGAGTCGGCCATGGCTGGTGCCTCTTCCTGGTGCGTGCGTGTCGCGTGGTGCTCCCCGCGCGGGATCCTCCCGGAGTCGCTGCCGCGTGGCAAGCGGTCCGGGGGGCCCGACGGCGAGCGGGTCGGCCGCCGTGGCCGCGGCCGCCGCAGCGCACCGTGGTGACGCCCGGTGCGCGCGACTGCCGCCCCGTCACGACGGGTCGGGAGGAAGTGTAACTGCGCGTTACAGCAGGCGTACGCCGATGCGGCCGCGCCGCCCGGGTGGTCTGGTCGGGTGGCGCGGCCGGCTGGGCAGCTGGTCGGTCGGCTGGCCGGTGCGGTGCGGTGCGGGTCAGGCGGTCGGCAGCGGGTCGCGGGTGACGGGGCAGCTCATGCAGCGCGGGCCGCCGCGCCCGGAGCCGAGCTCGGAGCCGGCGATGCGCACGACCTCGATCCCGGCGTCCTCGAGGCGGGCGTTGGTCTCGTCGTTGCGCTCGTAGGCGACGGCGACCCGCGGGGCGAGGGCGAGGGTGTTGTTGCCGTCGTCCCACTGCTCGCGCTCGGCGGTGACCGGGTCGAGGCCGGTGTCGATCTGGTGCAGCTGGTCGATGCCCATGGCGTCGGCGGCGGCCTCCAGGAAGGGCCGCGGCTCGCCGACCCGCAGCACCAGCTCGTCCTCGCCGGCGGCGGGGTCGGCGGCGGTGACGGTGTAGGCCTGCAGGGTGTGCGCGACGTTGGGGTACATCACGATCTTGTCGACGTCGACCAGCGTGCAGATCGTGTCGAGGTGCATCGTCGCGCGCTCCTGCGCGATCGGCACGGCCAGCACGGTGTGGGCCAGGTCGGCGTGGAAGACCTGGCGCGCCAGCGACTCCACGCCGGCGGGGGTGGTGCGCTCCCCGACGCCGATGGCGATGACTCCGGGGGCCAGCAGCAGCACGTCACCGCCCTCGACGTGCTCGGCGTGCCAGCCGTGGATGCGCAGCGAGCCGGCGAAGCGCGGGTGCTCGGTGTAGATCAGCTCGGTCAGCTGGGTCTCGCGGCGCCGCGCGGGCATCGCCAGCGAGGTGATCGCGACCCGGTTGCGCACCCACACGCTGGAGTCGCGGGTGAAGAGCAGGTTGGGCAGCGGGTCGACCAGGAAGTCGTCGCTGGCCAGCAACGAGGTCACCAGGCCGTGGCCGCCGCGCACCTCGTCGTTGCGGATGCCGGCGGTGAGGTAGCCGGCCAGCTCGCTCGGCGTCGCGTCGCGCAGCGCGCGGGAGAGGTAGGTGCGCAGGGTGTCGCCCAGGTGCAGCCCCGACAGGCCGGTGGTGATGGCGTGGTTGCGCGCCGACTCGCTCTCGAGGGTCTCGGCGAGCAGCTCGGTGAGGTAGAGCACCTCCACGTCGCGCGCCCGCAGCGCCTCCGCGAAGGCGTCGTGCTCCTCCTGCGCGCGTGCCACCCAGGGCAGACCGTCGAAGAGGAGGCGGTCGTTGTTGCGCGGCGTGAGGCGCTTCAGCTCGTCGCCGGGGCGGTGCAGCATCACCGTGCGCAGCCGCCCGACCTCGCTGTCGGCGTAGTGCGTCGGGTTCTCGTGCGTCGAGGTCATGGGCCCAGCCTAGAGAGGTACGCCGGTCGCGCGCCGCTGGCCCGCCGCGTGGTGCGCGGAGGGGGCCGTCGGTGACGTCGCACGCGGTCACGTCCTACTGACCGTTGCGACCACTGGCCGGGCGTGGTGACTGTCAGGTGGTGGTCGCAACGGTCAGTAGGACGCGGCGCGGGGGCGGATCGGGCGGGGCTCAGCCGAGCAGGTCGCGGGCCAGGGCGGCGGCGCGGGCGAGCACGGTGCGGGCGGGCAGGCCGAGGGCGGCGGCGGCGCGGGCGACGTCGTCCCACTCGGGCTGGGCGGTGACGACGCGGCCGTCGAGGGTGGAGAGCTTGACCGCGACGCGGTGGCCGTCGAGGTCGACGCCGGCGAGGGTGCGGGGGAGCGCGTGCTTGGTGACGGGGTGCTCGCGCAGCCCGATCGCGGAGGTCTCGCGCAGCACCACGTCGCGCACGGCGGCGACGCGGGCCGGCACGACCAGCACTGACAGGGTGTGGGCGGGGCGGCCCTTCTTCATCAGCACCGGGGTCAGCCACGCGTCGGCCGCCCCGGCCGCGAGCAGCGCGTCGAGCACGCCCGGCCACACGCGGGGGTCGAGGTCGTCGACGTTGGTCTCCAGCACGACCTCGGTGGTGGTGTCGCCCGCGCCGGGCGCGCCCCCCGGGCCGCCCGCTCGGGGGGCGACGTCGACGGGGTCGCCGAGGAGCAGGCGGAGCACGTTGGCGTGGCCGGCCGGGTCGCGCCCGCCGGCGCCGACGCCGACCGCGCAGACGCGCAGCGGCGGCTGGGGTCCCCAGCCGGCGGCCAGCGTGGTGAGCAGGGCCGCCCCGGTGGGGGTGCACAGCTCCTGGGCGGGGGCGCCGGCCGGTCCGGCGTACGACGGGGCGCCGCGCAGCAGCTCCACGACCGCGGGCGGCGGCACCGGCAGCACGCCGTGGGCGCTGCGCACCGTGCCCGACCCCACCGCGACCGGGCTCACCGTCAGCCCGCCGGGCTGCGCTGCGGGCTGTGCTGCTGCGGCGGCTCCGGGGTGCAGGCCGAGGTGGACCACGCCGGCGCAGACGCCCACCACGTCGGCGATCGCGTCGAGGGCGCCGACCTCGTGGAAGTGCACCTCGTCGGCGGGGTGGCCGTGCACGGCGCCCTCGGCCGCCGCGAGGCGGGCGAAGACCGCCAGCGCGAGGTCGCGGACGGCGGGCGCGAGGTCGGCGGCGCCGAGGAGGGTGCGCACGTCGCGCCACGTGCGGTGGGTGGTGGAGTCGGCGACGACGACGTGGCAGCGCACGGCGGCGAACCCGCCGCGCCGCACCTGCTCGACCTCGAGGCGCACCGGCTCGGGGGAGACCGCGTCGACGGCCGCCTGGAGCACCGCCAGCGGCACCCCCGCGCCCAGCAGGGCGCCGAGGAGCATGTCGCCGCTCGCGCCGGAGGAGGCGTCGACCCAGGCCGACGCGCGTGCGGCGCCCTCGTGGTCCGCGCCGCCGGCCTCGCCCGCGCCGTCCGCCTCGCCCGCGCCGTCCGGGCGACCGGCGGGCCGCACCGGGTGGTCGCCGCTGGGGGCGTCGGGGTCGCTCACGGGCGCGGCGCTGCCCGCCGGGCCACGCGGGCGGCGAAGACGCCGGCGCCGTAGCCGTTGTCGACGTTGACCACGCTCACGCCGGGCGCGCAGGAGCTGAGCATCGCCAGCAGGGCGGTGACCCCGCCGAGCGAGGCGCCGTAGCCGACCGAGGTGGGGCAGGCCACCAGCGGCACCCCGACCAGCCCGCCGACCACCGAGGGCAGGGCGCCCTCCATGCCGGCCACCACGACCAGGCAGTCGGCCGCCTCGAGCCGCTCGCGCACGGCGAGCAGCCGGTGCAGGCCCGCGACGCCGACGTCGTCGATGCGCTCGACCCCGGCGCCGTGCACCCGCACGGTGAGCTCGGCCTCGGCCGCCACGGGGGCGTCGGAGGTGCCGGCGGCCACGACGAGCACCCGTCCGGCGGGTGTCGGGAGCGGACCGAGGGTGGCCGCGCGGGCCACCGGGTGCAGCGCCGCCTGCGGCAGCTCCTCGGCGAGCGCGGCGAGCGCCTCGGGGGCCAGTCGCGTGGCGAGCACCGCGCGGTCGGGGTGCTGGGCGTGCAGGCGGCGCAGGATGGCGACGACCTGCGCGGGGGTCTTGCCCTGCCCGAAGACGACCTCCGGGTCGCCGGTGCGCGCGGCCCGGTCGAGGTCGAGGCGGGCGAAGCCGAGGTCCGCCGTACGCCCGTCGGGAGCGTCGGTGGCGTCGGTCCCGTCCACGCCGTCCGGGTGCTGCTCCGAGGGCGAGGTCATGCGCGGAAGGGGTCGGCGGGGTAGACGCCGAGGATCTTGACGTCGGTGGTGAAGAAGGCCAGCTCCTCCAGGGCCCGCTTCAGGCCGGGGTCGTCGGGGTGGCCGTCGACCTCGGCGAGGAACTGGGTGGCGGTGAACTGCCCGCCGACCATGTAGCTCTCCAGCTTGGTCATGTTGACGCCGTTGGTGGCGAAGCCGCCGAGCGCCTTGTAGAGCGCGGAGGGCAGGTTGCGCACGTTGAAGATGAAGCTCGTGACCACCGGGCCCGAGCCGGGCGCGGCCTCGACGAGGTCGCGGGAGAGCACGACGAAGCGGGTGGTGTTGTGGTCCTCGTCCTCGACGTCCTCGGCCAGCACCTGCAGGCCGTAGATCTGCGCGGCCAGCGGCGGGGAGATCGAGGCCTGGGTCGGGTCGCCGGCCTCCGCGACCTCGCGCGCCGCTCCCGCGGTGTCGCCGGAGATGACCGGCGTGAGGCCGTGCTCCCGGATCACCTTGCGGCACTGGCCCAGCGCGTGCACGTGGCTGTGCACGGTGTCGATCGACTCCAGGGTCGCGCCCGGCACGCCCAGGAGGTGGAAGCGGATGCGCAGGAAGTGCTCGCCGATGATGTGCAGCCCCGAGTCGGGCAGGAAGTGGTGGATGTCGGCGACGCGCCCGGCCAGGGAGTTGTCGATCGGGATCATGGCCAGGTCGGCCTCCCCGGACTCCACGGCGGCGAAGACGTCCTCGAACGACGCGCACGCCAGCGCCTCCCAGGAGGGGTAGTGCTCCTGGCACACGATGTGGGAGTTGGCTCCCGGCTCGCCCTGGTAGGCGATGCGTCGCTGGTTCGGCACGCGGGCAGTTTAGGTTGAGCGGCGTGATCGCTGTCGTCGTGCTCTCCCTGGTGGTCGCCCTCGCCGCCGTCGCCCTCGCCGTCGTGGCGCTGCGTCGTACGGCGGCGCCCCCGGCCGGCGACGCCGAGGCGCTGCCCGCCGACGTCGAGGGACTGCGCCGCGAGGTCGCCGCCCTGCGCGCCGAGGCCCGCGACGCCCTGCGCCACCTCTCGGTCGTGCGCTACGACGCCTTCGGCGACATGGGCGGCCACCTCTCCTGGTCGCTGGCCCTGCTCGACGACTCCGGCCACGGCGTCGTGCTGACCTCCATCCACGGCCGCTCCGAGGCCCGCACCTACGCCAAGACGATCGTCGCCTGGCGCTGCGAGCAGCAGCTCTCCCCCGAGGAGCAGGAGGCCGTCACCGCGGCCCGCCCGGGCAAGGGCTGAGCGGCTCGGCGGGTCACAGGCTCGGCGGGTTTCAGGCTCGGCGGGTTTCACCAGCCGGCTGGCGAAACCCGCACTGGTCGGCCCACGCACGGGCCGACACGTGCGGGTCCGGGCCGACAGGTGGCCGCTCGGCCGGCGGGCGAGCACCGCGCCGACCTCGCTCGTCGCCGGCCGGGCTGCGGGTGAGGGCCCAGGGGCCGGAGGTCGCGTCGTCCTCCTCGCCGGCCCGCTCACCCCTCCGGCCACGATCGGTTGACCACTGCAACCGTCGGCGTACCGTTCACCGAGTCACCGTCAGCCACGTGAGCACCCAGCCGCAGGAGCACCCCATGTCCCACCAAGCCGTGGCCACCGACCACAGCGCCGCGACCCGCTCGAAGTGGTGGACCCTCGCCGCGGTCTGCACCGGGGTGTTCATGCTGCTGCTCGACATCACGATCGTGAACGTCGCGCTGCCCGACATCCAGCGCGAGCTCGACGCCTCGCTCTCCGACCTGCAGTGGGTCATCGACGCCTACGCCCTGAGCCTCGCCGCGCTGCTGCTGACCGCGGGCTCGCTGGCCGACCTCTTCGGGCGCCGCCTGGTCTTCACCCTCGGCCTGGTGCTGTTCACCATCGGCTCGGTGGCGTGCGGCGCCGCCCAGGACATCGTCCTGCTCACGCTGGCCCGCGCCTTCCAGGGCATCGGCGGCGCCGCGATGTTCGCGACCGCGCTCGCGCTGCTGGCCACGGCGTACGTCGGGCGCGACCGCGGCGTGGCCTTCGGCGCGTTCGGGGCCACCACCGGCGTCGCCGTCGCGATCGGCCCGGTGCTCGGCGGCGTGCTCACCAGCGGGCTGTCGTGGCGCTGGATCTTCTTCGTCAACATCCCGATCTGCGTGGTCGCGATCGCGATCACGCTGCTGCGGGTGCAGGAGTCGCGCAACCCCCACGCGGGCCGGCCGGACTGGTTCGGCTTCGTGACCTTCAGCCTCGCGCTGGGCTCGCTGGTCTACGGCCTCATCGAGGCCGGCCAGGACGGCTGGGGCGACCAGCGGGTGGTCGGCTTCCTGGTGGCCGCGGCGGTGCTGATGGCGGTCTTCCTGGTCAGCCAGGTGCGCCAGCGCTCCCCGATGCTCGACCTGAGCCTGCTGCGCAAGCCGACCTTCGTCGGCGGCCTCGTGGCGGCCTTCGGCGTCTCCGCCTCGATCTTCTCGCTGCTGACCTACCTGGTCATCTACGTCCAGAACGTCCTCGACTACTCCGCCGTCGGCACCGGCGTGCGCTTCCTCTTCCTCTCCGGCGCCTCCTTCGTGGCCGCCGCGGTGGCGGGCCGGCTGACCGAGAAGGTGCCGACCAAGTGGCTCATCGGCCCCGGCTTCCTCGTGCTGGGCGTGGGGCTGCTGCTGGTGCTCGGCATCGAGGACGACTCCACGTGGACCCACCTCATCCCGGGCCTGCTCGTCTCCGGTCTCGGCATCGGCCTGATCAACCCGCCGCTGGCCTCGACCGCGGTCGGCGTGGTCACCCCCGAGCGCTCGGGCATGGCCTCCGGGGTCAACTCGACCTTCCGCCAGGTCGGCATCGCCACCGGCATCGCCGCGCTCGGCTCGATCTTCGGCAACCAGGTCGCCGACGCCGTCACCTCCGACCTCACCGGCCAGGTGCCCGACCAGGCCCTGCCCGGCCTGGTCGCCGCGCTCTCCGGCGGTCAGGTCCAGGCTGCGGCGCAGGGCGCCCAGGCCGCCGCGGCCTCCGGGGCCGGGGGTGCCTCGGCCGGCCAGCAGGCCTACGACCTCGTCAACGGCGTCGGCACCTCCGCGGTCGTCGACGCCCTCAACCACATCACCGCCATCGGCGCCGGCATCGCCTTCGTCTCCGGGGTGCTGTGCCTGCTGCTCATCCGCCAGAAGGACTTCGTGGTCCACGGCGCCCCGCCCGCCGAGGCGTCGGCGCAGCAGCCGCCTCAGGGCTCCAGCGTGTAGCCCAGCCCCGCGGAGGTGATGAGGTGCCGCGGGTGGGCGGGGTCGTCCTCGAGCTTGCGCCGCAGCTGCGCGGCGTAGACCCGCAGGTAGTGGGTCTCGGAGTGGTAGGCCGGCCCCCACACCTCCCGCAGCACCTGCTCGCGGGTCACCAGCCGCCCCAGGTGGCGCGTGAGCAGCTCGAGGAAGGCCCACTCCGTGGGCGTGAGCCGTACGTCGTGCCCGCGCCTCGCGACGCGCTTGCGGGCCAGGTCGATGCGCAGCTCGCCCACGACCACCACGGGCTCGGCGGGGGCGGCGGTCTCGGCGGCGCGGCGCACCGCGGCCCGCAGCCGGGCCATGAGCTCGTTCATCGCGAAGGGCTTGGTGACGTAGTCGTCGGCGCCGAGGTCGAGCGCCTCGACCTTGTCCTCGCCGTGCTGGCGCGCGGAGAGCACCACGATCGGCACGCTGGTCCAGCCGCGCAGACCGGTGATCACCTCGGTGCCGTCGAGGTCGGGCAGGCCGAGGTCGAGCAGCACCACGTCGGGGCGCCCCCCGGCGGCGGCCTCGAGCGCCGTGCGGCCGTCGGGGGCGGTGGTGACCTCCCAGCCGGCGGCGCGCAGGTTGACCGCGAGGGCGTGGGCCAGCGGCGCCTCGTCCTCCACCACCAGCACCCGCGGGCGCGGCCGGGCGGCGGCGTCGTCGCCCGACCCGTGCGCGGGCGACCGGTCGGTGCGCTCCGGCCCGCTCACCGGGCCACCCCCTCGGGCCGGTCCTCGTCGGCCACCGGTCGGTCGGCCGCTCCGGTGGTGGGCCGGGTCGCGGGTCCGGCTGCGGGCTCCGCCGCGGGCCCAGCCGCGGGCCCAGCCGCGGGTCGGGTGGCGGGTCCGGCGGCCGTTGGGTCGGCGGGTCCGTCGGCCAGGGGGTCCCGGCCGGCGCCCGCCCGCGGCACCGACAGCACCATGGTCAGCCCGCCGCCGGGGGTGTCGTCGGCCTCGAGGGTCGCCCCCACCGCCTCGGCCAGCCCGCGGGCGACGGCCAGGCCGAGCCCGAGCCCGCCGGGGGAGCGGTCGCCGAGGCGCTGGAAGGGCTCGAACATCCGCGCCCGCTCCGCCGGCGGCACCCCGGGGCCGCGGTCGACCACCAGCACCTCGACGCTCGTGGGCTGCACGTGGGCGAGCACGCGCACGGCCACGCCGTCGGAGACCCGCACGGCGTTGGCGACCAGGTTGGCCACCACCCGCTCGAGCAGGCCCGCGTCGGTGCGCACCAGCGGGGTGTCCTCGGCGACCTCGAGGCTCACCGCCCCCGGGGCGTGGCCCGACACCGCCAGGGGCAGCACCTCCTCCAGGCTCCGGTCGGCGAGCACCGGGTGCACCAGCCCGGTGCGCAGCCGCGAGAGGTCGAGCAGGTTGTCGATGAGGCCCTCCAGCTGCTCGGTCGAGGCGCCCACGCTGCTCACCAGCGCGGCCCGGTCGGTCGGGTCGAGGTCGGCGCCGCCCGGTCCGCTGCCGATCAGCCCGTCGACCGAGGCGCGCATCGTGGCCAGCGGGGTGCGCAGGTCGTGGGAGACCGCCTGCAACAGGGCGGTCGAGGTGGCCTCGGCGCCCTCGAGGGCGACCGCGCGCTCCTCGCGCGCCCGCAGCCGGCGGTGCTCCAGCACGAGGGAGGCCTGCACCGCGAAGGCCTCCAGCACCCGCTGGTCGCTGGCGCGCAGCGTCTCGCCGCGCAGGCACAGCTCGTGCACGTCGTCGACGCGCACGCGGGTGTCGGCGGCCTCCGGCGTCGCGGCCGGGCCGTCGCCGGAGGCGGCCACGACCCGCCACCCGGTCGGCGCGGGCGCGGCGCCGGCCGACCCCGCGGTGCCCGGCGTACGGCCCGAGGAGGCGTCGGCCCGCCCGTCGGCCCCGCCGGCGTCGACGGAGGCGGCGGCACCGCGGGCCAGGAGGGCCACCGAGGTCTGCCCGAAGACCTCGCGCACCCGCTCGGTGACGGCCTCGGCGGTGTCCTGGCCGGTGAGCACCGAGCGCGACAGCGAGGCCAGCGTGGCCGCCTCGGTGCGGGCGCGCAGGGCGTCGGCGGCGCGGCGCGAGGCCCGGTCGACGACCGAGGCGACCCCGGCGGCGACGGCGACGTAGACCAGGAGGGCCACGACGTCGGAGGGCTGGGCGATGGTGAGCCGGCCGACGGGCTCGGTGAAGTACCAGTTGAGCAGCACGAAGCCGAGCAGCGCCGCCAGCAGCGCCGGCAGCAGCCCGCCGACGAGGGCGACCAGCACCGCCGCCGCGAGCAGCAGCATCTCGGCGAGCGGCAGCTGCCCCGGGCCCTCGACGCGGGTCAGCACGGCGGTGAGGAGCACAGGGAGCAGCAGGGCGCTGAGCCAGCCGGCGACCTGGCGCGAGCGCGAGAGCGGGGAGAGCAGCGGGCGGCCCTGCAGCCGCCGGCCGACCTGGTCGTGGGTGACCAGGTGCACGTCGATGGCGCCGGCCAGGGAGGCGATCCGGTCGCCGCTGGAGCCCACGAGCAGCCGCCGCAGCCGGCCGTGGCGGCTGACGCCGACCACGACCATGGTGGCGTTGGCGCCCGAGGCGAAGTCGACCACCGCCGCCGGCACGTCCTCGCCGACCACGGGGTGGAAGCTGCCGCCGAGGTCGGCCACCAGCTGCTGGACCCGCGCGATCGGCTCGCCGCCCTGCGGGCGCAGCCCGTCGGTGGCCAGCACGTGCACGGCCATCAGCTCCGAGCCGGCCGCCCGCTGGGCCAGCCGGGCCCCGCGGCGCAGCAGGGTCTCGCTCTCGGGCCCGCCGGTCACGGCCACGACGATCCGCTCCTTGGTCGGCCAGGTGTGGGCGATGCGGTGGGCGCGGCGGTAGTCACCGAGCGCGTCGTCGACGCGGTCGGCCAGCCACAGCAGCGCCAGCTCGCGCAGCGCGGTGAGGTTGCCGACGCGGAAGTAGGAGGCGAGCGAGGCGTCGACGTTCTCGGGGCGGTAGACGTTGCCGTGGGCCAGGCGCCGGCGCAGCGCGTCGGGGCTCATGTCGACCAGCTGGATCTGGTCGGCGGTGCGCACGACCTCGTCGGGCACGGTCTCGCGCTGGCGCACCCCGGTGATCCGCTCGACCTCGTCGTTGAGCGACTCCAGGTGCTGGATGTTGACGGTGGTGACGACGTCGATGCCGGCCGCGCGCAGCTCCTCGACGTCGCCGGCCCGCTTGTCGTGGCGCGAGCCCGGGGCGTTGGTGTGGGCCAGCTCGTCGACCAGCACCACCGCGGGCCGCCGGGCCAGCACGGCGTCGACGTCCATCTCGGTCAGGCGGGCGCCGCGGTGCTCGACCACCCGGCGCGGCAGCACCTCCAGCCCGGCCACCGCGGCCTCGGTGTGGCGCCGGCCGTGGGTCTCGACGTAGCCCACGACCACGTCGGTGCCCCGCTCCGCGCGCCGGCGGGCCTCGTCGAGCATCGCGTAGGTCTTGCCGACCCCGGGCGCCGCGCCGAGGTAGACCGTCAGCCGGCCCCGGCGCGCACCCTCCATGCCCCGATCCTCCCACCGGCCCGCGCGCGACCCCAGCGCCACGACGTCAAGGAAGCGTCAAGACCCGACCGCCCGCACCGGCCCGCAGCCACGGCCCGGGTCTGCGCCGCAGCCGCACGGCGGCGACGTACGTCGTGTCAGCGCGGCACGCGCACCAGCACGCGGCCGTGCACGCACTCCATGCGCAGCTCGCAGCCGGGGCCGATCGAGTCGCCGTCGAGCTGGCGGGGGGTCTCGGTGGCGGCGCGGACCACGACGGAGTGACCGGTCATCCGGTTGACCAGCTCGTCGGTGTGCTTGCGCTTGAGCAGTACCCGCCAGGCCAGCGGGATCCAGGAGAGGAAGTTGCGCGGGTGGAGGATGACGACGTCGAGGGTGCCGTCGTCGATGGCGGCGTCGGGCAGCAGCGGCATGCCGGCCTGGAGGAAGCCGACGTTGCCGACGACCACGGTGCGGGCGCGGTGGGTGGTGGGCTCGCCGCCGTCGACGGAGATCTCCACCTTCACCGCGGGGAACATGATCGACTTCAGCCCCGAGAGCACGTAGGCCAGCCAGCCCACGCGCTTCTTGATGTCCTCGTTGACGCCCTCCATGATCGCGGCGTCGAAGCCCATGCCGGCCATCACCATGAAGTGGCTGTCCTCGATGCCGTCGCCGCTGACGGCGACCATGTCGATCGCGCGGTCCTGGCCGGTGAGGGCGACGTCGATGGCGGCGCGGATGTAGAGCGGCACGGCAAGGTTGCGGGCCAGCAGGTTGCCGGTGCCGGCCGGGATGATCCCGATCGGGATGCCGGTGCCGGCGAGCTCGGCGCAGACCTCGCGCACGGTGCCGTCGCCGCCGCACACGATGACCAGGTCGGCGCCGGCGACCGCGGCGGCCTCGGCCATGCCGGTGCCGGGGTCCTCGACGGTGGTGAGGTGCCAGCGCGGCTCCGACCAGCCGGCCTCGGCGGCCATCGCGGAGACGGTGGCCTGGAAGGCCTCGACGCTCTCCACCTTGATGGGGTTCAGGACGACGTGCAGGCGCCGGGCCGAGGGGTAGGGGTCGGGCAGCGGGTCGGACTTGACCGCGTGGCTGCGCGGCAGCGGGGAGTAGAGGGCCAGCACGAGCAGCGCGACGCCGACGCCGAGGAGCACGCCCGCGGTGACGTCGGTGGTGTAGTGGCGCCCCAGCAGGACCCGGTCGGCGCAGACGACGACCACGAGGACGGCGACGGCGCCGAAGGCCAGCCGCCGCACCCCGGCGCGGCGTACGAGCATGACGACGAGCACGACGACCACCGCGCCCCAGGCGGCGATGGAGGAGGCGTGGCCCGACGGGAAGGCGTTGGAGGAGAGCACGGCGTCGGGGTTCTGCCACGGCGGGCGCTCCCGGCCCACGGTGAGCTTGAGCCCGGTGGTGGCCGCGGAGGTGATGGCCATGACGAGCACGGCGTAGAGCGCGGCGCGGCGGTGCCCGCGGGTGAACATGAGCACCGCCACGACCGCCGTGAGCACGGTCATGCCGACCGTGCCGAAGGCCGCCTCCACCAGGTGCAGCGGCGTGCGCAGCCAGCCGAGGTCCACGGCCCAGGCCTCGATCGGGTCCCCGCGCTCGTCGAGGCCGCTGAGCGGGCCCCAGGCCTGGGTGACGGCGAGCGTGAGCAGGGCGAAGGCCACGAAGCACGCGCCGGCCCAGCTCAGGAGGACGAGGCGGGGGCGGTCGAGCACCCGGACAGTATGCCGACGCCCCGGGGGGCCTGTGGAACTCGCGTGAGGCGGCGCCGCCCGCCCCGATAGCCTCTCACCATGATCGACCCCCGGATCCTGCGAGACGACCCCGACCGCGTGCGCGCCGCCCAGGCCAAGCGCGGCCTGTCCGACGCGGTGGTCGACACCGCCCTGGCCGCCGACGCCGCGCGCCGGGCCGCGATCGGCGAGTTCGAGGCCAAGCGCGCGCAGCAGAAGCAGCTGGGCAAGCAGATCCCGCAGGCCCAGGGCGAGGAGAAGCAGGCGCTGCTGGCGCAGACCAAGACCCTGGCCGCCGAGGTCAAGGCGGCCGAGGCCGCGCAGGGCGAGGCCGAGGAGGCCTGGCGCGCCGCGCTGCTCAGCATCCCGAACCTCGCCGACGAGCAGACCCCGGCCGGGGGTGAGGACGACTTCGTCGTGCTCGAGACCGTCGGCACGCCCCGCGACTTCGCCGCCGAGGGCTTCGAGCCGCGCGACCACGTGGAGCTGGGCCGCCTGCTCGGTGCGATCGACCTCGACCGCGGCGCCAAGGTGTCGGGCTCGCGGTTCTACTTCCTCACCGGCGTCGGCGCCGAGCTCGAGCTGGCCCTGGTCAACCTGGCCATGGAGCAGGCCCGCGAGGTCGGCTTCACCCAGGTCATCGCGCCTTCGATGGTCAAGCCCCGCGCCATGGACGGCACCGGCTTCCTCGGCCAGGCCGCCGACGACGTCTACCGCATCGAGGGCCAGGACATGTACCTCGTGGGCACCTCGGAGGTGCCCATGGCGGCCTACCACTCCGACGAGATCCTCGACGGCGCCGCGCTGCCGCTGCGCTACGCCGCCTTCAGCCCCTGCTTCCGCAAGGAGGCCGGCTCGCACGGCAAGGACACCAAGGGCATCATCCGGGTGCACTGGTTCGACAAGGTCGAGATGTTCGTCTACACCACGCCCGAGGAGGCCGTCGCCGAGCACCAGCGGCTGCTGGAGTGGGAGAAGATGTTCCTCGACAAGCTCGAGCTGGCCTACCAGGTCATCGACGTCGCCGCCGGCGACCTCGGCCTCTCGGCGATCCGCAAGTTCGACTGCGAGGCCTGGATCCCCACCCAGGGCAAGTACCGCGAGCTCACCTCGACCTCCAACTGCACCGAGTTCCAGACCCGCCGCCTCGACACGCGCGCCCGGTACGCCGCCGGCGCTGCGGCCGGCGAGGGGTCGGGCGGCAGCGGCGGCGGCAGCGGCACCGAGGTCGGCCCGGTCGCGACCCTCAACGGCACGCTGTGCGCGATGACGCGCACCATCGTGGCGATCCTCGAGACCCACCAGCAGGCCGACGGGTCGGTGCGGGTGCCGAAGGCGCTGCAGAAGTGGATGGGCCGCGAGGTCCTCGAGCCGCTGGGGCCCGCGCGTGGCTGAGCTGGTCACCGAGCCCGGCGGCTTGGACGGCGCCGACGGGCGCCCCGCCCCCGGCCCGGGCTGGCGCCCGCGGCTGGTGGCCCTCGACATCGACGGCACGCTGCTGCGCTGGGTCGACGGCGGAGGGGCGGCCCACGAGGAGATGTCGGAGGCGGTGCGCGAGGCCGTCCGGGCCGCCCGTGACGGGGGTGCCCACATCGTGCTCTCCAGCGGGCGCAGCCCCCACAGCATGACCGACGTGGCCGACCAGCTGGGCCTGGGCAGCGAGGACGAGCCGGTCTGGGTCGTGGCCTCCAACGGCGCGGTCGTCTTCCGCTACCCGCCGCTCGACGTCGTGCTGGAGGAGACCTTCGACGCCCGCGCCGCGGTCGCCGCCGTGCTCGCCGAGCACCCTGACGCCATCGTGGCGGTCGAGGAGCGCGGCGTGGGCTACCGGCTCAACAAGCCCTTCCCCGAGGGCGAGCTCACCGGGGAGATGATCCTGGCCGACGTCGAGGACATCGTGGCCGAGCCCGTCAGCCGCGTCATCATCCGCGACCCCGCCGCCACCGCCGACGACTTCGTGGCCCTCGCGGCCCGTCTGGGCCTCCAGGGCACCGACTACGTCGTGGGGTGGACGGCCTGGCTCGACCTCGCCGCCGCCGGGGTCTCCAAGGCCTCCGGCCTCGACCACGTGGCCGCCGAGCTCGGCGTGACCGCCGACGACGCGCTGGCCATCGGCGACGGGCGCAACGACCTCGAGATGCTCGCCTGGGCCCGGCGCGGGGTGGCCATGGGCCAGGCCGTGCCGGAGGTGCACGCGGTCGCCGACGCCACCACCGCCAGCGTCGACGACGACGGTGCCGCCGTCGAGATCCGCCGCTGGTTCCCCGCGTGAGCGGGCAGGCGGCCCTCGTGGTCGGGCCGCCGCGCGTGGTCTCCACCGAGCGGCTGGCGCTCGTGCTGTGGTCCCCCGAGGTCGCGGCCGATGTGCGGGCGCGCCGCCGACGTCCCGAGTTCCACCCCGACTTCCCGCGCCCCGACGACGCCGACGCCGCGACCCTGTGGGTCGACGGCGACGCCTGGGGGCCGCGCAGCATCGTGCGCGGTCGCACCGTGCTCGGCTCGATCGGCTTCTTCGGTCCGCCCGAGCCCGCGGCCGACGCGACCCCCGAGACCGAGGTCGGCTACGGCCTGGTGCAGGAGGCGTGGGGGTGGGGCTTCGCCACCGAGGCGCTGCAGGGGCTGCTCGCCCACACCGACCACGTGGGGGTGCGGGTGCGGGCCGGCGTACGCCCCGACAACCGGGCGAGCGTGCGCGTCCTCGCGAAGTGCGGCTTCACCGAGCTGCGGGGCTCCGACGAGGAGGGCCGGCTGATGATGGCGAGGCCCCTGCCGGGCACGGCCTCGCCGCTCGCGGGCACCGGCGCGCGGCGCGCCGCGGAGCGCGAGCAGGACCGGTTCGAGCGGCTCGAGCAGGAGCGGCTGGAGCAGGACCAGGCGGCGACCGACCCCGCGACCGACCTCGCGACCGACCCCGCGACCGGCCCGACGGCCGGCCCGACGGCCGGCGCGACGCCGGCGGAGGAGACACCGTGAGCCTGCCCCGTCTGGTCGCCACCGACCTCGACGGCACCCTGGTCCGCTCCGACGGCAGCGTGTCCGACTACACCCGCGAGGTGCTGCTGGGCGTCGAGCGCCTCGGCGTGCCCGTCGTCTTCGTGACCGGCCGCCCGCTGCGGTGGGCGCGCGACGTCTTCGACCACGTCGGCGACCACGGTCTGGCCGTGGTCTCCAACGGCGCCCTGCTGTGGGACGTCGCCGCCGACCGGGCCCGCCTCGAGCGCGCCATCTCCGCCGAGGACGCCCTGGCCTTCTGCCGCGACCTGCGTGCGGCCGTGCCGGGCACGGCGTTCGCGGTGGAGGACCTCGACGGCATCGCCCTCGAGCCGGGGTTCATGGAGCGCCACCCGATCCCCGATGCCAGTCGGCGCGCCCCTCTCGAGGAGCTCATGGACCGCCCGGCGCTCAAGCTGCTGGCGCGCCACGAGGAGCTCGACGCCCAGGACTTCTGGGACCGTGCCGAGGCCGCCACCGGCGGTCGGCTCACCATCACCTGGTCGTCGTCGAGCGCCCTGCTCGAGGTGAGTGCGGCCGAGGTGACCAAGGCCTCGACGCTGGCGATGCTCTGCGCCGACCTGGGGGTCGAGGCCGCCGACGTCGTGGCCTTCGGCGACATGCCCAACGACCTGCCGATGCTGGGCTGGGCGGGCACGGCCTACGCCATGGCCGACGCGCACCCCACCGTCACCGCCGCCGCCGACCACGTCGCGCCGGGTCACGACGAGGACGGTGTGGCCACCGTGCTGGCTGGTGTGTTCGGGCTGTGATCTGGTCTCATGGGCGCGTGCCCGCCCTCGGACAGACACCCGCCGCGTCGGCGACGCCGCCGGCCCCGGCCGCCACGCCCCTGCTGCGGTGGGCCACGGGTCTGCTCGTGGTGGCGCTGGTCGTCCTCGCGGTGCTGGTGGGTCAGGGAGCCTCCGGCGGCGCCGGCTCCGCGTCGGCCTCGCCGTCGCCCTCCCGCACGCCCAACACCTGCGCCGACGCCGACCTCGCCGAGCAGATCCGCACCGCCGACGCCGTCTTCACCGGTGTCGTGACCTCCTCGACGAGCTCGCAGGCCGAGGGCGGCGACGGCGCGGAGATCCTGCACGAGGTGCAGGTCGACCTGGTCTACAAGGGCCGCAGCAGCGTCACAACCCCCGAGGTGCAGGTGCGCAGCCTGCGCGGCACCGAGCAGGGCTGCGACCTGGGCGCGCTGGAGGACGGCGAGGAGTACGTCTTCGTCGTCGCCGCCGACGGCGACTCCTGGTTCGCCGGCGGCGACAGCGGCACCGCCCCGGCCACGGCCTCCTACGTCGAGCAGGTCGACGCCATCGTCATCGCCGAGCCCCGCCCGCCGGTCTCGCCGGAGCCCGAGCAGGCCTCCTTCGAGGCCCTCGACCCGGCCGAGCCGACCACGCTCACCCGCGCCGCCGCCCCCGGCGCGGCCCTGGTCATCGTCGGGCTGCTCGGCCTCGTCGTCGTCCGCCGCCTCAACCGGCGCTGACCCGCCCACCGTCGGTGCTCCGCCCACCGTCGGTGACCCGCCCCGCGACGCTGACCCGCCCCGCGACGCTGACCCGCCCCGCGACGCTGACCCGCCCACCCGCGGTGGTCCGCCCACCCTCAGTGCTCCGCCCACCGTCGGTGACCCGCTTCCCGACGCTGACCTACCCACCGTCGGTGCTCCGCCCACCGACGCTGACCCGCCCACCGTCGGTGCTCCGCCCACCGTCAGTGGTCCGCCCACCCGCGGTGCTGCGCTGCCGGCCGGCGGCTGGACCCGTGCTCGCACCCGCGGCCGGGCTCGCCACCGCCGTCGGACCCGCGCCTGCGTGCGACCGCGAGGCCGCGCGGTGAGCCGGCCCTGGTCGACCCTGGTCGCCGTCGGCGGTGGTCTCCTGCTGCTGTGGGCCGGGCTGGTCCTGGCGCTGTGGCTGCTGGCCCGCCGCGACCAGCGCACGGGCAGCCTGCGCGAGGCGCTGCGGCTGCTGCCCGACGTCGTGCGGCTGCTGCGCGCGCTGGCCGCCGATCCCGACCTCCCCCGTGGCGTGCGGCTGCGGCTCGTGCTGCTGCTGGCCTACCTGCTGATGCCGCTCGACCTGGTGCCCGACCTCATCCCCGTCGTCGGCTGGGCCGACGACGTCGTGGTCGTCGCCCTCGCGCTGCGCTCCGTGGTGCGTCGCGCCGGGCCCGACGCCCTCGACCGCCACTGGCCCGGCACTCCCGACGGGCTCACCGTCGTACGCCGCCTGGCCGGCCTGCCGACGCCTCCCGCGACCGGACGCCAGCCCGGCTCCGGCTCCGGGCTCTGACCCCGGCCCCGGCCCCGAGTCTGGGCCCGGCTCTGACCCCGACCCCGGCCTCGGCCCCGGATCTGGGCCCGGCTCCGGCTCTGGACCCGGCACCGGACCCGGGGCCGGGGCCCGCACCCCGCCCGGCTCCCCCTGAGGCGCTCTCGACCGGCACCCCCTGGGGGTGGCAGCGGCTGCGCGGCGCTCCACGACGCCGGCAACGTCTCCTGGGTTGAACGAACGTTCGATCAACCCGGACAGTCTGCCCGGAGGTCTCCAGCGTCGGTCGACCGTCCGACCACTCCGCACGGCCCGGCACCGGAAGAACCCTCCGACCGCGGCCCTCCTCAGACCGTCCCCAGCGCCGGCAACGTCTCCCGGGTTGAACGAACGTTCGATCAACCCGGACGGACTGCCCGGAGGGGTCTCCAGCGTCGGACGACCGTCCGACTACCCCGTACTCCCCGGCGCCGGAGGACAGCTCCGACCGCCGCCGCCCTCGGACCGTCTACAGCGGCGGGCACAGGCCGACCCCGGCCCACCTCGGGGGCCGCGGTCGCGCCGCCACGTCCCGCCCTGCGACGATCCGAGGAGCCGCCGTGCCGCGGCACCGCCTCCCGCCCGTCCCCGCTCACGTCGCCGGCGGGCGGGCGAACGCAGGCCGCGCCGTGCGCCTTCCCGTGGCGCTCACCGGTCTCGCGACCCTCGCGGCCGCCGCCCCCGCGGACGGCGCCGCGCCCTCCGCACCGCGCTGAGCCCCCCGCACTGCTGAGGGCGGGTCGGGCGCTCAGAGGTACATGCCCCCCGAGCCACCGGGCGACTCGGCGCCCGGCTGCCCCGGACCCGGCTGCCCCGGCTGGCCGGGCTGACCCGGCTGACCGGGGCCCGGGTGGCCCTGGCCCGCGGGCAGGCCGCGACGCATCTGCTCGAACTGCGCCCTCGCCTGCATCTGCTGGGCGTAGATCGCGGTCTGGATCCCGTGGAAGAGACCCTCGAGCCAGCCGACCAGCTGGGCCTGGGCGATGCGCAGCTCGCCCTCCGACGGGGTGGAGTCCTCGGTGAAGGGCAGGCTGAGGCGCTGCAGCTCCTCGACCAGCTCGGGGGCGAGGCCCTGCTCGAGCTCGGCGATGGAGGCCTGGTGGATGTCCTTGAGCCGGTTGCGGCTGGCCTCGTCGAGCGGCGCGGCCTTCACCTCCTCGAGCAGCTGACGGATCATGCTGCCGATCCGCATCACCTTCGCCGGCTGCTCGACCAGGTCGGTCACGGCGCGCTCGCCGTCGCCGTCGCCGTCCTCGTCGCCGCTCGCGGCCTGCGCGGCCACGGCCAGGGCCGAGGCGGGCACGCTGCCCATCGGCTGGCCGTCGGGGCCGACGATGACGATCTGCTGCTCCTGCTCGGGGCTCTCGCCCTGCTGCTCGGTCATGGGTTCCACCTTAGGTACGTCGAGAGATCGGTCGAGAGACCGGTCGGGAGGTCGGTCGGGGGCGCCCGGCAGCAGCGGCAGTGACCGGGAGTCGCAGCCGCTGCGGGCGGGGCCGGTCACGTCGTGAGCAGGATCTTTCCGGTGTGCGACCCCGAGGTCATCAGCTCGTGGGCGGCGACGACCTCGTCGAGCGGCATGGTGCCGTGCACGACCGGCGTGACCGACCCGTCGGCCAGCAGCGGCCACACGTGCTCGACGAGGGAGTGGCAGATGGCAGACTTGTTCTCCACCGAGCGCGCCCGCAGGGAGGTGGCGACCACGCTGCCGCGCTTGCGCAGCAGGGTGCCGAGGTCGAGCTCGGCCTTGGCACCGCCCTGCATGCCGATGACCACGAGCACGCCCTCGAGGGCGAGCGCGTCGACGTTGCGCATGAGGTACTTGGCGCCCATGTTGTCGAGGATGACGTCGACCCCGGCGCCGTCGGTGGCCTCCTTGACCACCTCGACGAAGTCCTGGTCGTGGTAGTCGATGGTCACGTCGGCGCCGAGGTCGCGGCAGAAGGCGAGCTTCTCGGCGGTGCCACCGGTGGTCATGACGCGGGCGCCGCGGGCGTGGGCCAGCTGGATAGCGAAGGTGCCGATGCCGCCGGCGCCGCCGTGCACCAGGAAGGTCTGCCCGGCCTCGAGACCGGCGATCATGAAGACGTTGGACCACACCGTGGCCGCCACCTCGGGCACGGCCGCGGCCGTGACCAGGTCGAGCCCGGCCGGCACGGGCATGACCTGGCCCTCGGGCACGGCGACCTTCGTCGCGTAGCCGCCACCGGCGAGCAGCGCGCAGACCTCGTCGCCCACGGCCCAGCGCGTCACGCCCTCGCCGACGGCGGAGACCGTGCCGGAGCACTCCATGCCGATCACGTCGGAGGCGCCGGGCGGGGGCGGGTAGTGGCCCTGGCGCTGCAGCAGGTCGGCGCGGTTGAGCCCCGCGGCCGCGACGTCGAGCACGACCTCGCCGGGCCCCGGCTCGGGGTCGGGCAGCTCGGTGACGGACAGGACCTCGGGACCACCGGTCCCCTGGGCGACGACAGCACGCATGCCTGCGACCCTAGGCCGCCGCGACGACGCCCGGACCACCCCTAGGTCCAGGCCCGCTGCCGACCGGCGCGCCGCCGTCGTACGCCGCAGCCCGAGCCCGCAGCCCGAGACCGCAGCCCGGAGGCCGGCGATTGGAGGCCTCAGTCCAGAGGCGGCAGCCCTCAGCCGGCGCTGTGGCGCGCGGCCCACTCCTCGGCCAGCCGCTCGGCGCGGGCCGACAGCTCCTCGACCACCGCGGGGTCGCCGCCGCGCAGGCCGGCGGCGAGCCCGACGAGGTAGGTGGTCACCGGCGCGGCCGGCCGCAGCACCCCGTGCGCGGCCACGCGGGCCAGGTCGAGCACGAGCGCCTCGTCGACCTCGTGACCCTCGAGCCCGAGCGCCGCCGTGGCCTCGTCGATCCAGTCGGCCAGCGTCGGCACGGCGGGGGCGGGGGTCTGGTCGTCCGCGGGGGAGGTCATGGCCCCAGCCTCTCAGGTGCCGGCCGCTCGGGTGCCGGCCCCGGTCTCCCGCTGACCCCCACTCGCGGCGCGGTCCTTCCCGCGCCATTGCGCTGCTTGCGCAGCTGAGACGTTCGCACCGGTGCGCCAACGGTGCAAACCTGGCTCAGCTGCCCGGTCTTGTCCGCGCAATTGCGCCGCTTGCGCAGCCGAGACGCCCGGACCGGTGCACCAGCCACGCAAACCTGGCTCGGCGGCTCGATCCTTCTCGCGCCATCGCGCCGTTTGCGCAGCCCCGCCGGCGTCGCGGTCCCCCAGCGCGATTGCGCCAGTTCCGCAGCGGAGCCGTCCGCACCGCTACTCCATCCGCGCACACCTGGCCCAGCGGCTCGCCGGGTCCCGCGCGATTGCGCCGTTTCCGCAGTCGAGGCGCCGGCGACCGTGCTCCAGCCACGCAAACCGGGCCAAGCCGCCTGGCCGGTTCCGCGCAATTGCGCCGCTTGCGCAGCCCCGACCACGGCCCCCGCCGGCGGCCCCCGACGGCCGCACCGAGCGCCGCCCCCGCCGGCGGCTCCCGACGGCCGCCCCGACGGCCGCCCCGACGGCCGCCCCACGACCGCCCCCTGGGGTCAGCCGCCTCAGCCCGGCGGCTCGGCGAGGTCGCGCAGGTCGGCCCAGGTGTCGACGTCGCGGTGCTCCTCGCCCAGGGCGGCGACCTCGGCGAGCCGCAGGTCGCGCAGCAGGTGCCTCATGGCCATGCCGTGCTGCCCCTCGTGGTCGGGGCGCACGGCGTCGAGCCGGTCGGTGCGGAGCACGAGGGCGAGCTGGTGGCGTCCGTCGGGGGCGACCAGGCGCGCCCCGTCGAGGTCCTCGGCGGGACCGTCCTCCCCGAGGAGCGCGTCGTGGAGGCGGCGGAAGGTGTGGGCGGTGACGCGGGGCATGTCGACGGCCAGTACGCCGAGGGTGCGCGGCGCCCGCACGAGGGCGTCGCGCCCGGTGAGCAGCGCCGCGACCGGGCCGCCGTGGCGCGGCGACTCGCGGCAGAAGGTGACCGGCCGCTCGGTCGGCACCGGGTCGCCGACCACCACGACCTCGGCGGCGTCGACGAGTGCGTCGAGGGCGTGGGTGAGCAGCGAGCGGCCGTGCAGCTCGACGCCGGCCTTGTCGACGCCGTCGAGGCGCACCGCGGTGCCGCCGGCGAGCACGACGGCGCAGAAGCCGCCGGTGTCGGGGTCGAGCAGGGGGCCGGTGGGGGAGGAGCCGGGCATGCCTGGAGTCTCGCACCGGTCGCGGCCGGCTGGCAGGCTGGAGCCATGACCGCCGACACGACGTGGACCACGGCACGGGTCGCCCTCGTGCAGGAGGCCTCGGGTCTCGAGCCCGCGGGCAACCGCGAGCGCCTGGCCGCGCTGGTGCCGACCGGCCACGACCTGGTCGTGCTGCCGGAGGCCTTCGCCCGCGACTTCGGCACCGCAGGCTCGCCGCTGGGCGAGCACGCCGAGCCGGTCGACGGGCCCTTCGCCTCCGAGGTGGCCCGGGTCGCGGCCGCCGCCGGCACCACGGTGGTCGCGGGGATGTTCGAGACCGGCCCCGACCCCGAGCGCCCGTGGAACACGCTGGTGGTGCGCGGGGCGGTGAGCGCGGAGTACCGCAAGATCCACCTCTACGACTCCTTCGGCTACCGCGAGTCCGACGTGCTGACGGCCGGCCCCACGACCCCCCGGGTGGTCGACCTCGCCGGCCTGCGGGTCGGTCTGATGACCTGCTACGACCTGCGCTTCCCCGAGCACGCCCGCGCCCTGGTCGACGCAGGCGCCGAGCTGCTCGTGGTGCCCGCGGCCTGGGTCGCGGGGGAGCGCAAGGTCGACCACTGGCGCACCCTCGTGCGGGCCCGCGCGATCGAGAACACCGTCTACGTCGCGGCCGCGGCCCAGCCGGCCCCGCGCTACTCCGGCCACTCGATGCTCGTCGACCCGCTCGGCGACGTGCTCGCCGAGGCCGGCGACGGCTCCGAGGTCGTCGGCGCCGAGATCAGCGCCGCGGTGCTGGCGCAGGCGCGTCGTACCAACCCCTCCCTGGCCAACCGGCGTCTGTAGCCTCTCCGCTCGTGCCCGCCCCCGACCCCGCGACCCCCGCGCCCTCGAGCACCGCGCCCTCCGGCACCCCCTCCGACGCTCGGCCCTACGCCTCCCCGGGTACGCCGACCCGCGCCGGATGGCGCCGCGTGGCCCCGCTGGCCGCCTGGTGGGTCGTGGTGCTCGGCGGGGTGGCGGCCCTCGTGGTGGCGCTGCTCGACGTCGTGCCCGCCGACGAGCGGCTGCTCTCGGGCATCGGGTCGGTGGCCGTCACCAGCGCCTACACCTGGGCGCTGGTGGCCCGCGCCGGCGGACGGCCGCTGCTCTTCGGCGCGCTCGCGCTGCTGCTCGGCGTGGGCGTCCTGGTGCTCGACGAGGACTGGCTGCGCACGGGCGCCGCGGTGATGACGTGCGCGGTCGCCTCGGTGCTCGGCGTGATGGTCACGGTGCCGGCGCAGCGCTTCGTGCAGGCCGCCCGCGAGTGCGCCCTGGCGGTGCTGGTGGCCGCGGGCGGGGCGCTGGCCATGCTGGGCTTCGAGCCGGTCATCGCCCAGGTGCGCTTCGAGTACACCGTCTTCGGGCTCTCCCTGCTCGCCGCCTTCGCCCTCGTCCACCGCCTCGGCGCCGGGCTCCACGGCCTGGGCCGCCGCGGTCTGGTCGGCGTGCTCGGCGGCGGGCTCCTGCTCGCCCTGACCCTGGCCTACGCCGAGCTGCTGCGCCGCTACGGTCCCGGCGACGCCGTGGACAGCGTGCTCGACGGCGTCCGGTGGACCCGGGAGACCCTCGGAGCGTTCCCCCGTCCGATCGAGACCGTCCTGGGCGTGCCCGCCCTCGCGTGGGGCTGCCACATGCGCGCCCGGCGCCGCCAGGGCTGGTGGATCTGCGCCTTCGGGGTGGCGGCCACGGCCCCGGTGACCACCGCGCTGATGAACCCCGCCACCTCGCTGCTCGAGGCGGGCCTCTCGGTGGGCTACGGCCTCGTGGTGGGCCTGGTGATCGGCTTCGTCGTCATCCGCGTCGACCTCGCCCTCACCGGCCCGCGCGGCTCGCGGGCCCGCCGCGCCGAGGCCGAGGCCGCGGTGCGCCCGGAGCCACCTCGGGCCTCGGCGCTGCAGTAGTACGCGCCGGTAACGGCTAGGTTCGAGACGTGGCTCGTGAACAGGTGACGGAGATCCTCGCGGAGATGGTGGCCAACGTGCTCACCATCGCGGTCGCGCCCGGCGAGCGCGTCGAGACCGGTGACACCGTGGTGCTGCTGGAGTCGATGAAGATGGAGATCCCGGTCATCGCCGAGGTCCCCGGCGTCGTGACCGAGGTGCGCGTCAGCCCCGGCGACGTCGTCCAGGAGGGCGACCTGCTCGTGGCCCTCACCCGCGCCTGACCCGCCCCACCGTCGGCCCTCGCCGACCGGGCCCGACCGACCGGGCCCGACCCGTCGGCGCCGTACGTCCGGGGCACCCGGCCGGCCAGGTACGGCACGTGGCAGAGGGGGCGGGATTCGAACCCGCGGTAGGTCTCCCTACGACCGCTTTCAAGGCGGTTCCGATCGGCCGCTCCGGCACCCCTCCTCGCCGCGCCCGCCCGCAGCGCGGGTGGTGCGACCCGCGCAGTCTACGAGGAGCGGGCGGGTGGACAATCGAGGCATGCCCGAGCCGCTGCCGACCCCGCACGACTACCGCATGCACCCCGCCCTGGCCGCCCGCTTCGTGGGCGCCGGCCTGGTGGCGCTGGCGCTGGTGATGTTCGGCGGCACCGCGCTGGTCGCGGTGGCGGGGTGGTCCGGCGACCTGCTGCTCGTGCCGCTGGTGCTCGGCGTCGTCGGCGTCATCACCCTCGGCTGGTGGCTGCGCTCACGGGCCTACGTGCTGCGCGCCGACGCCGAGGGCTACCACGTGCGGCTGGTGCGGGGCGCCGGCGTGCGCGACGCCGCCTGGCGCGACGTCGAGTCGGCGGCCACCTCCTCCCCGCGCGGCATCCCGTGCCTGGTGCTGCACCTGCGCGGTGGCGGCACGACGACGATCCCGGTGCAGGCCGTCGCGATCGACCGCGAGCAGCTGGTGCGCGAGGTGCAGCGGCGCCTCGACGCCGGGCGCGGCCTGCGCCGCCTCGGCGACTCCTGACCCCTGCTCGACCGGTGCCCCGATGGGGCACGCCCCCAGCGCGACGCGTCCGGTCCGCGCGCCTGATTGGTGCGCCGGGAGGGCCGCCTTGTAGCCTGTGCTCGCTGTTCTCGGAGGCGTCGCATAGTGGCCTAGTGCGCCCGCCTGCTAAGCGGGTTGAGGGTTGAACCCTCTCGCGGGTTCAAATCCCGCCGCCTCCGCCAGCCACGACCCCCGTCGGACTCCTCCGCCGGGGGTCGTCCTGTCCCTGCCGACGGGGCCCCTCGCGCCCGTCGCGTCGCC
This sequence comes from Nocardioides sp. Leaf307, assembly GCF_001423135.1. Lineage (NCBI taxonomy): Bacteria > Bacillati > Actinomycetota > Actinomycetes > Propionibacteriales > Nocardioidaceae > Nocardioides > Nocardioides sp. Leaf307. Next base: position 10,936 of record NZ_LMNY01000003.1, on the reverse strand, counting down.
GGCGTGACCCGGGCGACACCGCTGGACCGGCGGGGTGCTTGCCAAGGCCCCGCGGCGCGCGCGACCCTCGTGGCAGTGCACGGGCCGCCCTCGGGGCCGGACCGCTATTCCGCGACGGCGGCTGCAACCTTCTGCAATGCAGGTTTCTGAGCCAACCCGCCGCGCCCGATCGCGACGCCGACGACGGAGGATGGGGCCACGGGCCATTCCGTGGGCCCCCGAGGACAAGGACTCCGCCATGAACGTCGCCCGCAAGCTCGCCGTCACCGTCGCCGCCACCGTCCTGAGCGTCGGCCTCGTCGGTCTCACCTCCGCCCCCGCCCAGGCCGACACCAGCTGGGGCTGCGGCGGCTGCGTCAGCAAGAAGTGACCTGAGCGCGGGCTGGCCCCGCGCCTCTCCCTTGTGAGACGGGGAGCGAACGTCCCCCCCGACTTGTTCGGTCCCAGTGCCGGTCCACGGCCCGTCTCCCCCCGAGGACAGCGACTCCGGTCGCTGTCCTCGCTGGTTCCGGACCCGTACGCCGCTGGCGTGCGGGTCCGGCCCACGTCCGGCCCCTCCACCTCCGGCCCGGTCACACCCAGCCCGGTCACACCCGGACCGGTCACGCCCGGCACCCTGCGCGCCGGGCCGTGCGGCGGAGCGTCACTCCTGGTCGGGCGCGCCCGCCTCGCCGTCGAGCGCCCGGTCGCCTTGCACCCCGCGCCGGCCCATCAGGTAGCCGAGCTGGAAGCGGGTGTCGGCGTCGTGCTCGGCCTTGAGGTCGGCGACGTAGCCGGCGTAGGTGCGGGGGCTGACCCCGAGCCGCTTGGCGCTGACCGGGTCGGCGTGGCCCTCGATGAGCATCCGGATCGTCATCGCCCGCTGCTCCTCGGCGATGTCCTTCATCGTCGTGGACTCGCGGTTGCCGAAGGGGCGGGCGCGCTCCCAGGCCCGCTCGAAGACGTCGACCAGGTAGGCCACCACCGAGGGCTCGCGCACGGCGATGGCCAGGGTGTTGTCGTCGGTGGCGGGGATGACCACGACGCGGCGGTCGACCACGATCATGCGGTTGAAGAACTCGTCGAGCGTGCGCACCTCGGCGCCGAGGCCGGTGACGGCCGCGACGTACTTGTGCGTGACCGCGCTGCGCCGGGCGCTGTGCTGGTAGAGCGTGCGCATCCTGACCCCGCGCGCGAGGGCGGCGGTGTCGCGCAGCGCGGCCTCGGCGAGGGTCTGCGGGTCGCGACCGGTCTGCGGCTGCGCGGTGAGCAGCTCGCTCTCGGTCTCCGCGGTGAGCCCACCGATGTAGGGGCCGATCGCGGCGCCGCGCAGGTAGGTGAAGGGGCCGCGGCCGCCGGTCTCCGGGGCGCGGCGCCACGCCTGGCGCAGCGGGCCGAAGGCGCGCGCCCACTGCGAGGACTCCTCCAGCAGGCGCCCGGCCTCCGTGCTCAGCGGGGTGACCACCCGTGACTGGACGGCGGCGGGGTCCTCGGGGAGCCAGGTCGCGCTGTCGGCGTCGAGGCTGACCAGCCCGAGCTGCACGAGCAGGTCGAAGGCGGGCCGGTCGTCGGCGCCCTCGGCCAGCCGCGGGTCGTCGGCGGCCATGCCGCCGGCCGCGACCATGTCCTCGTAGAGGGCGACGCAGTGCTCCTCGAAGGCCGCCCTGTCCTCGGGCCCGAACACCGCCACGCGTCCCCCTGACCTGGCCCCTGACCTGGCTCGTCGTCGTGCGCGAGCACCTGGTGTGCCGCGTTCCCCGAGTCTGCTGCGGATGATGACACACCCCCCGCAGGGGCCACCCGGGCGAGACCCCGGCGACCGCGCCGCGACCCCGCCACGGGCCCGCCACGAGCGCCCCGCGACCCGGCCGCGCCGCGCCCTGACTTGGATCGATCCACGATTCGTGGCCCACGTCACAGGCCGCGGAGGGCTCGCTGGGAGGTCCGAAAATCGCCTGTCCAGTCTGGATCGATCCAACGACCCTGGCGTGCGGAAGGGGGGTAAAGAGCGGCTAGCGTGCCTGTCAAGCAGCCCCGGGAAAGGCGAATCTGGACATGGTCGATGTGGAGAAGGTCCTCGACGAGGCGGGTCTCAAGAACCCGCACGTGCGGGAGTACGTCGCGTACTGGGCGGGGGTGACCGAGCCCGAGCGGATCGAGGTCGTCAACGCCTCCGACGACGCCCGCCTGGTGGCTGAGGCCCTCGAGGCCGGCGAGCTCCTGCCCGCCGGTGAGGGGCTGTACTACTCGCGCTCCTACTTCAAGGACACCGCGCGCTCGGAGGAGCGCACGATCGTGGCCACGAGCAAGCCCGAGGACAAGGGCGTCTACAACAACTGGCGCGACGCCGAGGAGATGACCTCCAGCCAGCTGGAGCGCATGCGCGGTCAGTCGCGCGGCAAGACGATGTACGTCATCCCCTACCTGATGGCGCCTCCCGGCTCCCCGCTCGAGGCCTACGCCGCGGGCGTCGAGCTCACCGACAACCGCCCGGTCGTGCTCCACATGATCCGGATGGCCCGCGTCGGCACCGCCCACGTCGACAACCTCGAGGACCCCAGCTCGTTCGTGCGCGCCGTGCACGTCACCGGCGACCTGGAGAACCTCGGCCAGGGCACCCCCGACGACCAGCGCTACTTCGTCACGGTCGCCGACCAGCGCACGATCCTGCACTTCGGCTCGTCGTACGGCGGCAACGCGCTGCTGGGCAAGATCGCCCACGGCCTGCGCCAGGCCTGCTACGACGGCCGCGCGTCGGGCAAGTTCCTCGCCGAGCAGTTCATGCTGCTGGGGATCACCGACCACGAGACCGGCAAGAAGTACCACGTGTGCGGCGGCTTCCCGTCGGCCTCGGGCAAGACCAACCTCGCCATGACGCTGGCGCCCGACGCCATGGGCAGCCGCTACCACGTGGAGTTCTACGGCGACGACATCGCCTGGCTCTGGGTTGGCGAGGACGGCAAGGTCTACGCGATGAACCCCGAGAACGGGGTCTTCGGCGTCGCCAAGGACACCAACGAGCTCACCAACCCCACCGCGCTGGACTCCATCAAGCCCGGCAGCGGCGCGATCTTCACCAACGTCGCCTACAACCCCGACACCCAGGAGGTGTGGTGGGAGGGCAAGACCCCCACCTACCCCGCCGACGTCACCGGGTGGGAGGACTGGAAGGGCGAGAAGATCTCCGACCGCGAGGCCGGCGACGACTCCCCGTGGGCCCACCCCAACAGCCGCTTCACCACGACGCTGGCCAACGTGCCCAACGTCGCGGGCGACTTCGAGGACCCCGCCGGCGTGCCGGTCGACGCGATCATCTTCGGCGGCCGCACCCGCGACCGCGAGCCGCTGGTGCGCGCGATCACCGACCTCGCCGAGGGCGTCTACGACGGCCTCACGCTCGGCGCCGAGGCGACCTTCGCCGCCGACGGCCTCGACGGCCAGCTGCGCTACGACCCGATGTCGATGCGGCCCTTCATGGCCTACGCCGAGGCCGACTACGCCGCGCACTGGCTGAAGATCATCGGCGCCGCCACGCAGCAGCCGATCTTCGCCCACGTCAACTGGTTCCAGCGCGACGCCGAGGACGGCCACTTCCTGTGGCCCGGCTACCGGGAGAACCTGCGCCCGCTGCTGTGGCTGGTCAAGTACGCCGCCGGCGAGGTCTCGGGCCGCCAGACCCCGGTCGGTGTCCTGCCCACCGAGGAGGAGCTCGACCTCACCGGCCTCGACCTGCCCGCCGACGAGCTGGCCCGCATCCTCGACATCGACGTCGAGCGCTGGCGCCAGGAGATGGGCTTCCGCGAGGAGCACCTCCAGCAGTTCGACGGCCTGCCCGAGGAGATCTGGGAGGCCCACCGCCGGGTCGCCCAGGCCCTCGCCGACGCCGACTCCTGACGGAGTAGCCGACCGGGCACGGGCCGATTTCGGCCCACGGTGCCCGGTCGGCTATCCTCGACCAGTCGTCGCACCGGCCCCGGCCGGATCGCCCGACATGCGCCTGTAGCTCAACGGATAGAGCATCTGACTACGGATCAGAAGGTTTGGGGTTCGAATCCCTACAGGCGCACCGCACACGAAGCCGCAGGTCATCTAGATGGCCTGCGGTTTCTGCGTTTATCGGGGGCTCGCCAGCGATGTCGACTGGCATCGTCTGAAGAGATCGCGCGGGCCGATCGACACGTTGGAACCGTCCGCGGTCAAGGTGATGTGTAGAACCGCCACCGCGGCCCGGGCGTGGTCCACCAGAACGCGCGCGATGAACACCGTCAATGACCGGCTCGCGGCATCCGCCAACGGGCATGATCTCGCTTATCGAGCGAAGCCCTCAGTCACTGAAGGGTGCTCGAGTTAGAAGAACCGTCGGAGGTGCGCCCGAAGTGCTGGGTCGCACACGTACACGTATGTACCGAGCATCCCTCGCGTCAGCAGCACCGAGTAAATGTTGCGAACGAAGACAAGGATGTCCTCGTCCGAGTAGGTGATGCCGTGAAACTTGTTATTGGTCATGCCGCGCGGATCGCGGTAGCTCTTTCGGTCGAGCACGATCCGCTCGGTGTCGGTGTCAAATCGTAGGTCCGGGCCGATGATCACCCCCGCGTAGTTGAGGTCGTAACCCTGGATGGTGTGGATCGAGCCAACTTCGTCCGCTGAACCCGGCGAACTGACCCAGTCCACGGCAGTCGAGTTCCAGCGAAGCTGTTCGCCGTCGATCACGAAGTCGACGACGGTCTTGTCGTTCTTGCTTGCCCATCCCCAGGCGTAGCCGGCAAGAAGGCGGGCCAGACCGTACTCGCGTTCGCGCGCGCTGATGGCGTTGCGCATCACGGAGAGGTTGTCGAAGAACCGCAGGTCGTATCCGTCGAAGCGCGCAGGGCCTCGTGCGGTACCGTCCAGAGTGGCTCGCACGTGGGCCACGTAGTCCTGACCCGCCCGAACGCGCATTTGTGATTGCAGCCGGTAAAAGCGTTGGCCTCGACGAGCTTCACCCAGCAGCGCCTCCAGAACTTGGGGGGACACGTCTGCTGGGCGGACTGCCTGACCGCCGTCGACCATGTAGAGCTGATGCCGGCTGACGGCGTTGATCCAGTCGAATTGGGTGTACCGCACGTCGTCGTGGCCGAAGAGCTTGATGTTGTTGCTCGGGAACATCGAGTTCAAAGGGCCGGCTGCTTGGGCCGCTCGCTGATTCAGCCGATGTGCCTCATCCACGACCAGAAGGTGGAACTGGTGCCCCGCAGACACCACTTCGAATGGGCTCAGTACCTGTTTGGGGTTGAGCCCCGGAGTCTTGCGAAAGACCATCTTCACCGACTTGCGGAGGGATTGTTGCGGCACCACGAGAGCCATGCGGAAGCCTGTCAGCAACTCCGGGAATCCCTGAACGAAGAAGTCGGCCAGGAGTGAGTCACCTTCCGGGGCCTCGCCACCGATGGCGTTCTGGATGTCGCTCAGGAGCTTCATTAGGTAGATCGCGACCACGGTCTTGCCGGTTCCAGGGTCGCCTTGGATGACGATGCGTGACGATCGGCCGTTCGCAAGGTCGTCGAAAAGGCCTTCTAGGATGTCCTCGACAATGACGGACTGCTCGGGACTCAACGCCTTAAAGGGCGACAACTTGAACAGGTCAGAGTTCTCGATCTCCTCGATCGATCGGCTGAAGACTCCCTCCTCGCGCAGGCGCTCGAAGATCTCGCGGAAAACGGTGTTGTACTTGCCTCGGTCGAAATAGTCGGCATTGGTGATGCCGTCGTTTCGATTGATCACTTCGAACTGACCATCGCCCGCGAGCAAGCGGATCAGGGTGGACTCCAGGTCCAAGCACACGGACTTGTTGAAGGTCGGATCGATCACCACTCTTGCAGTGCTGAGTACTCGGCGTTCTGCCGAGTCAAGGTGCTGGCGCAGTCGCGCCGACACGTTCAGCGACTCCCCGACGTAGACCTTCCGCGAATCGCCCAAGGTGTAGACGGCCGGCCAATTGGTGAACTTGGCGTCGAGCAGCCGTAGGTTGCGCACGGCTTCGCTCGTGAAGGGCACCCGCTCAATCCGGAAGCTGGTCATACTTCGCGCTCCGTCCCCGAGCCTTGTCTGCCGGATACTTGGCCCGCGTCCGATCCAGCTTGTCGAGCACGATCTGATCGGAGTCGACGCCTAGCTTCGCCGCCAGGAGATGGCAGTAGGTGAGGACATCGGCCAGTTCGCCGAGGACGTCACCGGTCGGCACGTCAGGCGACCATTGGAAGCACTCGAGCAGTTCCCCGGCCTCAATCACCACGCTCTTGGCAAGGTTCTCAGGCGAGTGGAACTGGTCCCAGTCGCGCTCAACGACCATTGCTCTTAGCTCATCCCGGACTCGTTCGTTCGACACACGGGTACGATATGGCGTCGGCGCGTCTCAGATGGGGCAATGCGCCGCGTCGAAGTACGTGAGACTCACGAGTGTCGGGCATGACGTCGGGGCTCCTTCTAGAGTCGAGCGGCTCCTATCACGCCGAATTGCAGCCCGTCATCGGTCCGCGACTTTGTGCATTCTCCGAGCCTCGTGAGGTGAGGATCGCCACGACGCGGTCGGCTGCGTGATCGGCGCCGGCGTGGTCGTGGGCCAGGATGGTCACGACCGCGTCGCCGAGGAACAGCACGAGCTGACCGTGGGCGCCGTGCAGGCGCCAGGCTTCGCCCGGTCCGCCCCACGCTCCCAGGGAGTAGCGCGCGTAGGCGGGGGAGGCCGCGTCCCGTTCGGTCCAGTCCGAGCGCAGGCCGGTGGTCCAGCGCGAGGAGACCAGTCGCCGTCCTTCCCAGACGCCGTCGTCGCGGATCAGCCGGCCCAGGCGCGCGAGCTCCTCTACCCGCAGGTGCAGCCCTCCGCCGGCGGCGACGTACCCGTGCGGGCACCGATCCCAGGGCGGAGCGTCGATGCCGAGCGGGGTGAAGAGAACCGGCTGCAGCCAGTCGGCGACGTCGCCGACGACGCTGCTGAGCGCGCGCATCGCGGTGTAGGTGCTGGCGTTGGAGTACTGGAAGACCCGCCCCGCGGACGGGCGCGACAGGAACTCCTGGGCCAGGTCGGGCCAGTCGGTCAGCATCGTGTCGCTCCACGCCAGGTCGATGCCGCTGGTCATCGAGAGCAGGTGCCGCGTCGTGACCGACTCGACGCCCTCGCCGACCACCGGGGGCCGCAGGTAGCGGGTGACCGGCGCGTCGACGTCGTAGAGGCCGGCGTCGCAGGCCAGCCCGACGGCGAGGGTGCAGACCGCCTTGGCGGCGGAGTGGACGTCGCGGCGTACGTCGGGGGACCAGTGGTGGACCGCGCTGTCGTCGGCGAGGAGCACGTGGACGGCGTCGGCGCCGAAACCGTCGGCCTCGAGGGCACGCACGACCTGCCGGAGGACGTCGCGCGCGCTGGTCACGGCCCCAGTCTGCCGGTCGGTGTCGGCGCCGGAGCGGGGCGTCGGCCGCGGGACGACGACCGGAGGGACGCCGGAGCGCGGCCGGGTGCCGGGGCCGGCGATGGCTGCCGACGTACCGCCCGTGAGAGCGCGCCACGGTAAAGACGTCCGACACTAGGATCGAGCCCATGCGTCTCGTGTCGACGGTCGTCGGCTTCTTCCTGCGGAAGCTCGGCCTGTTGGCGGCGCTGGTGCTCTCGCTGTTCCTCGGCTACCTGGTCATGCAGTCCCTGGTGCCGGCCCTGCGCGAGGCCGCGGCCGACCGGGACCGGCTGGAGCGGGTCGTCGAGGAGCGAGCCGCGCTGCAGGAGGACCTGGGCCGGCTCCAGGCGGCCGCCGCCGCGGCCCGGAGCGAGGCGACGGCCTCGCTGGAGGCCGAGCTCGGCGACGAGGTCGGCACGCTGCAGGGGGCCGTCACCGACAAGCGGGCCGAGGTCGAGCGGCTGCGCGACGGCCAGCAGGACGTCTGCGGCCTGGTGCGGGACCTCATCGACCTGGTGACGCCGGGCGATGCGTGCGACGCGGCCGAGGCGGCGGTGCGGGAGGCCGACGAGGCGCTCGACTCCCTGGAGGACGGCCTCGCCCGGGCCGAGGAGGGCGTGGCCGTGCTGCGCGACCCCGACCTCAGCGACCAGGAGAAGCTGGACCGGCTGGGTCGGGGCGACGACCCGGCGTTCCGCCAGGACGAGATCGACGCGCAGGAGTCGGCGCTCGCGGAGACGCGGAGCGAGGAGGACACCCTGGAGGAGGCGCAGGGCTCCGGCACGGGCTGGGTCGTGGACCAGTGGGCCCGGTCGTGGAAGTGGCTGGCCGTCATCGCGCTCACCGTCCTGCTCGCCCCGATCGTGCTGCGCGTCGTCAGCTACTTCGTGCTGATGCCGGTGGTGCGCCGTCTCCACACGCCGGTGCGGCTGGCCGATGAGGCGGAGGCCGCGGACGCCGAGATCCGCACCAGCGACGCGCAGCGCACGATGACCGTCCACGTCGGCGCCGGCGAGGTGCTGTCGACGCGGTCGGCGCACGTGCGCTCGGTGCAGGGCAGGGCCCGCAGCCGACTCCTCTACGACTGGTCCTCGCCGTTCATCAGCTACGCCGCCGGGCTGCACGAGATGAGCCGCCTGGTCGGGGAGGAGACGGGCAGCTCGGTGACGCTGGCCAACCCCGAGGACCCCAACGCCTACCTGATGCGCATCGACCTGCGCGACCACCCCGGCCTGGTGATGCACCCCAAGCATGTGGTCGGGGTCGTCGGGACGCCCGCGCTGGAGACGCGCTGGCGGTGGGGCGTGCACGCCCTCGCGACCTGGCAGGTGCGCTACATCCTCTTCGCCGGCACCGGAGGCCTCATCGTGGAGGGCTGCGGCGACGTGGTGGCGACCAACCCCGAGGGCAGGGCGACCAGGGTCAACCAGAACCTGGTGATGGGCTTCGACTCCCGCCTGAGCGTGGGCGTCAACCGCACCGAGGTCTTCTGGCCCTACCTGCGCGGCCGCGCGCCCCTCGTCGACGACGAGTTCACCGGCCACCACCCGCTCTTCGGGCAGCAGTCCGACACCGGCGAGGCGGCCAACCCGGTCACCCGGACCTTCAACGCGCTCTTCTCCGGCCTGGGCAAGCTCTTCGGCTTCTAGGCACGGGCTCGCGGAAGTGCGGGTCGCGTACGAACCCGGTTGACCCCGCGGGCCCGCGCAGGCTTGGGTGGTCGGCGTGACCGACCGGCTCGGGCCGCTGCGCCACCGCGACTTCCGGCTGCTCGTGGCCGGCACGGCGACCAGCTCGCTGGGCAACGCGATGGCGCCGGTGGCGCTGGCCTTCGCGGTGATCGACCTCGGCGGCTCGGCGCAGGAGCTGGGCCTGGTGGTGGCGGCCTTCGCGCTGGCCGAGGTGGTCACGGTGCTCTTCGGCGGGGTGCTCGGCGACCGGGTCTCGCGCAAGGTGCTGATGGAGGGCTCGGCGGGCGCGTGCGCGCTGGTGCAGGCGGTGCTCGCGGCGGTGCTCCTCACCGGCGCGGCCAGCATCGCGCTGCTGACGGCGATGGGGGTGGTCACCGGCTGCCTGGCCGCGCTCAGCGGCCCCTCGTCGCAGGCGATGACCCGCCTGACCGTGCCCGCGGCCGAGCTGGCCTCGGCGGTGTCCGTGCGCCGGATCGGGCAGACCGGGTCGCAGATCGTCGGCTTCTCGGTCGGCGGGGTGCTCGTCGCGGCCGCCGGGCCGGGGTGGGCGATCGCGGTCGACGCGGCGACGTACGCCGTGGCCGCGGGGTGCTACGCCGCGCTCCGGGTGCCGCACGTGCGGGGGGCCTCGGTGGGCGCGTCGGTGCTGGGCGACCTCGGGGTCGGGCTGCGGGAGGTGCTCAGCCGCACCTGGCTGTGGCTGCTCATCGGCCAGGCCCTGCTCTACCACCTCGTCTACGGCGGCGCCCAGGGCGTGCTCGGCCCGATCGTGGTCGGCGACGGGTTCGGCCGCGCGGCGTGGGGCTGGGCGCTGGCGAGCCTGATGGCCGGCTTCGTGGTCGGCGGCCTGGTGACCCTGCGCTGGCGACCGCGGCACGGGCTGCGCGTCGGTGTCGCGATGCTCTCGCTGACCGCGGCGTTCCCGCTGGCGATGGCCGTCTCCGACCAGCTCGTCGTGGTGCTCCTGGGCGCCTTCGTGCACGGTTTCGGGCTCGAGGTCTTCTCGGTGGCCTGGGACCTCTCGATCCAGCAGAACGTGCCCGAGGACCGGCTGGCCCGGGTGTACTCCTTCGACCAGGTCGGCTCCTTCGTCTCCCGCCCGGTCGGCCTCGCGCTGACCGGGCCGGTGGCCGAGGCGGTCGGCTACGACCGGTGGCTGCTCGTGGTCGGCGGCGTCATGGCCGCCTCGTCGCTGCTGGCCCTGCTCTCGCGCGACGTACGCCGGCTGGAGCGGCACGCGCCGCCGCCGCTGGGCGTGGACGCCCCCGCCTGAGCCCCGGGGCCCGGTCCCCGGGGCCGGGCCCCGGGACAGTGGGGCTTCAGGGCAGCTGCGGCTCGGCCAGGCGGGTGACGGTGCGCAGCAGCCAGAGCGACTCGGCGGCCGTCGGGTCGTCGGTGAGCACGACCGAGACCCGCCCCGGCGTGCCGGGCGGTCGGGGCGCGTCGAGCGCCGCGGCCACGCCGGTCTTGGAGGGCGCGTAGGCCCCCGAGGGACAGGCGAGCAGGTGGACCGACCGGTCGGGGTGCGGCTCGCCGTACCAGGACGCCCAGAGCCGGAAGGCCTCGGGCACGGCGTTCTCGAGGGCCTGCGGGCTCGACCAGACGTCGACGGTGACGGTCTGCGACTGCTGGGTGGATGCCTCCATGTCAGCCCCCTCAGACCTGGAAGCGGGCCACGAGGGCTTTGAGCTCGGTGGCCATGGTGGCCAGGGCGGTGGCGGACTCGAGGGTGTTGTGGGCTCCGTGGCGGGTGTCGTCGGCGGCGGAGGCGACTTGGGCGATGTCGTCGGCGATGCCGTTGGCGCCGCCGGCGGCTTCGGTGACGGAGCGGGCGATCTC